>NZ_CAKKMI010000059.1:0-41150 GCF_918698105.1 Pseudomonas brassicacearum | reverse complement strand
CGATGGCGGTGTGTCATTCAATGAAGTGTTGGCTGACGACCCGCCATCGCGAGCAAGCTCGCTCCCACAGGGGGCTTAATGTGCATTCAAGTTAAGTGTCTGTCAGTAGACATCCCGCCGATACCGCCCCTGCTCGATCAGCCGTTCCACTTCCTCGCGCCCCAGCACGTTGTTGAGCACGTGATCCACCCCGGATGCCATGCCCTGCAAGCTGCCGCAGACATAGATCACCGCGCCGTCGGCCAGCCATTGCTTGAGCAGCGCGGCCGATTCCAGCAGGCGGTCCTGGACGTAGACTTTCTGTTTCTGATCCCGGGAGAAGGCCAGGTCCAGGCGTTCCAGGTCGCCTGAGGTCACCCACTCCTGCAGCTCATCGCGGCAGTGGAAATCGTGTTCGCGGTTGCGCTCACCAAACAGCAGCCAGTTACGCTGCATGCCCTCGGTGACGCGCGCCTTGAGCAGGCTGCGCAAGCCGGCCAGACCGGTGCCGTTGCCCAGCAGGATCATCGGCACACCCTGGGCCGGCAGATGGAAGCTGCTGTTGCGGCGCAGCCGCAGGCTGACGGCGCTGCCCAGTGGTGCGTGTTCGGTCAGCCAGCCGGAACCGACGCCCAGGCTGCCGTCGGCGTGACGTTCCTGGCGCACGATCAGCTCCAGCATACCGTCGGCCGGGATCGAGGCGATGGAGTACTCGCGTATCGCCAGCGGTGCCAGGGCATCCACCAGCGCCTGGGCATGCAGGCCGACCAGGTGGGCGCGGTTTTCCGGCAGTTGTCGGGTTGCCAGGGCCTGGTCAAGGCTCTGGGACAGGCCATCGACCTGCACGCGCGCGTGGCCGGAGAGGCCGAGCCCGTCGAGCAAATGTTCGATGGCCAACAGGTCATTGCGCGGCAGGATTTGCACCAGGTCACCGGCCAGCCAACTGCTCGGGCCCGGGGCGGTGAGGCCCAGCAGGTACACGCCCGAGCCGCTGCTGTCGGGGTTGAGCAGAGTGCGCTGGCTGAGTGTCCAGTTCTCGAAGCTTGGTGCCTGCCAAGTGTCCAGCGGGGCTTGGCCGGTCAGCTCCGCCAATTGTTGTTGCCAGTGACGCAGGGCGTAAGGGTCGCCGCTGTCCACTTCCACCGGCGCGAACAGGGTCTTGCCGCCGTGTTCCGCCAGCCAGGCGTGCAGGCGCCGGGCGAAGCCGCAGAAGTGTTCATATTGTCGGTCGCCCAGGCCTAGCACCGAATACTGCAGGCGCTCCAGGCTCAAGGCCTGGCCCAGCACCTTGCGTTCGAAACCGCGGGCACTGTCCGGTCCTTCGCCGTCGCCAAAGGTGCTGACGACAAACAGCGCATGGGTGGCGTCGTTCAGGTCCTGCTCACGAACGCCGGCCAGTGGCTGGACGTTCACCGGCAAGCCGGCGGCCTGGAGTTGGCCGGCGGTCTGCCAGGCCAGTCGCTCGGCAAAACCGCTTTGGCTGGCGAAGCCGATCAGCCAGGCCGGCGCATTGCCCGTGTTGGCGATCAGGGCCTGGCGGGCGTTTCTGACGTGGCGCTTCTTGCGGCGGCGGTCCAGGTACAGCAACCAGCCGGTGATGAAGAACAGCGGCATGGTCAGCGCGGCGACGGTCATCAGGACCCGCCCGACCAGGCCGAAGTAACTGCCGACATGCAGGGCATAGACACTGGTCAGCAACTGCGCCTTGAGGCGCTTGTCGCTGTAGCGGCTGTGCTGGCTGATGACGCCGGTGGCCGGGTCGAGGGTGAGCTGGTTCAGCGCCCGGTCGTGGGGCGAGTTTTTCAGCAGGTAGAACACGGTCGCCGGTTGTCCGGCCACGGGCGGCATGCGCACGTTATAGGCCGACAGGCCCGGGCCGGCGGCGCTGTAGATGCTGCTCCACATGGCCCGGTAGTCGGCCACGGGAAGTGGGCCGCTCGGCACCGGGCCGCGATTGCGTACCCGTTCGTCGTTCGGTGAATCGGAAAGCAGGCGGGTCACGCCTTTGTTGTACCACTCGTAGGACCAGGTCAGCCCGGTCAGCGCCGCCAGCAGATAGAACACCAGGCACCAGGTGCCCGCCACCGAGTGCAGGTCCCAATTGAAGCTCCGGCCTTTTTTCCCCCAGTCGAGGGTCAGCCAGGCGCGCCAGCTTTTCCATTGGCGCGGCCAACGCAGGTACAGCCCGGACAGGCAGAAAAACACCAGGATCAGCGTGCAGGCACCGGTGATTTGCCGACCAACATCATCCAGGGTCAGGACGCGGTGCAACCTGAGCATCAGACCGAAGAAGTCCTGGCCCGTCACATCGCCCATGAACTGCGCGTTGTAAGGATTGAAATAGCGCATGGCGCCGCGTTTTTCCCCAGGAGGCGCCGCAAAGATCACCCGCGCGGCGTTGCCGCTGTCGGTCTCGACCCAGAGCATGGCCACGGTCTTGCCGGAGGTGGCCTCGATCTGTTCCACCAGTTCGGCGGGCGGCAGGACGCCGGCCGGCTGCTTCTCGACCATAAGCACTTGTGGATTCAAGGCCCGCAGGATTTCATTCTGGAACGACACCACCGCCCCGGTAACGCCCATCAACGCCAGGACCAGCCCGGCACTGATGCCGAACAACCAGTGCAACTGGAACAGGGTTTTCTTCAACACGTAGCCCGCCTTGTTCATCCATTACTGTTCATCACGGTGCGCATTATGCCGTGTGTTATCGAGAACCATTCATAAACACACTTAAAAGCCCCGATCATTTGCATGAGCGGCCAGTGATGACCTGAGCGACGAAATCCTGTGGGAGCGAGCTTGCTCGCGAAGAGGTCAGCACATCCAACATCTTCATCGACTGGAACACCGTATTCGCGAGCAAGCTTTGCTCCCACAGATCTAATGGGTGTACGAGCGGGAGAGCCAGGTCGGCTGTTAGGCCGCCTCGCGGTGGACGTTGATCTCGGCGCCCCGTTAACCATGCTGGCCGAACGCAGGCATTGTGGAGTGGGCAACCCGGCATGGATGCCGGGTTAGCCGCGCTGGGCCATGGATGGCCCTTCGCGGCGGGCCCACGGAGCAATGCCTTCGTTCGGGCATGCCGAGCCTAAGCGAGGCACCGAGTGGTGGGGCAGAAGCGTTTTGCTTACTTTTGCGCTTCTCAAAAGTGAGCCGCTGTAAGAGCGGAACCCTAAGCCGCCGTTACCGAAATAACGGATATACACACCAACCGCACGGCAAAATACCCCTCTCAAAAAAAACGGCGCTTTCCATTCCTGAAAAAGCGCCGTTTTTCATTACGCAACAGGGCAAGAACTATAAGCTCAAGCGCCCAAACACATCACACGTAAAACGATTTCAACGGCGGAAAGCCATTGAATTCCACCGCGCTATAACTGGTGGTATAGGCCCCGGTCGACAGCCAATACAGACGATCCCCAATAGCCAGGTTCAACGGCAACCCGTACTTGTAGTTCTCATACATGATGTCAGCGCTGTCGCAGGTAGGGCCGGCGATGACCACTTCTTCCATTTCACCTTTCTTCTCGGTCCAGATCGGAAACTTGATGGCTTCGTCCATGGTTTCGATCAGGCCGGAGAACTTGCCCACATCCGTGTACACCCAACGCTCGACGGCGGTACGGGATTTACGCGCCACCAGCACCACTTCGCTGACCAGGATGCCGGCGTTGGCGATCAACGAACGGCCCGGCTCCAGGATGATTTCCGGCAGGTCGTCGCCGAAGTCTTCCTTGAGGAAGCGGATGATCTCTTCAGCGTAGGTTTCCAGGCTGTTGGTGCGGGTGATGTAGTTGGCCGGAAAGCCACCCCCCATGTTGATCAGCTTCAGGACGATGCCGTCTTCTTCCTTCAGGCGTTCGAAGATCACCTTGACCTTGGCGATAGCCGCGTCCCAGACGCTGATGTCGCGCTGTTGCGAGCCGACGTGGAACGAAATGCCGTACGGCACCAGGCCCAGGTCGCGGGCCAGGATCAGCAGGTCCATGGCCATGTCGGTCTGGCAGCCGAACTTGCGCGACAACGGCCAGTCAGCGGTGGTCGAGCCTTCGGTGAGGATCCGTACATAGACTTTCGAGCCCGGCGCGGCCTTGGCGATGTTGCGCAAGTCAGCTTCGGAGTCGGTGGCATACAGGCGCACGCCCTTCTCGTAGAAGTAGCGAATGTCGCGGGATTTCTTGATGGTGTTGCCGTAGCTGATCCGGTCCGGGCCGACGCCACGGCTCATGACCTTGTCCAGCTCATAGATCGAGGCGATGTCGAAGTTCGAGCCTTTATCCTTGAGCAGGTCGATGATTTCTACCGCCGGGTTGGCCTTGACCGCGTAGTAGACCTTGGCGAATTCGAAACCGGCGCGCAGGTCGTCATAGGCCTGGGAGATCATCGCAGTGTCGATCACCACGAACGGGGTTTCCTGCTTGTCGGCGAACGCTTTCATTTTCTGGAAGGTTTCGCGCGCGAAATAATCTTCGACCTGGATCGACATACTTGGGACTCCTACTGGCAAACATCAGGATCAATGGGTGTGAGGGCAAGCAGCCCCCGTGAACGTCCTCCGTATCCCCACTTTGGTTCGCCTACTTCCCAAGGCATGTCGCCGAAAGCAAAAAGGCCACGGGATGCGTGATGCCCTTGGCCTTGCTGTCTCGTCGTCAGTACTTGAGCCGGATGGATCGTTTCCAGCATGGACGTTCGGCGCGAACTTTAGGGCGTGAGGGGCCTGAGATCAACTAAAAATGTCGCGTTTTTGCACACATCCGTCGTGCGGCCCGCGACAGCTCATGATGTAACCGACCTGCGTGACAGATTGATGTTCCCTTGGATTGGTTTTCGACCTTGCTCAATATGGCTTTTGCCTTTGTGGCGAGGGAGCTTGCTCCCGCTTGACCGGGCTGGCGCTCCAGTGCGAAGCGCTCATCGCTTTTTTGGGGCCGCTGCGCGACCCAGCGGGAGCAAGCTCCCTCGCCACAAAGGCAGTCGTGGCCGATCAGGCCGACGCTGTCTCGGCCGGCGAGACAATGCTGGTCTTGCCCCCGCGCGAACGTCCGGAGCTCAGGTACTCGGCAATCGATTCCTGGGTCACCTCCCCGAGGAACACCCGCTCGGCATCCATCACCGGCAACCACGAACGGTTGAATTCGTACATGCGCGACAGCAGGATCCGCAGGTGTTCGTCGTAGGCGGCGGTGGCGTTGAATTCGCGCAGGTATTGGCCGCAGGTGCCGGTCTGGCGGTACAGGTCGCGACGACGCACATAGCCCAGGGCCTTGTTCTCGGCACAGGTGACCACCACGTAGCGACGGTCATGTTCGTCCATCAGCTCCAGTGCCTCACCCACTGGCGTTTCGGGGCTGACCGACGGGGCGTTGTCCGCCGCGTCTTCGGCCTTGACCAGCAGCAGGCGCTTGAGCGTGCTGTCCTGGCCGACGAAGCTGCTGACGAACTCGTCGGCCGGATGGGCCAGTAGCGTGTCCGGGTGATCGAACTGGACCAGTTTGCCGGCGCGGAAGATCGCAATCTTGTCCCCCAGCTTGATCGCTTCGTCGATGTCGTGGCTGACCATGATCACGGTCTTGTTCAGCGCCCGCTGCATCTCGAAGAACTCGTTCTGGATCATCTCGCGGTTGATCGGGTCCACCGCGCCGAAGGGTTCGTCCATCAGCAGCAGCGGCGCATCGGCCGCCAGGGCACGGATCACGCCGATGCGCTGCTGCTGGCCGCCGGACAGTTCACGAGGGTAGCGATGCAGATACTGCTTGGGCTCGAGCTTGATCATGCTCATCAATTCGCGGGCGCGGTCGTGGCATTTCTGCTTGTCCCAGCCGAGCAGGCGCGGGACCACGGTGATGTTTTCCTCGATGGTCATGTTCGGGAACAGGCCGATCTGCTGGATCACATAGCCGATGTTGCGGCGCAGGGTCACTTCGTCCAGGCCGGTGGTGTCTTCGCCGTTGATCAACACCTTGCCCGAAGTGGGCGGGATCAGGCGATTGATCATCTTCAGCGTGGTGCTTTTGCCGCAGCCCGACGGCCCGAGGAACACGCAGATCTCGCCTTCGTTGACGGTCAGGTTCACCGAGTCCACGGCCTTGACGTCCTTGCCGTTGCTCTTGAAGGTTTTGCTGAGGTTTTGAAGTTCGATCATTTGAGAAGTCCTTTAGGAGTCAGCGAGCGTTGCAGCCATTGCAGAAGCAGGTCGGCGAAGATGGCCAGGAGACTGACCAGCACGGCGCCGACGATCAGCATCGACATGTCGCTGCGGCTGATGGAAGCGAGGATGAGCACGCCCAGGCCACCGGCGCCGATGGTGGCGGCGATGGTCATGACGCCGATGTTCATGACCACGGCGGTGCGCACGCCGGCCAGGATCACCGGCACGGCGATGGGCAGTTCGACCATGCGCAGGCGCTGGCCGAAGGTCATGCCGATGCCGCGAGCGGCCTCACGGATGCCCGGTTCGACGCCGGTCAGGGCCAGGTAGGTGTTGCGCATGATCGGCAACAGGGAATAGAGAAACACTGCGGTGATCGCCGGCATCGGGCCCAGGCCCTGGCCGAATTTTGAATAGAACGGCAGCAGCAAGCCGAACAGCGCAATCGACGGAATCGTCAGCAGCACCGTGGCGCTGGCCTGCAAGGGGCCGGCGAGCGTCGGGAAGCGGGTCATGAAGATGCCCAGGGGTACGCCGACGACAATCGCCAGGGTCACAGCGATGCCCACCAGGGTGATGTGCTGCCAGGTCAGGCGCAGTACCAGCGGCCAGTCCAGATGGGAAAAGGCGTCAAGAAAATCCATGGCTTTTCCTCCAGGTCATTGGGTTGAGAGCAGGGAATGCTGGCGCAGGAAATCGGCGGCAACGGTGGAAGGGCTTTCGTGGTTGACGTCCACGCGGGCGTTGAGCTGGCGCATGGTTTCATCGTCGAACAGCTCGGCCAGGGGCTTGAGCTGCGCGGCCAGTTGCGGGTGCGCGTCGAGGTACGCCTGGCGCACCACCGGCGCGGCGGTGTAGTCGGGGAAGTAATGCTTGTCGTCTTCCAGCAACTTCAGCTTGAACGCGTTCAACCGGCCGTCGGTGGTGTACACCAGGCCGGCGAATACCTGGCTGTTGCGCAGGGCGGTGTAGACCAGGCCGGCGTCCATCTGCCGGATGTTCTTGCGGGTCAGGTTCATGCCGTATTGCTCGACCATGCCCGCCAGGCCGTCGGAGCGGTTGGCGAACTCGGTGTCCAGGGCGACTAGGTGGTTCTCGTCGGCCTCGGCCTGCAAGACCGTGTTCAACTGGCTGATGGAATTGATCTGCGGATACTTCTTCGCGACTTCTTCCGGTAGCGCCAGGGCATAGGTGTTGCTGAATTTCGACGGCGTGAGCCAGACCAGGCCTTTTTTTGCGTCGAGTTCTTTCACTCGGGCGTAGGACTGGGCGCTGTCGAGTTTTTCCGTGACGTGGTTGTAGGCCACCAGCGACACGCCGGTGTATTCCCAGAGCATGTCCAGTTGCCCGGTTTCATGGGCGCTGCGGGCCAGGTTGCTGCCCAGGCCGCCGGTGATCTGCGCATCGTAGCCCTTGCTGCGCAGGTATTGCGCGGTGATTTCCGCCAGCAGCGTCTGTTCGGTGAACACCCGGGCGCCAAGGCGGATCAGCGGTTTTTCAGCGGCTTGGGCGAATCCTGCGAACAGCAGGACGCAGCCCAGTATCAAGCTCAACTTCTTCATAAACGATTTCCTTTATCCAGCCGGCTTATGACGGTCGCAGACCGCGTTCCAGCCAGAGGCGGCTGGCCATTGTCACCAGGCCGTCGAGCAGCAGCGCCAGCAGGGCGGTGCAGGCCGCGCCGAGCAGCAGCTGCGGCTGGTTGTTCAAGGCAATGCCGGGGAAGATCAGGCTGCCGAGGCTGTTGGCGCCGATCAGGAACGCCAGGGGCGCGGTGCCGACGTTGATCGCCAGGGCCACACGCACGCCACCGACGATGATCGGCACCGCGTTGGGCAACTCGACTTTCCACAGCACCTGGCGCGGGGTCATGCCGATGCCGACGGCGGCTTCCTTGAGGGAGCCCTGGACGTTTTTCAGGCCTTCATAAGTGTTGCGCACGATGGGCAACAACGAGGCGAGGAACAGGGCGAAGATAGCGGGACCGCTGCCGATGCCCAGGATGCCCAGGGCAATGGCCAGCACGGCCAGGGGCGGCACGGTGTTGCCGATGTTGAACACTTGCATGAAGCGTTCGGCGCGCCCGACCATGCCGGGGCGGCTGAGGGCGATGCCGGCGGGAATGCCCACGAGCAGGGCCGCCAGCATGGAGGCCAGTACCAGCAGCAGGTGCGCTTGCAGGTAGAACAGCAGATCGTCGTGGTAGCGTTGGATCGTATCGATGCCGATCCAGTGGACCAACAGGGCCAGGAGCGCGACGACGACCGCACCCCCGATAAGCCCTTTGCCATAGCGGATAGCCACAGGCGGACTCCTTTGTCTTTCAGTCGGCGCACGCTGTCCCGGGCGGCAGACCATCATGGGTTGCCGGGAAAACGTTCGCGAGAAGCAGCTCTTTTCCATGCCGGTAAAAACGGCAGGTAAATCGAGCCATGAGCGCAGCCTCGTCAGGCTAACTTGCTGATTTTTCAGCCCCTGACGGTTACTCGTATCAGGGGGGTGGACGCCTCCACGGGGCAAAAGGTTCCCATGTAGAGCAGCATTTGGCCACCCCGGATGTGCTCAACGGTTCGGTTCCTGGCACAAGTTGAGCTATAATCGCCGCCCTTTTTTGAATCACCTGCCAGGCGATTTCCCATGACCAAACAGGCCGCCGAAGTCGCGAAACGCCGCACTTTCGCCATTATTTCCCACCCCGATGCCGGTAAGACCACCATCACCGAGAAGCTCTTGCTGATGGGCAAGGCGATTGCGGTCGCCGGCACGGTGAAATCTCGCAAATCCGACCGCCATGCCACCTCCGACTGGATGGAAATGGAAAAGCAACGGGGTATCTCCATTACCACGTCGGTCATGCAGTTCCCGTATCGCGATCACATGATCAACCTGCTCGACACCCCGGGCCACGAAGACTTCTCCGAAGATACCTACCGCACCCTGACCGCGGTGGACTCGGCGCTGATGGTCCTCGACGGCGGTAAAGGCGTCGAGCCACGGACCATCGCGCTGATGGACGTCTGCCGTCTGCGGGACACGCCGATCGTCAGCTTCATCAACAAACTCGACCGTGACATCCGCGACCCGATCGAACTGCTCGACGAGATCGAAGCGGTCCTGAAGATCAAGGCAGCGCCGATCACCTGGCCGATCGGTTGCTACCGCGACTTCAAGGGCGTGTACCACCTGGCCGACGACTACATCATCGTCTACACGGCCGGTCACGGGCACGAGCGCACTGACGTCAAGATCATCGAGAAGCTCGACTCCGACGAAGCGCGCGCACACCTGGGCGACGAGTACGACCGTTTTGTCGAGCAACTGGAACTGGTGCAGGGCGCCTGCCATGAGTTCAACCAGCAGGAGTTCCTCGACGGCCAACTGACCCCGGTGTTCTTCGGTACCGCCCTGGGCAACTTCGGTGTGGACCATGTGCTCGACGCCGTGGTCGATTGGGCCCCGCGCCCGCTGGCCCGTGTCGCCAACGAGCGCACCGTGGAGCCAGTGGAAGAGAAATTCTCGGGCTTCGTGTTCAAGATCCAGGCGAACATGGACCCCAAGCACCGCGACCGCATCGCCTTCATGCGCATCTGCTCCGGCAAATACGAAAAGGGCATGAAGATGCGCCACGTGCGCACCGGCAAGGACGTGCGCATCGGCGACGCCTTGACCTTCTTCTCCTCGGAACGCGAGCAACTGGAAGAGGCTTTTGCCGGCGACATCATCGGCCTGCATAACCACGGCACCATCCAGATCGGCGACACCTTCACCGAAGGCGAAACCCTGGGTTTCACCGGCATCCCGCACTTCGCCCCGGAACTGTTCCGCCGCGTACGCCTGAAGGATCCGCTCAAGTCCAAGCAACTGCGCCAGGGCCTGCAGCAACTGGCCGAAGAAGGCGCCACCCAGGTGTTCTTCCCGACCCGCAGCAACGACATCATCCTCGGTGCCGTCGGTGTGCTGCAGTTCGACGTCGTCGCCAGCCGCTTGAAAGAGGAATACAAGGTTGAGTGCTCGTACGAGCCGATCACCGTGTACTCCGCCCGCTGGATCGAATGCGACGACAAGAAAAAGCTCGAGGAATTTTCCAACAAGGCCGTGGAAAACCTCGCGCTGGACGGCGGCGGTCACTTGACCTACCTGGCCCCGACCCGGGTCAACCTGGCGCTGATGGAAGAGCGCTGGCCGGACGTGAAATTCCGCGCGACGCGGGAGCACCACTAAGCATCAAGCGTTGAAACCGAAAACCCCGCTGCGAAAGTTGCGGGGTTTTTTATGGCCTGTGCTTTGTCTTGAACATGGACAATTTCACCGGGGAATGGGTGTTCCCTGATGGAACACCATTTCCCATTCTTCACCTCGCTTGCGCCAGATCGAACTGCGCAGGCTGTGGGTGGATGACTGTCTATCGGCGGACAGGTTGTGACAACGGTAGGTGACCAACACGGTGTGCTCCGACAGCGGTTTGGCTGAAAACTCGCTGGTGGTGCGTTGAGTGAAGGATTGTTGAGGTAATTGCTCGACCACCTCGGCTTTGGTCCAGATGCTACCGCTGGCGCCGAACTCGATGAAATCCTCGGCGATCAGGCGAGAGATTGCCGCTGCGTCACGCCGTGTGTCTTGGGACAAAAGGCTATGTTCCAGTTGCATCAGGGTTTGCGACAGATTCATGTCGGGGAGCCTTTGAAGAATTTCGGCCTACGATAGCGCAGGCGGCGCCTTTCGCGGATGCGAGCTCCCGTTAAAGAACTTTGTGAAGTAACTGTGGGAGCAAAGCTTGCTCGCGATAGCGGAGTGTCAGCTTGCCTGGATGTTGGATGTGTTGGCGTCATCGCGAGCAGGCTCGCTCCCACACTGGTTCTGTGCCAGTCCTCAATCTCCGGTCACCCATAACCCCTCTGTGGGAGCGAGCCTGCTCGCGATAGCGGTGGGTCAGCTTGCCTGGATGTCGGATGTACTGGCGCCATCGCGGGCAAGCCTTGCTCCCACACTGGATCTTCAGTGGGCCAGAAACTTGTGTTTGGCACCGTTTCCTGTGGGAGCAAAGCTTGCTCGCGAAAGCGGTGGGTCAGCTTGCCAGGATGTTGGATGTACTGGCGCCATCGCGGGCAAGCCTTGCTCCCACAGTGGATCTTCAGTGGGCAAGAAGCTTGTGTTCGGCACAGATCCCTCTGTGGGGGCAAAGCTTGCTCGCGAAAGCGGTGGGTCAGCATGCCAGGATGCTGGATGTGTTGGCGTCATCGCGAGCAAGCTCGCTCCCATACTGGATCTTCAGTGGGCCAGAACTTGTGTTCGGTACCGTTTCCTGTGGGAGCAAAGCTTGCTCGCGATAGCGGTGGGTCAGCTTGCCTGGATGTTGGATTGTACCGCCGCCATCGCGGGCAAGCCTTGCTCCCACACGGGTTCCAGGCGTTAGTAGGTTTGGAGATAACACTTATTCGAAACCAATCTGTCAGGCGGGGGCATTTATGGTGGTTCGGGAGCGTCTTATCTGGTGAACCGGCCTGTTCAGAACTAGATTTTCTTGAGCACCGTCAGGTCCCGGCTTTATCCGGAAAAGAAGGAATTGGCTATGAACAAGCTGCTACGCATGATGTTTTTGCTGAAGGTGTTGGTGATGTTGTCGCTGGGCTCCACAGCGGCGTGGGCGGAGTGCGATGAGCACGAGCAGCACGCGTCGAGTGGGCAAGTGACGCAGGGCGGGTTGATGCTTGCCGCGACCACCACAGAGGAGCCAGGCGATCAGGATAACGATGACTCGACCATAGACGATCCGGAGCCCGACGACGGTGGCGATAGCGGTGATGGTGGTGAGGGCGATGCTGACGAAGGCGATAGCCAGACGTAGATTTCTGAGCTGAAGAAAACCCCTCCAGGCCCAACTGAGAGTCAATCGGGGCTGGAGGGGTTTTTCATGCAGGGCGCATGACCCAAGGCGAAGATTTACCCCTGTGGCGAGGGAGCTTGCTCCCTCGCCACAAGTGTTTTTCTTCCTTGAGTGCTTTGTTGTCTTTTAGCCTTACACCGCGCCGTCGAGGAACCGCTCGGCGTAGTGACACGCCACCTGCCGGTTATCCAGCAACCGCAGGGCCGGTTCTTCCGTTGTGCAGCGCTCGGTGGCGTACGGGCAGCGCTTGTGAAAGGCGCAGCCGGACGGTGGGGGGCGCGGGTTTCCGTGTAGGCATCTCCCTTATGGCACACAACATTTCTGGATGATATTCACCCTGTCCCCGAACTAAACAACCTGATTTTTTAGGGGGAGTCCAGCGCTGAAAACTACCAGGATAATAAAGAATATCGGATGTCGTCCTCCCGCATTTAGTTATGCTTTTTTTTGAAACGGAGCGATTTGCTTATCGCAATAAAGTCTCTTCACCTGTCAGAACTGACAGTGGACGAGCGTTCCTGCGTCCCCCTATAAATGTATTCGTTAATGGCGGTTTTAATAACGGACAAGGAGACGCATGATGAGTACCAAAGTTACTACAGGCGAGCTGCGGGCGACGGGGACTTCACCGTCTGGATTTTCTACTACCGATGTTTCGGCTCAACGAAATTCGTCCGATAAGGGATATTCCTTTGAAGGCACTAATGCCAAAGGAGAGTGGCTACATTTTTTTGTTCGCACACTGGATATTAAACAAGGGCAAAGTTTTGCTATTGAGCAGTATGGGGGTATAGGGACAGCAGCGGCGCATTATAGGGACTCCGACAAAAATATATATAACGGAACGTCTGGAGTTATTAATTTTGAAATATTCGATGCGGAAAACGAAAAAGTTGAAGTACGCACCTCTGACTTAGAGATGTCCAAGGACTCGGAAGTAAAGAAGGTTGAGGCTCGCGGTAATTCGTAGGGATTCAGGAGAGTAATAAAAAGGTTCTGGATGAAAAAGGAAATCTTAGTTTGAAATAGTCAGTCATTTTCGCGGGGTGCCTTACCTGCGGTGAGAGCTATATCTGTGGCGAGGGAGCTTGCTCCCGCTGGACTGCGCAGCAGGCCCAAAAAAGAGGGTCCGCTTCGCGGCCCAGCGGGAGCAAGCTCCCTCGCCACAAGTGCTCTATTTGCCTTTTGCCTTACGCCGCGCCGTCGAGGAATTGCTCGGCGTAGTGACACGCCACCAGGCGGTTATCGAGCGGCCGCAACGCCGGTTCTTCGGTCTTGCAGCGCTCGGTGGCGTACGGGCAGCGCTTGTGAAAGGCGCAGCCGGACGGTGGGTTGAGCGGGTTGGGCAGTTCGCCGACGATCTTGATCTTCGGCTTGTTCGGGTCCGGGTGGATGGTCGGGGTGGCCGACAGCAGCGCCTGGGTATACGGGTGCAGCGGGCGGCTGTAGATGGACTCGTTGGGGCCCATCTCCACCGGGCGGCCGAGGTACATCACCATCACGTCGTCGGCCACGTGCTGCACCACCGCCAGGTTGTGGGAAATGAACACGTAGGCGGTGTTGAATTCCTGCTGCAGGTCCATGAACAGGTTCAGCACCTGGGCCTGGATCGACACGTCCAGCGCCGACGTCGGTTCGTCCGCCACCAACACCTTGGGTTGCAGCATCATGGCGCGGGCCAGGGCGATGCGCTGGCGCTGGCCGCCGGAGAACATATGCGGGTAGCGCTGGTAATGCTCGGGGCGCAAGCCCACCTGCTTCATCATCGCCTGGACTTTCTCCCGCCGCTCGGTGGCCGACAGGCTGGTGTTGATCAGCAACGGCTCGGCCAGTTGATCACCGATTTTCTGCCGTGGGTTGAGGGACGCATAAGGGCTCTGGAAGACCATCTGCACGTCTTTGCGCAATTGCTTGCGTTCGGCCTTGTTGGCGCCGGTCACTTCCTGGCCGGCGATTTTCAGGGAGCCGGAGGACGGTTCTTCGATCAGCGTCAGGGCCCGGGCGAGGGTGGATTTGCCGCAACCGGATTCACCCACCACGGCCAGGGTCTTGCCGGCTTCCAGTTCGAACGACACACCGTTGAGGGCGCGCACGGTCGCATGGCCCTTGAACATGCCACGGGACACTTCGTAATGACGGGTCAGGTCACGGGCGGTAAGTACGACGGCCATCACGCCACCTCCTGGTTCAACGGGTAGAAGCAGCGGGCGAGGCTGTTGGATTTCGGATCGAGAGCGGGGCGTTGTTGACGGCAGTTGTCCTGCACGTACGGGCAGCGCGGCGACAGCAGGCAGCCTTGTGGACGGTCGTAGCGACCGGGCACGATGCCGGGCAAGGTCGCCAAGCGCTCGGCGCCCATGCTGTGCTCCGGAATCGCCGCCAGCAGTGCTTCGCTGTACGGGTGAGCCGGAATGTCGAACAGCTGTGGCACCTGGCCCACTTCCACGGCCTGGCCGGCGTACATCACGCACACGCGCTGGGCGGTTTCAGCCACGACGGCGAGGTCATGGGTGATCAGCACCAGGCCCATGTTCTGCTCTTTTTGCAGGGCCAGCAGCAGGTCCATGATCTGCGCCTGGATGGTCACGTCCAGGGCGGTGGTCGGTTCGTCGGCGATCAGCAGCTTCGGCTCGCCGGCAATCGCCATGGCAATCGCCACGCGCTGGCTCATGCCGCCGGACAGTTGATGCGGGTAGGCGTCCATGCGACTGGCGGCGCCGGGGATCTCGACTTTTTCCAACAGTTCGATGGCGCGCTTGCGGGCGGCCTTGCCGGACATCTTCAGGTGCAGGCGCAGCACTTCTTCGATCTGGAAACCCACGGTGTAGCTGGGGTTGAGCGCGGTCATCGGGTCCTGGAAGACCATCGCCAGGTCCTTGCCGACGATCTGCCGGCGCTGGCGGTTGCTCAGCTTGAGCATGTTCTTGCCGTCGAAGTTCAGCGCATCGGCGGTGACGATACCGGGGTGCTCGATCAGCCCCATCAGCGCCATCATGGTCACGGATTTACCCGAGCCCGATTCGCCGACGATGGCCAGGACTTCGCCTTTTTCCACGGTCAGGTCCAGGCCGTCGACCACCGGCACAGCGGTGGCGTCGCCGAAGCGGACGTTGAGATTCTTGATTTCTAGCAGTGACATGGGAATCTCCTCAGGCGGCATTCTTGAGTTTCGGGTCCAGCGCATCGCGCAGCCCGTCGCCCATCAGGTTGATTGCCAGCACGCTGAGCAAAATGGTCAAGCCAGGCAGGCTCACGACCCACCAGGCGCGTTCGATGTAGTCGCGGGCCGAGGCCAGCATGGTGCCCCACTCCGGGGTGGGCGGCTGCACGCCGAGGCCGAGGAAGCCCAGGGCGGCGGCGTCGAGGATCGCCGAGGAAAAGCTCAGCGTCGCCTGGACGATCAGCGGTGCCATGCAGTTGGGCAGCACAGTGATGAACATCAGGCGTGGCAGGCCGGCACCGGCCAGGCGGGCGGCGGTCACGTAGTCGCGGTTCAGTTCGCCCATCACAGCGGCACGGGTCAGGCGCACGTAGGACGGCAGCGACACGATGGCGATGGCGATCACGGTGTTGATCAGGCCTGGGCCGAGGATGGCGACGATCGCCACGGCCAGCAGCAGCGAAGGCAGGGCCAGCATGATGTCCATCAGGCGCATGATGGTCGGGCCGAGCAGGCGCGGGAAGAACCCGGCGAACAGCCCCAGCAGGATACCCGGGATCAGCGACATCACCACCGACGACAAGCCGATCAGCAGCGACAGGCGCGAACCCTGGATCAGGCGCGAGAGCAGATCGCGGCCCAGCTCGTCGGTGCCCAGCAGGAACTGGATCTGCCCGCCTTCAAGCCACGCCGGCGGCGTCAGCAGGAAGTCACGGTATTGCTCGCTCGGGTCATGAGGCGCGACCCACGGGGCGAAGATCGCGCAGAACACGATCAGGATCATGAACAGCAGCCCGGCCACGGCGCCCTTGTTGCGGGAAAACGCGTGCCAGAATTCTTTGTACGGAGACGGGTACAGCAGGCTTTGATCGACTGCTACCGCGGTAGTTGGAGTACTCATGGTTTTGATCTCAGCGCTGGTGACGGATGCGTGGGTTGGCAAAGCCGTAGAGGATGTCCACGACGAAGTTGACCAGAATCACCAGGCAGGCGATTAACAGGATGCCGTTCTGCACCACGGGATAGTCCCGGGCGCCGATGGCTTCGATCAGCCACTTGCCGATGCCCGGCCAGGAGAAGATCGTTTCGGTCAGGACCGCACCGGCCAGCAGCGTGCCGACTTGCAGGCCGACCACGGTCAGTACCGGGATCAGCGCGTTGCGCAGGCCATGCACGAACACCACGCGCGAAGGCGAAAGGCCCTTGGCGCGGGCGGTGCGGATGTAGTCTTCGCGCAGCACTTCGAGCATCGAAGAGCGGGTCATGCGGGCGATCACCGCCAGCGGAATGGTGCCCAGCACGATGGCCGGCAGGATCAAGTGATGCAGCGCATCGAGAAACGCGCCCGGCTCATCGGCCAGCAGCGTGTCGATCAGCATGAAGCCGGTTTTCGGCTCGATGTCGTAGAGCAGGTCGATCCGTCCCGACACCGGCGTCCAGCCCAGGGACACCGAGAAAAACATGATCAGGATCAGGCCCCACCAGAAGATCG
This sequence comes from Pseudomonas brassicacearum, assembly GCF_918698105.1. Lineage (GTDB taxonomy): Bacteria > Pseudomonadota > Gammaproteobacteria > Pseudomonadales > Pseudomonadaceae > Aquipseudomonas > Aquipseudomonas brassicacearum_F. The sequence goes on along the minus strand of NZ_CAKKMI010000059.1, from coordinate 24,484 downwards.
GCATCGAATACCCCGCCAGGGAGATGCCCATCACCCCATGGTCGAACAGGGATCCTCGCTTGAGTGCCGCGATCACCCCGGCCAGCAGGCCCAGGATGCCGGCGAACAACAGCGCGGCCATGGACAGTTCCAGGGTCGCGGGAAACAGGGAGCTGAACTCGGTCCATACGCTTTCACGGGTACGCAGCGATTCGCCGAGGTCGCCGTGGGCCAGTTTGCCGATGTAGTCCAGGTACTGGGCATACAGCGGTTTGTTGAGGCCAAGGCGTTCCATTGCCTGTGCATGCATTTCGGGATCGACCCGACGTTCGCCCATCATCACTTCCACGGGGTCGCCGGGGATCATGCGAATCAACGCGAAGGTCAGCAAGGTGATGCCGAAGAACGTGGGGATCAGTAATCCCAGTCGGCGGGCAATAAAACTAAACATCTTCAGGTGTACCTCATCAGCCGGTTAGGCGTGCCCGGCAATCCCTGGGTTAGGGTTGCCGGGCGTCTTCTTATCTACTTCACCTGGGTGGTGGCGAAGTTATTGGTGGTGAGCGGGCTAATCACGTAGCCCTCTACGTTTTTGCGCATTGCCGTGAACATCCGGGTGTGGGCCATGCTGATCCACGGTTGGTCCTGGTTGAAAATCACCTGGGCCTGTTCATAGAGCTTGGCGCGCTCCTCGGGGTTCACCGTGGCGCGTGCCTGGTCGAGCAGCGCCTGGAATTTCTCGTTGCACCAGCGGGCGTAGTTTTCGCCGTTCTTGGCGGCCTCGCAACTGAGCATAGGCGTCAGGAAGTTATCCGGGTCGCCGTTGTCGCCCGCCCATCCAGCGGAGACCATGTCGTGCTCGCCGTTTTTAGCGCGCTTGAGCATTTCGCCCCATTCCATCACGCGGATATCGACCTTGATCCCGACTTTCGCCAGGTCCGATTGCATCATCTGTGCACCGAGCATTGGGTTGGGGTTGGTCGGGCCGCCGCCGTTGCGGGTGAACAGGGTGAACACGGTGCCTTCCGGCACGCCGGCTTCCTTGAGCAACTGGCGAGCCTTGTCCAGATCGCGGGGCGGGTTCTTCAGATCGTGGTTGAAGCCCAGCAGTGTCGGCGGGTACGGGTTGACCGCCACGGTGGCGTTGCCCTTGCCGAACAGCGCGTTGACGTAGGCTTCCTTGTCGAAGGCCAGGTCGATGGCTTTGCGCACCCGTACGTCGCTCATGTATTTGTGGCTGGTGTTCAGGGCGGTGTAGGAGACGGTCATCGCGTCCAGCTCGGTGACCTTCAGGTTCGGGTCTTTCTTGATGCTGGGGATGTCATCGGGTTTGGGATACAGCGCGATCTGGCACTCGTTGGTCTTGAGCTTCTGCATGCGCACGTTGTTGTCGGTGGCGATGGCCAGTACCAGCGCATCGGCCGGCGGTTTGCCACGGAAGTAGTCCGGGTTGGCCTTGAAGCGCACCTGGGCGTCCTTGTTGTAGCGCTGGAAGACGAACGGCCCGGTGCCGACCGGCTTGCTGTTGAGGTCGCCGGCCTTGCCTGCCTTGAGCAACTGGTCGGCGTATTCGGCCGGGTAGATCGAGGAGAAGGCCATGGCGATGTCGGCCAGGAACGGTGCTTCGCGGCGGGTCAGGTTGAACTTCACCGTGTGCTCGTCGACTTTCTCGACGCTCTTGAGCAGTTCCTTGAAACCCATGCTTTCAAAGTAGGGGAAGCCCACGCTCGACAGTTTGTGCCACGGGTGGTTCGGGTCCAGCTGGCGCTGGAAGCTCCAGACCACGTCGTCGGCGTTCATGTCGCGGGTCGGCTTGAAATAGTCCGTGGTGTGGAACTTGACGCCCTTGCGCAGGTGGAAGGTGTACGTCAGGCCGTCGTCACTGATGTCCCAGGATTCGGCCAGGGCCGGAATCACTTCGGTGGTGCCGGGCTTGAAATCGGCCAGGCGATTGAAAATGGTTTCCGCCACGGCATCGGCAGTGACTGCAGTCGTGTACTGGACCATGTCGAAGCCTTCCGGGCTGGCTTCTGTGCAAACCACCAGGGGTTTGGCCGTGGCGCCAACGGCAACGCTCAGCAATGCGGCGGCGATGGCGGCGCGTAGGGGAATCATGTTCATCGTCAATCCTCTGCAATCGGGTAATTGGCAAAAGACCGGGCGGACGACCTCGTGAGTCGACCGCCCGGTGGCAGTTTAGAGAATGTTGAACGGGATGGTGGTGACCAGGCGGAACTCGTTGATGCTGCCATCGAGTTGATTACGGCTGGAGCGGTGTTCTGTGTAGGTGGCACGGATCGCCGTGGCCTTCAGAGGACCGCTTTGTACGGCGTAGGAAGCGCCGACACCGGTTTCATAGTGGTTTTCATCGTTCAGGCCGCGCACGTCATAGGCGGTGCCGGTGTAGTGGGTGCCGTCGATGCCCCAGCCACGGGCGCGGTAGACGTTGAACTTGAGGCCTGGTACGCCGTATTCGGCCATGTTGATGCCGTAGGCAATCTGGAAGGATTTCTCGTTCGGGCCGTTGAAGTCCGACAGCAGGGAGTTGGCCAGGTAGATGCCGTTGGTTTCGTGCAGGTAGTCGAAGTACTCGTTACCGTTCACGGCCTGGTAGGAGAACGTCAAGCTGTGAGCCTGGTGGGTCAGGCCCAGCGACAGAGAGTAGGTATCGTTGTCGATTTCACCCATCTCTTTTTTGCCTTCATCCACGGTCTTGTAGTAGTTCAGACCGGTCGTCAGCGCCAGCACCGATGCGTCGCCCAACTCGTGGGTGGCGCCGAAGTAGTACTGGTTCCAGAAATCTTCGACCTTGGACGCGTACAGGCTGGTCTTCAGGCTCTTGAGCGGCTGATAGTTCAGGCCGACGACGCTGACCTTATCGGTTTCAGCTTTATTGTTGGTGTATTCGGAGCGGAATTTCGACAGGCTCTGTTCGGTCCGTGGCGATACGCGGTCAAACACGCCGGCGTCGAACGAGAGGTTACTGAGCTCTTCGCTGTGCAGGCTTACACCTTCGAAGCTCGAAGGCAGCGCACGGTTGCCGATGACATCGACGATCGGGGTACTGAAGTTCTGGCGACCGGCGGTCAGCGTGGTATTGGAAACCCGCGCCTTGACGTTGGCCAGGCCCAGCTTGCTCCATTGGTCCACGGCCTCGCCGTTGTTTTCGGCCAGCGTACGGTTACCGCCGTTGGCGATATCCTTGCGGCTGCGGTCCAAGACCACGGCGTTGTAGGCAGCGACTTCGGTGCTGAAGCCTACGGTGCCTTGGGTAAAGCCCGAGGTGTAGTTGACAATGGTGCCCTGAACCCAGTTGATACGACGATCGGTGGGACGTGTCTCGCCGTGTTTCTGGTAGCTGAAATTGCCCCGCTTCAGCAGCTCATTGGCGTACCAGTTACGCGTGGTGCCTGACAGGCTTTGGCCGTCGAGGAAACCCTTGGCTTCGGATTGGGCGCTGGTGCTCGCCAGTTCGGTCGGAACGAAATCTTGGCTCTGGGATTCTGCATAGGCCGTGGCGGTGATGCTGCTGATGGCCAGGGCCAGTATCGCGGTGCTGCTCAGTTTCATGGGTAACGCTCCTTTTCTTTCTTTTTGATGCCGGTCTTTTTAGGTGATACGGCTATTGGTTTTTGCAACTCATTCACAGCTAGCAAACGTTTGCATGGTGCCTGATCGGCGAATTCAGGCAAGACGCCTGCGTGAGGGCTTCCAGAGGAAACCCTCGCTGCGTGGCTATACGGTTATGGGTTCAGGCTGACGCCCGAGAACACGTTGCGACCGAAGGGGCTGACTTTGAACCCTTCGACTTTGGCACTCAGCGGCTGGTTGACCGTCGAGTGGGCAACAGGGGTGATCGGCACTTGCTGCTTGAGCAACTGCTGGGCCTGTTTGTAGAGCACGGTGCGCTGGTCGCGGTCGGTGACGACCTTGGCCTGCTTGATCAGCTTGTCGTAGTCCTGGTCACACCACATGGAGTAGTTGTTGCCGCCAATGGCGTCGCAGCTGTACAGCGTGCCCAGCCAGTTGTCCGGGTCCCCGTTGTCGCCGGTCCAGCCGATCAGGCTGATGTCGTGCTCGCCGTTCTTGGTGCGCTTGATGTACTCGCCCCATTCGTAGCTGACGATCTTCACTTTCAGGCCGATCTTGGCCCAGTCGGCCTGGAGCATCTCGGCCATCAGCTTGGCGTTTGGGTTGTACGGGCGTTGCACGGGCATGGCCCAGAGGGTGATTTCGGTGCCTTCCTTGACGCCGGCGGCCTTGAGCAATTGCTTGGCTTTTTCCGGGTTGTAGGGAGCGTCCTTGATGGTGTCGTCGTAGGACCATTGGGTCGGCGGCATGGCGTTCTGCGCCAGTTGCCCCGCGCCCTGGTACACCGCATTGAGAATGCCTTGCTTGTTCACCGCCATGTCCAGCGCCTGGCGCACTTCGACCTGGTCGAACGGCTTGTGGCGGGTGTTATAGGCGATGTAGCCCAGGTTGAAACCGGGCTTCTCGATCAACTGCAGCTTGGGGTCGTTCTTCAAGGCCGGCACATCGGCCGGACGCGGATGCAGGGTGACCTGGCATTCGTTGGCCTTGAGTTTCTGCACCCGTACCGAGGCGTCGGTGTTGATGGAGAAGATCAGGTTCTTCAGCTTGACCCGTTCCGGCGCCCAGTACTTATCGTTGGCGACGTAGCGGATGTTGGAGTCTTTCTGGTAGCTCTTGAACTCGAACGGCCCGGTGCCGATCGGCTTCTGGTTGATATCGCTCGGCTTGCCGTTCTTGAGCAACTGGTCGGCGTACTCGGCCGACAGGATCGCGGCGAAACTCATGGCGATGTTCTGGATGAACGCGGCGTCCACGCTGTTGAGCGTCATGACCACGGTCAGCGGCCCGGTCGCTTCCACCTTGGCGATGTTCTTGTTCAGGCTCATGCCGTTGAAGTACGGGAACTCGGTGGGGTAGGCCTTGCGGAACGGATGCTGCGAGTCAAGCATACGATTGAAAGTGAATAGCACGTCGTCGGCGTTGAAATCCCGGGTCGGCGTGAAGTAATCGGTGGTATGAAACTTCACCCCTTCGCGCAGGTGGAAGGTGTACTTCAGGCCGTCTTCGGAAATGTCCCAGCGGGTCGCCAGGCCTGGGACGACATTGGTCGCGCCTTTTTCGAACTCGGCCAGGCGGTTGTACAGCGGTTCGGCGGCATCGTTGTCGGTGGCCGTGGTGTATTGCGCGGTGTCGAAACCGGCGGGGCTGCCTTCGGAACAGAACACCAGGCTGCCGCCGGCGGCTTGGGCTGCGGAGGTCGCGGCCAGCAGGCCGGTGCCCAGCAATGCGGATAAAACCAAGGTATGGCGCATGACGCTCCCTCTCTCGTTCGGGGTGTTTTAACAGTGAACCGGTGTCCTTCCGGGGACAGGTCCGGCGCACTGAGCTCATTCCATTGCGTAGCGATGCCGCAGGGTTGGCAAGCCATCCAGGCCTCGACGTTAGGAGTCGTGGGCCAGGCGGTAAATGCGTAATGCCTGAAAGACTTGTGGGAAAAGGCGATACGTCCTAAACCAACTGCTGTGGTACGCAGTGCTTTTGGATGTAGGCGTTTTCCTGAGTCTTGGTCTCGGCAGATACAGCAACGGCGACGTTGAGGACGCCGCCGTTGCCTGTCTTTATTTGCTGACGCTGACGCCGTAGAAGGAGTTCAAGCCAAAGGGGCTGATCTTGAAGTCCTGCACGTTGGCGCGCATGGGTTGATACACCGTCGAGTGAGCGATAGGTGTCATCGGCACGGCATCCTTGAGGACGTGTTGTGCCTGTTTGTAGAGTTCGGTGCGCTTGGACTGGTCAGTGGTGCGCTTGGCTTCCTTGACCAGACCGTCGAATTTCTTGTCGCACCATTTGGAGAAGTTGTTGCCGGCCAGCGAGTCGCAGCCGAACAGCACGTTGAGCCAGTTGTCCGGGTCACCGTTGTCACCGCTCCAGCCGATGATCATCGCCTGGTTCTCGCCGCCTTTGGAACGCTTGATGTACTCGCCCCATTCGTAGCTGACGATGTTGACGTTCAGGCCGATCTTCTTCCAATCGGACTGCAGCATCTCGGCCATCAGCTTGGCGTTCGGGTTGTACGGACGCTGGACCGGCATCGCCCACAGGGTGATGTTGGTGCCTTCCTTGACGCCGGCTTCCTTGAGCAGCGCCTTGGCCTTCTCAGGGTCGTACTTGGCGTCCTTGATGGTGGTGTCGTAGGACCATTGGGTCGGCGGCATGGCGTTGACCGCCAGCTGGCCGGCGCCCTGGTACACCGAGTCGATGATCTGCGGCTTGTTGACCGCCATGTCCAGCGCCTGGCGAACTTTGAGGTCGGCCAGAATGTTCGGCTCGTTGCTGCCCTTGATCTTGTCCATCACGTTGTAAGCGATGTAGCCCAGGTTGAAACCTGCCTGGTCAGGCATCTTCAGTGCTTTGTCTTCCTTCAGGGCCTTGAGGTCGGCCGGGCGAGGGAAGAGGGTGATCTGGCATTCGTTTTTCTTGAGCTTCTGCATGCGCACCGACGGGTCGGTGGTGATGGCGAAGATCAGGTTGTCGATCTTCACGTCTTCAGGCTTCCAGTAGTCCTTGTTCCCGGTGTAGCGGATGTTGGAGTCTTTCTGGTAGCTCTTGAACACGAACGGGCCGGTGCCGACGGGCTTCTGGTTGATGTCGGAGGCCTTGCCTTCCTTGAGCAACTGGGCGGCGTATTCGGCGGACTGGACCGAGGCGAAGCTCATGGCCAGGTTCTGGATGAACGCGGCGTCGACGTCCTTGAGGGTGAACTTGACGGTGTGGTCGTCGACTTTATCGATCTTGGTGATGTTGGTGTCCATCCCCATGTCGGTGAAGTACGGGAATTCGGTCGGGTAGGCCTTACGGAACGGGTCATCCTTGCTGATCATGCGATTGAAGGTGAACAGCACGTCGTCGGCGTTGAATTCGCGGGTCGGCTTGAAGTACGGGGTGGTATGGAACTTGACGCCTTCACGCAGGTGGAAGGTGTAGGTCAGGCCGTCTTCGGAAATATCCCATTTGGTCGCCAGGCCAGGAATCACGGCGGTGCCGCCACGTTCGAACTGGGTCAGGCGGTTGAACATGGTTTCTGCAGAGGCGTCGAAGTCGGTTCCGGTGGTGTACTGACCAGGGTCAAAACCGGCCGGGCTCCCTTCGGAGCAGAACACCAGGTTAGTCGCGGCTTGGGCGAAAGGTGCGCTGGCTAATAAGCTTGCGCCGACTAAAAACGGAATGACCGCTTGTTTAAGCATGTTGGCCTCATGATTTGTTGTCATTTTTGGATTTGAGGGCGACCTCGTGAGTCGTCCTGCGGATACTTATGCAGGCCCCATACCCAATGCAAGATCCAGAGCGGTCACAAGTCCGAAACAGTGGCACGAACGTACCTTAATGTCGCATCTGTATAACTTCTGACGCATTTGATCGTTTGCGGGTGTTTTTTCGGGGTAAATCACGCTCTTTTCGGGGGCGTTTTTCGGCTGTAGTGCACCGGGAATGGGCGGGTGTTACCACTTCAAACCCGCGCCGTAGATGGGTATGGGGGCTATGGGCTGAGTTTGAAATCCCTGTTTATCGCTCCAGTCGGTTGTCGGTTATCGGGGGGGCAGATGTAAATCATTGCAGCATGTTCGCCATTTTTTGCGCGCTTGATGTGCTTGCTTTATTCATGCTGACGATGGTCTTGATCCGATTCTGCTGGAGCATTTGTGCTGGCATTCGTGCGTTAGGGGGACGTTGCACCGTCATTGCTCATGAGTTGAGGGTGGTACCCGGCGCAACCTGCGGTTTCACTGGGTGGCGCCTTGTTGTTTTAGGGGCGAGGCTGTCTGGTCATACATAGGTCAGGCCTGTGGGAGCAAAGCTTGCTCGCGAGGCGGCCTAATAGCCGACCTGGCTTTCCCGGTCATACTCCGATCCAACTGTGGGAGCGAGCCTGTTCGCGAAGGCGGTCTGACAGCCGGCCAGTTTTTTTTGGCTGGGTACATATCCATTGCTGCGGTAACGGCTGCTTAGGGTTCCGCCCTGACGGCGGCTCACTTTTGAGAAGCGCAAAAGTAAGCAAAACGCTTCATGCCCCACCACTCGGTGCCTCGCTTAGGCTCGGCATGCCCGAACGAAGGCATTGCTCCGTGGGCCCGCCGCGAAGGGCCATCCATGGCCCAGCGCGGCTATCCCGGCATCCATGCCGGGATGCCCACTCCACAATGCCTGCGTTCGGCCAGCGTGGTTAACGGGGCGCCCGAGATCAACGTCTGCCCCGAGGCGGCCTAGTAGCCGACCTGGCTGTCCTGGTCGTACACCCATCAGATCTGTTTGAGCAGGACCTGTGGGAGCAAAGCTTGCTCGCGAGGCGGCCTAATAGCCGACCTGGCTTTCCCGGTCATACTCCGATCCAACTGTGGGAGCGAGCCTGCTCGCGAAGGCGGCCTGACAGCCGGCCAGGGTTTTTTTGGCTGGGTACATATCCATTGCTGCGGTAACGGCTGCTTAGGGTTCCGCCCTGACGGCGGCTCACTTTTGAGAAGCGCAAAAGTAAGCAAAACGCTCATGCCCCACCACTTGGCACCTCGCCTAGGCTCGGTGTGCCTGAACGAAGGCATTGCTCCGTGGGCCCGCCGCGAAGGGCCATCCATGGCCCAGCGCGACTATCCCGGCATCCATGCCGGGATACCCACTCCACAATGCCTGCGTTCGGCCAGCGTGGTTAACGGGGCGCTGAGATCAACGTCCACCGCGAGGCGGCCTAGTAGCCGACCTGGTTCTTGGTGGGACCGCGTTTCCCCTGTGGGAGCGGGCTTGCTCGCGAAGAGGCCAGTACATTCAAAATCCTCGTCGGCTGTTATGTCGCCTTCGCGAGCAAGCTCGCTCCCACACTGGATTTTCAGCAGACACAAAATCCATGTGCACCCAGCCCCCTGTGGGAGCGAGCCTGCTCGCGAAGAGGCCGGCACAGTCAACATCCTCATTGACTGAACCACCGATTTCGCGAGCAAGCCCGCTCCCACACTGGATTTTCAGCAGACACAAAATCCATGTGCACCCAGCCCCTCCCACAGGAGAAACGCGGTCCCACCATGAACCAGGTCGGCTACTAGGCCGCCTCGCGGTGGACGTTGATCTCAGGCGCCCCGTTAACCACGATGGCCGAACGCAGGCGTTGCGCAGTGGGCACCTCGGCATGGATGCCGAGGTAGCCGCGCTGGGCCATGGATGGCCCTTCGCGGCGGGCCCACGGAGCAATGCCGGAGTGAGGGCACACCGAGCCTAGGCGAGGTGCCAAGTGGTGGGGCAAAGCGCTTTTGGTTACTTTTGGCGCTCTTCCAAAAGTGACCCGCTGTAAGAGCGGAACCCTAAGTAGCCGTTACCGCAGCAACGGATATACACACAAACGAAGCCCCCCCTCAAGGACTGTAATACCCCACAGCCACCAGAAAATGCCCAACCTTCTTCAGGTAAGCATGCTTGTCCTCGACCTTCCCGGTCACCGGGTTCTTCCAACGATACTCATACTCCCCCACATCCTGCTTGCCGATCATGGCCAGGATCGGCTCGCCCACCGGTTTGCCATCGGGGTCCTTGACCTTGGCAAAATCGGTATTGATCAAGCGCAGGTTGGTGCCATGGCCGACATACCGCCGGGTATCGAGGTCAACCACAAAGACATACAAGTCATCCTGCAAATACCCGCCCTTGAGGGAGTTGATCGCCGTCAGCGTGGCTTTCTCGTTTTTCAGCAGGTCGCCGGAGGCCTTGTCCAGCAATGCCCGGGCCTGTTCGGCGGAAGCCCGGGGTAGGTAGTAGCCGACGGCCAGGATTCGCTCACCGACACGCTGGAAATACACATGCTTGCGCTCGACCTTGCCGTCCGCCCAGTTCTGCCAACGGTACTCGGCTTGCTGGATGCCGCTGGCCTCGGGAGTTTTCAAGGCGTCCTTGAAGGCTTTGCGCAGGTCCGGCCCCAGTACTTCGGACACGTCTCGCCCGATCAACGCTGAGGAAGGCCCGCCGCTGGCGAGCATCACACCCTGGGTATCCACCACGAATACGTAGCGATCCTTGTCGACGAATTCCCCCTGGCGACTGAAGGCGGCAAAGGCTTTGTCGCCGTTGTCGTGGTAATAGGCCAAGGCCTTTTCCAGCAGCGCCCGGGCCGCCTGGCCGTCATCCGGTGTCGCGGCATGAACCGGTGCCAGCCCCAGCACAAACATAGCGCCCAGCCAGACCATCCTGTGAAAAAAACCCATATGCGCGCGCCTCGTTCTTGTTGGTGTTTCAAGAGCGTAGACGGCGTGGGGTAAGTTGGAGCTGACGAGTGCAACGAGGCTGCGATCTTTTCCCAGACAATTGAGTCTTGAGCGAAAGATCAAAAGATCGCAGCCTTCGGCAGCTCCTATAGGGATAGGCGTGGGCCGAACATCAGGTCCACTCAGGCTTATTGTCGAGCGCTAAGTTGCTGCTGCAAATGCTGGATCTGCGCCTGCAAGGTGTTGATGTTACGGGTGACCTGGCCGCGGAAGGCGTCGAACTCGGCGGTGTTGCCGCCCTTGTCCTGCTGGCTCTTGAGCACGAGCACGTCCTGCTCCAGGCGATCGATGGCCGAGTTGGAGGTGGCTCTTTTCAATGCGGTGATGTCGGCACCGATGCTCTTGAGCTGAGCATCCAGGGCACCACCCTCGCCTTGGCTTTTCAGGGCGGTAACTTCCGCCGCCAGCGTCTTGACCTGGGCTTGGAGCTCCTTGTTGGAAGCTTGCAACTGAGTGTTGGTGTTCTGCTGTTCAGTGGCCTGTGCAATGAGCTGGGCCAGTTCCTTGTCCAGGTCGGCGGACGGACCGAAGGTGGCTTGCTGTTGCTTGTACTGCTCCAGCAGTTTGCTGTCGAATTGCTTGCCCTGATCCTGCAGCTTGCTTTCCAACTGCTTGATCTGCAGTTTCAAGGCCTCACTGTCGCTCATCACATTGGACTGGCCGGCGACGACCTTGCCGGAAAACTCCTGCAGTCGTCCCGCCGCATCTTCACTGATCCGTGCAAAGCTCTCCTGGGTGGCCACCAGTTGCTGCTCCATCAGAGAAATCTGCTGAAAGCTCCACCAGGCCAGGAAACCGAACGCACACAGCAGCGCGCCGACCAATGCCCACAGCGGCCCGGTGCTGGGCCCTTTGACCTTGGCCGCGGCAACGGGCGCCGGACGCGCTTGCACATGAGGCTGGCGGTTGGGCAGGAAATCATCGTCATCGGGAATGTCGGCCCGCATCCGCAGGCTCGGTACATCATCGAAGTCGTCGTTGGCATCGTTACGCATGGGCATGGTTCAACCTTTGGGAAACCGGTGATGGCTTGATTCGGCGAGTATAACCCCCTCGCCCGCCGCACCGATTGACCCCGAACCTGGCACTCGGTTCATGACGGGGCGATCAGCGGGCAGTCTGGACCTTCCACCAGGCGCAAAATTCATCGAGGGCGGTCCACAAGCTGACCTGCGGATCGTAATCGAGATAATGCCGGGCCCGGCTGATGTCCAGGGTGAAATCCTTGTTCATGACCTGCATGCCCAGGCGCGACAGCGTCGGTTCGGGGCGGCCCGGCCACAATTTGCAGAAACCTTCATTCAGGGCCGCGACACTATAAGCCAAGCCGTAGGAACGATAACGCCGGACCTGTGGGACTTCCATCTGGCGCATCACATAATTGACCACATCCCACAGCGGAACCGGTGCCCCGTTGCTGATGTTGTAGGCCTTGCCCAAGGCTGAATCGGTCGCCAGCAGGCTGCTGAGCAGCGCTTCGTTGAGGTTTTGCACGCTGGTGAAATCCACTTTGTTCAGCCCGTTGCCGACAATCGCCAGGCGCCCCTTGCGCTGCATTTTCAACAGGCGCGGGAAAATGCTCATGTCACCGGCGCCGGTCACGAAACGCGGGCGCAGGGCCAGCACTTCGAGGCCGAACTCCTGGGCGCCGAAGACTTTCTGCTCGGCCAGGTACTTGGTGGCAGCGTAAGGGTGCTTGAAGCGCTTGGGCACTTGCTCTTCGGTCAACCCAAGGTGGTCATGACCGTCGAAGTAGATAGACGGCGAGGACAGATGAACCAGGCGGCGAACCTTCTGCTTGAGGCAGGCCTCAACGATATTTTCCGTGACCTGGACATTGCCCTGGTGGAAATCCTGGTAGCGGCCCCAGAGCCCCACGGAGCCGGCGCAATGCACCACGGCTTCGACATCCAGGCACAAATCCCGGGCCAGCAGCGGGTCGCTCAGATCTCCTTGGACAAACTGTGCACCGCGACGCACCAGATGCTCCACGCTTTCGGCCCGGCGACCATTGACCCGCACATCCAGGCCTTGCTCCAGGGCGAATCGCGCAAAGCGTCCGCCAATGAAGCCGCTCGCGCCGGTGACCAGAATTTTCATGAATGCTCCTAAGAAATGCGGTTACGAGCCTCGCGCTACAACCTGCAAATTTATCTGTGCGCCGCTTTTACCTGCAGCTTGACGTTTACTGCGCCTCCCAAGGCACCAGCGACTGCCGGCAGGAGCGGATCAACTGTTCGGTCAACAAGCCGAGCAACTGCCCGCCATTGCGCCAATGATGCCAGTACAGCGGCACATCGATCGGTTTATCTGCCAGCAATTCCACCAGCACGCCTCGCTCCACCTGCTCGCGCGCTTGCAGCTCCGGTACGAGCCCCCAGCCCAGTCCGACTTCAGCAAGACGTATGAAACCTTCGGACGAGGGGCACAGATGATGCTCGAAACCGCCCTCCACGCCCACGGACGCGAGGTAGCGATGCTGCAGGAAATCATCCGGGCCAAACACCAATGCCGGCGAATGCGCCAGTTGATCGGCCCGCACCCCGTCGGGGAAATGCCGGGCGATGAACGCCGGACTGGCCAGCGCCCGGTAGCGCATCGCACCCAGCAAAACGCTGCGGGCGCCCGCCACCGGACGTTCGCTGGCGCAGACACACGCCGCCACTTCACCGGCGCGCATACGCTTGAGGCCAACGGTCTGGTCCTCCACCACCAGGTCGAGCAACAGGTGATGCTCGGCGCAGAAATCGCCCACGGCCGCCGCCCACCAGGTTGCCAGGCTGTCGGCATTCAGGGCGATACGCAGCCGTTCGGGCAAGCCCTCTTCATCCAGGGCCGGCACCAGGCTTTGCAGGTCGCGCTCAAGCAGACGCACCTGTTGGACGTGGTTGAGCAAACGGCGGCCGATCTCGGTCGGTGCGGGCGGCGTGGCACGCACCAGCACCGGCTGGCCGACCCGCGCTTCCAGCAGTTTGATCCGTTGGGAAATGGCCGATTGCGACAAACCCAATACCTGGGCCGCGCGCTCGAAACCGGCCTGCTCGACCACGGCAGCCAGGGCAGAAAGCAATTTGTAATCGAACATCAGTTTTCCTAATGAGCAATCAGCAGGATTGGTTTTTCTTATACAACTTACCGCCGGAGAATGGCCAGCATTCAGGTATCGATGGGGAGTAAAGATCATGTGGCAAAGTTATGTGAACGGTCTGCTGGTGGCCCTCGGGCTGATCATGGCCATCGGCGCGCAGAACGCGTTTGTGTTGGCCCAGAGCCTGCGCCGCGAACATCATCTGCCCGTGGCGGCGCTGTGTGTCACGTTCGATGCGCTGCTGGTCGCCGCCGGGGTTTTCGGCTTGGCGACCCTGCTGGCCCAGAGTCCGTTGCTGCTGTCGATTGCCCGCTGGGGCGGCGCGGCGTTCCTGCTCTGGTACGGCAGCCTGGCCCTACGCCGGGCCTGCTCGAAGCAAAGCCTGCAACAGGGGCAAAACCAGGCCGTGCGCTCGCTACGGGCGGTGCTGCTCAGTGCGCTGGCGGTGACGCTGCTCAACCCCCACGTCTACCTCGACACCGTGCTGCTGATCGGCTCCCTCGGTGCCCAGCAGAGCGTGCCCGGCGCCTATGTCGTGGGCGCGGCCAGCGCCTCGCTGCTGTGGTTCTTCACCCTGGCCTTCGGCGCTGCGTGGCTGGCCCCCTGGCTGGCTCGCCCAAGCACCTGGCGGATCCTCGACCTGCTGGTAGCGGCGATGATGTTTAGCGTGGCGGTGCAATTGATCGTCAACGGCTGATTATTCCAAACCGCTCTGGAACCTCTATCCCACACAGTTGTTGCGTGGTTATGCCGCACCCCCGGTGCTATGATCCGACTCCTGCGCCGCAAAGAGTACAAACTCCCCGGCGCTAGTCTGGCCGCCCGTGATCGGCCTTGCGCTCACCGCAACTGACCTGATTAGGAGAATCACCATGGCTTTCGAATTGCCGCCGCTGCCCTATCCACACGATGCCCTGCAGCCGCACATCTCCAAAGAGACTCTGGAATACCACCACGACAAGCACCACAACACCTATGTCATGAACCTGAACAACCTGGTGCCTGGCACCGAGTTCGAAGGCAAGACCCTGGAAGAAATCGTCAAGACTTCCTCGGGCGGTATCTTCAACAACGCCGCTCAGGTCTGGAACCACACTTTCTACTGGAACTGCCTGGCGCCAAACGCCGGCGGTCAACCAACCGGCGCACTGGCCGAAGCCATCAACAAGGCCTTCGGTTCGTTCGACAAGTTCAAGGAAGAGTTCAGCAAGACGTCCATCGGCACCTTCGGTTCCGGTTGGGGCTGGCTGGTGAAAAAGGCTGACGGTTCCCTGGCCCTGGCCAGCACCATCGGCGCCGGCAACCCGCTGACCAGCGGCGACACCCCGCTGCTGACCTGCGACGTGTGGGAACACGCCTACTACATCGACTACCGCAACGTTCGTCCGAAATACGTCGAGGCGTTCTGGAACCTGGTCAACTGGAAATTCGTCGCCGAGCAGTTCGAAGGCAAAGCCTTCACCGCCTAAGCGCCGATGCCAGACAAGAAAACCCGGCGTCGTGCCGGGTTTTTTTTGCCAGGCAAAAATGACCGCAGGCAAAACACCTTCGGGTCTGGACTCCAAGAAAAAATCCCTGGAGGGCTCAAGTTGCGGCGCCTTCCAACCGACACAATGGTCGTAGAGCAATCACTCTGGAAAAAACGTACATCGGTCAGGTTTCAAGCGAAAACCCTTGTGTTTGATTGTCCCTTTGACTGACATCACAGGATTGCCAATACTCATGGCAACTTGACGCTACCCGCACGGAACAAGGAACCACTCTTTGAAGCTGGAACTCAAGAACAGCTTGTCTGTGAAGTTGCTCCGGGTCGTGCTCCTCTCGGCATTGATCGTTGGCATGGTCTTGAGCTGCGCCCAGATCGTGTTCGATGCCTACAAAACCAACCAGGCCGTCGCCAGTGACGCCCAGCGGATCCTCGACATGTTCCGCGATCCTTCGACCCAGGCCGTCTACAGCCTGGACCGGGAGATGGGCATGCAAGTGATCGAGGGCCTGTTCCAGGACGAAGCCGTCCGCATGGCTTCCATCGGCCATCCCCGCGAAACCATGCTCGCCGAAAAAACCCGGCCCTTGCAGCACTCCGAAAGCCGCTGGCTGACCGACCTGATCCTGGGCAAGGAGCGCACCTTCACCACGCAACTGGTGGGACGCGGGCCCTATAGCGAATATTACGGCGACCTGAGCATTACCCTCGACACCGCCACCTACGGCGAGGGCTTCATCGTCAGTTCGGTGATCATTTTCATTTCCGGAATGCTGCGGGCCCTGGCCATGGGCCTGGTGTTGTACCTGGTCTACCACTGGCTGCTGACCAAACCGCTGTCGCGGATCATCGAGCACCTGACCGAAATCAACCCCGATCGCCCCAGCGCGCACAAGATCCCGCAGTTGCGCGGTCACGAACAAAACGAGCTGGGCCTGTGGATCAATACGGCCAACCAACTGCTCGAATCCATCGAGCGCAACACGCACCTGCGCCACGAAGCGGAAAACAGCCTGCTGCGCATGGCCCAGTACGACTTCCTCACCGGCCTGCCCAACCGCCAGCAACTGCAGCAGCAACTGGACAAGATCCTGGTGGACGCCGGACGCCTGCAACGCCGGGTGGCGGTGCTGTGTGTGGGGCTGGATGACTTCAAGGGCATCAACGAACAGTTCAGCTATCAAACCGGCGACCAGTTGCTGCTGGCCCTGGCCGATCGGCTGCGGGCCCACAGTGGTCGGCTCGGCGCACTGGCGCGGCTGGGGGGCGATCAGTTCGCCCTGGTCCAAGCCGACATCGAACAGCCTTACGAGGCGGCCGAACTGGCCCAGAGCATCCTCGATGACCTGGAAGCGCCGTTCGCCATCGACGATCAGCAAATCCGCCTGCGGGCCACCATCGGCATCACCCTCTTTCCCGAAGACGGCGACAGCACCGAGAAACTGTTGCAGAAAGCCGAACAGACCATGACCCTGGCCAAGAGCCGCTCGCGCAATCGCTACCAGTTCTACATCGCCAGCGTCGACAGCGAGATGCGCCGTCGTCGCGAACTGGAGAAAGACTTGCGCGAGGCGCTGGCCCGCGAGCAGTTCAGCCTGGTGTACCAGCCGCAGATCAGCTACCGCGACCTGCGGGTGGTGGGCACCGAAGCTTTGATCCGCTGGCACCATCCCGAGCACGGCCTGGTGCCGCCGGACCTGTTCATTCCCCTGGCCGAGCAGAACGGCACCATTATCGCCATCGGTGAATGGGTGCTGGACCAGGCTTGCAGGCAATTGCGCGAATGGCACGACCAGGGCTTCCTCGACCTGCGCATGGCGGTCAACCTGTCGACGGTGCAACTGCACCACGCCGAACTGCCGCGGGTGGTGAACAATCTCCTGCAGATGTACCGGCTGCCGCCGCGCAGCCTGGAGCTGGAGGTTACCGAGACCGGCCTGATGGAAGACATCACCACCGCTGCCCAGCATTTGCTGAGCCTGCGCCGCTCCGGGGCGCTGATTGCCATCGATGACTTCGGGACCGGCTATTCGTCCCTGAGCTACCTCAAGAGCCTGCCGCTGGACAAGATCAAGATCGACAAGAGCTTCGTCCAGGACCTGCTTGACGACGAGGACGATGCAACCATCGTCCGGGCCATCATCCAGTTGGGCAAGAGCCTGGGGATGCAGGTCATTGCCGAAGGCGTCGAGACGGTCGAGCAGGAAGCCTACATCATCGCCGAGGGCTGCCACGAAGGTCAGGGCTATTACTACAGCAAACCGCTGCCGGCACGGGAATTGGGCCTTTACCTGAAGCAGGCCGAGCGCAGCAAGATTTCCATCATCTAACTCCCCCCGAGCGCCAAGCCTTTGTAGGAGCTGGCGAAGCCTGCGATCTTTTGATCTTTCGCTTGAGACTCAAGTGTCCGGGGAAAGATCGCAGCCTCGCTTCGCTCGACAGCTCCTACAGACATTGCCGAAGGCGGCAATCTCCCATCATCAAATAAGAAATATTTACACCTGCAACCCTTTACACATAATGCAAATCTTTCGCATTATGTCGCAGTTTTGCGCACCCTCGCGCCTGTCCCATCCATCATCGAAGCAGGATTTGCCATGATTCGTATGCCCCTGGCTACCGCCAGTCTGCTGGCCATCGCTATTTCCCTCGCCGGTTGCGGCGAAGGCAAAGACAAGGCCGCCGCGCCACAAGCGCCAACGCCTGCCGCCAGCACCGCGGCACCGGTCGCCCCTGCTGCCGCTGGCAAAATCGACGAAACTGCCGCCAAGGCCGTTGTCGCGCACTATGCCGACATGGTCTATGCCGTCTACAGCGATGCCGAATCCACGGCAAAAACCCTGCAAACCGCCGTCGACGCGTTCCTGGCCAAGCCGAACGCCGAAACCCTGAAAGCCGCCAAGGCTGCCTGGGTCGCCGCACGCGTGCCTTACCTGCAAAGCGAAGTGTTCCGCTTCGGCAACACCATCATCGACGACTGGGAAGGCCAGGTGAACGCCTGGCCCCTGGACGAGGGCCTGATCGACTACGTCGACAAATCCTACGAGCACGCCTTGGGTAACCCGGGCGCCGCCGCCAACATCATCGCCAACACCGAAGTCCAGGTCGGCGAAGACAAGGTCGACGTGAAGGACATCACTCCGGAAAAACTTGCCGGCCTGAACGAGCTGGGCGGTTCCGAGGCCAACGTCGCCACCGGCTACCACGCCATCGAATTCCTGCTGTGGGGCCAGGACCTCAACGGCACCGGCCCGGGCGCGGGCAACCGCCCGGCGTCGGACTACCTGCAAGGCGCTGGCGCCACCGGCGGTCACAACGACCGTCGTCGTGCCTACCTCAAGTCCGTGACCCAGTTGCTGGTCAACGACCTGGAAGAGATGGTCGGCAACTGGAAGCCGAACGTGGCCGACAACTACCGCGCCACCCTGGAAGCCGAACCCGCCGAAAGCGGCCTGCGCAAGATGCTGTTCGGCATGGGCAGCCTGTCCCTGGGTGAACTGGCGGGCGAACGCATGAAGGTGTCCCTGGAAGCCAACTCGCCAGAAGACGAGCAGGATTGCTTCAGCGACAACACCCATAACTCGCACTTCTACGATGCCAAGGGCGTACGTAACGTGTACCTGGGCGAATACACCCGCGTCGACGGCACCAAGATGACCGGCGCGAGCCTGTCGTCCCTGGTCGCCAAGGCCGATCCGGCCGCGGACACCGCGCTCAAGGCCGACCTGGCCGACACCGAGGCCAAGATCCAGGTCATGGTCGATCACGCCAACAAGGGTGAGCACTACGACCAACTGATCGCCGCCGGCAACACCGCGGGCAACCAGATCGTGCGCGACGCCATCGCCGCACTGGTCAAGCAGACCGGTTCGATCGAACAGGCTGCGGGCAAACTGGGCATCAGCGACCTGAACCCGGACAGCGCTGATCACGAGTTCTGATCAACGCCGGCTGGCTGAAGGTTAACGCAGCCAGCCAAGCCACAAAACCTGTGGGAGCGGGCGTGCTCGCGATTGGGGTCTATCAGTCGACATTGATGTTGGCCGGTCTACCGCCATCGCGAGCAAGCTCGCTCCCACAGTGGTTTCTGACGTTTCGAAAATGCGTGATCAGCCATCACGATCCTTGTGGGCCATCACTGCAACCCCGCAAGCCGCCCTTCGATAAACCGCCGTTCCGGCAATTGTTGCGTCAGTTCGAGCGCTCGTTGGTAAGCGGCCCTCGCCTCGTCCAAGCGTCCCAGTTGACGACAGAATTCCGCCTGCGCCGAGTAGGCCAGGTGATAGTCCAGTAACTCCCCACGCCCCAGGATCGCCTCGACCAGGCGCAAGCCGGCTTCCGGTCCATCGCGCTTGGCCAGGGCAGCAGCGCGGTTGAGTTCGATCACCGGCGATGGCACGGCGCGCAGCAGCACATCATAAAGCCCGACGATCTGTGGCCAGTCGGTCTGCTCTGCCGTCGGCGCTTCGGCATGCACCGCCGCAATTGCCGCTTGCAGGCAGTACGGCCCGAACCGGCGGGTCTTCAGCGCGGCTTCCACCAACGCACAGCCTTCGGTGATCAGCTCGGCATCCCACAAGGATCGCACCTGTTCATCCAACAGGATCAGTTCACCGGTCGACGACGTTCGCGCCGGGCGCCGGGATTCGTGCAGCAGCATCAACGCCAGCAACCCCATGACCTCAGCCTCAGGCAGCAACTCCATCAGCAGGCGCCCGAGGCGGATGGCTTCGCGCGTCAGGTCTTCGCGGGTCAGCTCGGCACCCATCGAGGCCGAATAACCTTCGTTGAATACCAGGTAGATCACCCGCAACACGCTGTCCAACCGCTCCGGCAGTTCCGCGCGGGACGGCACTTGGTAGGGGATCCTGGCATCGCGGATCTTCGCCTTGGCCCGCACGATACGCTGGGCAATGGCCGCCGGGGCGGCGAGGAACGCCCGGGCGATCTGCTCGGTGGTCAGGTCGCAGACTTCCCGCAGCGTCAGGGGCACCTGGGCATCCGCCGCCAGGGCTGGGTGGCAACAGGTAAAAATCAGCCGCAGGCGATCGTCTTCCACGTCTTCGTCACTCCACTGGCCCTGCTCCAGCTCCTCGAGCTGGGCGATCAACAGCGGCCGGGACGCGGCGAAACGCGCGCGCCGGCGCAAACTGTCGATGGCCTTGAAACGCCCGGCAGACACCAGCCAGGCTCGCGGGTTGTCCGGCACTCCGTCGCGCTGCCAGCGCTCGACCGCAATGAAGAAGGCCTCGTGCAAGGCTTCTTCGGCGAGGTCGAAGTCCCCCAGCAGGCGAATCAGTGTCGCCAGGATCCGCCGCGAGTCTTGCCGGTAAACCTGCTCGACCCGCGCCTTGACCGCTTCGACCGACATCAGTCGGGCAGGCCTTGGGTCACTGGGCTGAGGGACAATGCAAAGGATGCAGGATCACGTTTCATCGAAATCATCCTGTTGTGAATGTTGCTCAGGGGTTCAGTTGGCGTACCGGTCGCACTTCGACGCAGCCGACCCGGGCCGCCGGGATATTGCCGGCGACCTGGATGGCTTCGTTGAGGTCCTTGGCATCGATCAGGTAGAACCCCGCCAGTTGCTCCTTGGTCTCGGCGAACGGGCCGTCGGTGATCGACAGCTTGCCGCCGCGCATGCGTACCGTGGTAGCGGTCTGCACCGACTCCAAGGCCTCGGCGGCCAGCATCCGCCCACTGCCCTGGATCGATTCGGCATAGGCCATGCATTCGGCGTCCTCCGGGCTGTCGGGCGAGTTGTGCAGCGTGTGTTCGTTGCTATACACCAGGCATAGGTACTTCATGGAAGGCTCCGCGATCGGACTGATCAACTATGGACGGCAGAATGAGGCTCGGCAATAAAACCGACGATCAGGGTTGCAGGTCGAACAGCGTCGTACCCGCCATCGGGTCGAACGGCGCGGACCAATGTTCATGGACGATCCGCCATTGCCCGGCTACACGCTGGTAGCAGGCCGTTACGCGCATCCAGCAGGCCTGTTCCTCGCCTTTGTCGTTGGTGCCGCCGCAATAGGCCAGCCAGTGGGCGAAGGCGATGTTCTCGGCCGGGGTAATCTTGACCTGATGGAAGTCGAACTTGTGCGGGCCGGGGCACATTTCCATGCAGGCTTGCCAATGGGCCCGGTACGCGGCCTTGCCCTTGAATTGCAGGGCCTGGATCGCGTCGAACGAGACGATGTCTTCGTCATAGAGCGCCATGACCTTTTCGACGTCCTTGGCCATGACCGCTTGGCGATAGGTGTCGATCAGGGCCTTGATTTCGGTTTCAGTGGCTTGGGTATTCATGGTGATTCTCCGCAGGTTTTTGTTGAAGACACCCTTTGTCGTTTGGAGAAACAGCGAATCGACAACCCAACAAAAATAATTCAAAGAAAAAATTCGCTAGAATCCAGATCCTATTCTGCTGGCAAACATTGGATGTTTTTGTGACCGCTCAGCTCGTACCCTACGAAGACCTGACCCCGCTGCAACGCGAACAGGTCAGTGCCATCGAAATCCACCCCGAACAGATCAAGTTCGCCGGCGATATCCACGGTGCCCTGCACACACTGCTGTCCAAGCCCGGCCCCGGGGTCAAAGGGTTTGCACTTTTGGCAGAAGAGGTGCCGGTGGCCTTCCTGCTGCTCAAGCGCCCACCGGTATTGCCCGCCTGGGCCAGTGAACACAGCGCCACCCTGCATGCCCTGCAAGTCGACCGCCGGGCCCAGGGCAAAGGTTATGGCAAGGCCTGCCTGCAAGCGCTGCCCGCCGTGGCGCGAGCCGCCTGGCCGGAAATCCGCGGGCTGGAGCTCTCGGTCGATGCCGATAACGACTCGGCCATCGGCCTGTACACCCGGCTGGGCTGGGTCGACAGTGGCGAGGCCTACAAGGGCCGCATCGGTTACGAGCGGCGGATGGGGTTGGAGTTTTGACAAACAGACTCAACGATCAATAGGCGCTAAATGTGGGAGCGAGCTTGCTCGCGATGAGGGCATATCAGTCGACATCGACGTTGGCTGATCCGCCGCTATCGCGAGCAAGCTCGCTCCCACAGGGATCCCCAACGATCAGCTCGGCTGGAGCGGGATCCAGATCTCCAGGGTGCCTTCGCCGGTCCTGGGGTTGAAGTCCTCGCTGTAGCGCTCGAACTCCGGCAATTGCGCCGCTGTATGTCCGGAATGCGGTAGCCACACGTTCCAGATGTATTGGAACGTGTCCGGTAGCTGTTTCAACGACCCCTTGTGTTCGAAGACGGCGTAATACCCCGGCTGTATTTCGATCCAGCGGTATTGTTCCGGCAGGTCGTCGAGCCGGCTGATTTCCACCCCTGCGATATATTCAAAACCACCCTTGCCGTCCGGGTTGCAACACACGCCGTAGGTCACTTCATCTTTCTGCCCTGGCACCTTGCCGAGCCAGGGCAGGAACTTTTCCCAGAGCAAAGGAATATCCTGGGCAGTTTCCTGGGTAAACCGGGCACCAAAGCCGGCGATGAGCTGAAAACGTCCCTGTTCAAAGCGCGGTTCAGCGGTGCAATCGCTTTTTTGCTTTTCCATGCGGCAACACTCCAGCAAACGTGAAGTCGGGCTTGGCAGTATAGAAGCCAAACCGTGATTGCCAGGGCCGTTTCGCTTGTCAGATTCCAGGCAAGGCGCTGGTGATGGCTTTTCCGACAAACTCGTTGTAGCCAGAAACGATCACGTACACCGCGAAATAGCAGAAGATCGCCGCGGATGCCCAATAGGAGTAACGCAGCAGTTTATCTCCCAACAATTTGCCGCCCTGGGTCGCCGCCAGGCACAGGGCCGCGCACCACAACAGCCCGGCGCAGAGAAAACCGCTGAGAAACAGCGCCGAGCTGAGCAAGGTGCCACCACCCGAACGCGCGATCAATGTCCCGCCCACCGCAGCGAACCAGAGGATGGCACTGGGCGATGACATGGCCAGGAAAATCCCGCGAAAGAACTCCTGGCGCGAGGAGTTGCCCTGCACCTCCCCAGCCTCGGCGAGCACGGCGCTGTGATAGATCGCCGAATGGACCATCTTCGCCGCGAAATACAGCAACAGCACCGAGCCACCCAGCCACAGCACCCAGCGCACCGCCTCGTATTGCAGCAGTACGGTCATGCCCGCCAGGGCCAGGACGGCGTAGACCAGGTCGCCCACGCAGGTGCCCAGGCCCAGGGCGAAACCCTGGAAATAACCGCGCTGCATCGCCAAGGTGATCATCGCAATATTGGCCACGCCAATGTCCAGGCACAGGGAGAGACTCAGCAGGAAACCGCTGGAAAATTCCATCATTCATTCCGTTCGATTGGGATACAGCGAATTCAACTGCCCGCAGCCGCCGTTGAAGGCTGCGTGGCGAGGTCGACAGTGTCGTCGAAAATAGTTGCGCGCCGCTACTGGACAATCCGACATCCGCCCGATTATCTTGCGCCGCAGGCCACCGCAGTGGCCAACGTCGCTCGGACGGTTCCGGGCGCTCACGTATCTCGAGGCAACAATGGCCGACCAAGGTTCGCCGCGCCGCTTTGCGCGCATCGATCGACTCCCCCCGTACGTATTCAATATCACTGCCGAGCTGAAGATGGCTGCGCGTCGGCGCGGCGAAGACATCATCGACTTGAGCATGGGTAACCCCGACGGCGCCACGCCCCCGCATATCGTGGAAAAACTGGTCACCGTCGCCCAGCGTGAAGACACCCACGGCTATTCCACGTCCAAAGGCATCCCGCGCCTGCGCCGCGCCATTTCGCGCTGGTACAAGGACCGCTATGAGGTGGACATCGACCCGGAAACCGAAGCCATTGTCACCATCGGTTCCAAGGAAGGCCTGGCCCACTTGATGCTGGCAACCCTCGACCAGGGCGACACCGTGCTGGTGCCCAACCCCAGCTATCCGATCCACATCTACGGTGCGGTGATCGCCGGCGCCCAGGTGCGTTCGGTGCCGCTGGTGCCAGGGGTGGATTTCTTCGACGAACTGGAGCGGGCCATCCGCGGCTCGATTCCCAAGCCGAAGATGATGATCCTCGGCTTCCCCTCCAACCCCACCGCCCAATGCGTGGAGCTGGATTTCTTCGAACGGGTCATCGCCCTGGCCAAGCAGTATGACGTGCTGGTGATCCACGACCTGGCCTACGCCGACATCGTCTACGACGGCTGGAAAGCCCCGTCGATCATGCAGGTGCCCGGCGCGAAAGACATCGCGGTGGAGTTCTTCACCCTGTCCAAGAGCTACAACATGGCCGGCTGGCGCATCGGTTTCATGGTGGGCAACGCGGAACTGGTCAACGCCCTGGCGCGGATCAAGAGCTACCACGACTACGGCACCTTCACCCCGCTGCAGGTGGCCGCCATCGCCGCCCTGGAAGGCGACCAGCAATGCGTGCGCGACATCGCCGAGCAATACCGCCAGCGCCGCAACGTGCTGGTCAAGGGCCTGCATGAACTGGGCTGGATGGTGGAAAACCCCAAGGCGTCGATGTACGTCTGGGCGAAGATTCCCGAAGCCTATGCCCATTTGGGCTCACTGGAGTTTGCCAAGAAGCTGTTGGCCGAAGCCAAGGTCTGCGTCTCGCCGGGGGTGGGGTT
>NZ_CAKKMI010000058.1:0-42398 GCF_918698105.1 Pseudomonas brassicacearum | reverse complement strand
ACTCAGCAATGATGTTGACTGATACACCGCTATCGCGAGCAAGCTCGCTCCCACAGGTCTCTACCCACAGGAATATTGGCATGGGGCAGGATCAATTGGCCTTGCGCAACGCCGCATGCTGCGGATTGAACGTCCACACCGCCAACAGCGCGAACACCAGGGTCAAGCCCACGCACACCGCCATCGCCAGCAGGTTGAATTGCTCGTACAGCGCAAAACGCACCAGCTCCACGCCGTGGGTGAACGGGCTGACCGAGCAGAGCCAGTACAGCCAAGGGCTGGCTTCCTGCATTTTCCACAACGGGTACAGCGCCGAAGACAGGAAGAACATCGGGAAGATCACGAAATTCATCACCCCGGCGAAGTTCTCCAGTTGTCGGATGGCATTGGACAGCAGCAAGCCCAAGGCGCTGAGCATCAGGGCCACCAGCAACAGGGCCGGCAGGGCCAGCAGCAGGCCCATGGCCGGTGGCTGGATGCCGTACAGCCAGGCGATAGCGAGGAAGGCGTAGACCTGCAACAGTGAGATCAGCGACGTCGCCAACAACTTGCTCGCCAGCAGGAACGCCCGGGGCAGGGGACTGGTGAGCAACACGCGCATGCTGCCCATTTCCCGGTCGTAGACCATCGACAGCGAGCCCTGCATGCCGTTGAACAACAGGATCATGCAGGCCAGCCCGGGCACGATGTACACCTCATAGGGGATGTAGGTGTCGTAAGGGGCGATAATGGCGATGCCCAGTGCCGCGCGAAAACCGGCGGCGAACACCAGCAGCCACAGCAGGGGCCGGACCAGGGCGCTGAGCAAGCGTGTGCGTTGCAGCACGAAGCGCAGCCATTCGCGCGTCACGATGCCGCTGAAACATTGCCAGTAAGCATTCATGGCCGGACTCCCGAGGCGGTCAAGCGGGTGAAGGCCGAGCCGAGGGTGCCGCCGTGTTCCAGGCTCACCGCGTCGGCCTGTCCGCTGGCGACCAGGCGGCCCTGGTGCACGATCAACAGGTCGTCGCTGGGCTGCACTTCGTCGAGCAAGTGAGTGGTCCAGAGCACGCTGATGCCTTGCTCGCTGCACAGTTGTCGGATGTGCAGGCCCAAGGCGAGGCGGCTGGCCGGGTCGAGGCCGACGCTGGGTTCGTCGAGCAGCAACAGGCGC
Source organism: Pseudomonas brassicacearum (assembly GCF_918698105.1). Classification (GTDB taxonomy): domain Bacteria; phylum Pseudomonadota; class Gammaproteobacteria; order Pseudomonadales; family Pseudomonadaceae; genus Aquipseudomonas; species Aquipseudomonas brassicacearum_F. The sequence continues at coordinate 41,245 of NZ_CAKKMI010000058.1, read as the reverse complement.
GGTTCGTGGAGCAGGGCGCGGGCGATTTCCACCCGGCGCCGATGGCCACCGTTGAGGTCGCGTACCCGCTCGTGGCGGCGCTCCGTCAGGTGCTGGCGGCTCAGTTCAGCGTCGATGCGGGCGCTGCCCTGGCGCCGCGAAAACCCGTGCAACGCCAGGTGATAACGCAGGTTCTGTTCAATGCTCAGGTCCAGGTCCAGGGTGCTTTGCTGGAACACCACACCCAACTGGCGCAAGGCCGGTCGCGGTGATTTTTGCAGGGAATGACCGCCAATGCGGATCTCGCCACGTTGCAGGTCGTACAAACGCGTGAGCAGGGCGATCAGCGTCGACTTGCCGGCACCGTTGGGCCCCAGCAGCGCGGCGAAACGCCCGGCGGGCAGGCTGAAATTCATCTGCTTGAGGGCTTCGCGCGCGCCATAAGCAAAGCTCAAGTCGCTGACCTCCAGGGCGTTCATGGCGTGACCACCACGCCCCAAGGGTAGCGCCCGACTTTCACCGACTTCAGGACCTTGCGGCTCTCTACATCGATCACCGAGACATCGCCGCTGACGCCGTTGGTCGCCAGCAGTTGCTTCTGGTCCGGGGTGAACGCCAGTTGCCAGACCCGTCGGCCCACTAGCAGGTAATCCAGCACTTCGAAGGTCGTGGCGTCGATCACCGCCACATGGTTGGCCGGGCCCAGGGCGACGAACGCCAGCTTGCCGTCGGCGCTGAGCTTGATACCCACCGGCTGCACTTTGTCCGGGTGCACGCCCTTGATCTGGAACGTCAGGGTCTTGAGGATCTTGCGCGTCGCCACGTCGAGTACGGTCAACGTGCCGCCGATCTCCGCCGAGGCCCAGAGCTGTGTGCCGTCGCGATTGAACTCGACGAAACGTGGCCGCTGGTCCACCAGGGTGTTGTCGGCCAGGGTCTGGGTGCTGGTATCGATCCAGTGCAGCATGTTCGTGGTTTCACTGGTGTTGACCGCCCACTTGCCGTCGGGGCTGACGGCCATGCCTTCGGGCTCGACACCGACGCCGATCTGGCCGAGCACTTCGGAGGTCTGGGTGTCGATCACCGTGACCAGGGCGTCGTCTTCGTTGGAGACATACAGCCAGCGGTCGTTGGGGTGCAGGGCGAATTGCTCCGGGTCCTTGCCGGAGGGCAGTTCCTTGATGATCTTGCGGGTGGCGACGTCCATCACCTGGACCCGGTCCGAGTCGCTGGCGCAGATGTACAGCAGGCGATTGTCATGGGACAGCAGCAGGCCTCGGGGGCGCTGGCCCACCGGCAGGGTGTCGATGACTTCCAGGCGCTGCATGTCGATCAGGCTCAGGCTGTTGTCTTTCTCGTTGGAAACCCAGGCGATGCTGGCGGCGGCGGGGCCGGCGGCAAGCAACGCCGCGCCCAGGGCGAGGGCTTTGCATAGCCGGGTCGGGCAGAGCCGGGCCGGGTAAATCAGGGAGCGGCGCATGGCGGTTGTCCTTATTGTTGTTATCGATCAGGGGTAACGGCAGCTCACTTCGGGCTGGTCATAGCCCAGGCTGTCCATTTCATTGGAAGGATGGAGAAAACCGTCCTGGGGCGAGGTGCTCACCAACGCCCGTGGTTGGACCAGTGGAATCGGTTGGCGCAGCTGGCCGTTCCAGGGCCGGTAGCTGAGTTTGCGGCCCTTGAAACCGTCCAGGGGCAGCTGGTTGCTGAGGGCCAGGTGGCGGATGGCGAGCGGGTCGTCCTGGCGCAGTTTGCTCACGGCGGCGGCGATGCTGCGCACGGCGATCCAGGCGGCGAAATCGCGGTCGTTCATCCAGCGCCCGGCCAGGGCTTCGAAGCGTTTTTGCAGCTGTGCCGCGCCGTAGGTTTCCACGGTCTTGTGCCAGCCGGTGGGGGTCAGTCCTTGGGTGCCGGCTACCGGGCGCGGGTACCAGGTCTGGTAGGGCAGGTATTCACCGAAGTCGCCGCGCTCGTCGGCCACCAGCACCACGTCGTACTCGGCGGTCTGGGTGAACAGCGGCATGTCGGCCTGGGCGCTGCGGCGCTGGTCGTTGTCGAACTGCCAGGCCTTCTCGGCGACGATCTTCATGCCGAAGCGTTTCATGGCCCGCCGCAATGCGGCGGCATAGGCCTGGTCCTCGGGCGTCTGGCCGACGATCAGCAAGGCCCGCTGCCATTTGCGCACGACGCTGAACTGCACCAGGGCGTCGGCGAGCATGGCGCGGTCGGGCAGGCTGTGCAGCACGTTGCCCAGGCAGTCGGTGGTGCGCAGGCTGTCGTCGGGGCTACCGGCGTTGAACAGCAGGCTGTCGGGCAGGGCGGCGCTGAGTTGGCGCAGGCTGGCGGCCGGGGCGTTGACCACGAACAGCCGCAGGCCCTGGTCGTGTTGGGCCCGGGCGGCCTCGAGCAGCGCTTCGGGGGTGTCGACGCTGGCGCTTTCCAGGCGGTAGTCGTGCTGGAGAAAACGCCCGGTGCTGTTGCTGTCGACGATCGCCAGTTCAGCGCCACGCAACCCGGCATCGGCCGGTTCGGCAATGACGTTGGACAGCAGCGGGCCCGGATCGGGACGATAACCCAGGTAGCCGATGCGCACTTGCAGCGGCGTGACATCGCCCGCGTGAGCGGTTGCCGCTGCCAGCAGAGAAACCAGGGCGTAACTGACGAGCCGGCGCATGACATCCTCCATTGCAGGTAGCGCCAGCATAGGAAGCCCAGGGTCTTGGGGAAATATGCAGAAAGTACCGCCGGTGCAGTACCAAGGTAGTAACTCGGCTTGGAGGCCGGGGTTTTAGCATGCAAGGCATCGTCATTGACCAGGAGGGGACAGACCATGCGGATTCTCAAAGCGTTGCTGCTGCCGGTTCTGCTGATCCTGAGTTTGATCGGGGTTGATCGTCCCAAAACCTGGAAACCTCCAAGCCCCTCTGTGGGAGCGAGCTTGCTCGCGATAGCGGTGGTTCAGTCAACTTCAGTACCGGATGTGCCGCCGTCATCGCGAGCAAGCTCGCTCCCACAGGGGGTGGGTGTCGATGTCAATTCAAGGTTGGAGCGCTAACCATGTCCGCCCTCTGGCGCATCAACCTCTGGGTTTGCACTTTCTTCGCCCTGGTCACCCTGGCCTGTGCAGTCCTGTTGTTGCACCAGGCCACGGCCGATGTGAAACGCGAGCTGCAATCGGCCGAGTCGGTGGTGCATTACCTGCGCGAAACCGCCGAGCGCGATCCGGCCAGTCTCCAGCCGCGGCTGACCGGCAGCCTGCGGCATGTGCGGGTCCGTTGGCTGGCCCCTGGGGAACTGTTCCCGGCGGATGAAGACGGGATGAAGGCCTGGCTCGGCCGCCGGTTACTCGATGACGGCCCAGCGGCCCAAGTGGTGGATTTGCCGGACGGTCGGCGGGCCTGGATTGCCGTCGATCCGCGCGATGAAATCGACGAGATTCTCGATTCCTTGGTGCAACTGTTGTACGTCTGCGCCCTGGCGCTGTCGCTCAGCCTGTTGGTGATTCGCTGGGGGGTACACCGGGGCATGCGTTTGCTCGATGAGTTGCTGCATGCATTGCGTCAGGTGTCTGCCGGGAACCTGCAGGTGCGCCTGGGCACGGAAGGTGTCCCGGAGGCGCAGCAGCTGGCGGGGCATTTCAATCGCATGACCGCCGCCCTGGCCGAGGCCCAGGCTGATAACGCCCGGCTTACCCAGGCCTTACTGGCCGTGCAGGAACAGGAGCGCACCCGGTTGGCCCAGACCCTGCACGACGACCTGGGCCAATACGTGGCCGGCATTCGTGCCCGCGCCTGCCTGCTGCGGCTGGTGATGGATCAACCGTCGGCGCTGGAGCAGACCGTCGACCAGCTCGAAGAGCATTGCGAGCATTTGCAGTTCGGTTTCCGGGCACTGGTGCATGACTTGTACCCGGTGGTGTTGCAGCACCTGCCGTTGTGCGAGGCCATCAGGCTGTTGGCCGGGCAATGGCAGGCCAACCAGGGCATCGCCTGTCGGCTGCGAATCGACGAAGCGCTGCCGCCTATGTCCGGGGCGGACAAGACCCACCTGTATCGTTTGTTGCAGGAAGCGTTGACCAACGTGGCCCGGCATGCCGGTGCCACGCAGGTGCGGATTCGCCTGCAACACCGCGCCGGGCGCCTGCGCTTGCTGGTGCGCGACAACGGTTGCGGAGCGCCGCAACCATCGCGCGCCGGTGTTGGCTTGCACTCGATGTCCGAGCGGGCGCGCAGCCTGGGCGGTGAGCTGCGCATCATCAGCCAGCCTGGCGCCGGTTGGGCGCTGGCCTTGAATATTGCCCTGGAGGCGTGATGAACATTTTGTTGGTGGACGACCATGCGGTGGTTCGGCAGGGCTATGCCAGCCTGTTGCGGGTGTTGATGCCGGACTTGCAAGTGCGCGAAGCGGCCACCGGTGAGGAGGCGTTGAGCCTGGTGCAGGAGCAGGTACCGCATCTGGTGATCATGGACTTCGGCCTGCCCGGTATCAGTGGCTTGGAAACCACCCGCCGGCTGCGCCAGCGCTTGCCGCAACTGCGAGTGTTGTTCTTCAGCATGCACGATGAGTTGCCCTTGGTACGCCAGGCATTGGACGCCGGCGCGGCGGGCTACCTGACCAAGAATTCGGCACCCCAGGTGCTGGTGGAGGCGGTACGCCGGGTGCTGGCCGGGCAGGTCTACATCGAGCAATCCCTGGCTACGCAACTGGCCTGCGCCAGTTCGCGCCAGGATGCCGACCCGCGCCTGCAATCCATGACCCAACGGGAGTTGGAGATTTTCGTCATGCTCGCCAAGGGCACCCCCGTGCGCACCATTGCCGAACAGTTGTGCATCAGCGCCAAGACCGTGTCCAACCACCTGACGCTGCTCAAGAGCAAGTTGCAGGTCAGCTCCCATGCCGAGCTGGTGCATCTGGGGATCGATATGGGGGTGGTGCGGGTGGCGGGGTGAAGTTCTGATTTGCAATGCCGACCACTTGTGGCGAGGGAGCTTGCTCCCGCTGGGGTGCGGAGCAGCCCCTAAAACCCGGCACCTCGGTATGTCAGGTGCATTGAGTTGACCCTATTGGGGCCGCTTCGCAGCCCAGCGGGAGCAAGCTCCCTCGCCACAAGGGCTTGTGTGATTCGGGGTCTTCACTGATCCCACGACATCGGGCAGCCGGTACAGCCCTGCATGTTCGCATCCTGGAAATTCCCGTAATGCTGGCGAGAACCGCTCAGGTTGGCCTGTTCCAGGTTGCTTTCGCCGAGCTTGGCTTCCTGCAGGTTGGCGTCGCGCAGGTCGGCGCCCTTGAGGTCGGCCTTGCTCAGCCAGGCCATTTCCAGGTCCGCGGCCTGCAAGTTCGCCTCGTGCAAGTGGGCGCCGGACAGGCGGGCGAATTGCAGGTAGGCCGCCGTCAGGTCGGCGCCCTGGAACTGCGCGCCCTGGGCGAACAGGCCCCAACCCTGGATCGCCTTGAGTGTGGCGCCGCTGAAGTCCGCCAGGCGCAGGTTGCTTTGTTGCAGGCTGGCGCGGGTCAGGTTGGCGCCCTGTAGCTGGGCTTTCTCAAGGTTGGCCAGGTCCAGCCGCGCGTGCCGCAGGTCGGCATCGCGCAGGTTGGCACCGCTGAGGTTCATCTTGCGCAGGTCCTGGTTCGCCAGTTTTGCACCGCGCAGGTCGGCGCCGGGGCATTGGCTGGATTCGGCGATGAGGCAGCCGTTGATCGTCAGAGGGGTGTCAGGGTCGTCGGCATGGGCAACGGCGCCGATGAACAGAAGCAGCAATGGCAATAGTTTCATGGAATGAACTCGAGCAATTGTGGGAGCGAGCTTGCTCGCGATGGCGGTGGTTCAGCCGGCATTCATGTTGACGGATACTGCGCTATCGCGAGCAAGCTCGCTCCCACAGGGGATGGGGTAGAGGTCAGGGGTTATTTCTGCGCCGTCGCCTTATCCCAGCTCGGAATCTTGAACACCCAGAACGACCCACCCTGGGCCACCGGCTTGGTCAGTTCGGCCATGTCGCCGCCCCACAACGGCACGGCGCCGCCGTAGCCGACGGTCACGCCGATGTACTGCTCGCCGTCCTGCTCCCACGTGATGGGTGGGGAGACGATGCCGCTGCCGGTCTGGAATTTCCACAGCTCCTTGCCGGTCTTGGCGTCGAAGGCCTTGAAGAAACCGTCGCCGGTGCCGGTGAACACCAGGTTGCCCTTGGTCGCCAGCACGCCGGCCCACAGCGGCAGCGGTTCCTTGTGCTCCCAGACCACCTTGCCGGTGGTGGGGTTCATCGCCCGCAGGCTGCCGACGTGATCGTCGTACATGCGCTTGATGCGAAAGCCCATGCCCAGATAGGCCGAGCCCTTCTTGTAGTTGACTTCCTCGGTCCAGTATTCCTCTTTCCACTGGTTGCCGGGGACGTAGAACAGGCCGGTGTCCTGGCTGTAGGCCATGGGGTTCCAGTTCTTGCCACCGAGGAAGGGCGGCGAGACTTCCACCGGCTTGCCCTTGGTTTCACCCGGCAATGGCTTGGCCGGACGCTGGCCGGGGTTTTCCACCGGGCGACCGGTCTTGAGGTCGATGTGGCTGGCCCAGGTGATGTTGTCGACGAAAGGAAAGGCGTTCTGCAGCTTGCCGTTGTTGCGGTCCACCACATAGAAGAACCCGTTGCGGTCGGCGTGGGCGGTGGCCTTGACCACCTTGCCGTCCTTGTCCTTGTAGTCGAACAGCACCAGCTCGTTGTTGCCGGAAAAGTCCCAGGCGTCGTTGGGCGTGTGTTGGTAGAACCACTTCACTTCGCCAGTGCTCGGGTCGACCCCGACCTGGCCGGAAGTGTAGAGGCTGTCGTAATCGTGAGGGTTGCCGTCCTTGGCCGTGCGCGCCCAGGTGTTCCACGGGCCGGGGTTGCCCGCGCCGACGATGATGGTGTTGGTCTCGGCGTCGAAACTGGCGCTCTGCCAAGGTGCGCCGCCGCCGTGGCTCCAGGCTTCGACCTTGCCGGTTTCAGTGGTCTTGTCGTCGGGCCAGGAGGGCGCCTTGACGTCGCCGGTCGGCGTGCTGTCCTTGCCGTTGAGACGACCCATGTGGCCTTCGACGAACGGACGCATCCACACTTCTTCGCCGGTGTCCGGGTCGCGGGCGAACAGCTGCCCGACCACACCGAACTCGTCGCCGGAACTGCCATGGATCAGCAGGACCTTGCCACTGCTCTTGTCCTTGATCAGCACCGGGGCGCCGGTCATGGTGTAGCCGCCGGCATGGTCGCCGAACTTCTTGTTCCACACCACTTTGCCGGTGTTTTTATCCAGGGCGACGAGTCGCGCGTCCAGGGTGCCGAAGTAGATCTTGTCGCCGTAGATGGCCGCGCCGCGGTTGACCACGTCGCAGCACGGGCGAATGTTGTCCGGCAGTCGGTGGTTGTAGGTCCACAGGCGCTTGCCGGTCTTGGCGTCGAGGGCGAATACCCGCGAGTACGAGCCGGTGACGTACACCACGCCGTCGCTGACGATGGCCTGTGATTCCTGGCCGCGCTGCTTCTCGTCACCGAATGAGTAGGACCAGGCCGGGGTCAGCTTGAACACGTTCTTGTCGTTGACCTGGGCCAGCGGGCTCCAGCGCTGGGCGTTGGTGCCCATGCCGTATTGCAGCACGTCCTGGGTGGTCAGGTGGTCGTTGGCGATGTCTTCCCAGCTGACGGCAGCGCGCGCCGAGGGACTCGACGACAGACTGCCGGCCAGCAGCAAGGCAATGGTCAGGGAGGAAAGGGCGGGTAGCGTTTTTATTCTCATGGTGGCAGTTCCCAGTGAAAGGTTTTGGCCTGACTAGGGTGAGTCGCGCCACGACGTTGCCGATACGGAAAAAGTCCCGCCCTTGCCGGGAAGACTTCCCGAGGCGCCTGTCTTTACGACCTGCGTCGGATGGCCTGCTACCAAGGAACTAGACCCCGGCCACCAAAGCAGCATTCGGCTGGGGCAAGGGGGTTCCTAAGATGACGGCACGGCTTCTTCACAGAGGTCTTGCGTGCAATCCAGAGGGCATAACAATGACAACAAAACGCAACGCCATCATCGCTACCGCATTACTGATGGGGCTGACCGGCGCAGGCTCCGCATGGGCCCATGGCAACGTAGTGCCCCAGGCAGTGGAAACCAAGGGTCTGACCCCGATCAAGGACACCGGTGTCGCACTGGACGGTGACGGCTGGGCCACGGTGAACCCTTATCGCGGCTCACCTGAACACGACCGGGCACTGGAAATCGGCTCATCGGCCTACAACCAGAACTGCGCGGCCTGCCATGGCCTGGAAGCCAAGTCGGGCGGCATCGCCCCGGACCTGCGCATGCTCGACGCCGCCGACGCCGGTGATGAGTGGTTTGTCGAGCGCGTACGTCACGGTGCGGTGCGCGACGGCCGGGTCTACATGCCGAAAATGGCCGACTACCTGAGCCAGGAAGCCTTGTGGGCGGTGCGCACCTATCTCGACAGCGTGCACGTCGAGGAGTGATCGCCATGCGCCTGTTCGCGTGGGTAATGTGCAGCCTGCTCCTGTGTGGCCAGGCGGCGCAGGCGCAGGTGCGCAGCTACGACCAGATGATCGCCGCCGGGGAGTTGAAGGTGGCGGTCTACAAGGATTTTGCTCCTTACAGTTTCGAAGATCACGGCCAACCCAGGGGTGTAGACGTGGAACTGGCCCAGGCATTGGCCCAGGCCATGGGCGTGCGGCTGAAACTGATGTGGGCACCGCCCGGCGAGAAGCTCGATGACGACCTGCGCGACTACATCTGGCGCAGCAGCCCGTTGCACGAGCGGCAATTGGCCGACTTGATGATGCGCGTGCCTTACGATCACGACTATGCGCAAAGGCGCAACGACATCGGCGAACTGGCGAACGCCCAGGTGGTGATGTTCGGCCCTTATCAGCAGGAATGCTGGCAGGTGGCATTTGACCGTCGCCGACTGGATTCGGTGGGCAGTGTCGCGGTGTTCCAGCAGCACCCCATTGGCGTTGAAGTCGACAGCGTGCCGTCGTTCTACCTGACGTCGGTGTTCAACGGCATGCTCAGCGGCAAGACCCACCACTACCCCGGCGTCAGCCAGGCCTTCAAGGCCATGCAGGCCGGGGAGGTGGACGCCGTCATGGCCATGCGCGGTGAGGTCGATTGGCAGGTACACGAGGCGGCCGATCCGCAACTGGCGCTGGCGGAGAATGCCTACCCGAACATGGGCAAACAACGTTGGGAAATCGGCATGGCCGTGCATGAAAGCAACCGTCAGCTGGCCTATGCGGTGGAAGAGGCGCTGGAAGGCTTGATCCGCGACGGCAGCGTCAAAGCGGTGTATGCCCGCTATGGCCTGCGCTACGAAGTACCCGAAATGTACCAATAGGAGCGCAGGATGAACTGGCGAGCGTATGGCCTGCTGTTGTGGTGCCTGCCGTGGCTGGCGATGGCGGTCGAGCCAGGGAAGGACCCGGTGCCGTCGGTGATGTGGGCCTTTTATCACAAGCAATTGCTGGGGGATGCGCCGTTCGTGTTCGACGACCGGGTGCGCCTGTTGGCGCCGCCCTTTGCCGAAGACGCACGCCAGGTGCCACTGGAAATCGATGCCCGGGCCTTCACCGGCGACGTCGTGCGGGTGTTGGCCTGGGCCGAACTGAACCCGTTGCCGAAAATCGTCGACTTTCAGCCAGGGGAGCGGGTGCTGCCCTGGCTGTCGATCCGCATTCGCATCGAGCAAGCCACGCCGTTGCGCGCCGCCGTGCAGACCCGCGATGGCCTGTGGCACGTCGGCTCGACCCTGGTCGATGCGGCCGGTGGCGGCTGCACCGCGCCCAGTGTGGTGCGCACCCAGCCAGGTTGGGAGGAACACTTGGGCGAGGTGCTGGGCGCTCGCTATCCCCGGGGTGATTCGAGCCGCCTGCGCCTGCAGGTGGCTCATCCGATGGATAACGGCCTGGTGAGCGGCATCCCGGAATTTTTCCTCAACCAGGCGCAACTGCTGGACGCCGACGGCCAGGTGCTGGCGCGCCTGGAGCTGTTCCCGGCGGTCAGCGAAAACCCCAACCTGGGCTTCGACATCCGAGGCCCGGGCCAGACCCGCCTGGTGCTGCGCGACAACAGTGGCAACGAGTTCGAGGCGGCCATTCCCTGACCACAAAAGGAGCGCATCATGCGCTGGCTGTTACTGATCTGTCTTGGCCTCTGCCTGCCGGCATGGTCCGCCACCGATTATTCACTCAAGCCCCGGCAGATCGCCGAAGGCACCTGGCTGCTGGAAGGCAGCACCGAGAATTTTGCCAAGGCCAACGGCGGCAACATCGTCAACACCGCGTTCATCGTCACCGATGCCGGCGTGGTGGTGATCGACACCGGGCCGTCGAAGCGCTACGGCGAGGCGCTGCGCCAGGCCATTGCCGCGACCACCGATAAACCGGTGATCCAGGTCCTGCTGACCCATCATCACCCCGACCACGTATTGGGCAACCAGGCCTTCAGCGACGTGCCCATTGGCGCCTTGGCGGGCACCACCGACTTGCTGCGGCAACAGGGCGATGCACTGGCGGAAAACATGTACCGGTTGGTGGGCGACTGGATGCGCGGCACCGAGGTGGTGTTGCCGACCCAGGTGCTGAGCCCCGGTACGCTGCAGGTGGGCGATCACTCGCTGCGCCTGCTGCAACTGGCCGGGCACACCGGGGCCGACCTGGCGATTCTGGACGAAACCACCGGCGTGCTGTTTGCCGGCGACCTGGTGTTTTACGAACGCGCCCTGACCACCCCCAACAGCCCGGGGCTGGAGGTCTGGCTCAGGGACCTGGACACCTTGCAGGCCTTGCCCTGGAAGCAGATCGTGCCCGGCCACGGCCCGGTCGCGAGCGACGCCCGGCCCTTTGCGCAGATGCGCGACTACCTGGGCTGGCTCGACCAACTGATGCGCGACGGCGCGGCCCGGGGCGACGACATGGCCGAGATGATCCGCAGCCCCATCCCCGAACGCTTTGCCGGGATCAGCCTGAGTCGTTATGAGTTGATTCGTAGCGTCAGTCATCTCTATCCGCGCTATGAGCGGGCGGGGATGAAACGGGTGGATGCCCACGCCGCTGACTGAGCACACATCTCTGTGGCGAGGGAGCAAGCTCCCTCGCCACAGGGGGTGGTGTCACCAGCAACGAAGCTGGATGCGACGACTCCTCATGTGTACCAAGGAACTAGAAAACTCAACACAGCGGGCAATTGTTGGCAGCGGCCCCGAGGCCAAGAATCTGTGGCAGACCGGGAAAAATTCCCGGGTATAACAATAACCGCAGAGGTAGCCGTCATGAGTCATCCCGCACGTCGCCAACCCTTCGCCGTGAGCCTGCTGCTCAGTGCCATGCTGCTGTCCGGTTCGGCCCTTGCAGCCGTGACCGATCAGGAAATTCTCCAGGATCCGAAAAACCCGCAACAGATCGTGACCAACGGCCTGGGTGTCCAGGGCCAGCGCTACAGCCCGCTCGATACCCTCAATGTCGATAACGTCAAGGACCTGCGACCGGTCTGGGCGTTCTCCTTCGGCGGCGAAAAGCAACGCGGCCAGCAAGCCCAGCCGATGATCAAGGACGGGGTGATGTACCTCACCGGTTCCTATTCGCGGGTATTCGCAGTGGATGCGCGCACCGGCAAGAAGCTGTGGCAATACGATGCGCGCCTGCCCGATGACATCCGTCCTTGCTGCGACGTGATCAACCGCGGCGTGGCCTTGTATGGCGACCTGGTATTTTTCGGCACCCTCGATGCCAAGCTGGTAGCCCTGAACAAGGACACCGGCAAAGTGGTGTGGAGCAAGAAGGTGGCCGACCACAAGGAAGGTTATTCCATCAGCGCCGCGCCCATGGTGGTGAATGGCAAGCTCATCACTGGCGTGGCCGGGGGCGAGTTCGGCGTGGTGGGCCAGATCAGCGCCTACGACCCGAAGAACGGCGAACTGCTGTGGACCCGTCCGACCGTGGAAGGCCACATGGGCTACGTCTACAAGGACGGCAAGGCGGTCGAGAACGGCATCTCCGGCGGCGAAGCGGGCAAGACCTGGCCGGGCGATCTCTGGAAAACCGGCGGCGCCGCACCTTGGCTGGGCGGCTACTACGACCCGGAAACCAACCTGCTGCTGTTCGGCACCGGCAACCCGGCCCCGTGGAACTCCCACCTGCGCCCTGGCGACAATCTCTATTCGTCGTCGCGCCTGGCACTGAACCCGGACGACGGCACCATCAAGTGGCACTTCCAGAGCACGCCACACGACGGCTGGGACTATGACGGCGTCAATGAACTGATCTCGTTCAACTACAAGGAAGGCGGCAAGGACATCAAGGCGGCGGCGACCGCGGACCGTAACGGCTTCTTCTACGTGCTCGACCGCACCAACGGCAAGTTCATCCGCGGCTTCCCGTTTGTCGACAAGATCACCTGGGCCACTGGCCTGGACAAGGACGGACGGCCGATCTACAACGAGGCCAGCCGTCCGGGCGCGCCGGGCAGCGAAGCCAAGGGCAGTTCGGTGTTCGTTGCACCAGCCTTCCTCGGCGCGAAAAACTGGATGCCGATGGCCTACAACCAGGACACCGGGTTGTTCTACGTGCCGTCGAACGAGTGGGGCATGGACATCTGGAACGAAGGCATCGCCTACAAGAAAGGCGCGGCGTTCCTCGGAGCCGGTTTCACCATCAAGCCGCTGAACGAGGATTACATCGGCGTGCTGCGGGCCATCGACCCCAAGACTGGCAAGGAAGTCTGGCGCCACAAGAACTACGCGCCGCTGTGGGGCGGCGTCCTGACCACCAAGGGCAACCTGGTGTTTACCGGCACGCCTGAAGGGTTCCTGCAGGCGTTCAACGCCAAGACCGGGGAAAAGGTCTGGGAATTCCAGACCGGCTCCGGCGTGCTCGGCTCGCCCATCACCTGGGAAATGGACGGCGAGCAATACGTCTCCGTGGTCTCCGGCTGGGGCGGCGCGGTGCCGCTGTGGGGCGGCGAGGTGGCCAAGCGCGTGAAGGACTTCAACCAGGGCGGCATGCTCTGGACCTTCAAGTTGCCGAAGGACTTGGTGGTCAAGCGCTGAGCCAAACTCTGGCAAATGCAGAACCTGTGGGAGCGAGCTTGCTCGCGATAGCGGTCGATCAGTCACCCTCCATGCTGGATGTGCCGACCTCATCGCGAGCAAGCTCGCTCCCACAAAAAAAGCCCGGGTCAACCTCAGATCGCGGCAAAACCTACGACCAAATAACGAGAGCCCCCCTGCCAACGACGCATTCGTCCGGCACGCGGGGCTCTCTACCATCGGCCTATCGCCTGTCCTGTGACAGGCATCGACCAGGCAGAGGCCCCATCATGATCTATGCACAACCCGGAACCCCAGGCGCCGTCGTTTCCTTCAAACCGCGCTATGGCAATTTCATCGGCGGCGAATTCGTCGCGCCGGTCAACGGCGAATACTTCACCAACACGTCCCCGGTCAATGGCGAAGTCATTGCCGAGTTCCCGCGTTCCAACGCCGCCGACATCGACAAGGCACTGGACGCCGCCCACGCCGCGGCCGATGCCTGGGGCAAGACCTCGGTACAGGACCGTTCCCTGGTGCTGTTGAAAATCGCCGACCGTATCGAGCAGAACCTGGAAATCCTCGCTGTCAGCGAAACCTGGGACAACGGCAAGGCCGTACGCGAAACCCTCAACGCCGACGTGCCGCTGGCGGCCGACCATTTCCGTTATTTCGCTGGCTGCATCCGCGCCCAAGAGGGTGGGGCGGCCGAGATCAACGAACTGACCACGGCCTATCATTTCCACGAACCGCTGGGCGTGGTCGGGCAGATTATCCCGTGGAACTTCCCGTTGCTGATGGCCGCCTGGAAACTCGCCCCGGCCCTGGCTGCCGGTAACTGCGTCGTGCTCAAGCCAGCCGAACAGACGCCGCTGTCGATCATGGTCTTCATCGAGCTGGTCGCCGACCTGCTACCGCCCGGCGTGCTGAATATCGTTCATGGCTTCGGTCGCGAAGCCGGTGAAGCCCTGGCCACCAGCAAGCGCATCGCCAAGATCGCCTTCACCGGTTCTACCCCGGTGGGCTCGCACATCATGAAATGCGCCGCCGAGAACATCATCCCGTCCACCGTGGAACTGGGCGGCAAGTCGCCGAACATCTTCTTCGAAGACATCATGCAGGCCGAGCCGGCCTTCATCGAGAAAGCCGCCGAAGGCCTGGTGCTGGCGTTCTTCAACCAGGGCGAAGTCTGCACCTGCCCATCCCGCGCCCTGGTGCAGGAGTCGATCTACGTGCCGTTCATGGCCGAGGTGATGAAAAAGATCGCCAAGATCAAGCGCGGCAACCCGCTGGACACCGAGACCATGGTCGGCGCCCAAGCGTCCGAGCAGCAGTTCGACAAGATCCTGTCGTACCTTGAAATTGCCCAGCAAGAGGGCGCCGAGCTGCTCACCGGCGGTGCGGCCGAGCGCCTCGAGGGGGATTTGTCGAGCGGTTATTACATCCAGCCGACCCTGCTCAAGGGCCACAACAAAATGCGCGTGTTCCAGGAAGAGATCTTCGGCCCGGTAGTGGGTGTGACCACTTTCAAGGACGAAGCCGAAGCCCTGGCGATCGCCAACGACACCGAGTTCGGCCTCGGCGCCGGCCTGTGGACCCGCGACATCAACCGCGCCTACCGCATGGGCCGGGCGATCAAGGCCGGTCGCGTGTGGACCAACTGCTACCACCTGTACCCGGCCCACGCCGCGTTCGGTGGCTACAAGAAGTCCGGCGTGGGTCGTGAAACCCATAAGATGATGCTCGACCACTACCAGCAGACCAAGAACCTGCTGGTGAGCTACGACATCAATCCGTTGGGGTTCTTCTAACCCGATAGCGCAGCACGACACCCTGTGGGAGCGAGCTGTGGGAGCAAGGCTTGCCCGCGATACAGGCGACTCGGTCAGCCGGTCAGGCCGAGGGCGATTCATCGCGAGCAAGCTTTGCTCCCACAGCAGGCCCCACATTTGAATATGTATGCCCCTGAATTGATACCAACGCACCCCACCCACCGCTTCGAAAGTAGCATTCGAGCCCCAGGCGTGGCGTGCATTAATGACCTTGCCGGAATCGCCCGGTACAAGAAGAGGAAAGACCCATGTGGACTAAACCCGCGTACACCGACCTGCGTATTGGCTTTGAAGTGACGATGTACTTCGCCAACCGATGAGTACCGGCCCGGCCTGACGCGTTCAGGCCGGGCTACCCAATCGTCTGATTGCAATCACGGTGGGATGCTTTAGGCTCAAGGTATCCCAAGACAATAACAACAGGCTTACCGATGAGCCACGTACCTGAAAAGATGAGCCTCAGCCCGCTGCGCAAGTTCGTTTCCCCTGAAATCATGTTCGGTGCCGGTTGTCGGCACAATGTCGGCAATTACGCCAAGACCTTCGGTGCACGCAAAGTGCTGATCGTCACCGACCCCGGGGTCATCGCCGCCGGTTGGGTGGCTGACGTCGAAGCCAGTCTCCAGGCCCAAGGCATCGACTACTGCGTCTACAGCGCGGTCTCGCCCAATCCGCGGGTCGAAGAAGTGATGCTCGGTGCCGACCTTTACCGGGAAAACCATTGCGATGTCATCGTCGCGGTGGGCGGTGGCAGCCCCATGGATTGCGGCAAAGGCATCGGCATTGTCGTGGCCCACGGCCGCAGCATCCTCGAGTTCGAAGGCGTCGATACCCTGCACGTACCCAGCCCGCCGCTGATCCTGATTCCCACCACGGCGGGGACGTCGGCGGACGTGTCGCAATTCGTGATCATTTCCAACCAGCAAGAGCGGATGAAGTTTTCCATTGTCAGCAAGGCGGCGGTGCCGGACGTATCGTTGATCGATCCGGAAACCACCCTGAGCATGGACCCGTTCCTGTCCGCCTGTACCGGCATCGACGCCCTGGTGCATGCCATCGAGGCGTTCGTGTCCACCGGCCATGGCCCGTTGACCGACCCCCATGCGCTGGAAGCGATGCGCCTGATCAACGGCAACCTGGTGCAAATGATCGCCAACCCGGCGGACATCGCCCTGCGGGAAAAAATCATGCTGGGCAGCATGCAGGCCGGGCTGGCGTTTTCCAACGCAATCCTCGGCGCGGTGCATGCGATGTCCCACAGCCTGGGCGGTTTCCTCGATCTGCCCCATGGCTTGTGCAACGCGGTACTGGTGGAACACGTGGTGGCGTTCAACTACAACTCGGCACCGGACCGTTTCAAGGTGATTGCCGAGACGCTGGGCATCGACTGCCGCGGGCTCAACCACCGGCAGATCCGCACCCGGCTGGTGGAGCACCTGATTGCTCTCAAGCGTACCATCGGTTTCCACGAGACCCTGGGCCTGCATGGCGTGAGCACTTCGGACATTCCGTTCCTGTCGCAGCATGCGATGGACGACCCGTGCATCCTTACCAACCCTCGGGAGTCGAGCCAGCGGGATGTCGAGGTCGTCTATGGCGAAGCCCTCTGACGAGCAGCAAAAAGCCCTGGCCGGGCTGCTGGGGCTGGGCAATCACTCGACGCGCAAGAGCCACTACCCGGAACTGGCGGCGCGCCTCGACGAGTTGGAACAGGCCCGGCAGCACCTGCAACAGCTCAATGATCGACTGGAGCAGCGAGTGGCCGAGCGCACCGACGCGTTGCTGGAGGCCAACCACAACCTGCAGCAGCAGATTGCCCAGCGCGAGCTGGTCGAACAGCAATTGCGCGATGCCCGGGACGTCGCCCAGGCCGCCAACCGCAGCAAGGACAAATACCTGGCCGCTGCCAGCCATGACCTGTTGCAGCCACTCAACGCGGCCCGCCTGCTGATCGCCACGTTGCGTGAACGCCAGTTGCCTACCGCCGAGCATGTGCTGGTCGAACGCACTCACCAGGCACTCGAAGGCGCCGAAGACCTGCTCACCGACCTGCTGGACATTTCCCGGCTGGACCAGGCCGCCGTCAAGCCCGACCTGGCGCCGTATCGGCTGGACGAGTTGTTGGGGCCGCTGGTTTCAGAGTTTCAATCGGTGGCCGGTGCCGCGGGGTTGGAGCTGCGGGTACGGTTTGGCGACGAAGCCGTGCTGACCGACCTGCGATTGATCAGCCGGATCCTGCGCAACCTGCTGAGCAATGCCTGCCGCTACACCGCTCAGGGCGGCATTCTCCTGGCGGCCCGGCGTCGGGGAGGGCGCTTGAGCATTGAAGTCTGGGACACGGGGCGTGGCATTGCGGCCGATTGCCTGGAGTCGATTTTCCTCGAGTTCAACCAGCTCGACGTCGGTCGGGCGGCGGATCGCAAAGGCGTGGGCCTGGGGTTGGCGATTGTCGAACGCATCGCCCACATCCTCGGTTACCGGGTCCAGGTGCGTTCTCGGCCAGGACGCGGCTCGGTGTTCAGTATCGAGGTGCCGCTGTCCGCCGAAAAACCCCTGCCCGTGTCGCAGGTTCCGGCACAGGCGGTCGCCGGCAACCCGCTGCCGGGGCGGCGTTTGTTGGTGATCGACAATGAATTGAGCATTTTGCAAAGCATGGCGGCGTTGTTGGGGCAGTGGGGCTGCGAAGTCTTGACCGCTACCGACGAAGCGGGCGCCCTTGATGTGCTGCAAGGCCGTGCGCCGGAGCTGATCCTGGCGGATTTACACTTGGATCACGGGGTTGTGGGGTGTGAGGTGGTCAAGCATCTGCGCGAGCATTTCCACCAAGCGATCCCGGCGGTGATCATCACCGCCGACCGCAGCGACCAGTGCCGCCGCGCCTTGCGCAAGCTGGATGCACCGCTGCTCAACAAGCCGGTCAAGCCTGGCAAGTTGCGGGCGGTGTTGAGCCAGATGCTTGGTTAGCGCTATTCCCGGAAAAATCGCATCAACCCTGAACCCCTGTGGGAGCGAGCTTGCTCGCGAGGGGGCCGGTACAGCCAGCATCATCGCAAACTGACCCACCGCCATCGCGAGCAAGCTCGCTCCCACAGGGCCATTAAAATGCCGTCATTTGGTCGGCGTTTTTGCCAGGAATGTAAAAAGACGCTTCGGTCTGTTTATTTCCTTATGTAAACTCCCCCCGCTGCGACAATCGGGCACGGCCATGTCTGGCCCGATGAACACCGTTTGCAGCGTCCCTCACCCCAGCTGAAGCCAAGACCTACAAGAAGTCAGCGCCGGAGAGACATAAACGAGAGGCCGACGTATTGCTCGGCCCTGTAGGTCCATCCTCCGGTCCTTCTTGATACCCGTCCTGCTGGCGTTGCCGGCCATGGACGTGGTTTATCCTTGATCAGGACAGGTGGACGGAATGGCGTTCATCCTAGGGATACACACATGTTGAAGAAAACACATACGGCGCTACTGGGCCTGGCGATGGCGATGGGTCTTGCGACCACGCACGCCGCCGAGCCAAAAAAAGTGGATGTCTTGCTCATTGGTGGGGGCATCATGAGCTCGACACTCGGCGTCTGGCTCAATGAGCTGGAGCCGGGCTGGACCATGGAAATGGTCGAGCGCCTGGACGGTGTTGCCGAAGAGAGCTCCAACGGCTGGAACAATGCCGGTACCGGTCACTCTGCACTGGCCGAGCTGAACTACACACCGGAAGACAAGAACGGCAAGGTCGATATCGCCAAGGCCATCGAAATCAACGAAGCCTTCCAGATCTCCCGTCAGTTCTGGTCCTGGCAGGTCAAGAACGGCGTGTTGAAGAACCCGCGTTCGTTCATCAACTCCACGCCGCACATGAGCTTTTTGTGGGGCGACGAGAACATCGCGTTCCTGAAGAAGCGCTACGAAGCCCTGCAGGCCAGCCCGTTGTTCGCCGGCATGCAGTATTCCGAAGATCGCGAGCAGATCAGCAAGTGGGTACCGCTGATGATGCAAGGGCGTGACCCGAGCCAGAAAGTCGCGGCCACCTGGAGTCCCCTGGGCACCGACGTGAACTTCGGCGAAATCACACGCCAGTTCGCGGCTTATCTGCAAGCCAAGCCGAACTTCTCCCTCAAGCTGTCCAGCGAAGTGGAAGACATCACCCGCAACGAAGACGGCACCTGGCGCGTTTCGTACAAAAACCTGAAAGACGGTACCGAAACCGAGACCGACGCCAAGTTCGTGTTCATCGGCGCCGGCGGTGGTGCCTTGCACTTGCTGCAGAAGTCCGACATCCCGGAAGCGCGTGAATACGCAGGTTTCCCGGTGGGTGGTTCGTTCCTGGTCACCGAAAACCCGACTGTCGCCCAGCTGCACCTGGCCAAGGCCTACGGCAAGGCTTCGGTGGGCGCACCGCCAATGTCGGTTCCGCACCTGGACACCCGCGTGCTCGATGGCAAGCGCGTGATCCTGTTTGGCCCATTCGCAACCTTCTCCACCAAGTTCCTGAAGAACGGTTCGTACTTCGACCTGCTGACCAGCACCACCACGCACAACGTGTGGCCGATGACCAAGGTCGGTATCGAACAGTACCCACTGGTCGAGTACCTGGCCGGTCAACTGATGCTGTCGGATGAAGATCGCTTCAACGCCCTGAAAGAGTACTTCCCGGAGGCCAAGCAGGAAGACTGGCGCCTGTGGCAGGCCGGCCAGCGCGTGCAGATCATCAAGCGTGACGAAGAGAAGGGCGGCGTGTTGAAACTCGGCACCGAAGTGGTCGCGTCCCAGGACGGCAGCATCGCCGGCCTGCTGGGTGCCTCGCCAGGCGCCTCGACTGCTGCACCGATCATGCTGACCGTGCTGGAGAAGGTCTTCAAGGACAAGGTCGCGAGCCCGGCCTGGCAGGATAAACTGCACCAGATCGTGCCGAGCTATGGCACCAAGCTCAACGAAAGCCCTGAGCGTGTCGCGCAAGAATGGGCTTACACCAGCGAGGTCCTGCAACTGGACCCGCCACCGGTGATCGGCAAGCCAGGCGCCACCGCAGCACCGGCCAAGCCGGGCGCTGCGCCTGAGGCCAACCCAGCGGCTGACATGGCGCTGTAAACTGGACGCTGTCTGGTGAGGTGCAAGAACGCTGCGCGTTGAGCGTAATGCTGTTCACTTAAGGAAACGGCGCTTTTTCCGAGGGAGGGGAAGGCGCCGTTTTTTTTGGTGTTGGTGTTGGTGTTGGTGTTGGTGTTGGTGTTGGTGTTGGATTGGATTGGGTACATATCCTTTGCTGCGGTCACGGCCACTTAGGGTTCCGCTCTTACAGCGGGTCACTTTTGGAAGAGCGCCAAAAGTAACCAAAAGCGCTTTGCCCCACCACTCGGCACCTCGCTTAGGCTCGGTGTGCCCTCACTCCGGCATTGCTCCGTGGGCCCGCCGCGAAGGGCCATCCATGGCCCAGCGCGGCTACCTCGGCATCCATGCCGAGGTGCCCACTGCGCAATGCCTGCGTTCGGCCATCGTGGTTAATGGGGCGCCCCAGATCAAGATCAAGATCAAGATCAAGATCAAAAGCGAGGCGGCCTAACAGCCGGCCTGGTTCTCCCAGCCGTACACCCGTCAGACCTGTGGGAGCAAAGCTTGCTCGGGAGGCGGCCTTACAACCGACCTGTCTCTCGCGGCAGTACTTCAATCCAACTTGGGAGCGGGCTTGCTCGCGAAGGCGGCCTAACAGCCGGCCTGGTTCTCCCAGCCGTACACCCGTCAGACCTGTGGGAGCAAAGCTTGCTCGCGAGGCGGCCTTACAACCGACCTGTCTCTCGCGGCAGTACTTCAATCCAACTTGGGAGCGGGCTTGTTCGCGAAGGCGGCCTGACAGCCGACCTGTCTCTGGCGGCAGTACTTCAATCCAACTGTGGGAGCGAGCCTGCTCGCGAAGGCGGCCCGACAGCCGACCTGTCTCTGGCGGCAGTACTTCAATCCAACTGTGGGAGCGAGCTTGCTCGCGAAGGCGAAGGCACAGTCGTTGAAGATGTTGAATGTTCCGACCTCTTCGCGAGCAAGCCCGCTCCCACAGGGAGAACGCGGTCCCACCCAGAACCAGGTCGGCTACCAGGCCGCCTCGCGGTGGATGTTGATCTGGGGCGCCCCGTTAACCACGCTGGCCGAACGCAGGCATTGCGCAGTGGGCATCCCGGCATGGATGCCGGGATAGCCGCGCTGGGCCATGGATGGCCCTTCGCGGCGGGCCCACGGAGCAATGCCGGAGAGAGGGCATGCCGAGCCTAAGCGAGGCACCAAGTGGTGGGGCATGAGCGCTTTGGTTACTTTTGACTGGGCCGGCTTCCGGGCTTTTCGAAAGTGACCCGCCGTAAGGGCGGAACCCTAAGCCGCCATGACCGCAACAACGGATATACACACCGACCCCAAGGACAATCGCCTCCAAACGCTTGAGGCAGCAATACCTGGTCCTCATCAAACGCATCCATCAGCACCGCATTCAACGCTCGCTCACACCTGTACCGCTCCCGTCATCACGGAAAAGGCGAGCATCACCAGGCTGACGCCCCAGGCCCAGAAGAACGTATAGGAGATGTGCTTGCGCAGCTCTACGCCGGACAACGCCAGCGCCAGGTACACACTGGGCACCACCGGGCTGATGGAGAACCCGGTGTTCTCACCGATCAACATGGCCCGAGCCACGGCCTCAAGGGGGACACCCGCGGCCGCAGCCACGTCCCTGATCACCGGTAGTAGGGCGAAATAGTAGGCGTCCGGTGAGAAGATCATCCCCAGGGGGACGCCGAAGAAGCCGACAATCACATGCAGATATTGGGCAGAACCAGCTGGCATGATATCGATCAGTGCCAAGGCCATGCCGTCGGACATCTTCGCCCCGGAAAGCACGCCCAGCAGGACGGCGGCGGCCATCATCACCAGGACCATTTGCAGCGCATCGGCCGCATGGGCCTTGAGGCGTTCGGCCTGGGCGTCCAGGGACGGGAAGTTCAAGGGCAGGGCGATGCCCAGTCCCACCATGAAACAGGCATACAAGGGAAAAATGCCGGTGAACAGGCACACCAGGATCCCACCGGTCAGCGCCACGTTCAGCCAGTAGCGCAGCTCCCGGGGCGAGAGCGCGAATTCACGGTCTTGGGGTTGCAGGCCGTCCATGTCACACGTTGCAGCCGCCCCCAGCGACACCGGTTGGCGACGCTGGGCGCGCAAGCCCAATACGGTCGCGACAATGAGCATGCACGCCAGGCCCACCATCTGCACCGGCAGCAAGCCTAGCCACAGTTGGGTGGCATCCAGTCCCGACACCGCGGCGGCGCGTGCGGTCGTGCCGCCCCAAGGGACCATGTTGATCACGCCGGCCGTGGTGCCGACCAGGCACAACAGCATCGCCGGGCTCATGTTCAGGCGTTTATACAAGGGCAGCAGCGCTGGGATGGTCAGTAGGAACGTGGCGGCACCGACACCGTCGAGATGAACCGCCGACGTCACCAGAACCGTCACCAGTGCCACGGCCAACGGCTTGCCGCCCGTGCTGCGGATCAGCAGGTTGACCAAGGGATCGAACAAGCCCCGGTCACGCATGATGCCGAAAAACAGGATGGCAAACAGAAACAGGGCGGCGGTCGGGGCCACCGTGATCAGGCCGGCCTTGATGAATTCGCCGATCTGCCCAGGATTGAAGCCGGCCAGCAGGCAAACGATAACGGGAAGGGTGGTGAACGCCACCACCGGGCTGATCCTGCGCAGCAATATCAATCCGATGATGGCGAGCATCATCAGGAAACCCAGGGTTGTAATCATGTTGCAGTCTCTCTTTTTTATTGTTGTCGAAGGTTCGCGGACGGTGAGTCGATCAGCCTTGCGGGCCGGGCAGGCGCAAGGCCAGAAGCAGGTAACTCAGGCTCTTGCCGTGACGATCAAGACCGCAGCTGCGGTTCACGCCGCCCTCCAGGGCGTCCTCGAGCACGAAGTTCAGCGCATTCAGGTTCGGCAGTTCATAGCGATGCACCTTGGAGGGCTGTCGCGTCGCGAATTGCTCGGCCACGCGGGCGCAGGTCAATTCCCGTAGCAGCCACCGATAGTGGGCCGGATCGTGGGGGAACAGGGCGATGCTGAGAATATTGCCTTTGTCGCCTGCACGGGCATGGGCATAGTCAGCGAGGGTGACCAGGTTCATCAGTACCACTCCAGGGTTGTATGGATTTCATTTCGCGGCAGCAGGAAACTGCGGGTGGTAACGGTTTCGGCGAGGTGTCGCCGGACGCCACCGCCGCCGGCCGGCCCATTGGTGTAGAGCGACTCGACCTCTGCCAGCAGCGCCTCCACCAGTCGTCGGTCGGTGTGAGTCAGGCCGATCCGCACACGCACATCCTCCAGGGCGGGCGCCTGGGCCAGTTGTTGTTGCAGATAACGACCGCCCTGGTCGTTGAAAAGGCTGGCGATCCCCGACAGATCGATCCAGGGCTGTATCCCTGGTGCCAACTGGTCAAAACGTTGCAGCAGGATCTCCCGCGCCAGCGCGGCTCGTGCCACGGCGCCGGGGCCTGCGTAGGATATTTCCGCCTCGCCGAACCAGAGGCCGCGCACACCCGCCAAGCCCTTGAGCGTGTCGGGACGCCGATGACCCAGCAGGCCACTGATTTCAACACGGTCATTGCCCAAGTCCTGTACACGGGCTTGGCCCAGGTCCAGCACCACGTCCGGCGTCAGATAGCGGCGAGGGTCGTGTACTTCGTAGAGGAGTTGTTCCTTGACGGTCTGTGCGCTGACCCGTCCGCCGCAGTGGCGGGTTTTGCCAATGATCAGGCGGCCATCCTGATGGATTTCCGCGATGGGACAGCCAAGATTGGCCAGGTCCGGAATGTCTTTCATCCCAGGATGCGCGAAATAGCCGCCGGTGACCTGGGTGCAGCATTCCAGCAGATGGCCGGCCGTGGTGGCGATGGCCATTTTCTGCCAATCGTCAGCCGGCCAACCCAACCCATGGCGGACCGCCCCCACGGCCAACGACGGATCCGCGACCCGGCCACACAGCACGATGCCAGCGCCCTCGGCCAATGCCTGGGCGATACCGTCGGCTCCGGTATAGACGTTCACCGAGACGGGGTGCTCCAAGGCAGCCGAGGACAGCCATCGTTCGTAGCGGGGCGGTGTTTCTTCCAGCAGGTCATCACCCAGCACACAGGCTATTTTCAGTGCAGGGAAACGACCCGCCAGCGTCTGGCGCAGCCGTTGCGCGGCGGCCCTGGGGTTGGCGGCGCCGCCGTTGGTGATGATCGGGATGCCGGCCTCGATGCACAGGTCCAGCATGGGCTCGAGGAAATCGAACAGACGCGCGGAGTAGCCTGCTTGTGGATCCAGGCGCTTGCGTAGCTGCGCCTCGGCCAGGGTCCGTTCAGCCAGCAGTTCCAGCATGATGTAGCGCTGGCCGTCGCGTTGTGCCAGGTCCTGGGCCAGGCGCAGGGCGGCGTCGGGTCGATCATTGGCGAAACCGGCGCCGCAGCCGACAAGGATTGATTCTGTCATGTCCGTTTCCACTGTGGGGATAGCCCATAGTGGCTGGCGAGGATTGTTCTGTGAATTTTAAAGGTAGAATAAATTGATTCATTAATTTTATAAGTGCGGCCATGAACGTTTCTTTCAGACAGCTTCGTGCCTTTATCCTTATCGCCGAGACCTCGAGCTTTACCCGCACGGCAGAACAGTTGCACCTGTCCCAGCCGGCGCTGAGCTATAGCATCCGCAAACTGGAAGAGAGCATGGGGTTGCAGTTGCTCGCGCGTAACACCCGCAGCGTCGAGCTGACCCCGGCCGGTGAGCATTTTCTGCCCCAGGCCCGGCGTATGCTCCGGGACATGAACGACGCTGTGCGCGATGCGCGCGACACCCTGAACCTGAGCCGTGGCACGCTCCGGCTGGCCGCCTTGCCCACCGCTGCGGCATCATTCCTGCCGATCGCCATTGCTTCTTTCCAGCATGAAAACCCTGGTGTGACGGTGAGCTTGCTGGACGGCCGCGCCGGGGAAATCATGGGCTGGGTGCAGCGCGCAGAGGTGGACGCCGGCATCAGTTCGTTGCCTGACGATCTGTCTGGACTGAGCTTTGTGCGCCTGTTGGATGACAATCTGGTGTTGCTGAGCCACAAGGACCCGCAGCGTGACAGCCAGGACGACTGGAAGCGGCAACCCTACATTGCCCTCACCCCCGACACCAGCATCCGGCCCCTGGCTGACGCTGCGTTGCGCTATTTGAACGTCGATCCTGTGCCGGCCTGGGAAGTGGCGCACATGAGCACGGCCACAGCCCTGGTGCGCGAGGGATTGGGATTCTCCCTGTTGCCCGCCAGCTGCACGGCGGTATTCAACATCGGTGAGCAGTGTGCTGTCACCGCCATCGACCAGCCGGCGAAGCGCTCGATCGGCCTGTTGCAACGCAAGCCGGTGGCCCAGTCACCTTCGTTGAGCCAGTTCATGCGGCATGTACGGCAGGTGCTGCGCCAGGACGATGTCAGCCACGGGCACTGAGGCTGGTCGAGCAATGGCTATCGCGAGCAGGCTCGCTCCCACAAGGTAGCGCGTTGGACACACTATTCATGAACGCCACACATCCCCTGTGGGAGCGAGCCTGCTTGCGAAAGCGCGCTATTGAGTGCCGAACATCGCCGTCCAATAGATCCCTGCATCGCTTTTCGGATCGGTCGCATACCCGGCGCCCAATTCGCGGAATTGCGGGTTCATCAGGTTGGCGCAGTGCCCCGGGCTGGCGAGCCAGCCGTCCACCACCTTGAGCGCGGTGTCCTGTCCGGCGGCAATGTTCTCTCCGATCAACTGGCCCAGGTAGCCGGCCAGTTCGGCGCGGTCGCCCGGCATGCGGTTGTCACGGTCCTTGTGGTCGAAGAAATTGTTGTTGGCCATGGCTCGGGTGTGGGTCACGGCGGCCAGGGCCAAGGTGGCGTTCCAGGCCAGCGGCGTGGTGGCGGCGAAGGTTTCGGTGCCACAGCGACGCGGCTGGGTGCGGGCGCTGTTGATCAGCTTCAGCAGTTTCTGGCCCTCGGCTTGCCAGTCACCCAGGCGCGCCGACAACAGTGGGCGCGCCAGCACGATGCGCCATTCGCGATCCAGGCGGCTGACGCCTATGTCGACGAACTGCGGGTCGAGTACGACCTGGCAAAAGCTTTCCTGGACAGCTTTCATGGCCGATTGCGCATCCCGCGGCCCGGACAGGCTGATGGCCTGCACGTTGACCATTGGATAGGCGGTCCGCGCCAGTGCCTGCTGCAGGTCGCCGATGCCATTGGCTGACAGGATCAGCCGGGAATCCATCGCCAGCGGTGGCAACTCCAGCGAGGCCTGGCCGGCACAGCTTTGGGACTGGCTGCGGTAAAGGTTGATGGACTCGACCAGTTGCGTCTCTTCCGTGGCCGTGGCGCTGGTGGTGAACACCAGGCCCAGCGACAGCACGACAAGACCCATGGCGGATGAAATGGCACGCATGTAAATCTCCCTTGAGCGGACGGCGCCTATGATGCGCAATTTTTGCCCCGCTGGGGCAACGGTATTCACGCTCTCTTGAAATCCCTTGGAACGGCACCGTTGGGTAGCGTTCGGGATGATCCTCAAATAGTGGGATCAACTTTCAGGCGAATAAGTCCATTTCCGTCGTTTCAAGGCCATAAAATCGCAGATCTTCAGCTCATCCAGTTCCCGCCATCGACATTATAGGTCTGCGCCACCACGTACTCGCTCTCTGCCGAAGCGAGGAAAATCGCCATCCCGGTGAGGTCGTCCGCGGTCCCCATCCGGCCATAGGGCACCTGTTGCCCGACCTGGCGCTTCTTTTCTCCCAGCGGCAGGTTTTCGTGGCGGGCGAACAGCGCATCCACGCCATCCCAATGCTCGCCATCCACCACACCAGGGGCGATGGCGTTGACGTTGATCCGATACTTGATCAAATCCAGCCCGGCGGACTGGGTCAGGCTGATCACCGCTGCCTTGGTGGCGCAATAGACACCTACCAGCGCTTCGCCACGCCGACCGGCCTGGCTGGCCATGTTGATGATTCGGCCGCCATGGCCCTGGCGGATCATCTGCCGCGCCGCCGCTTGCAGGGTGAACAGCGTGCCGGCGACGTTGATGGAAAACAGCCGCTCATAGCTCTGTCTGGTGATTTCCACGATGGGCGCCAGGTCGAACAGCGCGGCGTTGTTGATCAGGATATCCAGCTTGCCCACCCGGGCCACCACGGCCTCGATGGCCTGGTCGATCGACGCCTGGTCCGTCACGTCCATTTTGACCGCGTAGGCGCTATCGCCCAGTTCGGCGGCGGTGTCCTGGGCCCGCAGCAGGTCGATATCGGCGATCGCCACCGTGGCGCCCTCGTTGATATAGGCCTGGGCGAATGCCCTGCCGATACCGCGGGCGGCACCGGTCACCAGGGCGCTTTTTCCTTGCAGTCGTTTCATGGGGGTTGTCCTTTTAGAAGTAAAAAAATCAATAACGGGGAGCGTAGGTATCCTTCTGTGGGAGCAAGGCTTGCCCGCGATGAAGCACATGCGGTCTCTCAGAAATCGAGGTGCCTGTATCGCGAGCAAGCTTTGCTCCCACAGAGGGGACACGGGGCGCGGTGCTGATTATTATTTTGGATACCCAGCCCGCTTCATCTCCCGCTCGGTACTCGATTGCGCCGAGGCCAGTGCCTGTTCTACGGTGATCTGCCCGGTGAGGGCGGCGGTGAACAGCTTGCCGACGGAGGTGCCGATGGCCTGGAACTCCGGAATCGTCACGTACTGGATGCCCACGTACGGCACCGGTTCGGCGGTGGGGTGGGCCGGGTCGGCGTTCTGCATCATTTTCAAGGTGATCCGGGCGAACGGTGCGGCGTTGAGGTAGGCGTCGCTGTAGGTGGACATGCGCGTGCCGGGCGGGACGTTGCTGATGCCGTCCTGCTTGGCGACCAACTGGATGTAGTCCTTGGACGTGGCCCAGGCAACGAACGACTTGGCGGCGTCCTTGTGCCGGGAGCTGGTGGGAATCGCCAGTGACCAGGCGTACAGCCAGGAAGCACCTCTGTGGGTCACTTCGATGGGGGCGGCAGCGAAGCCCACGCGGTCGGCGACCTTGCTTTGGCTGGTGTCGGTGATGAAGGAACCGGCGACGCTGGCATCGACCCAGATCGCACATTTACCACTGTTGAACAGCGCCAGGGTTTCGTTGAACCCATTGCTGGTCAGGCCCGGCGGGCCATATTTTTTCAGCGTATCGACGTAGAACTGCGCGGCGGCCTTCCATTGCGGGCTGTCGAACTGCGGTTTCCATTGCTCATCGAACCAACGGGCGCCGAAGGTGTTGGCCAGGGTGCTGAGCAGCGCCATGTTCTCGCCCCAACCGGCCTTGCCCCGCAGGCACAGGCCGTACTGGCCCTGGTCAGGTTGGTGCAATTTGGCCGCGAACTCACCGAGCTGGCTCCAGGTCGGTTGCTCGGGCATGCTCAGGCCGGCCTGTTTGAACAGGTCCGTGCGGTAATAGGTGACGGTGCTTTCGCCGTAAAAGGGCAGGGCGTAGAGCGTGTCGTTGACCGAAAGGCCTTGGCGAACGGCAGGGAAAATATCCTCCAGGTCATACTCGGCGGGCAGGTTGGTCATCGGTTCGAGCCAGTGCTTGGCCCCCCACAGCGGGGTTTCGTAGGTGCCGATGGTCAGCACGTCGAACTGCCCGCCCTGGGTTGCGATGTCGGTGGTCAGGCGCTGGCGCAGGACATTTTCTTCGAGTACCACCCAGTTCAACTTG
This sequence comes from Pseudomonas brassicacearum, assembly GCF_918698105.1. GTDB lineage: Bacteria > Pseudomonadota > Gammaproteobacteria > Pseudomonadales > Pseudomonadaceae > Aquipseudomonas > Aquipseudomonas brassicacearum_F. The sequence goes on along the minus strand of NZ_CAKKMI010000058.1, from coordinate 12,617 downwards.
ATGTCCGGGTGCTCGCTCTCAAAGGTCTTCGAGAGTTTTTGCATGCGGATCATGTCGGCGTTGTTCACCGTAGCGATGGTGAGGGTCTCGGCGGCCTGTCCGGCCAGGGCAAAAGACAACCCCGCGAACATGACAAGCGCCTTGGGCACTGTTTTCATGAGCTTCTCCAGAGCTGCGCCTGGGCGCAGGATTATTATTGTTGTGGGGGCCGTGGCGTCGGGTTGAGCGGTTCGTCGCCAATGGCAAGCCGATTACAGCAGCGCCCGTGGAGGCCGACAAACGCAGGGAGGATCGTGCGCTGATACTTTTTTAACGCCCTTGAGCGCGACAGTGCCCGGTTAAAAAAGTATCAGTGGGCGGTCAGGCCGAGGCTGGCGAACCGTCGCGCACTCGGCGTAAGGTGCCCGCTATAACGATAAAAGAGGCGCGACATGCCTGATCACCGCACGCCCCTGTTCGAGCAGCGCCCCGCCGAACTGGAAGTCATCCTGCCTGAGCCCGAACACAGTTTTCGCTGGTATGAGCATGACTACCCGTACCCGATGGCGCGTTGGAACCATCACCCTGAATTTGAAATCCACCTGATCCGCCAGGGCAGCGGCAAACTGCTGGCGGGCGACTACATCGGCCCGTTTGGTCCCGGCCATGTGGCGATGATTGGCCCGGACTTGCCCCACGACTGGATGGGCGACCTGGCACCGGGCGAGCACCTGCCCGGGCGTGACGTGGTCTTGCAGTTCGACGGAGCCACGCTGCTGACCTTGCGCCGAACCCTGCCCGAACTGGGGGATCTGCAGGGCCTGTTCGAACGCGCCCGCCGTGGCCTGGCCTTCGACGGCAACACCGCGCGGCAGGCCGCGCACCTGCTGGAAGCCATCGGCCCGGCCCAGGGGCTGGCGCGATTGACGCTGTTCCTGGAACTGCTGCACACCCTCAACCAAGCCCCTGGCGACGAGGCCTTGAGCCTGGCGAGCCCTTGCTACGCGCCGACCCTCGATGCGCGCAGTTCCGAGCGCATCCATAAAGCCTTCGAATACCTGCAAGCCGAACTCACCGGTGACCTGCGCCTGTCGGTGATCGCCCGCCAGTTGGACATGAGCGAGCCAGGCTTCTCGCGGTTCTTCAAGCGCATCACCGGGCACGGCTTCATCGACCTGATGCGCAAGCTGCGGGTCCAGCGTGCCTGTCGCTTGCTGTTGCAGAGCGAAATGCCCGTGACTGATATTTGTTTTGAAGTGGGCTACAACAACCTGTCCAACTTCAACCGGCATTTTCGGATAGAGATGAACCAGACCCCCAGTGAGTACCGGCGGGGTGCTTTTTCGCCAGCTTGACACAGACTTTTCAGTCACCCAGAAACCAATGTGGGAGCGAGCTTGCTCGCGATGGCGTCAACCCAGCCAGCATCAATGTCAGCTGACCCACCGGCATCGCGAGCAAGCTCGCTCCCACAGGGGAATTATGGTGATCCCAGGTTCGGGGTTTAGTCCGGGACACCCCGTTGATGCTTCTTCAACCGATAGGCGAACTGGGCCCGGCTCAGCCCCAATGAGCGTGCGGCCGCTGCCAGGTTGCCGCTGCTCAGTTGCAGGGCTTCGTTGATCAGCCGGGACTCCAGGCCGTCAATGGAGAAGTCCGAGTCCAGTTGGCTGAGGGACTGGAGCAGTGCCGGTTTTTCCACGGTGTCGTTGGCGGCCAGGCCCATCGGCGAGAGACCGCCGTGCAGGTCCACGGAATACGCGTCCACCGGCAGTTGCTCATTGCGAAACAGATGGACCAGGTCAATCGCCTGGCCTTCTTCGCTGGCGATCAGGCCGCGCTCGATGAGGTTCTGCAATTCCCGCACGTTGCCCGGGAAGTCATAGCGCAACAGCACCTTCAAGGCGCGCATGGTCAGGCCCATCGGGGTGCGGCCGTACTCCTGGCAAAAGCGCTTGAGAAAGGCATTGATCAGCAACGGGATGTCATCGCGACGCTCGCGCAAGGGCGGCAAGGCGATGGGGTAGACGTTGAGCCGGTAGAACAGGTCTTCACGGAATGCACCGTCGGCCACGGCCTTGCGCAGGTCGATGTTGGTGGCCGCCACGACCCGCACATCGACCTTGATGCCGTGGCCACCACCGACCCGTTCGATTTCCCGCTCCTGCAAGGCGCGCAGCAATTTGCTTTGCCCGGCCAGGCTCAGGCAGGTGATCTCATCCAGGAACAACGTGCCGCCATGGGCGCGCTCGAAACGACCGGGGCGTGAATGGGTGGCCCCGGTATAGGCACCGCGTTCGACGCCAAACAGTTCGGCCTCGATCAGGTTGTCGGGGATGGCCGCACAGTTAAGGGCGATGAACGGACCTTCGCGGCGGCGACTCAGCTGGTGCAACTGGCGGGCGAACATCTCCTTGCCGACGCCGGATTCGCCGCTGACCAGCACGGTGGCGGGGGTCAAGGCCACTCGTTGCAAGGCTTGGGTCGCGGCGTTGAAGGCGGCGCTGGCACCGATCAGCGGCTGTTCGCTGTCCGGCAGCGGGGCGGTTCCGGCGACACTGTCGCACTGGCTGTCGGTGCGCGCGACGACCACTGGCGGTGACGCGTTGAGGTAATTGAGGTCCTGCTCGACATCACCCCATTGCTCGGCGGTCTTGCCGACGACTCGGCAGCGTTCGTGCCCCATGCCTCGGCATTCCACTTCGCGGAAGATCACCAGTTGCCCGAACAGCCCGCTGACGAAACCGATGGCATAGCCCAGTTCGGTCCAGCACACCGGATCCTGCCCGGTGCCATAGGCGGCGACATGCTCGTCGGCTTCACAGGAGTGGTGCCAGAGAAACTCCCCTTCATAGAACCCCGAATCGGCATCGAACTTGAAATGCAATGGCTCGACCTTGGTCATGCCTTCAAGGGTGTGCAGATGCGTGCCGGCGCGAAACACCGCCGCGGCGTCGGCATGGGGCCAGCGTTCACGTATCAGCCGGGCGTCCCGGGCGCCGGAGGAATAGCCGGTGCGGGTGAGCATCCCACGGGCCTGTTCCAGCCCCTGGCGTTCGATGATTTCCCGGCGCAACGCACCAAAGGATGAACTGTGCAGCAGCAACATGCGCTGGTCGTTGAGCCAGATACGGCCATCGTCGGGGGAAAAAAACAGACACGCGGTGAGCTCTGCCGTCGTGGGCGAGCTGTTGTCGCTCAGCTCGTTGCTGTCACCCCGTGGACGGAAGTGCTCGGTGGCGATCCGGTGATCCGGCAACTGACAGTGGGGATTATTCATTGTTATGCCCCTGATGGCGGGTGATCGAAATGATCATCTGGCAAGATAGTTATTAAGCATAACTTTATCAAATGAACAAGTGGCGGCTGGCCAGCGGCCACATCGGCGAAGGCCCCATGAACCTTGTACTCGGCGTAGAGCATTGATCCAGAGCCCTGCGCCAGGTTTATCAAGGTCCTCAGACCAAACCGGCACAGCGCTTGCTCAAGCACTTGCACGGCGTTTGCGTCGATACCTTCCAGGTGCGGCAAACGATGACAACAACAAAGAGCCGGGAGTGTTAAATGTCTGCATCCAAAAGCCACCTGTTGTCCCAGGTGATCGAGTCGGAATGTGTCTTCAACGGTGACTGGGTGCCTGCGTCGGGCCCGCTGCAATCGATCATCGAGCCGGCCACCGGTGAGCGGCTGATGCGCTGTGCCACGGCCGACTCCGCCGACATCGCCAAGGCCAGCCGCGACGCCGCCCTGGCGCAGCCGGGATGGGCGGCACTGGGCCCACGGCAACGGGCGGCGATCTTGCGCAAGGCTGCCGACGTCGCCGAGCAGTCTTTCGACGAGCTGGCGCTGTACGTGGCCCGGGAGACCGGCGCCGCGTTGTTCAAGGGCCAACACGAAGTGCGCGAAGCCATCGTGCTGTTGCATCAGGCCGCCGGCCTGCTGTCCCAGGCCCATGGGGTGGTCCTGCCCAGCGAGGCGGGGCGTCTGTCTTATGCGCGGCGCCAGCCCCATGGCGTGGTCGGGGTGATTTCGCCCTTCAACTTTCCCCTGGTGCTGTCCATGCGCTCTGTTGCGCCAGCCCTGGCGGCGGGCAACGCCGTGGTGCTCAAGCCGGATCCACAGACCCCGGTGAGCGGCGGTTTTCTTATCGCCCGGTTGTTCGAGGAAGCGGGGCTGCCCAAGGGCTTGCTGCAAGTGTTGCCCGGTGCGGCGGATGCCGGTGAGGCGCTGTGCCGCGACCCTAACGTGCGCATGATCGCCTTTACCGGTTCCACCGGCGCCGGGCGCAAGGTTGCGGAAGTGGCCGGGCGCAACCTGAAGAAGGTCGCGCTGGAGTTGGGCGGCAAGAACCCGCTGATCATTCTTGAAGACGCCGACCTCGACCTCGCCGCTCGCAACGCGGCTTGGGGCGCCTGGCTGCATCAAGGGCAGATTTGCATGGCCACCGGGTTGATCCTCGCCCATGAATCCATCGCCGAAGAACTGACCCGCAAACTGGTGGAAAAGGCCCAGGCCTTGACCGTGGGCAACGCTGCCCAGGGCGAAGCCGCGTTGGGGCCGCTGATCAACCAGCGGCAGCTGAAACGGGTGCACGACATTGTCAGCGACTCCGTGCGCGCCGGCGCCCGGCTGGAGGCAGGTGGCGAGCACGATCGGCTGTTCTACCAGGCCACCGTGCTCAGCGGCGTGAAACCGGGCATGCGGGCCTTCGACGAGGAGATCTTCGGTCCCGTGGCAACGGTGGTCAGCTTCGCCACCGATGATCAAGCCGTCGAGCTGGCCAACCGCACCGAGTACGGTTTGGCGGCAGCGATCATTTCGCCGTCGGTAGGCCGGGCCATGGCCATTGGTGAGCGGTTGCAGTGCGGCATGTTGCACATCAATGACCAGACCGTCGCCGATGAATGCATCAACCCGTTCGGCGGGCGCGGCGCCTCGGGCAATGGCGGCAGCGTCGGTGGCCCGGCGGACTGGGATGAATACACCCAATGGCAGTGGGTCACGGTCAAGGACAAGGCGCCGGTCTATCCCTTCTGACCGGCAGGTTTACAGGGGCCGATGAGCTGAGGGCCCTGCGAGTGCACAAAAATAATAAGAGGACTCAACATGAAACTCGACAACAAGATCGTGCTGGTAACCGGTGTCTCGTCGGGCATTGGTGCCGCCACGGCGAGCCTGCTGCGCGCCCATGGCGCCCAGGTGATTGGCGTGGACCTCAAGGCGCCGCACATGACCCTGGACGGTTTCGTGCAGGGCGACTTGAGCAGCGCCGAAAACATCGAACGGCTGCTGCCGCAGCTCCCCGCACGGTTCGACAGCCTGTGCAACATCGCCGGGGTGCCGGGCACTGCAAACCCGCAACTGCTGGCCCGGGTCAACTACCTTGGATTGCGCCACTTCAGCCGTGCGCTGCTGCCGCGCATCAACGCGGGCGGCAGCATCGTCAATATCGCCTCGATCCTCGGCGCCGAATGGCCGTTACGCCTGGAGCAGCACAAGGCGCTGGCGCGCATCGAAGATTTTGCCGCCGCGCAAGCCTGGCTGGCCAACCACCCGGTGCCGGACCAGACCTGCTACCAGTACTTCAAGGAAGCCTTGATCGTCTGGACCTATCTGCAGGCCCAACCCTGGTTCCTTGAGCATTCGGTGCGCATGAACAGTGTCGCGCCTGGCCCGGTGTTCACGCCCATCCTCGACGACTTCGTGAGCATGCTCGGCGAGGCCCGGACCCAGGCCGATGCCCATCGCATGAAACGTCCCGCTTACGCCGATGAGGTGGCGGCGGTGATCGCTTTCCTGTGTGCCGACGAGTCGCGCTGGATCAACGGCGTCAACCTGCCCGTCGACGGGGGATTGGCCTCTACCTACATCTGAATGCGCATCCGTAGAACGCGGCGCAAGCCGCTACCCGAGCGTGTTGGCTGCAAAGCCATGCCAAAAAATAACAATAATGAGAAACGTCCATGGATAACCTCAAAGATTGCCTTGGTTTCAAGCATTGCGCCCTGTTCCTGGCGTTATGCAGCACAGGTGTGATGGTCGAACGGGTCCAGGCCATGCAAATGGACCTGGGTGACTCCGACTGGAAGCTGCGCTGGGACAACACCCTCAAATACAGCCAAGCCTGGCGCTTGCAGGGACAGGACAGCCGCTTGGTCAACGCGCCAACCGCCAACGGCCTGTACCCCTCGATCCAGAGCCAGGGCGATAAGAATTTCAGCAGCGGCCTGGTCTCCAATCGCCTGGACCTGTTTTCCGAAATGGACTTGAGCCGGCAAAACTATGGGCTGCGCGTGAGCGGTGCAGCCTGGTACGACGATATCTACAACCAGGACACCGACAGCAGCGAGCAACCGCATTTCCTCAGTGAAACCCGCAAGCTCCATGGGCGCGACGCGGAAATTCTCGATGCCTTCGTGTTCTTGCGCGGGGATCTGGGTGAAGACTCCCAGGGCGTGGCGCGCCTGGGCCGACACAGCCTGATCTATGGGGAAAGCCTGTTCTACGGTGGCAACGGCATTGCCAATGCCCAGGGCCCGACCGATGTCGTCAAGTTGCTCAGCGTGCCGGGGACTCAGTTCAAGGAGATCCTGCGCCCGGTCAATCAGATCTCCGGGCAATTGCAGATCAACCCGCAGCTGTCGGTGGGCGCTTACTATCAGTTTGAGTGGGAACGCTCCAACCTGCCTGGCGCTGGCAGCTACCTGAGCGATGTCGATGCCATCGGCTACGGCAGTGGCCCCCTGCGTGAAGTGTTTGGCAACGACACGGTCAATGGCGGCGATTTGAAACCGCGCAATTCGGGGCAGGGCGGCATGCAGATCCGCTACAAGCCGAGCGGCACTGAGCTGGAATTGGGGTTCTACGCAGCCCAGTATCACGATAAGGCGCCGATCGGGTTGTACGCCTACCTGGACGGTCCGGCGGCAGCGGCCACCGGGTTGCCTATCCTGGGTTCCTATCGGCAGGTCTACGCCGAAGACATCAAGACCGCCGGCGTCAGCTTCTCCACCGCCTACGGCCCGTTCAACTTCGCCGGTGAAACCTCGGTGCGCTGGAACGCGCCGCTGGTGAGCAACCTGCAAGTGGTGACCCCCGGCATGGCGGCCGATGGTGGCGACAATGAGTTGTTCGCCAGGGGCAAGACCGCCCACGCCAACCTGTCGGCGATCTACCTGTTGTCACCCACCGCGTTCTGGGACGGCGGCTCGGCCCTGGCCGAACTGGCCTGGAACCGCACCCTGAGCGTGACCAAGAACGCTGCCGCGCTGGATTCCAACACCACCCGCGATGCCACGGCGCTGCGGGTGCTGATCGAGCCGGCGTACTTCCAGATTGTCGACGGAATCGACCTCACCGTGCCGATCGGCATGGGTGTGGTGCTCGATGGGCGCTCATCGGCGGTCAATAAATCCGGTTTCGGCAATACCCATTCCGGCGACTGGAGCGTCCGGCTCAAAGCCACCTACCTGCAACGTTGGGATGTCGGCCTCAACTACGTGAACTTCTTCGGCGCACCGAAAGCCGGGCTGCGCGAGGACGGCAATTTCAGTTACGGACAGTCGTTGGCCGACCGCGACTTCGTCTCGCTCTACGTGAAAACCTCATTCTAATAAGGTGGATTCGCCATGCAGAACACAACATTCCTGAACACCTGCGTCCTGACCCTGGCCCTGGCCGGCATGGGGCTGGCGCAGGCGGCGGTGTCGCCTGAGCAGGCCGCGCGCTTGAAAACCGATCTGACCCCCTTGGGTGGCGAACGTGCCGGCAACGCCGATGGCAGCATCCCGGCGTGGCAGGGCGGTTATACCCAGGTCACCCCTGGCTACAAACCGGGTGACAAGCGTCCCGATCCATTCGCCGGCGAGAAGCCGCTGTATTCGATCAAAGCCGCGAACATGGAGCAGTACGCCAACGAATTGGCCGAGGGCACCAAGCTGCTGCTCAAGAAATACCCGGACTATCGCCTGGACGTGTACCCGACCCACCGTTCGGCCGCCGCGCCGCAATGGGTGTATGACAACACCAGCAAGAACGCCACCCGCGCCACACTGGATGTGGACAGCGAGAAGGTTTCCAACGCCTACGGCGGTATCCCGTTCCCGATCCCGGAAAACGGCGCGCAAGTGCTGTGGAATTATCGGCTGTCCTGGCAGGGCGGCGACACCATCAGCTCGCCTTTCGATACCTGGCTGATGACGGCCGGTGGCAAGAAAGTCCAGGCGACCCGGGCCCAGTACACCTACCAGTTTCCCTACTACGTCGAAGGCGGCAGCCTGGAAACCTATTCGGGCAAGTACCTGTTGGGCAAGCTGTTCACTGAGTTGCCGTCGTCCAAGGCTGGCGAAGGCCTGATGACCCATTGGGACCTGGACCCGGCCAATCGTGCGGCCTGGCAATATCTGGTCGGCCAGCGTCGGGTTCGCCGGGCGCCGAACATTGCCTATGACACGCCAGACTTCGTGACCTCCGGCGTCGGCCTGTTCGACGAAGCGTTCATGCTGTTTGGGCCGACCGATCGCTACGACCTCAAGCTGATGGGCAAGAAAGAGCTGATCGTCGCCTACAACAATAACCGCGCCGCCCTGGCCAAGAGCGACGACCTGGTCAAGGCGAACTTCCTCAACCCTGACCTGGTGCGTTGGGAGAAACATCGGGTCTGGGTGGTCGAGGCCACGCTCAAATCCGGCAAGCGCCATGTCGTGCCGCGCCGGACTTACTACGTCGACGAAGACTCCTGGCAGATCCTGATGGCCGACGGTTATGACGCCCAGGGCAAACTCGGCCGGCAAATGTATTCGCTGACGCTTTTGGCGCCGGATCTTCCGGTCCTCACCGCGCAGGTCATGTGGGGCAGCTACAACCTCGACACCGGGGCCTACTTCCTCAACTCATCGAGCAACGACCTGGCGGTCCAGTACCAGAAAGTTGCGAAACCTTCGGCGTCCTATTTCACGCCGGATGCCATGGCCAACGAAAACATGCGTTGAACCTGTGGCGGCCGTGGCGAGGAGGAGGTTCGCCGCGGTCGCTTACGATTTTCCAGGCGGAATAACGATATGAACGTTGAAAAGAACTTTGCGCGCCGCAGTCCGCGATGGGGTGTTTGCGCCTTGCTGGGGTGTCTGTTGGCAAGCGTGCCCTGGGTCGCACAGGCCACGACATTGGCAGTGCTGCAACAGCCGGCATTGCCGACCGCCAAGGCCCAGCGCTCGGTGTTGCTCGGGCTGGCCCGGGCCGGCGAGCGTCTGGTGGCGGTGGGCGAGCGCGGGATCGTGCTGCTTTCGGATGACGCTGGCGTGAGTTGGCGCCAGGCCAAGGTGCCGGTCAGCGTCAGCCTGACGGCGGTGCAATTCGTCGATGCCGAGCAGGGCTGGGCGGTCGGTCATTTGGGCGTGGTGCTGCATACCCAGGACGGCGGGGAAACCTGGCAAAAGCAACTCGACGGTGAGCGCGCCATCGCCCTGGCAGTGCAGGTCGCTGAGCGCGATGCCAATCAACCCGGCGGCGACAGCCACTTGGTGCAGGCACGGCACATGCTCGATGACGGACCGGATAAACCGTTCCTCGACCTGTACTTCAGTGACCGCCTGCACGGCTACGTCGTGGGCGCCTACAACCAGATCTACCGCACCGATGACGGCGGGCGAAGCTGGCAGCCGTGGATGCAGCATCTGGACAATCCGCAGGGCTTGAACCTGTATGGCATCCGCGCCTTGGGCAACGATCTGTGGCTGGTGGGGGAGCGCGGTTTGCTGTTGCGCTCGACCGATGCCGGACAGTCATTCCAGGCCTTGAAGTCACCGTATGAGGGCAGCTTCTTCGGTCTGCTCGGCACCCGCGATGGCGCCTTGGTGGTCTATGGCTTGCGCGGCAACGCCTGGTGGTCCGGGGATCGTGGCAACAGTTGGCGACGCCTTGACACCGGTATCGAATCGACACTGGCAAGCGCCCTCGAACTGCGCGACGGCGGCCTGTTATTGGCCAGCCAGAGCGGTGAGCTTCTTTTCAGTCATGACCAGGGTCGCAGCTTTGACAAGCGTCAGAGCCGCAGCGGCGGAACGCTCGCTGCCGTGCAACAGGCGGTCGACGGCAGCCTGGCCAGCGTCGGCTTGAGCGGCGTGGCCGCTGACCAGGATCCGCGGGCCGCAGGTCAACCTTGAAACTTCACGGTGTAGCGCTATCGGGCCACGGCTCGTGCAACAGGAGTCAAACTTGAAAGACGACAGAATCCAAACCGTGATCGGCCGCCAGGAAGACTTCGACCGGGCGTCGGGCAACTTCGCTGAGCGAGCGATCTTCAACCACCGACCGCTGGTGATCCTGCTGTGCCTGCTGGTGACCTTGGTGCTGAGTTGGCAAGCCACGCGCATCGGTATCAATGCCAGCTATGAGAAGACCATTCCCACCGGGCATCCCTACGTCGCCAATTTCCTCGAGAACCGCAGTGAGTTGAGCGGCCTGGGCAACTCGTTGCGCGTCGCCGTAGAGGTCAAGCAGGGGAGCATTTTCACCAAGGACTACCTCGACACCCTGGCCAGGCTCAACGATGAGCTGTATCTGCTGCCGGGTGTCGACCGACCCTACATGAAGTCATTATGGACCCCGACCACGCGCTGGACCGCCGTGACCGAAGACGGGCTCGACGGCGGCACGGTGATCCCCGACGACTACGATGGCTCGGCCACCAGCATTGAGCAGGTGCGGACCAATGTGGCCCGCTCCGGGGAAGTCGGGCAACTCGTCGCCGGCAACTTCAAGTCCAGTGTGATCTTCGTGCCGCTGCTGGAAATCAATCCGCAGACGGGCAAGGCGCTCGACTATGGCGAGTTTTCCCGGCAACTGGAGGCGCTGCGCGACAAGTACCAGACCGATGACCTGCGAATTCACATCACCGGCTTTACCAAGATCGTCGGCGACCTGATCGAGGGCATGACCCAGGTACTGCTGTTCTTCGTGGTGGCGGTACTGGTGACGGTATTGGTGCTGTTTGGCTACACCCGTTGCGCGCGCAGCACTCTGGTGGTGGTGACCTGTTCACTGGCGGCGGTGCTTTGGCAACTGGGCCTGCTGGCCCTGCTCGGTTATGAACTGGACCCTTACTCGGCCTTGGTGCCGTTCCTGGTGTTCGCCATTGGCATGAGCCATGGCGCGCAGAAGATGAACGGCATCATGCAGGACATCGGCCGAGGTACGCACCGGGTGGTTGCCGCGCGCTATACCTTCCGCCGACTGTTTGCCGCCGGCATCACCGCTTTGCTCTGTGATGCGGTGGGCTTCGCCGTGTTGCTGTTGATCAACATTCGGGTAATCCAGGACCTGGCAATCACCGCCAGTCTTGGGGTTGCGGTGCTGATTTTCACCAACCTGATCCTGCTGCCGATCCTGCTCAGCTATATCGGCGTCAGTCCGGCGGCGGCGCAACGCAGCCTGAGTGCGGAAACCACCGAGCAACAGGCGCAGATCAAGCATCCGCTGTGGCGTGTGCTTGATCTGTTCACCCAACGGCGCTGGGCCATGGGCGCCATGTTGACGGGTTTGCTGTTGGCCGCGTTTGGTTTTGCCGTGAGCCTGCACCTGAAAATCGGCGACCTGGACCCTGGCGCTCCAGAGTTGCGTGCCGACTCGCGCTACAACCGCGATGCGCTGTTCATGACCCAGAACTATGCGGCCAGCTCGGATATTTTCGTGGTCATGATCAAGACCCCGGAGGATCAATGCACCCGTTACGCCAGCCTGTCCGCGGTAGACGCGCTGGCCTGGCAACTGGAGCAATTGCCCGGCGTGGAATCGACCACCTCGATGGCCGCGCTGAGCAAGATCGCCACGGCCGGTTATAACGAAGGCAACTTCAAATGGTATGAACTGATCCCCAATGACGGTGCACTGGGTGCCGTGCAAACCCGCGCCCCGCGAGAGCTGTTCAATCAGGGCTGCTCGATGCTGTCGCTGTACGTCTACCTGGCCGATCACAAGGCTGACACCCTGAGCCGGGTGGTGGAGGCCAGTGAGCAATTTATCGCCGGGCACCCGATGCCAGAGGTCAAGTTCATGCTCGCGGCCGGCAGTGCGGGGATCGAAGCGGCGACCAATATCGTGGTGAAAAAATCCATGCGCGAGATGCTGTTCTGGGTCTATGGCGCAGTCAGTCTGCTGTGTCTGGTGACCTTCCGCAGCTGGCGCGCAACCCTGTGCGCGATGCTGCCGCTGATGCTCACCTCGATCCTGTGCGAGGCGCTGATGGTGGGGTTGGGCATGGGGGTGAAAGTCGCGACACTGCCGGTCATTGCATTGGGTGTGGGTATTGGCGTCGATTATGCGCTCTATGTGTTGAGTGTGATCCTGGCGCGGATGCGCGCCGGCGACACCCTGGCCCAGGCGTATTACCAGGCGCTGCTGTTCACCGGCAAAGTGGTGTTGCTGACGGGCATGACATTGGCGGTGGCGGTGTCGACCTGGGCGTTTTCGCCGATCAAGTTTCAGGCTGACATGGGGGTTTTGCTGGCCTTCATGTTTTTGGTGAACATGCTGGGAGCCTTGATCTTGCTGCCGGCGTTGGCTTGGTTGCTGTTGCCGCAGAGGGTGTTTGTAAAAAAGCCTGAGTTGAGTCGGCGGGAGCGGTGGGTTAGGGGGTGAGG
>NZ_CAKKMI010000057.1:0-44906 GCF_918698105.1 Pseudomonas brassicacearum | reverse complement strand
CGGTAGATCAGCCAACTTCAATGTGGCTGACCCGCCGCTATCGCGAGCAAGCTCGCTCCCACAGGTGGGGCTTCAGTGTTGCAGCTACTGAGCCCAAGGCGCTCGCCGCGAATTATTGAGTTCCAGCAAATAACTGTCGCCCCCCAACTGGCTCATCTGCTGGCGAATCCAGCCCGCCCGCCGCAGCACATAGGGGCTCGGCCGGCCGGCGCTCCATTTGCGCGGGTTGGGCAATACCGCCGCCAGCAGGCTGGCCTGTTGCCGGGACAAGGCGTCGGCGCCTACGCGAAAATGATGTCGTGCGGCCGCTTCGGCCCCGAACACACCGTCATCCCACTCGACGCTGTTGAGGTACACCTCGAGGATCCGCTGCTTGGGCCAGAACACCTCGATCAGTGCGGTGAACCAGGCCTCCAGCCCCTTGCGCAGCCAGCTGCGGCCCGACCACAGGAACAGGTTCTTGGACACTTGCTGGCTGAGGGTGCTGGCGCCGCGAATCGAGCCGCCACGCCCATTGTGGGCGAACGCGGCTTGGATCGCGCCGATGTCGAAACCCCAGTGCTCGGGGAATTTCTGGTCTTCGCCAGCAATCACCGCCACTTTCAGGCTATCGGAGATCTGGTCCCAAGGCTGCCAGGAGCGTTGCAGGTCGATGGGTTCGCCGCCGAACCAGGATTCAACCTTGCGTTCGATCATCAGCGCCGTGAACGGCGGCGGTACCACCCGAAACAACAGCACGAGCACGACGCTGCCAACGGCGAACCAGAGCAGGGCTTTAAGGAATCGTCGAAAAAATAAACGCAGCATAGAGATGGCTTGGCCGAACCCGTCGAGCGGGCCATTATACAGACCCTGTCCACCGAGTCTGACTGGAGTTCCCATGTTGCGTAGCTTTCTGATGCTGGCGGCTTTTTTCGGTTTCACAGGCGTGGCGCTGGGGGCATTCGCCGCCCATGGACTGAAAAATCGCCTGAGCGCCGATTACCTGGCGATTTTCCACACCGGCGTCACCTACCAACTGGTGCACACCCTGGCGTTGCTGGGCGTTGCGCTGCTGGCCACGCATATTCCCGGCCGCATCGTTACCTGGGCCGGGGTTTCATTTGTGGTCGGTATCCTGTTGTTCTCCGGCAGCCTGTACCTGCTGACCCTCACGGGCATCAGCAAGCTGGGCATCATTACGCCGTTGGGTGGCGTGGCCTTCCTGGTCGGCTGGTTGTGCCTGGGCATCGCCGCCTGGCGCCTGGGTTGACGACGGGGATCAGCCAGCGCTCTTCCAGCCACTGAGCAGCGTTTGTGTGAAGGACGGCGCCAGGACACGGTTGCCGTGCCCACTCAGGTGGTCGGCATCGCGGAACAGTGGTTTGTCGTCGTCGTAGGCTGAACAGGTGGCGCCAGGGCACAGCAGGGGCAGCGGGTCCCAGACAAGCAGCATTGGATACTGACTCGTCAAGTGGTCGAGCAGGGCCATTTGCGCTGTGCGCAGTTGCTCGATGTGTTCCCGCGCGATGGTGAATCCGGGGGTGCAGATCGGATTCATCCGGTTGAACCAGTCCGAACAGCGATAGGGCGGCGCCTTGAACAGGGGCATGGGCGCACTGATCAGTACCTGCACCTGGGTGGCCTTCAAGCGTGTCAACACCGCCTCGGCGGCGATCCGCGCGCCTTCAGTCTGTTCGGACGTCAGCTCGGAAAGGGCCTCCCCCAACGCTTGCTCTTCGCTGCGAGCCCAGTCGCGCCCGGCCAGCTCCGGCATTCGCAGCGACGCCAGGAACACAATGTCACCGGGTTGCGCCCGTGCCTCGATGTCACTCAGGGCCTTTTCCCGGGCCCGGGTGCAGGCACCTTGCGGATCGGGCGCCATGAGGCTGACCACCGCGCAGCCGCCGCGCTCATATTCCCGAACCCTGAAGCCGAGTTGCCGTGATGCGAGGCTGAGCATGGTGCGATAGGCCGCCGCGTGCGAATCGCCGATTACGAACAGCTGGCGGCCCTGCAATGACGGGTTCTGGCCGGGTGCATCGACGGAGCGTTGCGGCAGTCGCCGGGAGAACCAGGTGTAGGTATCACGGGTCTGGCTCAGTGAAAGGACCTGGGGATTTTCACTGACCCAGCGTGCGCCGGACCAGCCCAGGCCGATGGCCGCCAGGCAAGAGCCGATCGTGATCCAGGCGCGGCGCTGGAACAGCGAGTGGCCCTCGCGCAAAGGTTTCTCCACCCAATGGTAGGACGCCGCGGCGAGCGCCACGACGATCAGCGGGTAGGCCAACTGTACCGCCAGTTGCTCCAGGCCCGTGGTCCAGCGCAGGAACACCAGCACCGGCCAGTGCCAGAGATACAGTGAGTAGGACAGTTTGCCGATATAGACGACGGGCGCCGATTGCAGCAGGCGCAGGGGCAGGAAGTGATCGTCGGTTTTGCGGGCCAGGGCGGTGATGATCAGCAAGGTGCCGCAAACCGTTAGCAGGGCCCAAGGGAAGGGAAACTGGTTTTTATCGGCGAAGAACAGTCCGCTGGTGATCAAGGCGAAACCGCTGAGCAGCGCGGCTCGGCTTGCGGCCGTCGAGTGCAGCGTGAAGCGCCCCGTTGCCATCAATTGGAAAAGCATCGCGCCGGCGGCCAGTTCCCAGAATCGACTGGGCAACAGGTAGAACGCCTCAAGGGGATTTTCCCGTGTCTGCAGGGCGCCGAACGCCAGCGATGCCAGCGCCAGCAGGGGCAGCAAGGCCCAGGCGAGCCGGCTGTATTGCCGGTAGCGCAACCAGATGAAATAGATCAGTGGAAAGACCAGGTAGAACTGCTCTTCCACGGCCAAGGTCCAGGTGTGGGTATAGGGGTTGAGCAGGGTCGACGGGGCGAAGTAGGTGTCGGTGTTCCAGGCCAGCACAAAATTGCTCAGGCCGAAAAAGGCGGCCAGCCCGGTGCGGTCATTCTGCTGGCTGAGCCAGGCTTGGGGCACGAACATCGCCGAAAGCAGGCTGCAAGCCATGAGCATCAGGAGTAGTGCGGGCACGATACGCAGGAACCGGCGGCGATAAAAATCCGTCAGGAAGGCTGGAAAGCTGCGGTGGGCGCGAGTGGACAGCGACTGGCTGATCACGTAGCCGGAAATAACGAAGAAGATATCGACGCCGGTAAACCCACCGGGCAGGGCGTTCAGGAAGTCGGCGTGGAAAACGATCACGCTCAGGACGGCGACGGCGCGCAGGCCGTCGATGGCAGGGATATTCGGCGTTGGATGAAGGCTGGGCACAGGCTCCTCTCATGCGTTATTCGATCAGGTTTAGCGCGAGACAACGAATATAGGAGGCTTGGACGAGGGCTTGAACCCTGGAGTTGTTTCAGGAGTGTTCCGGGCTTGCCGCCCGGCGGCTGGGCTGACCGGGCGGTCCATTTCATGACGAATGGCTTGGGTCACCCAGGCCGATCGGGCTAGAATGCCAGCCCCTAAAAATGATGGCGGCATCCGGCATGCGCATTCAGTTGAACGGCGAACCCCTTGATCTGCCCGACGGTGAAACCGTCGCGGCCCTGCTGACCCGTCTGGAACTCACCGGACGCCGCGTCGCGGTGGAGCTCAATCTGGATATCGTCCCGCGCAGCCAGCACGCCGAAACCACGTTGAACGACGGCGACAGCGTCGAAGTGGTTCATGCCATCGGCGGCGGCTAGTCGCCTCGGTTTCGCGGTATTTCGCAAGAACCTCACCCCAACAGAGGATTTCCCATGAGCATCGTTCGTAGCGACAAGCCCTTCGTCCTGGCCGGTCGTACCTACCAGTCGCGTTTGCTGGTAGGCACCGGCAAATACCGCGACATGGAAGAAACCCGCCTGGCCATCGAGGCCTCGGGCGCCGAAATCGTGACCGTCGCCGTGCGCCGGACCAACATCGGCCAGAACCCGGGCGAACCGAACCTGCTGGATATCCTGCCGCCGGACCGCTACACCATCCTGCCGAACACCGCCGGTTGCTTCGACGCCATCGAGGCTGTGCGCACCTGCCGCCTGGCCCGTGAGCTGCTCGACGGCCACAACCTGGTGAAGCTGGAAGTGCTGGCTGACCAGAAAACCCTGTTCCCCAACGTGATCGAAACCCTCAAGGCCGCTGAAACTCTGGTCAAGGAAGGTTTCGACGTGATGGTCTACACCAGCGATGACCCGATCATCGCCCGTCAATTGGCGGAAATCGGCTGCATCGCGGTCATGCCGCTGGCCGGCCTGATCGGCACCGGCCTGGGGATCTGCAACCCGTACAACCTGCAGATCATCCTGGAAGAAGCCAAGATCCCGGTGTTGGTGGATGCCGGTGTCGGTACCGCTTCCGACGCCACCATCGCCATGGAGCTGGGTTGCGAAGCGGTGCTGATGAACTCGGCCATCGCCCACGCCCAGCAGCCGATCCTCATGGCCGAAGCCATGAAGCACGCCATCGTCGCCGGTCGCCTGGCGTACCTGGCCGGCCGCATGCCGAAAAAACTTTACGCCAGCGCCTCCTCGCCGCTGGATGGTCTGATCAAGTAAGAGCCATTGATGACTGAATCGAACGACACGCCGGTCCTGCCGGAAGAAGGCGAAGAGCGCCAGCACCGCCGCATCAAGAGTTTTGTGATGCGCGCCGGGCGCATGACTGAAGGCCAGCAGCGCGGCCTGGAGCAGGGCGCGCCGCTGTTTGTCCTGCCGCTGGCCGATGCGCCGGTGGATTTTGACCAGGTCTTTGGCCGCTCGGCCCTGCGCTCGCTGGAAATCGGCTTTGGCATGGGCCATTCGTTGCTGGAAATGGCCGCTGCTTCGCCGGAGCAGGATTTCATTGGTGTGGAAGTCCACCGTCCTGGCGTTGGTGCGCTGCTCAACGGCGTGCTGACCCAAGGGCTGACCAACCTGCGGGTCTACGATTGCGACGCCATCGAAGTGCTCAACCGCTGCGTGGCCGACAACAGTCTCGACCGGTTGATGCTGTTCTTCCCCGATCCTTGGCACAAAAGCCGGCACCACAAGCGCCGTATCGTCCAGGCATCGTTCGCTGAACTGGTGCGCAGCAAGTTGAAGGTCGGCGGTGTGCTGCACATGGCCACCGACTGGGAACCCTACGCCGAATACATGCTGGAAGTGATGAATGTCGCCCCGGGCTATCGCAACCTGGCCGAAGACGGCAAGTGCGTGACGCGCCCGGCTGAACGGCCGATCACCAAGTTCGAGCGCCGAGGCGAACGCCTTGGGCATGGGGTGTGGGATTTGAAGTTCGAGAAGGTGGCGTAAGCACCACGCGGTAAAAAACTGTGGGAGCGAGCTTGCTCGCGATGGCGGCATAACAGTCAACCTTGATGTTGGATGTTATGGCCTCATCGCGAGCAAGCTCGCTCCCACATTTGTTTTGTGGTGTGGGTGGGATCAGCGCCGATCCGCGACTACGCCAATCAACACCAGCACCACCAACAACACCGGCGCCAGGCTGTAGTTGTTGAACTGGCTCAAGCCCCGGACGACCCACGGCGTGGCGTAGATCAGGGCCGCGCCGCTGCCGATCATGCACAGCAGGGCGATCAGCGGGACGCGCAAGGCGCCGGCGATGCTGCCCAGGCGTTGTTCGACCCAGCCCTTGATGTCGGCACCAAACAGCACCAGCAGGCAGCCTACCAATGCCAGGGAGATTTCCGACAGGTTGCTGCGGCTCCAGCGGGACACGGTGGCCAGCAGGTCGAGTACCAGATCCATTCGATTTCCTTGTGTTGATCAGCTCAGAAATGTCTGCAGCAAGTCATTGAGAAACAGCTGTCCGCGCTCGGTGGCCGCCAGACGTGTCGGTTCGACCTGCAACAACCCGCTTTGTTCGGCCTCGCGCCGACCTTCGGCCAGGCTTTGCAGGGGCAGCCCGGTGCGCTCCGGGTACAGCCGCGCTTCTACGCCCGCGGTCAGGCGCAGGGCGTTCATCAGGAACTCGAACGGCAGCTCTTCGTTGGCAAGGGTTTTCTCGCCGGCCTGGAAGCTTTTGGCCGGGTTGAGGTAGTCCTTGGGCAGGCGGGTCTTCCAGGTGCGCACGATGCGCCCGTCCGGATGGCTGAGCTTGCCGTGGGCACCGGCACCGATGCCGATGAAGTCGCCGAAACTCCAGTAATTGAGGTTATGCCGCGCCGCCCGACCGGGCTGGGCGTAAGCCGAGACTTCGTACTGGGCGTAGCCGTGTTCGGCCAGCAAGGCTTGCCCGGCTTCCTGGATGTCCCACAGCGTGTCGTCTTCGGGCAAGGTCGGCGGCTGGTTCCAGAATACCGTGTTCGGCTCCAGCGTCAGCTGGTACCAGGACAAATGCGTCGGCTTCAAGGCGATGGCCTGGCGCAGGTCGCTCAAGGCGTCTTCCAGGGACTGGTCGGGCAACCCGTGCATCAGGTCCAGGTTGAAATTGTCGAAACCGGCCTGACGGGCCATGCCGGCGGCGCGCACCGCCTCGTCGCCGTTGTGGATCCGGCCCAGGGCTTCGAGCTTGGCCTGCTGGAAACTCTGGATCCCGATGGACAGGCGATTGATTCCCAAGGCCCGGTAAGCGACGAACTTTTCTTGCTCGAAGGTGCCGGGGTTGGCTTCCAGGGTGATTTCAATGTCCTGGGCGAACGCTATCCGCGCTTCTACACCCTTGAGCAATCGCCCCAGGGCTTGGGCGCTGAACAGGCTCGGGGTGCCACCACCGAAAAAGATCGAGCTCAACGGGCGACCATGAACCGCGTGCAGATCCTGGTCGAGGTCGGCCAGCAAGGCGTCGACATATTCCTCTTCCGGCAGCTGCGGGCTGGCGGTGTGGGAGTTGAAGTCGCAATACGGGCATTTGCGCACGCACCATGGGATGTGGACGTACAACGCCAGGGGCGGCAGCACCGGCAGGGGCGCCCGAGGTGTTTGTACACCGCCATGGATCAGCGGTGCGGGAGCGTCATCGATCATTGCAGGCCCAGGCGTTGACGCAGCAGGGCCATCGCACGGGCGCGGTGGCTCAGTTGGTTCTTTTCCACCGGCCCCAGCTCGGCGCTGGAGCAATTGCGTTCCGGCACCCAGAACAACGGGTCATAGCCGAAACCGTGCTCGCCGCTGGCTTCGGTGAGAATGCGCCCGTGCCACAGGCCTTCGCAGAGGATCGGCAATGGGTCATCGGCATGGCGGACCAAGGCCAGCACACACACGAACTGCGCGCCGCGCTCGACTTCGGGCACGTCCTTGAGGGCGTCGAGCAGCTTGGCGTTGTTCGCCGCGTCACCTTTGCTGTCGGCGTAGCGGGCCGAGTAAATGCCCGGCGCACCGCCGAGGAAGTCCACGGCCAGCCCGGAATCGTCGGCCAGCGCTGGCAGGCCCGAGATGCGTGCGGCATTGCGGGCCTTGAGGATGGCATTCTCGACGAACGACAGGCCGGTCTCTTCCGGCTCCACCTGGCTGAACTCGCCAATCGAGCGCAACTGCACCGACCCGCCGAGCATGGCTTGCAGTTCCTTGAGTTTGCCGGCGTTGTGGCTGGCCAGTACGAGTTGGGTGAAATTGATCATTGGCCCGGGAACAGTTCCTGGTTGAAGTTGATGGTGTTGATCTTGTCGCCGGTCTGCACCTTGATCTCGAAGGTCCGGACTTCCTGTTGATCCACCGGATACTGGGCGATGTAGTAGATCGCGCCTGGCTCGGTCACCTGTTTGAATTTCAGCGGGACGCTCTGGCTGGTGAGGTCTTTCACCGTGCCGCTGACCTGGGCCATCAAGGGCTTGCCACCCTTGAGCACCGAGACGTTGATCACGCCCTGTTGCTTGCTGCGGATCAGCTCGGCGGCCTTGGCGATGTCCGGTGTCAGGAATGTGGAATTGAAGGTGTTGTAGTGCACGGTGATATCACCGAACACTTCCTTGCGCTCGCCCTTGATGACGTCGGCGGCCATGGCGCCAACGCTCAGGCAAGCGGTGATGAGAAACAACGCTAGACGGTTCATGTCGTGCTCCTGGGTAAGGCCGGGGCTCAGACCGCGACCTGATGATCGGTAAGGCCTGGGCTGCTGACCCGATAGATGCCTATCTCACCTAACAGATTAGGCCATAGCTTGCTGGCCCACCCGTGGCGGTGCTGCTGATCCACGGCCAGGCGATCGATGACCTTGGCTTGGCGCTCGCGGCACAACGCTTCGAAATCCTCGAAGGTGCAGAAGTGGATGTTCGGCGTGTTGTACCAGGTGTAGGGCAAGAATTCCGAAACCGGCATGCGGCCCTTGCTCGCCAGGTACCAGCGGCAACGCCAGTGGCCGAAGTTGGGGAAAGTGATGATGCACTGGCGTCCGACCCGCAGCATTTCGTCGAGGATCTTGTCCGGGTAGTGCACCGCTTGCAGGGCCTGGGTCATGACCACGATGTCGAAGCTGTTGCTGGCAAAGTTGCCCAGGCCCTTGTCCAGGTCCTGCTCGATGACGTTGATGCCCTTGGCGACGCACTCGGCAATGTTGTCCGGGTCGTTTTCCAGGCCGTAGCCGCTGACTTGCTTGTTGTCCCGCAGCCAGGTCAGCAGCTCGCCGTTGCCGCAGCCCAGGTCGAGCACGCGGCTGCCGGCGGGGATCCACTCCTGGATGATGTCCAGATCGGCTCTCATGGCGTCCTCACAGCGTTATACGGTTCATGTAGTTGCCGAACGCCTGCAGGTAGCGCGGGATCGGGATCAAAAAGGCGTCGTGACCCTGGGGCGCGTCGATTTCCAGATAGCAAACGTCCTTGCGCGCGGCCATCAGCGCGTCCACCAGCTCCCGCGAGCGCGCCGGGGAGAAGCGCCAGTCGGTGGTGAACGACATCACGCAGAACTTGGCGGTGGCATTGGCGAAGGTTTTCGCCAGGTTATCGTCAAAGTTCGCCGCCGGATCGAAGTAGTCCAGTGCCTTGGTCATCAGCAGGTACGTGTTGGCGTCGAAACGCCCGGAGAACTCTTCACCCTGGTAACGCAGGTAGCTCTCGACCTGGAACTCGACGCTGTGGAAGTCGTAGTTGAGCTTTTCGCTCTTGAGGCCGCGGCCGAATTTCTCGCCCATGGAGTCGTCGGACAGGTAGGTGATGTGCCCGACCATCCGCGCCAGCATCAGCCCGCGCTTGGGGATCACGCCGTGTTCCTGGAACGAGCCGCCGTGGAAGTCGGGGTCGGTGAGGATCGCCTGGCGTGCCACTTCGTTGAAGGCGATGTTCTGCGCCGACAGCTTGGGCGCCGAGGCGATTGCCAGGCAATGGCGCACGCGGTCCGGGTAGGTGATGGTCCACTGCAGGGCTTGCATGCCCCCCAGGCTGCCGCCGATCACGGCTGCCCACTGGCCGATACCGAGGCGGTCGGCCAGGCGTGCCTGGCTGTGGACCCAGTCTTCCACGGTCAGCACCGGGAAATCGGCGCCGAAAGGTCTGCCGGTGTCCGGGTTGAGGCTGCTGGGGCCGGTGGAGCCGTTGCAGCCGCCCAGGTTGTTCAGGCTGACCACGAAGAACTTGCTGGTGTCGATGGGCTTGCCCGGGCCGATGCAGCTGTCCCACCAGCCGGGCTTGCGGTCGTCGACGCTGTGGTAGCCGGCGGCGTGGTGATGCCCCGACAAGGCGTGGCAGATCAGCACTGCGTTGCTCGCCGTGGCATTGAGGGTGCCGTAGGTTTCGTAGATCAGGTCATAGGCTGGCAACGAACGGCCGCAGGCCAGGGCCAGGGGCTCGCTGAAATGCGCCATTTGCGGCGTCACCAGACCAACGGAATCGGGGGGAAAGGCAGCTGGCATCGACCCTGCTCGCGTTGAAATGAGGCGTAAGTCTAAAGACCGCTGTGGCGGGCGGCAAGCAAACGGCGGCGCTGATTGTCCGCTGATGAAAACCCTGTGGTGACTGGATCTATCTGTGGCGAGGCAGCTTGCTCCCGCTGGGGCGCGAAGCGGCCCCGTAGGAGCTGTCGAGTGCAACGAGGCTGCGATCTTCCCACTGCCCATTGAGTCGTGAGCGAAAGATCAAGATCAAAAGATCGTCCGAACGCGGCCCGAGCCTTCGCCAGCTCCTACAGAGCCCAGCGGGAGCAAGCTCCCTCGCCATAGCAAAAGCAGCAGTGAGCTTTAGATCAGCAACCGCAGAATCTCCGGCATCATGGTCATCGCCGCCAGGTTGTTGATCACCAGCATGTCGATCAGCTTGAGCACCATGAACGCCAGGATCGGCGAGATATCCAGGCCGCCGAGGTTCGGCACGATGCGGCGGAACGGCGCCAGGGCCGGCTCGCAGATCTGGTTCACCAGTTCGGCGCCCGGGTTATGGCTGCCCGGCGCGACCCACGAGAGGATCACGCTGATGATCAGGGCGAAGAAGAAAATCTTCAGGAACAGCGCGGTCACGCCGATGATCGACCAGATCAGCAGTTGCAGCGGGTTGCCGGTGGTGCCGTAGGTCAGCAGCAGGGTCAGGGCCATCAGCGCCAGTTGCACGAGGATCGCCAGGACCAGCGACGACATGTCCAGGCCAAACAGGCTCGGGATGATCCGACGCAGCGGCTTGAGCAGGGGCTGGGTGGCCTTGACGATGAACTGGCACAGCGGGTTGTAGAAGTTGGCGCGTACCAGTTGCAGCACGAAGCGCAGCAGCACGATCAGCAGGTACAGGCTGCCGAGGGTTTGCAGCACGTAGACCGCTGCAGTGTTCAATCCAATCATGAATGGCTCCTTATTGGCCCAGTTGTTCGGCCATTTCGGCCGAGCGGTGCGCGGCGGCGCCGAGTGCTTTTTCCACCAGGGCTTCGAAGCCCCCGGCCTGGAACGATTTGATGGCCGCTTCGGTGGTGCCGGCCGGCGAGGTCACGCGGCGGCGCAGTTCGGCCGCATCGACGTCGCTGGACACCGCCATGTGCGCGGCGCCCAGCGCGGTCTGCAAGGTCAGCTGGGCGGCGGTTTCCCGCGGCAGGCCGAGTTTCTCGCCGGCGGCGGTCATGGCTTCGATCAGCAGGAAGAAGTACGCCGGGCCCGAGCCGGAGACGGCGGTGACGGCGTCCAGTTGCTGTTCGGTGTCCAGCCACAGTGCCAGGCCGACGGCCGACAGCAGTTCCTCGGCTTGCTGGCGTTGTGCGGCGGACACTTTGGAAGTGGCGAACAGGCCGCTGACGCCCTGGCGCAGCAGCGCCGGAGTGTTGGGCATGCAGCGTACGATCGGCTGCTCGCCGAGCCAGTTGTTCATGCTGGCGCAAGTAATGCCGGCGGCAATCGACACCACCAGTTGATGGGGCTTGAGGCTTGGGCGCAGGGCTTCGCAGACGGTTTTCATCGCCTGCGGCTTGACCGCCAGCACGATGACGTCCGCGCCGTCGATGGCCTGGGCGTTGTCGGCGAAGGTTTCGATGCCGTGTTCGGCGCTCACCCGGGTGCGGGTCTCTTCACCCGGATCGCTGGCGCGGATCAGGGAAGCATCCAGGCCCTTGGCCCGCAGGCCGCCGATCAGGCTGGCGGCCATGTTGCCGGCGCCGATGAAGGCAATACGCGTGTTGCTCATGACAGGTCCTTATAAAGAGATGAGTCGGCCATGTTTCAGGATTGACCGTAGTCGCGGGCACCAAACAGGGCAGTACCGATGCGCACCCAGGTGGCGCCCTGGGCAATGGCCGACTCCAGGTCGTGGCTCATGCCCATGGAAAGGGTGTCCAGCGGCAGCGCCAGGCTGGCTTGCAGGCGTTCAACGGCGGCGAAGGCGGCGTCCTGGGCGGCGCGGTCTTCGGTGGGTTCGGGAATCGCCATCAACCCGCGCAGTTTCAGGCGGGGCAGGGCGCTGATGGCGCTGGCCAGGGCAGGCAGGTCTGCTGGGCTGCAGCCGGATTTGCTGGCTTCGCCGCTGACGTTGACCTGAATGCAGATGTTCAGCGGTGGCAAGTCGGCCGGACGCTGCTCGGACAGGCGCTGTGCAATTTTCAAGCGATCCACGGAATGCACCCAGTCGAAGTGTTCGGCAATAGCGCGCGTCTTGTTCGATTGAATGGGGCCGATGAAGTGCCAGATCAAGGGCAGGTCGGTCAGTTCGAGCTGTTTGCCCAAGGCTTCCTGCAGGTAGTTCTCGCCGAAGTCCCGCAGGCCGGCGGCATAGGCTTCACGCAAGGCCTGGACGGGCTTGGTCTTGCTCACGGCCAGCAGTTTGACACTGTGTTCGGCACGCTGCGCGGCCTGCTCCGCAGCGCGGATACGCGAACTAACCTGAGCGATGTTGTCTGCTATCGTGGACATAAAGAAGCGCCAGCGGTGAGGTTCGCGGCATTCTACTGGAATTGAGGAGCGCTATGGATATCACTGAGTTACTGGCGTTCAGCGCCAAGCAGGGCGCGTCGGACCTGCACCTGTCCGCCGGGCTGCCACCGATGATCCGCGTCGATGGCGATGTCAGGCGCATCAACCTGCCGGCACTGGACCACAAGCAGGTTCATGAACTGATCTACGACATCATGAACGACCGGCAACGCGTAGATTACGAAAAGTTTCTGGAGACTGACTTTTCTTTCGAGGTACCGGGCGTGGCGCGGTTCCGGGTCAACGCCTTCAACCAGAATCGCGGTGCGGGGGCGGTGTTTCGGACCATTCCGTCGAAAGTCCTGACCATGGAAGACCTGGGAATGGGCGAGGTGTTTCGCAAGGTGACCGAGGCGCCGCGCGGGCTGGTGTTGGTGACCGGGCCAACCGGTTCAGGCAAGTCCACCACCCTGGCGGCCATGATCGACTACTTGAACAGCCACAAGCACCATCACATCCTCACCATCGAAGACCCTATCGAATTCGTTCACGAACCGCGCAAATGCCTGATCAACCAGCGCGAGGTGCACCGCGACACCCAGGGTTTCTCCACGGCCCTGCGTTCAGCCTTGCGGGAAGACCCGGACGTGATCCTGGTGGGGGAGATGCGCGACCTGGAGACCATTCGCCTGGCGCTGACCGCCGCGGAAACCGGGCACCTGGTCTTCGGCACCCTGCACACCACGTCGGCGGCCAAGACCATTGACCGGGTGGTGGATGTGTTCCCCGGTGACGAGAAGTCCATGGTTCGCTCGATGTTGTCGGAGTCGTTGCAGGCAGTGATCTCCCAGACGCTGGTCAAGAAGATCGGCGGCGGTCGGGTCGCGGCGCATGAAATCATGCTGGGCACCGCGGCCATTCGGAACCTGATTCGCGAAGACAAGGTGGCGCAGATGTACTCGGCCATCCAGACCGGCGGTTCGCTGGGGATGCAGACGCTGGACATGTGCCTGAAGGACTTGGTGAACAAGGGGCTGATCAGCCGCGAGCATGCGCGGGAGCGGGCGCGTACGCCGGATAACTTCTAGAGGAGTGGTGCTTTTGCAGGCCTCATCGCGAGCAAGCTCGCTCCCACAGGACTTTCAGCGAATGGAAATCCAGTGTGGGAGCGAGCTTGCTCGCGATGAGGTCATCAGCTACAGCAAAAGTGCCGGAATCAGCGCTGAACCACGCGCATCGCACCCGGCTCTTTCGGCAGCACGCGCTTGGCCACCACGTAGTGGGTGTCCCAGTACGGCTTGTTCAAGGTATCGATGCTCACCGACTTGCCACGG
Organism: Pseudomonas brassicacearum; assembly: GCF_918698105.1. Lineage (GTDB taxonomy): Bacteria > Pseudomonadota > Gammaproteobacteria > Pseudomonadales > Pseudomonadaceae > Aquipseudomonas > Aquipseudomonas brassicacearum_F. Next base: position 31,358 of record NZ_CAKKMI010000057.1, on the reverse strand, counting down.
CGCGGGGCGTGGATGAAGCGGTCGTTGCCCAGGTAGATGGCCACATGGTTGACCCGGCGGCTCTTGAGCTTGAAGAAGATCAGGTCGCCGGGCTTGAGATCCTTGCGATCGACTTTCTCGCCATGACCGGCGGCCATGGCGTTTGAGGTGCGCGGCAGGTCGAAGGTGGCGTCGTTGAAGGCGTATTTCACCAGCCCGCTGCAATCGAAACCTTTACTTGGGCTACTGCCGCCCCAACGATAAGGTGTGCCGAGTACATTCACGGCGCGACTCAACACATTGCTGCTCGCTTTGGTCGCCATTGGCGGGACCAGCTTGCTGTTGGCCGTGCTCACGCGCTGGGCGCTTGGCTTGTTCTTGCTCAAGGAAGCAGAAACATGGGATTTCGGGGTATAGCCGTTGACGTTGGGAAGACGTTGCTCACGATTGGTGGCGTGGGCGGCCAGTGGCAATAATAGGCAAATGGTTAGCCATGTCTTGAAAAATGGACGCATTAGGCAGGGCTCTTAAAGGTTAGCGCGCAACTTTATAACAGCTTTTTTTGCGTTTCCGAGGCCGTTTGTCGATTCGAAACGCCGCGCAAAACCCAGCAAAATGCGTCAAATTGACCTGATTGTCCGACAGGACCCCTATACCACGGGGCTTTCGTCGGTCCGAGGCGCCGAGGACCGCTTGTCGGCCAGACACGAAAAAGTCACAAAAGCTCCGAAAAAATTTATCTATCGAGGCAAAAGAGGCCATTCATGAACAGCTATCAGCAGGACGCAATCCGCGATACTCACAGCAAGGTCATTGGGTATCTGCTGTGGATTTTCGGGTTCACAGGGGCCCATCGCTTCTATTACGGCAAGCCGGTCACGGGCACGATCTGGTTCTTCACCTTCGGCCTGCTGGGCATTGGCTGGCTGATCGACCTGTTCCTGATTCCGGCCATGGATCGCGAAGCGGACCTGCGTTTCACCCCGGGGCCTATCGAATACAGTGTGGCGTGGATTCTGCTGACGTTTCTCGGGGTGCTGGGCGTACACCGCATGTACCAGGGCAAATGGCTCAGCGGGATTCTCTACCTGCTGACCGGCGGGGTGTTTTTCCTGGGGGTGCTGTATGACTTCTGGACGCTGAATGATCAGGTGTCGATTCGTAATGCGCAGAAGCGTGGGGCTTTCCAGTAAGACCGGGTCGCCTGCATCGCGAGCAAGCTCGCTCCCACACTGGATCGAGGTGTTCACAAATCATGTGTTCACCAAAGATCCACCTGTGGGAGCGAGCTTGCTCGCGATAGGCGCGGTGCGGTATCAGGCCTGGTGAGTAATCCGCCCATCCATCAAGGTGTAACGCACCACCCCCGGCAGGCTATGGCCGAGGAACGGGCAGTTGTCGCCCTTGGAACGCCAGGCTTCGCCGGCCACGGTGGACGCGGCGGGGTCGAACAGCACCAGGTCCGCCGCGGCGCCCACCGCGAGTTTTCCCGCTGGCAATTGCAGCGCCTGGGCCGGGCCGGCGCTCAGGCGTGCCAGCAGGGTCGGCAGGTCCAGCAAACCGTCTTCCACCAGCGTCAAGGCCAGCGGCAGCAGCAATTCGACGCTGCTGATGCCCGGCTCGGTGGCGCCGAACGGTGCCAGCTTGGCATCGCGCTCATGGGGTTGGTGATGGCTGGAGATGGCCGAGATCACCCCGGATTTCACCGCTTCACGCAGGCCATCGCGGTCGGCGCGGGTGCGCAGCGGCGGCTGGACGTGGTAGACGCTGTTGAAATCGATCAGCGCTTCGTCGGTCAGGATCAACTGGTACAGCGCCACATCGGCGGTCACCGGCAGGCCCCGGGCCTGGGCCTGGGCGATCAGCGCCGCGCCGCGGGCGCTGGTCAGTTGGCTGAAGTGGGCGCGCACGCCGCTTTGCTCGACCAACAGCAGGTCCCGGACCAAGGCCACGGTCTCGGCGGTTTCCGGAATGCCCGGCAGGCCGAGGAAACTGGCGGTCGGGCCTTCGTGGGCCAAGCCACCTTCGGCCAGGTCGTGGTCCTGGGAGTTGAAAATCACCGTCAGGCCGAAAGTCGCCGCGTATTCCAGGGCGCGGCACAGGGTACGGGTGTTGCGGAAACTGTTCAGGCCGTTGCCGAACGCCACGCAACCGGCGTCACGCAGGGCGATGAGCTCAGCCAGTTGCTCACCGTCCAGGCCTTTGCTCAGTGCGCCAATCGGGAAGACCTTGGTATTGCCGGCCTCGCGGGCACGGTCGAGGATCAGTTCGGCCACGGCCGAGGTGTCCAGCACCGGTTTGGTCTGTGGCGGGCAGCACAGGCTGGTCACGCCACCGGCAGCGGCGGCCCGGGTTTCGCTGACGATGCTGCCTTTGCGGCTGTAGCCCGGTTCGCGCAGGGCGACGTTCAGGTCCACCAGGCCGGGGGCGGCCACCAGGCCTTGGGCGTCGAGGGTCTCCACCGCGACGAAACCGGCCGGCGCCGCGCCAAGGGCGACGATCTTGCAGGCATCGATATGGATATCAGTCACTTGATCCAGGCCACTGGCTGGATCGATCACGCGTGCGCCGAGAATGCTGAGCTTCACTGGGCGTTCTCCTGGTCGAATTGGCGCTGGGCGGTTTGCCCGCTCATGGCCATGGACAGCACGGCCATGCGGATGGCGATGCCGTAGGTCACCTGGTTGAGAATCACCGAGTGCGGCCCGTCGGCCACCGCCGACTCGATCTCCACGCCGCGGTTGATCGGCCCCGGGTGCATGACGATGGCGTCCGGCTTGGCTCCGGCCAGGCGCGCCGTGGTCAGGCCGAACAGGCGGTAGAACTCGCCTTCGCTGGGCAGCAGGCCGCCGGTCATGCGCTCGCGTTGCAGGCGCAGCATGATCACCACGTCCACATCCTTGAGGCCTTCGGTCATGTCGGTGTAGACCTTCACGCCGTATTGCTCGACGCCGATGGGCAGCAGGGTCTTCGGCGCGATCACGCGGATGTCCGGGCAGCCGAGGGTCTTGAGGGCCAGCATGTTCGAGCGGGCCACTCGCGAGTGCAGGATGTCGCCGACGATGGCCACCGACAGGTTCTCGAAGCTGCCCTTGTGCCGACGGATGGTCAGCATGTCGAGCATGCCCTGGGTCGGGTGGGCGTGACGGCCGTCGCCGCCGTTGATGATCGCCACTTGCGGGCACACGTGCTCGGCGATGAAGTGCGCTGCGCCGGAGTCGCCGTGGCGCACGACGAACATGTCGGCGGCCATGGCTTCGAGGTTGCGCAGGGTGTCGAGCAGGGTTTCACCCTTGCTCGCCGAGGACGTGGACACGTTGAGGGTGATCACGTCCGCCGACAGCCGCTGGGCCGCCAGTTCGAAGGTGGTGCGGGTGCGGGTGGAGTTTTCGAAGAACACGTTGCACACGGTCTTGCCGCGCAGCAACGGGACTTTCTTCACCGCCCGGGCACCGACTTCGAGGAACGAGTCGGCAGTGTCGAGGATTTCCGTCAGCAGCTCGCGGCGCAGGCCGTCGAGGGACAGGAAGTGTCGCAGCTGGCCCTGATCGTTGAGCTGCAGCGGGCGCTTGGTTTCGAGAGGCGTCATCGCGATGGACTCTTACAAGGGCAGTTAAAGGGCAAGGTCTTGCAGTTCGAGTTGCAGCGGCGACGGCCCGGAGAGCTTGACCCGCTCATGGGCGGCCAGCGTCAGCGTCGCACCGACCACGTTCGGCCGGATCGGCAGCTCGGCGGCGTCCAGGTCCAGCAGGCACACCAGTGTCACGCTGGCCGGGCGGCCGTAGTCGAACAGTTCGTTCAGGGCGGCGCGGATGGTCCGGCCGCTCATCAGCACGTCGTCGATCAGCACCAGGTGCTGGCCTTCGATCTCGAACGGCAGGGCCGAGGGGCGCACTTGTGGGTGCAGGCCGTTCTGGCTGAAGTCGTCGCGGTAGAAGGACACGTCCAGGGTGCCCAATGGCGATTGGCTGCCCAGTGCTTCGAGCAAGGCCTGGGCGACCCAGACGCCACCGGTGCGAATACCGATGTAGCGCGGGTCGCTGATGCCGCGGTGTTCCAGGTGTGCCTTGAGACGAATCGCCATCTGGCTGATCAGTTCGGCAGGATTGGGCAGGCTCATGCTGGCTCCTTCAGGTTCCCGGGCCGGTGGTGGGTGGCGCGGTCTATCGCTAAGAGAAAGCGCCTTGGCGGCGCTTTCAAAAAAATCAGGTTTCGAACAGGGCGGCGTTGGCGTCGAGCCAGCCTTGCAGCAGCAGGGCGGCGGCGATGGCGTCCACCGGGTTGTCGCGGTAACTGCCTTTCTGCCCGCCGCGCACCAGGCGCTCGCCCTTGGCCTCGAAGGTGGTCAGGCGCTCGTCATGGGTATAGAAGGGCAGGTTGTAGCGGCCATTGAGCCGGCGGGCGAACTTTTCGGCGCGCAGGCACATGTCGCTGGGCGTGCCGTCCATGTTCAGCGGCAGGCCGACCACCACGGCATCGGGTTTCCATTCCTTGATCAGCGCTTCGACCTGGTTCCAGTCCGGCACGCCATTCTGCGCCTTCAAGGTGCACAACTCGCGGGCCTGGCCGGTAATGACCTGGCCGACCGCTACGCCGATCTGTTTGGTGCCGTAATCGAAGCCCAGCAGCAAGCGCAGGGCCATCAGGCGTGTCCTGCCTGGCTGGTGAGCAGGCTGAGGTTGACCCCCAGCCGGCTGGCCGCTGCTTCCAGGCGCAATTCGCTGCTGGTGTTGAACAGGATGTCGGCGTCGAACGGGCAGGTCAGCCAGGCGTTGTCGGCCAGTTCGGCTTCCAGTTGTCCGGGCTCCCAACCGGCATAGCCGAGGGCAATCAGGCTCTTTTGCGGGCCGACGCCGTCGGCGATGGCGAACAGCACGTCCTGGGAGGTGGACAATGACACCCCGTCCAGGTCCACGGTGGCCTGGAATTTGGGCCCCGACGGATGGAGCACGAAACCGCGGTCGGTCTGCACCGGGCCGCCGATGAAAATCGGCACGTGCTGGCACAAGAGTGGCGGTTCCACTTCGGGGCGCAACTGCTCCAGGATGTCCGCCAGGTTCAGCTCCTGCGGGCGATTGACCACCAGCCCCATGGCCCCATTGGCCGTGTGCTCGACGATGTAGGTCAAGGTGTGGGCAAAATTCGGATCGGCCATGTGCGGCATGGCAATCAGGAAGTGATGCTTGAGGTAGGTGGGGCTGACGTTTTTCATAGGCGCTAGTGTGGCGGGGCAGGGCCGAACTGACAAGCTGGGGATGTGCAGGAAATGCCTGGGATTGACCCAGATCCCCCCTGTGGGAGTGAGCACAAATGGCAGTCCACCACAAAACCCTGTGGGAGCGAGCTTGCTCGCGATGGCCATAGATCATCCACATAGATGTCGACTGACAGTCCGCTATCGCGAGCAAGCTCGCTCCCACAAGGGGATTGGGTGGTTAATCAGTTACTGGAAAGCTTGTCGCCCCGGGCGAACTTCCAGGTGCGGATGATTTCCAGCCGGTCGATGTCCGACAGGTCCCCGGTAAACGGTGCGAACGGTGCCGCCAGGCGCACGATCCGTTGGGCGGCCTGGTCCAGCAGCGGCTGGCCGGAGGACTCCAGCACCAGCACTTCGTACAGCGAGCCGTCACGGTTGATCGAGACCATTAGCCGCAGGTTGCCGTAGATCTGTTTGCGCCGCGCTTCGTCGGGGTAGTTGAGGTTGCCGATGCGCTCGACCTTCTTGCGCCACTCGTCCTTGTACCAGGCGCCCTTGTCGCGCATGGTCGAGGCGGCGCTCAGGCGGTGGATGCGCGGGCGCTTGGCGTAGAGCTGTTGCTCCTGGGCCAGTTCGGCTTCCAGGCTGGCGATGTCGCTGGACAACTGTGAGCTGTCGAAGCTGGGTTCGGCGGCCTTGGGCTTGGGATCAGGCTTGACCTCTTCCTTGACCGGGGCCTTTTTCGGCTTCGGCGCCACGGTGGTCACGGCTGCCTTGGGCGCCGTTTCCTGCACTTCTGGCTTGGCGGCGGGCGGCGGGGTGACTTTCTGCACCTGGGTGTCCTGGAACGGCGCGATCTCGGTGGTCTTGGGCGTCGCCTTTTTTTCCAGGGTGCCGCTGCCTTGCTGGTTTTCCTGGGCGAGAAAATCAGCCTTCTTGGGCTTGGTCTCGCTCTTGAAGGTGGCCAGGGTGATTTCCAGGGTCTGGCTGATCTGCTTGGGCTCGACCGTGGCAAAACCGACGCCCAGCAGCAGCGCCAGGTGGATCAACGCCGCCAGGAACAGGGTAAAACCGAGGCGATCAGCCGGGCGCACGCGACGATGGGCGAGCTCTTTGGGCAGATCGGACGGGAGTGTCATGACAAGGAAACCAACATCGCGTTTTTTTCAGGCCGGGCATGATAACGCAATGTGGGTTTCCTTCAGCAGATCTGGATCAACGAGCCTTGAGCTTCTGATCGATGGCATCCATCAGCATGCCCCCGATGTCGGTGCCAAAGGCATTGTCGATCTCGCGGATGCAGGTCGGGCTGGTGACGTTGATCTCCGTCAGGTGCTCGCCGATCACGTCCAGGCCCACGAACAACAGGCCTTTTTCGCGCAGGGTCGGGCCGACCTGGGCGGCGATCCAGCGATCCTTGTCGGTCAACGGACGCGCCTCGCCACGCCCGCCAGCCGCCAGGTTGCCGCGGGTTTCGCCGGCTGCCGGGATGCGCGCCAGGCAATAGTCCACCGGTTCGCCGTCGATCATCAGGATGCGCTTGTCGCCATCGACGATGGCCGGCAGGTAACCCTGGATCATGATCTGCTGCTTGCCGTGCAAGGTCAGGGTTTCCAGGATCACCGAGAGGTTCGGGTGGCCGGCGGTGTGGCGGAAGATCGAGGAGCCGCCCATGCCGTCCAGGGGCTTGAGGATCACGTCGCCGTGATGGTCGGCAAATTCGCGCAACACGTCCGGGCGACGGCTGACGATGGTCGGTGGCGTGCACTGCGGGAACAGCGTGGCGAACAGCTTTTCGTTGCAGTCGCGCAGGCTCTGGGGCTTGTTGACCACCAGCACGCCGGCGTTTTCGGCCTGTTCCAGCAGGTAGGTGGAGTACACGAACTCCATGTCGAACGGCGGATCCTTGCGCATCAGGATCACGTCCAGGTCGCTCAGCAGGGCGTCGCTTTCGGCGCCCAGCTCAAACCACTTCTCGGGGTTGGCGAAGACTTTCAGCGGCTTCATCCGCGCCCGCGCCTGGCCTTCGGCCTGGTAGAGATCGCGCTGCTCCATGTAGAACAGCTCCCAGCCGCGCTTCTGTGCGGCCAGCAGCATGGCCAGCGAGCTATCCTTTTTATAGGAAATGCGGGCGATAGGGTCCATGACAATGCCGACGCGTACGCTCATGGCTTGGTTCCTCGAAATGTGATGGGCACATATTGGCGTGAAAAAGTGGCGTCAGAGTGGCGCCCGGAAGATTGGCGGTCAAGGAAAAACCACCGTGCCGAGCGGCCGATAGATCGGCGATGGAGACTGTGCTAAAAAGGCTGCCATGTGACGTGCGGGCCTTGAACATCAAGGGTTTGCGCTGTCGATCACACTTACGCGTTAAAAACCGGTTCGCAGTGGCAATGGCAGAGCATCTCACGCAGCAGCAACCCAGCGCCTTGAAGGTCATGGTCATCGACGACTCGAAGACCATCCGCCGCACCGCCGAAACCTTGCTGCGCAACGTGGGCTGCGAGGTGATCACGGCCGTCGATGGCTTCGATGCCCTGGCCAAGATCGCCGACCATCATCCGGGCATCATTTTTGTCGACATCATGATGCCGCGCCTCGATGGCTACCAGACCTGTGCCCTGATCAAGAACAACAGCGCGTTCAAGGCTACGCCGGTGATCATGCTGTCGTCCCGCGACGGGTTGTTCGACAAGGCCAAGGGACGCATCGTCGGTTCCGATCAGTTTTTGACCAAGCCGTTCAGCAAGGAAGAACTGCTGGGCGCGATACAGGCCCATGTCCCGGGCTTTGCCGCTGTCCAGCCGCACCAGGCACATTAATGACACTTGGCCAACGGGCCTGGGGTCAACAAGAAAATGGGGAACACCATGGCACGAGTTCTGATCGTCGATGATTCGCCGACTGAAATGTACAAACTGACCGGCATGCTGGAAAAGCACGGCCACGAGGTCCTGAAGGCCGAGAATGGCGCCGATGGCGTGGCCCTGGCCCGCCAGGAAAAACCCGATGCGGTGCTGATGGACATCGTCATGCCCGGCCTCAACGGTTTCCAGGCCACGCGCCAGTTGACCAAGGATCCGGACACCGGCCATATCCCCGTGATCATCATCACCACCAAGGACCAGGACACCGACAAGGTCTGGGGGACGCGCCAAGGGGCGAAGGACTACCTGACCAAACCGGTGGACGAAGAAACCCTGATCGCGACCCTGAACAAAGTGCTGGCGGGTTGACGGCGCGGCCATGAGCCAATCCCTGACCGCGTTCGAACTGCTGCTGCAGATCGACCGGCGCTGCCGGTTGCTGGGGGCGGACCTGCCCTCCCAACCGACCCACCGCGCCGGTTGGAGCGGCATCGGCTTTCGCCTGGGCGAGCACTGGTACGTGGCGCCGATGGGTGAAGTCAGCGAAGTGCTGCACGAACCACGTCACACGCATTTGCCCGGGGTCAAGCCGTGGGTGCGTGGAGTGGCTAACCTGCGCGGGCGCTTGTTGCCGTTGATGGACTTGTGCGGGTTCTTTGGCCACGAACTGTCGACCGTGCGCAAGCAGCGGCGCGTATTGGTGGTGGATCACGACGAGGTGTTCGCCGGGTTGCTGGTGGACGAGGTCCTTGGGCTGCAGCATTTTGCCCAGGACAGCCTGGAACCGACGCTGGTGGACGACCTCGACGGCCCGGAAGCGGCCTTCGTCAAGGGCCGGTTTGGCGGCGAGCGCGAGTGGCAAGTGTTCAGCCCGTTTGCCCTGGCGCGTTCGCCGGGGTTCATGGATGTGGCGATTTAACGAGATGCAGCGCAGGCCCCTTGTGGGAGCGAGCTTGCTCGCGATTGCGGTGGGTCAGCTAAATCAAGGCTGACTGATCCAATGCTATCGCGAGCGAGCTCGCTCCCACATTGGTTCGGCGGTGACTGGGTTGGATTGGGCAGTACAGGCGAGAACCGATGATCAAAGCAAAAACAGGCAAGCCACTGGAAGCGTCGCGCAGTCGTTCGCAGATCATCGTGCTGTTCGTCGCGCTGATCGTCTTCATCATGCTGCTGTTCGCCAACTTCGCTTACCTCAACACCCAATCGACCTATGACAAACAGTACATCGGCCATGCCGGTGAGTTGCGGGTGCTGTCCCAGCGCATCGCCAAGAACGCCACCGAGGCCGCCGCCGGCAAACCTGCGGCGTTCAAGCTGCTGAGCGATGCGCGCAATGACTTCGCCCAGCGCTGGGGTTCGCTGAAACAGGGCGACCCGGTCACCGGCCTGCCCCCTGCGCCGGCCACCCTGCGTCCGCAGATGCGCGCCGTGCAGCTGGATTGGGAGCGCCTGCTCAAGAACACCGATGCCATTCTCTCCAGCGAACAGACCGTGCTGTCGCTGCACCAGGTGGCGGCGACCCTGGCCGAAACCGTGCCGCAGTTGCAGGTCGAGTACGAAAAAGTCGTCGAGATCCTGCTGCAACGCGGTGCGCCGGCCGCTCAGGTGGCCATGGCCCAGCGCCAGTCGCTGCTGGCCGAACGGATTCTCGGCGCGGTGAATACCGTGCTGGCGGGGGACGAAAACGCCAGCCAGGCCGCCGACACCTTCGGTCGCGACGCCGCGCGTTTTGGCCAGGTGCTCAATGGCATGTTGCAAGGTGACCCGGCCCTGAAGATATCCCAGGTCCAGGACCGCGATGCCCGGGCACGCCTGACTGAAATCAGCGAGCTCTTCGAGTTCGTCTCCGGCTCGGTGGACGAAATCCTCGAGACCTCTCCGGAGCTGTTCAAGGTCCGCGAGTCGGCCGGCAACATCTTCAACCTGTCGCAGACCCTGCTCGACGAGGCTTCACACCTGGCCACGGCCTTCGAAAACCTCGCCGGCGGGCGTTCCGTCAATACCATCGGCGGCTATGTGCTGGGCCTGTTGGCGCTGATGTCGATCATCCTGATTGGCCTGGTGATGGTCCGCGAGACCAACCGTCAGTTGCACGAGACCGCACAAAAGAACGAGCGCAACCAGAACGCGATCATGCGGTTGCTGGATGAAATCGAAGACTTGGCCGATGGCGACCTGACCGTCACCGCTTCGGTCACCGAGGACTTCACCGGCACCATCGCCGACTCCATCAATTACTCGGTGGACCAACTGCGCGACCTGGTGGCGACCATCAACCTCACTGCCGGCCAGGTCGCCGCCGCCGTGCAGGAAACCCAGGCCACGGCGATGCACCTGGCCCAGGCCTCCGAGCACCAGGCCCAGCAAATCTCCGAGGCTTCGACTTCAATTAATGAAATGGCCCAGTCCATCGACCAGGTGTCGGCCAATGCCGCCGAGTCGTCGGCGGTGGCCGAGCGTTCGGTGGAGATTGCCAACAAGGGTAATGAGGTGGTGCACAACACCATTCATGGCATGGACAACATTCGCGAGCAGATCCAGGACACCGCCAAGCGCATCAAGCGCCTGGGTGAGTCATCCCAGGAGATTGGCGACATTGTCAGCCTGATCGACGACATCGCCGACCAGACCAACATCCTGGCCCTCAACGCCGCCATCCAGGCGTCCATGGCCGGTGATGCCGGGCGCGGGTTCGCGGTGGTGGCCGATGAAGTGCAGCGTTTGGCCGAGCGCTCTTCGGCGGCGACCCGGCAAATCGAGACCCTGGTGCGGGCGATCCAGGCCGATACCAATGAGGCGGTGATTTCCATGGAGCAGACCACCACCGAAGTGGTGCGCGGTGCGCGACTGGCCCAGGACGCCGGCGTCGCCCTGGAAGAAATCGAAGGCGTGTCCAAGACCCTGGCGGCGCTGATCCAGAGCATCTCCAACGCGGCGCAGCAACAGACCACCTCGGCGGGGCAGATTTCCTTGACCATGAACGTGATCCAGCAGATCACTTCGCAGACTTCATCCGGTTCCACCGCCACTGCCGAGAGCATTGGCAACCTGGCGAAAATGGCCAGCCAACTGCGTCGTTCGGTGTCGGGGTTCACGTTGCCGGCGGCAGCGGCTGTCGGTGAGGAAAAGGGGTGAGTGACCTGCTGGGAGAGGATGTACCTGTGGCAAGGGCGCTTTTGTGGCGAGGGAGCTTGCTCCCGCTGGGCTGCGCAGCGGCCCCAGGTTTTTATGAGCGCTGCGCGCTCAAGCGGGAGCAAGCTCCCTCGCCACAAAGGCTGATGTGCTCCTGCTGCGTATGACTTTGATTTGGAGTGGTTATGGGTGATCGGCACGACTATGTGGCCCTGGAATGGGTCAAGGGCGAGATTGCCGAAACGCTGAAGCAGGCTCATCTGGCCCTCAACCGCCTGGTGGACGATCCGCAGGCGTCGGACGCCCTCGGGCAATGCCTGGCCTGCATCCACCAGGTCCACGGCGGCCTGCAGATGGTCGAGTTCTACGGTGCGGCGCTGCTGGCCGAGGAGATGGAGCAACTGTGCGCCGCCCTGCAGGACAACCGCGTCACCCATCGCGACGAAGCCATCAGCCTGTTGAGCCAGGCCCTGGGGCAGTTGCCGATCTACCTGGACCGCGTACAAGGTGCCCGCCGCGACCTGCCGCTGGTGGTGCTGCCCTTGATCAACGACCTGCGCAGTGCCCGGGGCGAGAGCCTGTTGTCGGAAACCAGCCTGTTCAGCCCCGAGTTGCCCGATATTGCGCCGCTCAGCGACGAGGCCTTGCAGCGCCTCGAACCCGCCGACCTGCCAAACACCTTGCGTAAATTGCGTCAGACCCTGCAAATGGCCCTGGTGGGCCTGCTGCGCGAACAGGATGACGCGACCCACCTCGGTTACCTGGCCAAGGTCTTCCATCGCCTGGAAACCTTGTGTACTGGGGCGCCGCTCAATGCGTTATGGCAGGTGGCCTCGGCGCTGGTCGAAGGCATGCGTGACGGACGTATCGCCAACAGCCCGGCGCTGCGCAGCCTGTTCAAGGAAGCCGACAAGGAACTCAAGCGCCTGCTGGACCAAGGCATGCCAGGCATCAATCAGCCGGCACCGCCCCACCTGCTCAAGAGCTTGTTGTTCTATATTGCCAAGGCCGAACATCCCAGCGGGCAGATGCAGATCATGAAAGAACGCTACTCACTGGACGACGCGCTGCCCGACAGCGCCATGGTCGACGAAGAACGCGCGCGCCTGGCCGGGCCCGACCGCGATGCCATGCGCTCGGTGCTTGCCGCGCTGTGCGAGGAGTTGGTCCGGGTCAAGGAACGCCTGGACCTGTTCGTGCGCAGCGATCGCCAGCACGCCTCGGAGCTGGACAGCCTGTTGGCGCCGCTGCGGCAGATCGCCGATACCCTGGCGGTGCTGGGTTTCGGTCAGCCGCGCAAGGTCATCATCGATCAACTGGCGGTGGTCCTGAGCCTCGCCCAGGGCCAGCGCAAGCCGGATGACGCGACCCTCATGGACGTCGCCGGGGCCTTGCTCTACGTCGAGGCGACCCTGGCCGGCATGGTCGGCACCGTCGAGCCGGAGAGCCGCGAAGACACCCACCTGCCCACCACCGACCTGACCCAGATCCACCAGATCGTCATCAAGGAAGCCCACACCTGCCTGCAACAGGCCAAGGACATGATCGTCGACTACATCGACGCGGACTGGAACAGCGAGCAACTGCAGCCCTTGCCGGCGCTGCTGACCCAGGTGCGCGGCGCGCTGGCGATGATTCCCCTGAGTCGTGCCGCCAGCCTGGTGGAGGCTTGCAACGGTTTCATCCGCGAGCATCTGCTGCTGGACCAAGCCCAGCCGGGTTGGGAAGAACTCGACCACCTGGCTGACGTGATCACCGGCCTCGAATACTACCTGGAGCGCTTGAGCGAGGACCCGGAAACCCCCGGCGAGCCCTTGTTGGATGCGGTCGAACGAAGCCTGGCCGCGCTCGGTTATTTCCCTGACGAAGCGCGAGTGCCGGTGCTCGACGATGTATTGAGCCCCAACGAAGCCCAGGTCATGCAGGACTTGCAGGAACTGGATGACCCGCAGACGGTGCAATCCTTGGCCCAGGTGCTGGCCAGCCCGGTCTCGGCGGTCAATCCGCCGGCCAGGAGCACCCCGGGCAGCCTGTTGCCGCCACCGTCGGATGAAAGTCCGGTGGACGACGAGTTGCGCGAGGTCTTCCTTGAGGAAACCGCCGAGGTGCTCGACGTCCTGCGTGAGTACCTGCCGCGCTGGAGTGCGCATCCCGACGACCACGGTGCCCTGAGCGAACTGCGCCGGGCCTTCCATACCCTCAAGGGCAGTGGCCGGATGGTCCGGGCGCTGGTGCTGGGTGAACTGGCCTGGGCCGTGGAAAACCTGCTCAACCGGGTCCTGGAGCGCAGCGTCGAGCCGCAGGCCGCGGTCCGCCAGTTGATCGAAGACACGGTGCAGTTGTTGCCGGCCCTGGTGGCCGAATTCGCCGCCAATCACCAGCGCCAGCGCGATGACGTCGACCGCTTGGCCGCCCGTGCCCATGTCCTGGCCAAGGGCGGCGATGAGGCGGATGAAGACGAGCAGGACGTGGCCGCCCTCGATCCGCTGCTGTTGAAGATCTTCGACAACGAAGCCCAGGGCCACCTCGCCAGCCTCAATCGTTTTCTCGACCAGTCGGCCGACCACCTGCCCTTGCAGGCCAGTGATGAATTGCAGCGGGCCTTGCATACGCTCAAGGGCAGCGCGTCGATGGCCGGTGTGCTGCCGATCGCCGAGCTGGCCGGGGCGATGGATGAGCTGGCCCGGGAATACCGGGCGCACCTGATTGCCCTCGACCTGGATGAGGTCGAATTGCTGCTGGAGGCCGAAGGCCTGCTGCGCCGTGGCTTGCGCCAGTTGCACAGCGAGCCGCTGGCCGCGATCCCCGGCGCCGAGGATCTGATCCAGCGCGCCCAGGCCCTGCTGGCCGAGCGCTTGCACGCCGCCAACAGCGCGCCGGACAAAGCACTGCGGACCAAGCGCGACCCACAACTGATCAACAACTTCCTCGCCCAGGGCATGGACATCCTGCTGGACGCCGAAAGCCTCTTGCAGCGCTGGCAGCAGCATCCCGGCGAAGGCCAGGAACTGAGCGCGCTGCTCGATGAGCTGACCACCCTCGGCGAAGGCGCGCACCTGGCCGACCTGCACCCGGTGGACGAACTCTGCGAAGCCTTGCTCGACCTCTACGGTGCGGTGGAAGAAAGCAGCCTGGCGGTCAGCGATGAGTTTTTCCAGCAGGCCCAGCGCGCCCATGAAGCGCTGATCGACATGCTCGATGAACTGGCGGCCGGGCAGCATGTGCATCCGCAGCCCGAACGGGTACAGGCCCTGCGGCGCCTGCTGCAGGAGAGCCTCGATCCATCGGCCACCGGCCTGATCCGCAGCGACGGCAGCCGCACCCTGAGCATCCGCGAACTGGGCCACGCGACGGCGCAAATGGAGCGTGACGCCCCCGTCGATACCTCGATGGACGATGACCTCGCGGCGATTTTCCTCGAAGAAGCCCAGGATATCCTCGAAAGCGCCGCCCAGGCCTTGCAACGCTGGTTGGCCGATCCGGATAACGGCGCGCCGCTGTCCTCGCTGCAACGTGACTTGCACACCCTCAAGGGCGGTGCGCGAATGGCCGACATCCGGCCGGTGAGTGACCTGGCCCAGGAGTTGGAAAACCTTTACGAAGGGCTGGTGGACCGGCGCTACAGCTACAGCGAGGAACTGGCGCAACTGCTCGCCAGCAGCCACGAACGCCTCGACCTGTTGCTCGGGCAGTTGCAACAGGGCCAGCCATTGGGCGATCCCGTTGCGCTGATCGACTCTATCCGCAGGTTCCGCCAGGACAAGCCGAACGCCATCGAGACGAGCGCAGCGGCCCAGGCCGACGGCGCCGGCCATGATCCCGAGCTGCTGGAAATCTTCCTTGAGGAAGGCTTCGACATCCTCGACAGCTCGGGCGCGGCGCTGCTGCGCTGGCAGGAAGAACCCTCGAATCGCCAGGCCGTGGAGACCTTGCTGCGGGATTTGCACACCCTCAAGGGCGGTGCGCGCATGGTGGAAATCGGACCCATCGGCGACCTGGCCCACGAGTTGGAAAATCTCTACGAAGGCCTGTCGGCGGGCCTGCTTCAGCCGACCCCGGCGCTGTTCACCTTGTTGCAGAGCAGCCATGACCGACTGGCGCAGATGCTCGACGCCGTGCGCGCCGGCCACCCGTGCCCGCTGGCGGACCGACTGATCGTCCAGATCCAGGCGGTGAATCATCCCCAGGAGAACGCTGCGCCGCAGGCTGAATCGGCGCCGGAACCGATGCCCGTCGTGGCACCGCCAACGGCGCCCGCAAGGCCCGATCCCAGTGCACCGGGCGACGGCGCGGACATGGTCAAGGTTTCCGCCGAACTGCTCGACGACCTGGTGAACCTGGCGGGCGAAACGTCGATCTTCCGTGGGCGTATCGAACAGCAGGTCAACGACGGGCGCGTGGCCCTGGGCGAAATGGAAACCACCATCGAGCGCATGCGTGACCAGTTGCGACGCCTGGATACCGAAACCCAGGGGCGGATTCTCAGCCGCCAGCAGGTTGAGGCCGAGCGCCTGGGCTACGAAGAGTTCGACCCGCTGGAGATGGACCGCCACTCCCAATTGCAGCAGTTGTCCCGGGCACTGTTCGAATCCGCCTCGGACTTGCTCGAACTCAAGGAAACCCTTGATCGCAGCAATCACGATGCCGAAGTCCTGCTGCAACAGCAGGGGCGGATCAACACCGAGCTCCAGGAAGGCCTGATGCGTACGCGCATGGTGCCGTTCGAGCGCATGCTGCCACGGCTCAAGCGCATCGTCCGGCAAGTGGCGCAGGAACTGGGCAAGGACGTCGAGTTCCTGGTCGGCAATGCCGAGGGCGAGATGGACCGTAACGTGCTGGAGCGCATGGCCGCGCCTCTTGAACATATGCTGCGCAACGCCGTCGACCACGGCCTGGAGCCGGCCGACGTGCGCATCGCCGCTGGCAAGCCGGCACGCGGGCGTATCAGCCTCGACCTGTCCCGGGAAGGCGGCGACATCATTTTCGACGTCCGCGACGACGGTGCCGGCGTGCCGCTGGAGGCGGTACGGAACAAGGCGATCAAGCGTGGCTTGCTGGCGCCGGACAGCGACATCAGCGAACGCGACGTGCTGCAGTTCATCTTGCAGCCAGGGTTTTCCACGGCCGAGAAAATCACCCAGATCTCCGGGCGCGGCGTCGGCATGGACGTGGTCCACGAAGAGGTCCGGCAACTGGGCGGCAGCATGGTCATCGACTCCACGCCGGGGCAGGGCGTGCATTTTCGCATTCGCCTGCCATTTACCGTGGCGGTGAACCGGGCGTTGATGGTGCACTGTCACGAGGACCAGTACGCGATCCCGCTGAACACCATCGAGAGCATTGTCCGGGTGTTGCCCGCCGAGCTGGACGGTTATTACCAGCTCGATCCGCCGACCTACACCTACGCCGGGCAGCGTTACGAGTTGTGCTACCTCGGTGAGCTATTGAAAACCGGCGCCCGGCCGAAACTGCTGGGCCAGAGCCAACCCTTGCCGGTGCTGCTGGTGCAGTGCAACGAGCGGCATGTCGCCGTGCAGGTGGACGCCACAGCCGGGACCCGGGAGATCGTGGTCAAGAGCCTCGGTCCGCAGTTTTCGGCGGTGCAGGGCCTGTCCGGGGCGACGATCCTGGGGGACGGCCGGGTGGTGTTGATTCTCGACCTGCTCGCGCCGATCCGCGCCTTGCCCCACCAGGTCCCGCGCCGCCAGGTGCCGGCTGAAGGCGAGGGCGAGCCGCAACGGCCGTTGCTGGTGCTGGTGGTGGACGACTCGGTGACCGTGCGCAAGGTCACCAGCCGCCTGCTGGAACGCCACGGCATGCACGTTTTGACCGCCAAGGATGGCGTGGACGCCATGGCGTTGTTGGCCGAACACGCCCCGGACCTGATGCTGCTGGACATCGAGATGCCGCGCATGGACGGCTTCGAAGTGGCCACCCAAGTGCGCAACGACCCGCGCCTGGCGCACCTGCCGATCATCATGATCACCTCCCGCACCGGCCAGAAACACCGCGACCGCGCCATGGCCATCGGCGTCAACGACTACCTGGGCAAGCCGTACCAGGAATCGGTGCTGCTCGACAGCATCGCGTACTGGAGCAAAACCCATGCATGACCTGCATCTTCACTCGCGCACCAGCCCCCTCACCGGTCTGCTGTTGCCGTTGACCGACCGGCACCTGGTGTTGCCCAACGTGGCCGTGGCCGAACTGATCGACTATCAGGACAGCACCTTCGATATGGAC
Source organism: Pseudomonas brassicacearum (assembly GCF_918698105.1). Lineage (GTDB taxonomy): Bacteria > Pseudomonadota > Gammaproteobacteria > Pseudomonadales > Pseudomonadaceae > Aquipseudomonas > Aquipseudomonas brassicacearum_F. The sequence continues at coordinate 13,937 of NZ_CAKKMI010000057.1, read as the reverse complement.
ACCCCGCCGTGGTTCCTGGGCTGGGTGAGCTGGCGCGAACGGCAAATCCCGTTGCTGAGCTTCGAGTCGGCCTGCGGCCAGAAGACCGTGATTGGCGAGCGAGCACGCATCGTCGTGCTCAACGCCCTCGGCGGTCGCCCAGAGCTGCGTTTCATTGCCCTGCTGGTGCAAGGCATCCCACGCTCCTACAAGCTCGACAGCCAATTGAGCTACGTCGACGTGCCGCTGTGCGGGTTGGAACAGGCGGCGGTGCAAGTTGGGGAACACGTGGCGAAAGTGCCGGATCTGTTGGCGTTGGAGGAGTTGGTGGTTGCAGCGGGGCTGGTCAGTCACTAGGCCTGACACCGTACTGTGGGAGCGGGCTTGCTCGCGAATGCGGTATATCCGTCAACATTGAAGTGGCTGACACTCCGCATTCGCGAGCAAACCCGCTCCCACAAGATAACTCTCTCAACTTGATACATCGGGTTAAAAACCGCTGCGAGGGAACGGGTTCCGCTGGGTAAAAACCTCCAAAGCCAGGCGACCTGTCGTGAATGTCTATTTATCGGGAACCCGCTCAACCTTGATGTCATCGATGTCCAGCTTACGGGACACACCGGGCTCCCCATAATCCGCACCGATCAGGACATGGGCCCTGGTACCCGAGTAGCGAACCCCAATTGGATCACTTTGGAGCCACGTACCGGTTGGAGCGCCCGGGGCTATCCAAAAGGCGCTAAAGCCCAGCGATACGTTCCCAGTCACTACGACTCTGATCGTTGTCGCTTCCCCCTCCTCCAGTGGGTGAAGGCGGTATTTGAAGGATGTGAAAAGAGAGCCTCTCTCCTGCTTTGGGCCCGGCAAGGTAAACATCTTGGCGAGAGACGGCTGAAACGTGTGTGGGGGGCGGTATTCCAGCTTCTTACATTCCAGCTTACCGGACCAGAACGTATTCTTGCGGCCTCCGTCCTCCTCCGACTTGAGTATCCCATCCGGGGAGCCAACGTCATTTTCCCAGCCGTTCCTTTTTCCATCTTGAAAGTCGTGCCCATACTTGTCTTGGTCGTGCTTCATGTTGTTCTCCAGTCACAGCGCCTTTGTCCCTGCCCGAGGGAACCGGACATTGAAGTTCGCGGCGAAGCATATTCGGCCCTGATATGGGTGGATTGGCTACTGTCAGGCTTGACAGGTTGAAGCCGCAATCCGACTGACGGTTGCGCACTGGGGGAACAGACCAGAGGATTGCTTCGAGAATTTCGGAGGCACCCATGGCCCCTTGCTCGCGATGGCGGCAGAACAGTCAGCATTGATGTTGCCTGACACTCCGCTATCGCGATAAAGCTCGCTCCCACAAGGATGGCGGTCAACCGTTACTCCAACCGTAACGATCCGCCGTCGAGCTTGATTGATGCCCCCGCCACAACACTCCTAATGTGACCCCCACGACAGCGAACCCGTGGAGTGGTCATGACAACAACAATATCCCCCGACTCGCGCTGGACGCGGCGGCGCAGCGAAAAGCAGCGGCGTCTCGGGCTGGTGAAGGGGCTTGCCGACGGTGTGGTGCTGCCCACCGACAAGATCGTCGCGGCGCTGGAGGCGTTGATCCTGCCCGGCGACCGTGTGGTGCTGGAGGGTAATAACCAGAAGCAGGCGGATTTTCTCTCGCGCTCCCTGGCGAAAGTCGACCCTTCGAAGTTGCACGATGTGCACATGATCATGCCCAGCGTCGGGCGGTCCGAGCACCTGGACCTGTTCGAGCGCGGCATCGCCCGCAAGCTCGATTTCTCCTTCGCCGGCACCCAGAGCCTGCGCATCAGCCAGTTGCTGGAAGATGGCCTGTTGGAAATCGGCGCGATCCACACCTACATCGAACTCTATGCCCGGCTGGTGGTGGACCTGATTCCCAATGTGGTGCTCTCGGCCGGTTTCATGGCCGACCGTGCCGGCAATATCTACACCGGCCCCAGCACCGAAGACACGCCGGCGTTGATCGAGCCGGCGGCCTTCAGTGACGGCATCGTCATTGTCCAGGTCAACCAGTTGGTGGATGACGTCAGCGACCTGCCGCGAGTCGACATCCCGGCGTCCTGGGTGGATTTCGTGGTGGTGGCCGACAAGCCGTTCTACATCGAACCGCTGTTCACCCGCGACCCGCGCCACATCAAGCCCGTGCATGTGCTGATGGCGATGATGGCGATCCGTGGGATTTACGAAAAGCACAACGTCCAGTCCCTCAATCACGGCATCGGTTTCAACACCGCCGCCATCGAGTTGATCCTGCCGACCTACGGCGAATCCCTCGGCCTGAAGGGCAAGATCTGCCGCAATTGGACCCTCAATCCGCACCCGACCCTGATCCCAGCCATCGAAAGCGGCTGGGTGGAAAGCGTGCATTGCTTTGGCACCGAGCTGGGCATGGAAAACTACATCGCCGCCCGGCCGGACGTGTTCTTCACCGGCCACGACGGCTCGCTGCGCTCCAACCGCATGGTCTGCCAACTGGCTGGCCAGTACGCGGTGGACCTGTTCATCGGCGCCACCCTGCAAGTGGACGGCGACGGCCATTCCTCCACCGTGACCCGTGGCCGCTTGGCCGGCTTCGGCGGTGCGCCGAACATGGGCCACGACCCGCGCGGTCGTCGTCACGGTACGCCGGCCTGGCTCGATATGCGCCACGGTGATGTCGAGGCGCCGTTGCTCGAACGCGGCAAGAAGCTGGTGGTGCAGATGGTCGAGACGTTCCAGGAGGGCGGTAAACCGACCTTCGTCGAAACCCTTGATGCGGTGGACGTGGCGAAGAAAGCCGGCATGCCCCTGGCGCCGATCATGATCTACGGCGACGACGTCACCCATTTGCTGACCGAAGAGGGCATCGCCTACCTGTACAAGGCCCGCTCCCTGGAAGAGCGCCAGGCGATGATCGCGGCCGTGGCCGGCGTCACGGCCATTGGCCTGCGTCACAATCCGAAAGACACCGCGCGCATGCGCCGCGAAGGGCTGATCGCCTTGCCCGAAGACCTCGGTATCCGCCGCACCGACGCCACCCGCGAGTTGCTCGCGGCCAAGAGCGTGGCCGACCTGGTGGAGTGGTCCGGTGGCCTCTACAACCCGCCCGCCAAGTTCAGGAGCTGGTAAATGCACGCCTTCAACCTGCAACCGAAAAAACTGTCCGTGGCCGAGCGCCTGGCGGATATGGCGGTGGATGCGCTGATCGACGAAGCCGACCTGTCACCTAAACCGGCCTTGGTGGACCGGCGTGGCAATGGCGCCCATACCGACCTGCACCTGGGCCTGATGCATGCTTCGGCGCTGTCGCTGTGGCCGGCATTCAAGGAAATGGCCGAAGCCGCCCTCGACTGTGGCGAGATCGGCTTGCCACTGCGCGAAGCCCTCGGGCGCATCGGCCGTGAAGGCGAAGCCGCGATGCTCGCCACCACCGGCGGGGTGAATACCCATCGCGGGGCGATCTGGGCCTTGGGCCTGTTGGTCGCTGCAACGGCGCTGGAACCTGAATCCAGTGCCGCCAGCGCCGTCGCTCTACGCGCTGCCCGCCTGGCCTTGCTCAACGACCGTTATGCGCCCCAACCCTTGAGCCACGGTGCCCAGGTAGCCCAACGCTACGGCGTACGCGGCGCCCGGGAGGAAGCGCAACTGGCGTTTCCCGCAGTGACTGGCCTGGGCCTGCCGCAGCTCAAGCACAGTCGCGCGGCGGGCGCTGGAGAGCAGAACGCCCGGCTCGATGCCTTGCTGGCGATCATGACTACCCTGGCCGACACCTGCGTGCTCTATCGCGCCGGCGAGCCGGGTTTGCAGGCCATGCAACAGGGCGCCAAGGCGGTGCTCGATGCCGGTGGCAGTGCGAGCCTGGGCGGTCGTCGCCAATTGCACGCGCTGGACCAACAACTGATTGCCTTGAACGCCTCGCCCGGCGGCGCTGCCGATCTGCTCGCCGCCTGCCTGTTCCTCGACCGCATCGAACGCGGCGATGGCCTCTTCCCTGGAGTGTGCTGATGGAAACCTTATCCTTTGAATTCCCCGCCGGGCAGCCGCCACGGGGGCGGGCGCTGGTGGGCTGTGTCGGCTCGGGCGACCTGGAAGTACTGATCGAACCGGGTCTGGCGGGCAAGCTGACCATCCAGGTGCAGACTTCGGTCAACGGCAGTGAACAACGCTGGCAGCACCTGTTCGCCCGCATGTTCGACGGCCAGACGCCGCCGGCCTTGTCTATCGACATCCACGATTTCGGCGCTACCCCCGGCGTGGTGCGTTTGCGCCTGGAGCAAGGCTTCGAGGAGATCGGCCATGACTGACAGTGCAGCGTTGCTCAACAAGCACAGCTTCGTCGAACTCAGTGCCCGGCAGCGGGCCAAGGCCTTGCTCGATGACGGCACTTTCCGCGAACTGCTCGACCCGTTCCAGCGGGTCATGTCGCCGTGGCTGTTGCGCCAGGGCGTGGTGCCGCAAAGCGACGACGGCGTGGTGATCGCCAAGGGCACGCTCGATGGCCTGCCCGTGGTGATCGCCGCCATCGAAGGCGCCTTTCAGGGCGGCAGCCTCGGCGAAGTCGGTGGGGCGAAGATTGCCGGTGCGCTGGAACTGGCCGCCGAGGACAACCGCAACGGCATCCCGACCCGCGCCGTGTTGCTGCTGGAAACCGGCGGCGTGCGGTTGCAGGAGGCCAACCTCGGGCTCGCGGCGATTGCCGAGATTCATTCGGCGATTGTCGATCTGCGCCAATACCAACCGGTGGTCGGCGTGGTGGCCGGCAGCGTCGGCTGTTTTGGTGGCATGTCCATCGCCGCTGGGCTGTGCAGTTATCTGCTGGTCACCCAGGAAGCGCGGCTGGGCCTGAACGGCCCGCAAGTGATTGAACAGGAGGCCGGGATCGACGAATACGACTCCCGCGACCGGCCGTTCATCTGGAGCCTGACCGGCGGCGAGCAACGGTTCGCCAGTGGGTTGGTGGACCGTTACGTCGCCGATGATGTGGCGCAGATCCGTCAACAGGTCGGCCAGTTGCTGCACCTGGGCGTTCCCGCGCAACACCGCAGCGGCCAGGCCGAGCTGTTCCTGCAACGCCTGGCCCGATTGGACACAAAAGTGCAAATCGAACCGGCCACGGTTCGCCAGCTGTATCAGGGAGAACGCCCATGAGTGCCTATTCATTGAGAGGTTTGCGCTGGTTCGAAGCCTTGGCTGGTGCCGCCAAACCGCTGGAAGGCCTGCCGGCTTCGTTGAAAGTCGCTGACGCCAGGCTGGGCGAGCAAACCGTGCGCCTGCTGGCGGTGGTGGCGGATCCCGACAGTCGTTTTCCCCGTGCTCGCAATGGCGAAGTCGGTTTGCTCGAAGGCTGGGGTTTGGCCAAGGCGGTGGATGATGCCATCGACGCCGACCGCGATGCCGTCAACAAGCGTCCGCTGATCGCCATTGTCGATGTACCGAGCCAGGCCTACGGCCGGCGCGAAGAAGCCCTGGGCATTCATCAGGCCCTGGCCGGTGCGGCGGACAGCTATGCCCGTGCGCGACTGGCCGGGCATCCGGTGATCGGTTTGCTGGTGGGCAAGGCTATGTCGGGGGCGTTCCTGGCCCACGGTTACCAGGCCAATCGCCTGATTGCCTTGCGCGACCCGGGGGTGATGGTCCACGCCATGGGCAAGGCTTCGGCGGCGCGGGTGACTTTGCGCAGTGTCGAAGAGCTTGAGGCCTTGGCCGCCAGCGTGCCACCGATGGCCTATGACATCGACAGCTTTGCCAGCCTGGGTCTGCTGTGGGAAACCTTGTCGGTGGAGCAGGTCGAGCAACCGACGGCGGCGGATCTGGACCGGGTGACGGATTGCCTGCAACAGGCGATCAACGATGTGGCCGCTGCGCCTCGCGATTTGAGCAGTCGCCTCGGTGCGACCCATCGCGCGGCTTCCAGCACCGTGCGCCAACTGCTGAGAGCGCAGTGGTGAATAGGTATCTGGCCCATGACCTGCTCTGGGGGATGACCCCGGAACAGGTGCCTGCGGGTGCGCCGGCATGGGTGGTCGAATCGATTGCCGCCGGTCAACCGGTGGTGGTTCGGCGCGCGCTGACGGCGCCGGGTCAAATCGCGGTCGGCGTGCGCGGGCGCTCGCGCGAGCAGCGTTATGCAACGTCGATGGCGGTCGCGGCGATCTCCCGTCGCGTCAGGCCAGAAGAGCTTTGCCACGTTGCGTCGACTCGCGACTTGCCAGCCCTGCAAGCGCTGTCCCGCTTGCGCCCGCTGCTCGATGCCAGTGGCTGGGCCTGGGGCGTCAGCGGCAGCGCCGGGTTCGAGCTCGCCACCGGTGTCGAGGCGCTGCATGAACGCAGCGACCTGGACTTGATTCTGCGGGCGCCGCATTTTCTCGATCGTCTCCAGGCCAGGGAATTGCTGGCGCAACTGGATGCCTCGGTGTGCGCCGTGGACCTGCAATTGCAAACACCTTGCGGCGCCGTCGCCTTGCGCGAGTGGGCGGGTTCGTCGCGGCGGGTGTTGCTCAAGGATGATGTCCAGGCACGGCTGGTGAGCGACCCTTGGCAGCCTTCATTGGAGCAAGTCGCGTGAGCAGTCTTTTTGTCTTTCCCGGCCAGGGTGCGCAGCGCGCGGGCATGCTCCACGGCCTGGCGCCGCAAGTCCTCGACGAGGCGGGTGAGGTGCTTGGTGAGGACGTCTTACAGTTGGACAGCGCTGAGGCCTTGCAATCGACCCGCGCGGTTCAACTGTGTTTGTTGATCGCCGGCGTGGCGGCGTCCCGTCAACTGCTGGAACAGGCGCCTGCGCCGGACTACGTGGCGGGGCTGTCCATCGGTGCTTATCCAGCGGCGGTGGTGGCTGGGGCGCTGGGGTTCGAGGATGCTTTGCGGCTGGTCAGCCTGCGGGGCGAATTGATGCAGCGGGCGTATCCGCAAGGCTATGGCATGACCGCGATCATCGGCCTGGACCTCGCGGCAGTGGAAGCATTGCTGGCGCAGGTGCACAGCGACCGCACCCCGGTCTACCTGGCCAACATCAACGCGGATAACCAGGTGGTCATCGCCGGCAGCAACGAGGGCATGAACATCGTTGCCCGGCAAGCGCGAAGCCTGGGCGCCGGGAAGGCCTGTCGGCTGGCGGTGAGCGTGCCGTCCCATTGCCCGTTGCTGCAAGCACCGGCCCGGGCATTGGCCCAGGCATTTGCCGACGTGCCGTTGAAAGCACCGGCCTTGGGTTATCTCAGCGGTAGCCGCGCGCGACTGGTGATCAACGCCGAGGCCTTGCGCGACGACCTGGCGCTCAACATGTGCCGCGTGGTGGATTGGCGCGGCACCGTGCAAAGCGCTTACGAGCGCGGCGTGCGACTACAGATCGAACTACCGCCCGGTGCGGTGCTGACCGCCCTGGCGCGCCGGGTATTCGAGCAGGGCACTGTCATGGCTTTCGACGGTGCCCGGCTCGACACCTTGCAGGCGCTGTTGCGTGAGGAGGGAAACCGCCAACCCTAAACCACCGACTCAAGCTGGCGAAGCACAAAAACAACAACTTCGACGATGCACTTTGAGGACTACAACAATGATTATCTACGGTGTGGCATTTCTGGCCTTTTGTACCCTGGCGGGTATTTTTATCGGTGAGCTGCTGGGCAAGTTGATCGGCGTGCCGGCCAACGTCGGCGGCGTCGGCATTGCGATGTTGCTGTTGATCGGGCTGGGCAGTTACCTGAGCAAGCGCGGCCTGTTCAAGGGCAAATCCGAGGCGGGCGTGGAATTCTGGAGTGCGATCTACATCCCCATCGTGGTCGCGATGGCGGCGCAGCAAAACGTCTACGGCGCGCTCAAGGGCGGGCCGATGGCGATCCTGGCCGGAACCCTGGCGGTGGTGATTGCCTTTGCGTTGGTGCCGGTGCTGGTGCGCATTGGCAACAAAGGGCCTCAGGCCGATGTTTCCGTCAAGACGGTCGGGTGATTGCCATGTACGAATCCATGATGAAAGTCATCACCGGCTACGGCCTGATCAGCGGTTTTGCCATTGTCGGCATCACCATGTGGGTGTCCTACTGGATCAGCGACACGTTCACCAGAGGTCGGCTGCATGGCTCGGCCATCGCCATTCTCCTGGGGCTGGTGCTCTCCTACATTGGCGGTGCAATGACCGGCGGGCAGAAGGGTGTAGTGGACATTCCGCTGCTGTCCGGGATCGGCTTGCTCGGCGGTGCGATGCTGCGTGACTTTGCCATTGTCGCCACGGCGTTTGGCGTGAGTGTCGAAGAACTCAAGCGCGCCGGTTTCGTCGGGGTGCTGGCGCTGTTTGTCGGAGTCGGTACGTCGTTCATTGCCGGCGTGGGCGTGGCGATGGCTTTCGGTTACACCGATGCGGTGAGCCTGACCACCATTGGCGCCGGGGCGGTGACCTACATCGTCGGGCCGGTGACCGGGGCGGCGATTGGCGCCAGTTCCGAAGTGATGGCGCTGTCCATTGCCGCCGGGTTGATCAAGGCGATCCTGGTGATGGTGGCGACGCCGTTCGTGGCACCGATGATCGGCCTGAATAATCCACGCAGTGCGGTGATTTTCGGTGGCTTGATGGGTACTTCCAGCGGTGTGGCCGGCGGGCTGGCGGCCACCGATCCGAAGCTGGTGCCGTATGGCTGCCTGACGGCGGCGTTCTATACGGCGCTGGGGTGCTTGCTGGGGCCTTCGTTGTTGTTTCTGATCATGCGCGGGTTGATGGGCTAGGGCTTTGAATTTGCGCTGAACGGGCTGTCCTCATCGCGAGCAGGCTCGCTCCCACAGGGGATTTGTGAACACCGATCCAATGTGGGAGCGAGCCTGCTCGCGAAGGGGGCGACTCGGTCTCAAGCCTGCCGATTGGCATACATCCGACACTCAGCCAACAGCGCCAGCAAATTCGGATCACGCTCCTTGGCCTTCAGGAACACCACGCCGATGCGCTGCTGCAACCGGTACTTTTCCTGCAACGGGATCAGTTTCACCCGGTTTTCATACACCGCCGCAATTCGTCCTGGCAGCAACGCATAGCCCACCCCGGAGCTGACCATGCTCAGCAGGGTGAAGATGTCGTTGACCTGCATCGCCACCTTCGGCTCGAACCCCGCCTGCTTGAACACCCGGATACCGTCCTGATGGGTGGCAAAACCCTGGGTCAGGGTAATGAACGTCTCGTCGCGCACCTCGGCCAGATCGACCTCGGTGCGTTGGGCAAAGGGAGAATCGGCCGGCGTGGCGAGGAAGATGTCGTCGCAAAACAGCTCGATATGCTCGCAGTCCGGGTCGTTCACGCTGTCGTCCAGGGAGATCAGGATCGCGTCCACCTCCATGTTCTTGAGCTTGTACAACAGGTCGATGTTCGAACCCAGGATCAGGTCGATATTGAGCTCGCTGCGGCGGATCTTCAGGCCCATGATCAACTGCGGCACGGTCTTGACCGTCAACGAATACAGCGAGCCGAGCTTGAAGCGCTCGGCGGAGAAGCCGGCGGCTTCGCGGGTCAGGCGTACGCTTTCGACCACGTCCTGGATCAACTTCTGCGCCCGCTCTTCCAGCACATAAGCGCTTTCCAGCGGCGTGAGATTGCGGCCTTCGTGCTTGAACAACGGGCAACGCAGGGCACTCTCCAGCGAGTGAATGGCCCGGTGCACGCTGACATTGCTGGTCTGCAACTCGGCGGCCGCCCGCGCCAGGTTGCCGGTGCGCATGAAGGCCAGGAACACCTCGAGCTTCTTCAGGGTCAATTCTTCGTCGATCAGCATGGGGCGGGCTCTTATTCGTATTGCCCGATTGTGCCCCATGTCTTCCCAGCGACGCGATTTATGTCGCTTGGGAGCTGTTGTGGCGAGGGAGCTTGCTCCCGCTGGGTGGCGAAGCCGCCCCAAGAATCTTGTGAGCGCTGCGCACTGGAGCGCCAGCCCGGTCAAGCGGGAGCAAGCTCCCTCGCCACAGATAAGACTTTTGCCACAGGTTCGTACTTGGCTGGCTTGAAGCAAAACATTGCACTTTGACGCGCCAAGCCTGAGCCTTGGCGTCTGTTCTGGAATGTGAGGTGGGACTGGATGTATCACGGGGAACGACTCAACGCCTGGACGCACCTGGTCGGGGCGGTCGCGGCTTTTATCGGGGCGGTGTGGTTGCTGGTGATCGCCGGGATGGCGGGCGATCCGTGGAAGATCGTCAGCGTGGCGATCTACGGGTTCACCCTGCTGGTGCTGTACAGCGCTTCGACGGTTTATCACAGCGTGCGCGGGCGCAAGAAAGCGATCATGCAGAAGGTCGATCACTTTTCGATCTACCTGCTGATCGCCGGCAGCTACACGCCGTTCTGCCTGGTGACCCTGCGCGGGCCGTGGGGCTGGACCTTGTTCGGGATCGTCTGGGGGCTGGCGCTGATCGGGATCCTGCAGGAGATCAAGCCGCGCTCCGAAGCGCGGGTCCTGTCGATCGTCATCTACGCGGTGATGGGCTGGATCGTGCTGGTGGCGGTCAAGCCGCTGCTGGCGGCCCTGGGCAGCACCGGGTTCGCCTGGCTGGCCTCGGGCGGCGTGTTGTACACCGTGGGCATTATCTTCTTCGCCCTCGACCATCGGTTGCGCCACGCCCATGGCATCTGGCACCTGTTTGTCATCGCCGGTAGTTTGCTGCACTTCGTGGCGATCCTGTTCTACGTGCTCTAACCACGTTCCGCCACCGCGAACAGGCGATCCAGTTGCGTCTGGGCCTGGCTGGCGAAAATCTCCAGCAACGCGCCGAGGGTGTGCACCGGCGCCTCGTTGGCCCGGGTCACGGCATACAGGGAAATGGGCAGCGGTGGCGACAACGGTCGAATGGCCGTGCGGGTGGTCGAGGCACCGAGGGCCGTGAACGGGTCGATCACCGCCAGCCCGGCACCGGACTCGACCATGGCCCGGGCCAGTGAATACGTCTGTACGGCGATGCTGATGCGCGGCGGCGGTTCGACGGCCTTGAGATAACCGTCCAGCTTGGCCGAGAGCGGGTCGGCGCTGGACAGGCCGATCAACGGTGCACCGGCCAGCGCCTGCAACGGCATCGGCTGGCCCACCTGCGCTTCGGTCCAATGCCCGCTCGGCGCCAGGGCCACCAGCACGCCGCTGGCCAGGGCCTGGGCCTTGAGCCCCGGATGATCGGGCGGTTGCAGGGTCAGGGCGACGTCGATTTCGCGCATCAACAGGTTCTGCACCAGTTCGCGGCTGTGGGCGCTGGACAACTCGCAGGCAATGTCCGGATAACGCTGCGTCCATTGATGAATCGCCGCCGGCAGCAGCGACAGGGCCAGGGCCGGTGTCGCGCCGATCCGCAGGCTGTGGCCCGGCTCGCGCCGCAGGCTCTGGGCAAGGCGCCGGACACCTTGCAGGCTCTCGCTGACCTTATCGACTTCGCGTTCCAGCTCCAGCGCTTCAGGCGTGGCCTGCAACTTGCCGCGTACCCGCAGAAACAACGCAAAGCCCAATTGCTGCTCGGCATGCTGCAGCACTTTGGTCACCGCCGGTTGCGAAACATGCAGCAGTTGGGCCGCACCGCTGATGGAACCGGTCTGGCGGATGGCCTGGAAGATCTCGATATGGCGAAGACGCATGGCGAGCCCATAACCTTTGTTTATAGGAAGCCCATCTTTATTCATTGTTCGAGGCCTGTCACCTGGCCCTAACCTCAAGCCACTGAAAACGGATGTGAGACGGACATGGCTCAGCGGGTTTGCATCATCGGGGGGGGCGTGGTCGGGCTGGCGACGGCTTATGCGCTGGTGCGCGACGGCGTCGACGTGACCTTGGTGGAGGCCCGGGAGGCCTTGGGCAGCGAGACCAGTTTCGCCAACGGTGGCCAATTGTCCTATCGCTACGTCACCCCGCTGGCGGACGCCGGGGTGCCCTGGCAGGCGCTGGGCTGGATGCTGCGCGGTGATTCGCCGCTCAAATTGCGACCGCGCCTGGACCCGGCGCAGTGGCGCTGGATGGCCGCGTTCATCGGCGCCTGCCGGACCTCGGTCAACCGGCGTAACGGCGCCCACCTGTTACGCCTGGCGCTGTTGAGCCAGGCGACTTTGCAGGACTGGCGCGAGCAAGACCGCCTCGACGGTTTCAACTGGCGGCGCAACGGCAAGCTGGTGACATTTCGCGACGCGAGGCATTTGCAGCGTGCGCGGCAGGGGGGGCTCGACAGTGCCCACCAACAGGTGCTTGGCCCCAGCGAGTGCGCGAACCTGGAACCAGCCCTGGCCGGCGTGCCATACGTGGGCGGGATTTACACGCCGGGTGAAGAGGTCGCCGATTGCCATGCCTTCTGCCAGCAATTGGCGGCACGTTTGCGGGCTTCGGGGCGCTGCGAGTTCCTGTTGGGGCACCCGGTCAGCAGCATCGAACACGCCGACGGTGCAGTGCAGGCCATTGTGCTGGACGGGCAGAGGCTGCCGGTGGAGCAACTGGTGATCGCCGCCGGCCACCGCAGCGCGGCGCTTGCATTACCCGGCGTGGGGATGCCGCTGTATCCGCTCAAGGGCTACAGCTTGACCGTGCCCATTGGCCCACAGCATCGGGCACCGGCGCTGAGCATCACCGACTACGATCGCAAGGTCGTCTACGCGCGCATCGGCGAACAACTGCGCGTGGCGGCGATGGTGGACATCGTCGGCTTCGATCCGACACCGGACCCTAAACGGCTGGCCCTGATCAAGCGCCAGGCCCTGGAAACCTTCCCCCAGGGTGGCGATTACTCGCACGCTGTCGAATGGGCCGGCATGCGCCCGGCGACCCCCAGCGGCGTGCCGCTGATCGGCGCCACCGGCTACCGTAACCTGTGGCTCAACCTTGGCCATGGGGCCTTGGGCTTTACCCTGGCGTGTGGCAGCGCTCGCTTGCTCAGCGAGCTGATCGGCCAGCACACGCCTTCCATCGACTTGCAGGGCCTGACGCCCCGCGCCGCCTGACCCACCCAACGGAGAATAACAATGCAAAAAATCACGTTGATCGGCTGCACCCTGAGCCTGTTGTTAAGCGTCCAGGCCCAAGCCAATGAAGCGCCCCCGACCGGCACACTGGGCAAGATCGCCAGCACCCGCAGCATTACCCTGGGCTATCGCGACGCTTCGGTACCGTTTTCCTACGTCGGTGACAGCAGCGGCCAGCCGATGGGTTACTCGGTGGAACTGGCGGGCAAGATTGTCGAGCGCATCAAGACTCAACTGGCGTTGCCGCAACTGAACGTGAAGTACAACCTGGTCACGTCGCAAACCCGCATTCCACTGGTGCAGAACGGCACCGTGGACCTGGAGTGCGGCTCTACCGGGGTGACGGCCGAGCGGCAGAAGCAAGTGGCGTTTTCCTACGGCTTCATCTACGTGAAGGGCCAGTTGCTGACGGCCAAGGACAGCGGCATCCATAGCTTCGCCGACCTGCGCGGCAAAAACGTGGTGACCACCGCCGGCACCACCAACGAGCGCTTCCTGAAAAGCTACAACCAGGACAACAAGGCCGAGATGTTCATCATCAGCGCCAAGGACCACGGCGAATCCTTCCAGATGCTCGAGACCGGCCGGGCGGCGGCGTTCTACATGGACGATGCACTGCTCTATGGCGAACGGGCCAAGGCCCGCGACCCGCACAAATGGGTGGTGGTGGGGCAAGAGCAATCGCGGGAAATCTACAGCTGCATGGTACGCAAGGACGACCCTCAATTCCTGGCGCTGGTCAACGCGACCCTGGCTGATTTGTACAAATCGGGGGAAATCAACGACATTTACGACCGCTGGTTCCAGAAACCGATCCCACCCAAGGGCCTGAACCTGGAATTCCCGATGACCAGCGAGTTGAAGGCGATCATTGCCAAGCCGACCAGCGAGCCGGTGCAGTGAGCACTGAACACCGATACCCCCTGTGGGAGCGAGCTTGCTCGCGATAGCGCCGGATCAGTCAGCATCGACGTTGACTGACCCTCCGCCATCG
>NZ_CAKKMI010000056.1:0-45162 GCF_918698105.1 Pseudomonas brassicacearum | reverse complement strand
ACCCTGGCCAATGCCCACCCCACCGGCATCAATATCGCCAACGCCGCTCACCTGGAGGTCGCCATTGCGCCCTACCCCGGCATGGACGCCGGTGACCTGATCGAACTGTTCTGGGACAGCTGCTTCGTCGGCTCGCGCGTGCTGTCGCAGGCCGATACCCTGGGCGACATCACGATGCGGGTTCCGGAGAGTTTCATCGTCAATGGCAGCTCGCGCATTCATTATCGGGTGATGCAAGTCGGGCGTGGGCCGGCGCTGTCGGCCAAGCAACGGGTACACGCGAAGCTCGATTGTCCCGGCGGGCAGTCGTCGGCCCTGAGCGGCGATGAAAACCAGAGCCTGGCACCCGTGCGCATTCCCAGCACTATCCGCCGCCAAGGGGTGAACCCCAACCAGATCAAGCGCGGTGTACCGCTGACCATCGAACCCTACCTGAACATGGCCGTCGGCGATGCCGTGACCCTGCGCTGGGGCGATGTGCGCATGGACCTGCCTGCCGTCACCGCCAGCGAGGTCGGCCAGCCGATCAATGTCTGGGTCCCGCCGCAGATCATCCTGGAGGCGGGAGAAGACCTGCGCCTGGAAGTGACCTACTGCATCCTCGACCGTGTGGGCAATAACTCTCACTGGGCACCGCCACGGACATTGAAGATCGGGTGCGTCAATCCGTATCTGAAAAACCCGCCGAAAGAAGCCCTCATGGCGGCCGAGCCGCACCGACAAAAGTGAAAGACACTGGAAAGCTTCTGTGGCGAGGGGATTTATCCCCTCGCCACAGCATCACCCGGCAAAAGCCCTCTATCAATATTCCTAAAAGTTAGTTTAAAAATAATTTACACACGCTTAGGGTATATACACCGGACCACCGGACATTCTTGATTTTCGCTCGCCGCATTCATCGCGGCGTTTTCTTGAGATGTGAGGTGGGTATGCAACGGAACACAATCACCCCAGGGCAATACGCCAAGGCACTGCCTGCAGCCACGGAGTGGCTGTAATGTCGGATCTGGCGCAAGCAAAAGTCCAAAGCGACCTGGACATCGCCCCGCTGTTGGTGCCCGCACAGGTGTTGCGCAACGATGCCGAGGCGATCAAAGCTGCCCATGAACTGGCGCAGGTCGCCCGTCAACAGGCGGCCCGTCGTGACCAGCAACGCAAGCTGCCCTGGGCAGAAATCGAGCAGTTCACCCGCAGCGGACTGGGCAGCATCACCATTCCCCGGGCATACGGCGGCCCGCAGGTATCGTTCGTCACCCTGGCCGACGTCTTCGCGATCATTTCCGCCGCTGACCCGGCCCTCGGGCAGATCCCGCAAAACCAGTTCGGCGTACTCCAGCTGATTCTCGGCACCGGCACCGAACGGCAGAAAAAAATCCTTTTACAAAGCGTGCTCGAAGGCTGGCGCATCGGCAACGCCGGGCCGGAACGTGGCACTCGCAATACCCTTGAACTCAAGGCTCGGATCACCGCTGACGGTGACGGGTTTGTCATCAATGGCCAGAAGTTCTATTCCACTGGCGCGCTGTTTGCGCACTGGGTCGCGGTCAAGGCGCTGAATGACGAGGGCCGCCAGGTGCTGGCGTTCGTGCGGCGCGGCACCCCGGGCCTGCGGATCGTCGACGACTGGTCGGGGTTCGGCCAGCGCACCACCGCCAGCGGCACCGTGCTGCTGAATAATGTGCGGGTGGATGCCGAGTACGTCCTGGATAACTGGCGCATCAACGAAACACCCGGTGTGCAAGGCGCGATTTCCCAACTGATCCAGGCCGCCATCGATGCGGGTATCGCCCGTGGCGCCATCGACGATGCCATCGCCTTTGTGCGTGAACGGGCCCGGCCCTGGATTGATGCCAAGGTCGACCGAGCCAGTGATGACCTTTACGTGATCGCCGACATTGGCAAACTGAAAATCGAACTGCACGCCGCCGAAGCCTTGCTGCGCAAGGCCGGACAGGTGTTGGACCAGGTCAGTGCCGCCCCCATCACGGCGCAATCGGCCGCCCGCGCCTCGATTGCCGTGGCCGAGGCCAAAGTGCTCACCACCGAGATCGCCCTGCAAGCCAGCGAAAAACTCTTCGAGCTGGCCGGCAGCCGCGCCACCCTCGCCGAATTCAACCTCGATCGCCACTGGCGCAACGCACGGGTCCACACCCTGCACGACCCGGTGCGCTGGAAGTATCACGCGGTAGGCGCCTACCACCTGAACGGCACCTTGCCGGCCCGCCATTCCTGGATCTGACCACCCGACCTCTGGAGCAGCACATGACGTTTTCCCAACACGTCGCGGTGATCACCAGCGATGAACAAGCCCTGATCGTAGCCAGCGACCTGGCCGATGACTTCAAGCGCGACAGCGCCCTGCGCGACCGCGAGCGCCGCTTGCCGTACCCGGAACTGGAGGCCTTCTCCCGCTCGGGCCTGTGGGGCATCAGCGTGCCCAAGGCTTACGGCGGCGCCGGCGTGTCCAATGTCACGCTGGCCAAAGTGATCGCCTTGATTGCCCAGGCTGACAGCTCGCTTGGGCAGATCCCGCAAAATCATTTCTACGCCCTGGAAGTGCTGCGGGTAAACGGCAGCGAAGCGCAAAAACAACGCCTGTACGCCGACGTGCTCGCCGGCCAGCGCTTTGGTAACGCCCTGGCCGAACTTGGCACCAAGACTGCCCATGACCGCATCACCCAACTGCGCCGCGACGGCGAGGGTTATCGCATCAACGGTCGCAAGTTCTACGCCACGGGCGCGATCTACGCCCAGCGCATCCCCACATCGGTGGTGGACGAAAACGGTGTGCAGCAACTGGCGTTCGTCCCTCGCAACAGCCAAGGCCTGACGGTGATCGACGACTGGAGCGGTTTTGGCCAGCGCACCACGGACAGCGGTTCGGTGGTGTTCGAAGACGTGTATGTCGCCGCCGCCGATATCGTGCCCTTCCAGAGCGCCTTCGAGCGTCCCACACCGGTGGGGCCGCTGGCGCAGATTCTTCACGCCGCCATCGACACCGGCATCGCCCGCGCCGCCTATGAAGATGCCCTGCATTTTGTCCGCAATAAAACCCGCCCCTGGATCGACGCTACCAGCGACGTCGCCACCGAAGACCCGCACACCCTCAAGAGTTTCGGCCAACTGAGCATCCGCCTGCACGCCGCCGAAGCCCTGTTGGAACGTGCCGGTGAGTTTCTCGACCGAGCCCAGGCCAACACCCAAGCCGACACGGTCGCCGCCGCCTCGATTGCCGTGGCCGAGGCCCGTGCCATCAGCACCGAAATCTCCCTGGCCGCCGGCAGCACGCTGTTCGAATTGGCCGGCAGCCAGGCGACCCTGGCCGAACATGGCCTCGACCGCCACTGGCGCAACGCCCGGGTGCACACCCTGCATGACCCGGTGCGCTGGAAATACCACGCGGTGGGCAACTTCTACCTCAACGATGAAAAACCGCCGCTGCGGGGGACTATCTGATGGCGGCCGGCAAGAAAAAGATCCTGCTCAACGCGTTCAACATGAACTGCATCGGGCACATCAATCACGGCCTGTGGACCCATCCCCAGGACACGTCGACCCAGTTCAACACGATCGAATACTGGACCGCCCTGGCGCAATTGCTCGAGCGCGGATTGTTCGACGGGTTGTTCATCGCCGACATCGTCGGGGTCTATGACGTGTACCAAGAGTCGGTGGACGTTACGCTCAAGGAGTCGATCCAACTGCCGGTCAATGACCCGTTGCTGTTGGTGTCCGCCATGGCCGCCGTGACGAAAAACCTCGGCTTCGGCCTCACCGCCAACCTGACCTACGAACCGCCCTACCTGTTCGCCCGACGCATGAGCACCCTCGACCACCTGAGTCGCGGCCGGGTCGGCTGGAACATCGTCACCGGCTACCTGGACAGCGCCGCCAAGGCCATGGGCCTGACGGCGCAGGTCGAGCATGACCGCCGCTACGACCAGGCCGACGAATACCTGCAAGTGCTCTACAAACTGTGGGAAGGCAGCTGGGAAAACGACGCGGTGCTCAACGACCGCAAGCAGCGGATTTATGCCCGGCCGGAAAAAGTGCACAAGGTCCGGCACCAGGGCGAGTTCTACCAGGTCGAGGGCTATCACCTGTGCGAACCGTCACCCCAGCGCACGCCGGTGCTGTTCCAGGCCGGCAGTTCCGAGCGCGGCCTGCTGTTCGCCGGGCGACATGCCGAGTGTGTGTTCATCAGCGGCCAGAACAAACCGGCGACCAAGGCCCAGGTGGACAAGGTCCGCGCCAGCGCCGTAGAGGCCGGGCGCAACCCCGGGGACATCAAGGTGTTCATGGGCCTGAACGTGATCGTCGGCGAGACCGAAGCGGCCGCCTGGGCCAAGCATGCCGAGTACCTGAGCTACGCCAGCGCCGAGGCCGGCGTGGCGCATTTTTCCGCGTCGACGGGGATCGATTTTTCCCAGTACGAACTGGATGAGCCGATCCAGTACGTCAAGAGCAACGCCATCCAATCCGCCACCAAGACCCTGCAGAACAACGACTGGACCCGGCGCAAACTGCTGGAGCAACACGCCCTGGGCGGTCGCTACATCACGGTGGTCGGCTCGCCCGAACAGGTGGCCGACGAGCTGGAGTCGTGGATCGCCGAAACCGGCCTGGATGGCTTCAACCTGACCCGTATCGTCACGCCGCAAAGCTACGTGGACTTCATCGACCTGGTGATCCCCGAGTTGCAGCGACGCGGCTCGTACAAGACCGAATACGACAACGGCAGCCTGCGCGAAAAACTGTTTCACGCCGAGGCCCATCTACCCAAGCAACACACTGGTTCGACGTACCGGCACTGACACTGTGGCGAGGACTGATGAACCTGTGGCGAGGGGATTTATCCCCGTTGGGCTGCGGAGCAGCCCCAAAGCAGTCAACTGCATCTAGCTGATCCACCGTTGGATCTGAGGGCCGCTTCGCGGCCCAGCGGGGATAAATCCCCTCGCCACAAAAAATATGCACCGCACCTAAAATGACTGGAATAACTGACATGACCAAGCACTTCCTCACCCTGCCAGTCAAAGCACTGGCCCTGGCCCTCGGCCTGTTCAGCTCGGCGCTGTTTGCCGCCGATGCGCCGTTGAAAATCGGCACCACCGCCGCGTTCGCGATTCCCCTGGAAGCGGCCGTCGAAGAAGCCGGCAAGCAAGGCTTGAAAGTCGAGTTGGTGGAGTTCAGCGACTGGATCGCGCCCAACGTCAGCCTGGCCTCCGGCGATATCGACGTGAATTACTTCCAGCACATCCCGTTCCTGGAAAATGCCAAGGCCGCCGCCGGGTTCGACCTGGTGCCGTTTGCGCCGGGGATCATCAACAACGTCGGCCTCTATTCGAAAAAATACAACAGCTTCGACGAACTGCCCGAAGGCGCCAGCGTCGCCATTGCCAACGACCCGATCAACAGCGGTCGCGGCCTGCAACTGCTGGCCAAGGCCGGGCTGATCAGCCTCAAGCCGGGCGTCGGCTACAAGGCCACCGAAGACGACATCGTTGCCAACCCGAAGAAGCTCAAGATCCTGCAGGTCGAAGCCGTGCAGTTGGTGCGCGCTTATGAAGACGCCGACCTGGTGCAGGGTTATCCCGCCTACATCCGCCTGGCCAAGACCTTCGATGCCAGCTCTGCCTTGCTGTTCGACGGCCTCGATCACAAGGAATACGTGATTCAGTTCGTGATCCAGCCCAAGAGCCAGAACGACCCGCGGCTGATCAAGTTCGTCGACATCTACCAACATTCGCCAGCCGTGCGCGCCGCCCTGGACAAGGCCCATGGCAAGCTCTACCAAGCCGGCTGGGAAAGCTGACATGAACGCCGTCAACGCTCGACTCCGACACGAAGCCCCCGCGCCCCAGAGCGCCGAACACGCTGAACTGCATCCGGCGCTCAACCGTGCCCATGTGCGCTTCATCGGCCTGGGCAAGACTTACACCGGCGCCCAGGGTCCGGTGGCCGCACTGCAAGGCATCGACCTGGCGATCCAGCGCGGCGAGGTGTTCGGCATCATCGGCCGCAGCGGCGCCGGCAAGTCGTCGCTGATCCGCACCATCAATCGCCTCGAACAACCCACCAGTGGCCGGGTGTTGATCGATCAGATCGACATCGGCGAGTTCGATGAAGACCGCCTGGTGGAACTGCGCCGGCGCATCGGCATGATCTTCCAGCACTTCAACCTGATGTCGGCCAAGACCGTGTGGCAGAACGTTGAGCTGCCGCTGAAAGTCGCCGGCGTGCCCAAGGAGCAACGCCAGCGCAAGGTTCGCGAGCTGCTGGAACTGGTCGGCCTGCACGGCAAGCACAAGGCCTATCCGGCGCAACTTTCGGGCGGGCAGAAACAGCGGGTGGGGATTGCCCGGGCCCTGGTGCATGACCCGCAGATTTTGTTGTGCGACGAGGCCACCTCGGCCCTGGACCCGGAGACCACTCAATCGATCCTCGGCCTGCTGCGCGAAATCAACCAGCGGCTGGGCCTGACCATCGTGTTGATCACCCACGAAATGGCGGTGATTCGCGAAGTCTGCGACCGGGTCGTGGTGCTCGAGCAGGGGCGGATCGTCGAGCAGGGGCCTGTCTGGGAGGTGTTTGGCAACCCGCAACACGAGGTCAGTCGGACGCTGCTGGCACCGTTGCAACACGCGATACCGGAAGAACTGCAAAACCGCTTGCAGGCGCAGCCGGCATCGGCGGATGCCGCCACTGTGCTGCGCCTGCAATTCACCGGCGCTGGTCGTGATAAAGCGGATCTGGCCGCCTTGTTCAGCGCCCTCGGTGGGCGGGTGCGGCTGCTGCACGGCGGCATCGAGCGAATTCAGGGCCACGGGCTGGGGCAATTGCTACTGGCCGTGAGCGGTTCGTCGTGGGGCGCCGAGGAACTGCGGCAACGGGCCGGCAATTGGGCGCAACGGGTAGAGGTGCTGGGTTATGTGGTTTGATCGGCTATTGCAGGGTTTCATCGACACGTTCCTGATGGTCGGCGTGTCGTCGCTGATCGCGCTGTTGGCGGGCATCCCGCTGGCGGTGATCCTGGTGACCAGCGGCAAGGGCGGGATCTATGAAGCGCCGGTCTTGAACCGGGCCCTGGGCGCGTTCGTGAACCTGTTTCGCTCGATACCATTCCTGATCCTGATGGTGGCGTTGATCCCGTTCACCCGGCTGATCGTCGGCACCACCTATGGCGTCTGGGCCGCGGTCGTACCGCTGACCATCGCCGCCACACCGTTCTTTGCCCGCATCGCCGAAGTCAGCCTGCGGGAGGTCGACCATGGCCTGATCGAAGCGGCCCAGGCCATGGGTTGCCGGCGCTGGCACATTGTCTGGCATGTGTTGCTGCCCGAAGCGCTGCCGGGCATCGTCGGCGGTTTTACCATCACCTTGGTGACCATGATCAACTCTTCGGCCATGGCCGGCGCGATCGGTGCAGGCGGCCTGGGCGACATCGCCTACCGGTACGGCTACCAGCGTTTCGACAGCCAGATCATGCTCACGGTGATCGTGCTGCTGGTGGCGTTAGTGGCGGTGATCCAGTTGGGCGGCGATCGCCTGGCGCGGGGGTTGAACAAGCGTTGATCTGTGGGAGCAGTTGCTCCCACAGGCAGAACAGCGGGCTTGCGGTATAGTCGGCTGACGCTCCCAACCCAAGCCCCCAATCATGAAACACACCACTGAAGACCTGCACGCCATCACCGCCACGACCCTGGGCCATTACAACGCCGTGGCAGAAAGCTTTCGCGAAGGCACCCGCGATCACGATGTCAGCCAGAACATCGACGCCTTGCTGCGCCATATCCAGGGCCAGGCACCGCTGCACATCCTGGATTTGGGCTGCGGCCCGGGGCGCGACCTGCGCACATTCACGGCCATGGGTCATGTTGCGGTCGGCCTCGACGGTTCAGAAGAGTTCGCCCGGATGGCGCGCCAGGACAGCGGTTGTGAGGTCTGGCAACAGGACTTCCTGGAACTCGACCTCCCGGCCGAGCGCTTTGACGGGATTTTCGCCAACGCGGTGCTGTTTCATGTTCCCGTCCAGGAACTGCCCCGGGTGCTCAAGCAACTGCACGCCACGCTCAAGCCCGGCGGCGTGCTGTTCAGTTCAAACCCGCGAGGCGAAAACCAGGAGGGCTGGAATGGCCAGCGCTTCGGCGCCTACCACGACCTCGCGGCCTGGCGCACGCTGCTTGGCGAAGCAGGCTTCGTGGAACTGGAGCATTACTACCGACCGGCGGGGCTGCCGCGCGAGCAACAGCCTTGGTTGGCGAGTGTCTGGCGTAGGCCTTGAAGGCAACCCCATCCGGACCAAACGCTGAACCTTGTGGCGAGGGAGTCCCCGCCGCGTCACCGACGCTGCGCTGTCGCGCAGCAAACAATTATTCGGCCTAAGATAGGAGGTGCGCGCAGGACAGAGGCCGTAGTTACCACTGGCGTGTTCGCACCCGAGAGGGAGAGTGGTCCGCACGGTATCGGCGTGGAGACGTTGTTGGCGCAGCATGCTGTGACCACGTATAGGAGAGTGAACCCTTTCGCCACCGTGTAACCTGCGCCTTGGAATCTATTTAGAAGATCAGATGCCTGAGTTTTGGGGTAGGAGCTTGCTCACGAAGATAGTCTGACAGCTGGCCAGGATTATGGCCGAGTACATATCCATCGCTGCGGTAACGGCCACTTAGGGTTCCGCCCTGACGGCGGGTCACTTTCGAAAAGCGCGAAAGTAACCAAAGCGCTTTTGCCCCACCACTCGGCACCTCGCCTAGGCTCGGTGTGCCCGAACGCAGGCATTGCTCCGTGGGCCGCCGCGAAGGGCCATCCATGGCCCAGCGCGGCTAACCCGGCATCCATGCCGGGTTACCCACTACGCAATACCTGCGTTCGGCCATCGTGGTTAACGGGGCGCCAAGATCAACGTCCGTCGCGAGGCGGCCTCATAGCCGACCTGGCTCTTGCGGTCGTACTCCGGTCCAATTGTGGGAGCGAGCCTGCTCGCGAAGGCGGTCTGATAGTTTGGCCATAGATTCTGGGCAACCACATTTTCCGTGGAAATTGAACCTTTTCGCTACCGTGCAGCCTTGGCCTGGAATTTTTTTTAGAAAAATCAATGCTTGAGTTTTGTTTGATAGGAGCTTGCTCCCGCTGGGCTGCGGAGCGGCCCCAACCGGATGATGTGATTTTCCAGGCAGACCGCGTCAGCTGCTTTACGACGGCTGCGCCGCCGAGCGGGAGCAAGCTCCCTCGCCACAGGAGTTGCGCTTGATCCCAGGTTTTATCACTCCTGCTTACCCAACCACTTCTGCGACAACTTCTCCAACCGCCCGTCATCCTTGATACGCGTCAGGGCGTTGTCCAGGCTGGCCTTGAACGCCGGGTTGCCCTTCTGGAACGGGATCACCAGGCTCGGCGCTGGCTCGCTCTTTTTTTCTGGCTGGAACGACTGCGCCATGACCAACGGGCGTGGCGTCTCATCCTTGCTCGCCAGCAGTTGTGCATCCGGTTGGCTGTAAACGGCGCTGGTGTCGAAACGTTCCGCCAGTTCCGGGGTCATTGCTATGTGGTTGATGGCGACGTCGTACTTGCCGCTCTCCACGCCGCTCATCAGGTCCACGGCATCGGTGACCACGAAGTCGGGGCGTACATCGAGCTCACTGGCAAGCATTTCACCCAATTCCACTTCGAAACCGGTGAGTTTGCCGTCTTCCTTGAAGTTGAAGGGCGCGGTGTTGGCCTCCAAGGCAATGCGCAGTTCGCCACGGTCATTGACGTCATCGATCAGTTCGGCATGAGCCAGGGGACTCAAAAGGGGTAGCAGGCAAATCAGGCCAGGCAGAAAGCGCATGGTCACTCCTAGGTATTTATACAAGCGACGCTCGTTTCAGGCTCGCTTTGCTATGGTTGTTGCAGGCTTCGACAACGATTGGTCATGAAGTTGTCATGGCCAGGCGGATTTCATGGAAAAACTGGAGAAAAAAATGAAAAGCTTTATGTCTCGTGCCGCGGTGGCCGGCCTGTTACTGGGGGCCTCGATGCTGGTAAGCGCCGCAACCCCAGCGCCCAAAGGTGCAGAAGTGTTCATCGTTTCCCCGGCAGACGGCGCCACCGTCGCGCAAGAGTTCAAGGTCAAGTTCGGCGTCAAGGACATTGCCCTGGCGCCGGCGGGTGACGTGACCAAGAATACAGGCCATCACCATTTGCTGATCGACGTGGACAAACTGCCTGCCGCCGGCGCGCCGATTCCGAACGACGCCAATCACATGCACTTCGGCAAGGCACAAACCGAGGCCACCATCAAACTGGCCCCGGGCAAACACACCTTGCAATTGATCCTGGGCGACAGCGGCCACATGCCGTTCGAGCCGTCGATCGTGTCCGAGAAAATCACGGTGAACGTGAAGTAACACAACACCGGCTGACACAACGCAGCTCCCACAGGGGTTTGATGGGCTGTCAGGCAAAAAAACGGGAGCCCTTTTGGGGCTCCCGTTTTTTATTGCAAGCCAGGCCTGCTTAGAACAACACGCGGCAACGAATGGTGCCGTTGATGTGCTGCAGCTTCTCTTGCGCCAGGTCCGAGTATTCGGCGTCGACGTCGATCACGACGTAGCCGACTTTCTCGTTGGTCTGCAGGAATTGACCGGAAATGTTGATACCGTTTTCGGCGAAGACCTTGTTGATCTCGCTCATCACACCCGGGATGTTTTCGTGGATGTGCAGCAAACGGTGCTTGCCAGGGTGTGCCGGCAGGGCCACTTCCGGGAAGTTCACGGACGATACCGAAGTACCGTTGTCGCTGTACTTGACCAGTTTTTCCGCCACTTCCAGGCCGATGTTGGCCTGGGCTTCAGCGGTGGAACCGCCGATGTGCGGGGTCAGGATCACGTTGTCCAGGCCACGCAGCGGGCTTTCGAAGATGTCGTCGTTGGAGCGTGGCTCCACCGGGAACACGTCGATGGCGGCGCCGATCAGGTGCTTGTCCTTGATCGCGTCGGCCAGGGCGTCGAGCTTGACCACGGTGCCACGCGCGGCGTTGATCAGGATCCCGCCCTTCTTGATGGCACGGATTTCCTCCTCGCCGATCATCCACTGGGTGGCAGCGGTTTCCGGCACGTGCAGGGTCACGATGTCGGACATGCCCAGCAACTCGTGCAGGTTGTTGACCTGGGTAGCGTTGCCCAGCGGCAGCTTGGTCACGGTGTCGTAGAAGAACACCTGCATGCCAAGGCCTTCAGCCAATACCGACAACTGGGTGCCGATCGAGCCGTAGCCCACGATACCCAGCTTCTTGCCGCGGATTTCGAAGGAGTTGGCCGCGCTCTTGATCCAGCCACCACGGTGGCAGGAAGCGTTCTTCTCAGGGATGCCGCGCAGCAGCAGGATCGCTTCGGCCAGCACCAGTTCGGCAACGGAACGGGTGTTGGAGTACGGCGCGTTGAACACCGCGATACCGCGCTCGCGCGCCGCGTTGAGGTCAACCTGGTTGGTGCCGATGCAGAAGCAGCCGACCGCCACCAGTTTCTTGGCGTGGTCGAAGATCTCTTCGGTCAGTTGGGTACGGGAGCGAATGCCGATGAAGTGAGCATCGGCGATCTTTTCCTTGAGCTGGGCTTCCGGCAGAGAACTGGTGATGTACTCGATGCTGGTGTAGCCCGCCGACTTGAGGACGTCGACAGCCGATTGGTGGACGCCTTCGAGAAGAAGGAACTTGATCTTGCTCTTATCGAGAGAAGTCTTGCTCATCTGCGTAAACCTGTGTCCCGGAGAAAAATGGCAGGGAATCGGACAGCGCATGCTGGCCCGACCGGCGTGACAGCCGTCGCCGCAGAACAGCCGTTGGGCACTACGCTGCGGGGTCGGTATGCTAGCATATGCACCCCGCTAAACACTCATTCCTGCGACGTGAAGCGTTCTCAGGATGACCATGAATTGTTCGAGAGTTCTGTCGATGACCAATCCTGCCCTGATAGATGAGCTGAAGACCCTGGTTGAGCCTGGCAAGGTCCTGACCGATGCCGACTCCCTGAACGCTTACGGCAAGGATTGGACCAAGCACTTCGCCCCGGCGCCAAGCGCCATCGTCTTCCCCAAGACCACCGAGCAAGTCCAGGCCATCGTGCGCTGGGCCAACGCGCACAAGATCGCGCTGGTGCCATCGGGCGGACGTACCGGGCTTTCCGCCGCAGCCGTGGCGGCCAACGGCGAAGTGGTCGTGTCGTTCGACTACATGAACCAGGTGCTCGACGTGAACCTCACCGACCGCACCGCGGTCTGCCAGCCGGGCGTGGTCACCGAACAACTGCAGAACAAGGCCGAAGAACATGGCCTGTACTACCCGGTAGACTTCGCTTCGGCAGGTTCCAGCCAGATTGGCGGCAATATCGGCACCAATGCCGGCGGGATCAAGGTCATTCGCTACGGCATGACCCGCAATTGGGTGGCGGGCATGAAGGTCGTCACCGGCAAGGGTGACCTGCTGGAATTGAACAAAGACCTGATCAAGAACGCCACCGGCTACGACTTGCGGCAGCTGTTCATCGGCGCCGAGGGCACCCTGGGCTTCGTGGTCGAGGCCACCATGCGCCTGGACCGTGCGCCGAAAAACCTCACCGCCATGGTGCTCGGCACCCCGGACTTCGATTCGATCATGCCGGTGCTGCACGCCTTCCAGGGCAAGCTGGACCTGACCGCCTTCGAGTTTTTTTCCGACAAGGCCCTGGCCAAGGTCCTCGCTCGCGGCGACGTGCCAGCACCGTTCGAAACCGAGTGCCCGTTCTATGCGCTGCTGGAATTCGAAGCCACCACTGAAGAAGTCGCCAACCACGCCCTGGAAACTTTCGAGCATTGCGTGGAGCAAGGCTGGGTGCTGGACGGCGTGATGAGCCAGAGCGAAACCCAACTGCAAAACCTGTGGAAGCTGCGCGAATACATCTCCGAGACCATCTCCCACTGGACCCCGTACAAGAACGACATCTCGGTGACCGTCTCCAAGGTTCCGGGTTTCTTGCGGGAAATCGACGCGATCGTCGGCGAACACTATCCGGATTTCGAAATCGTCTGGTTCGGCCACATCGGCGACGGCAACCTGCACCTGAACATCCTCAAGCCGGAAAACCTGAGCAAGGATGAGTTCTTCGCCAAATGCGCGACCGTGAACAAATGGGTCTTTGAAACCGTCGAGAAGTACAACGGCTCGATTTCCGCCGAACACGGCGTGGGCATGACCAAGCGCGACTACCTGACCTATAGTCGTTCACCTGTGGAAATCGAATACATGAAAGCGGTGAAGGCGGTATTTGACCCGAACGGCATCATGAACCCGGGCAAGATTTTCGCGATCTGACGCTTAAAAACACCTGATGAATCCCAGAAGCAGGAGTCGGTAATGAGCTATCAGCACCAGTATGTCGACGGAACACGTATTCATTTCCCGGTGGGGAAAGTGGTGTGCATTGGCCGCAACTACGCCGAACATGCAAAGGAACTGGATAACCCGGTGCCCACCGAACCCTTGCTGTTCATCAAGCCGGGCAGTTGCGTGGTGCCGCTGGAAGGCGGTTTCAGCATTCCTGCCGAGCGTGGCTCGGTGCACTACGAGGCAGAAATCGCCGTGCTGATCGGCAAGCCGCTGTCCACCAAGCCCAGCGCTGAAGAAGTACTGGACGCAATCTCCGGCTTCGCCCCGGCTCTGGACCTGACCCTGCGGGACAAGCAGGCCGAACTCAAGGCCAAGGGCCTGCCGTGGGAAGTGGCCAAGTCCTTCGACGGCGCGGCAGTGATCGCTCCATTTGTCTCGAAGGATACGTTTGCCGACCTGGCCGACATTCCCGTGCGCCTGACCATCAACGGCGAAGTGCGCCAGGACGGCAACAGCAGCCTGATGCTCAACCCCATCGTGCCGATGATCCAATACATGGCCGGCTGCTTCTCGCTGCAGGCCGGCGACGTGATCCTCACCGGCACCCCGGCCGGCGTCGGGCCGTTGAATGCAGGTGATGAGCTGGTACTGGAGTTGCCGGGGGCGAGCCGCTTCGAAAGCAGCGTTCGCTAACGGCTAAACCTGTGTTCCCCTGTGGGAGCGAGCTTGCTCGCGATGAGGCCATCACATCCAGCATTGATGGTGGATGACACACCGCTATCGCGAGCAAGCTCGCTCCCACAGGGGCGGGTGGAGGTCTGTCCCACCATTTACCGTTTTTTTCACATGCCATCCGGATAATTCCGAGGAATGCGGCATCTGAGCCAGCCACTCCCCTAGCCGAATTTCTGGAACGTATTCCCGATGGCCAAAACCCAAGCATTCTCTGCTGCCAAACCTGCCCGCCGCTCCCGCTTCGCCCTGCCCTGGTATGCCTGGTCGCTGCTGGCATTGGCCGCTGCCTATGGCCTGGCGTTTGCGATGCATTGGGACGACCGCGGCCTGCTTTGGCTATCGGAACGCTTCCAGAGCCCGGCCCAGCGCCAGGAGAGCATCTGGCTGCCGGACTACCGCGCCGTGATCGACGCCAAGCCGCTACCGGGCATGGAAAAGGACGAAGCGTCCGATGTGACCTACAACCCGCAGACCAAGACCCTGTTCGCCGTCATGGGCAAAAAACCGTTCCTGGTGGAACTGACCCTGCAAGGCGATGTGCTGCGCAAGATGCCCTTGGTGGGTTGGAGCAACCCCGAGGGCGTGGCCTATATGGAAAACGGCCTGTTGGCCATCACCGACGAACGAAATCACACACTGACCATCGTCCACGTCGGTGCCGATACCCGCGAACTGAACAACGCCGACTTCCCCCACTATGATCTCGGCCCATCCAAGAACCAGAACAAAGGGTTCGAAGCGATCGTCTGGGACCCGCGCAACCAGCAACTGGTGCTTGGGGAGGAACGCCCGCCAGCGCTGTTCACCTGGAAAAGCGATGGCAGCCAATTGCTCAAGGGCGACAAGCAGATCCATGTCAGCAATGAACTGGACCTGCGCAACCTCTCGGCACTGGCGATCGATCCGCGCACCGGTCACATGCTGGTGCTTTCGGCCGACTCCCATCTGTTGCTGGAACTGGACGAAAAAGGCGAGCAGGTCAGCTTCATGACCTTGCTAGGCGGCTTCAACGGTTTGAAAGACACCATCCCTCGTGCCGAAGGCGTCACCGTCGATGAGGCCGGCAACCTGTACATGGTCAGCGAGCCGAATCTGTTCTATCGTTTCGAAAAACAGCGCTGACGGCACTAACTCTGTAAGGTAGATTCCCTTTCGTTGTAGGGTGTGGCACACAGCTATTAAGCTTCAGTTCAGGCAGCGGTGGTATTTCCACTCACCTGTTCTCATCCGAGCCCACCCTGACATGCGTCGACTCGTCCGCCCCAAATCCTTGATCCTGATATTGCTGACGCTGGTGCTGATTCTCCTGATCGCCGCCGGCCAGCACCTGCGCCTTTTCGAACGCGCCTGGTTCAACCTCAACACCCTCTGGAAAACCACCAGCGAGCAAGCCATTGCCCTGGACCAATACCGGGTCACGATCGAGGCGCAGGTGATCGAAGGCCTGGACGATGACGTTTCAGCGCTGACGTTCGATCCGATCCGCAAGAGCCTGTTCACCGTCACCAATAAAAATGCCGAGCTGGTCGAGTTGTCGCTGGACGGCAAGATTCTGCGGCGTATCGCCCTGATCGGCTTTGGCGATCCGGAGGCAGTGGAATTCATCAGCGAAGATATTTACGTCATCACTGACGAGCGCCAACAGCGCCTGATCAAAGTCCACCTGGACGACGACACCCAATTCCTCGACGCCGCCGAAGCCGAGCAGATGACCCTCGGCGTGCACATGAGCGGCAACAAGGGGTTCGAAGGGTTGGCCTACGATTCGGTGGGCAAACGCCTGTTCGTGGCAAAGGAACGCGACCCGATGCTGATTTATGAAGTGCATGGGTTTCCCCACCACAATCCAGAAAAGTCTTACGCAGTCCATGTGATCAACAACCCCAAGCGCGATGCCGGGCTGTTCGTACGCGACCTCTCAAGCCTGCAATTCGACGAGCGCAGCGGCCATTTGCTGGCGCTGTCCGAGGAATCGCGGTTGATTATCGAACTGGATATCGACGGCCGGCCGCTGAGCACGCTGTCGTTGAGCAAGGGCCGCCAGGGCCTGCAAAAAACCGTGCCCCAGGCCGAAGGCCTGGCCATGGACGACGATGGCAACCTGTATCTGGTGAGCGAGCCGAATCTGTTCTACGTGTTCAAGAAGCCGCAGCCTTGATCCACTTACCCTGAACTACCACAAAAACCCAATGTGGGAGCGAGCTTGCTCGCGATAGCGGTGTATCAGCCATGAAGGTATCGACTGACATACCGCCATCGCGAGCAAGCTCGCTCCCACAGGGTCCGGTGTTGAATCAATAACTGATCGCCCGGTTTATTCAGCCCGCAGCGTCTTCACCCCTTCAGGGGTCCCCAGCAACAGCACATCCGCCGGACGCGCCGCGAACAAACCGTTGGTGACCACGCCCACGATGGCGTTGATCTGGCTTTCCAGTTCCACCGGGTTGGTGATCTGCAGGTTATGCACATCGAGGATGATGTTGCCGTTATCGGTCAGCACGCCTTCGCGATACACCGGGTCGCCGCCCAGCTTCACCAGTTCGCGGGCCACATGACTGCGGGCCATCGGGATGACTTCCACCGGCAATGGGAACGCGCCAAGCACCGGTACCAGTTTGCTGGCGTCGGCGATGCAGATGAAGGTCTTGGCCACGGCCGCGACGATCTTCTCGCGCGTCAGCGCCGCACCGCCGCCCTTGATCAGGTTCAGGTGCGCGTCGCTTTCATCGGCGCCGTCGATGTAGAACTCCAGGTCGCTCACGGTGTTGAGCTCGTACACCGGGATCCCGTGGCCCTTGAGGCGCGCGGCGGTTGCTTCGGAGCTGGCGACCGCGCCGTCGAACGCGCCCTTGTGTTGCGCCAGCGCGTCGATGAAGCAATTGGCCGTTGAGCCGGTGCCAACCCCGACGACGCTCTTGTCATCCAGCTTCGGGAGGATGAGGTCGACGGCGGCCTGGGCCACGGCCTGTTTGAGTTGATCCTGGGTCATGCGGGCTCCGAAAGCGGGCAGGAAGTAAAGAGGGGCGCGAGTATAACCCAACAAAACCTTGGGATTCGTGTGGTCGCCCAGCTAAAAGCCGGGTTAGACTCCTTGGCCCTGCCCAACCCGCTCAGTGATGCTTTCCGATGCTTGAACAGTACGTCAAAAAGATCCTCACCTCGCGCGTTTACGACGTTGCCGTAGAAACCCCGCTGCAGGCCGCCCGCCAGCTCTCCGAGCGGCTGGGCAACAGCATCTTGCTCAAGCGCGAAGACTTGCAGCCGGTGTTCTCGTTCAAGATTCGCGGGGCCTACAACAAGCTGACCCAGCTCAGCGACGAAGAGCGCGCACGCGGCGTGGTCACGGCTTCGGCAGGCAACCACGCCCAGGGCCTGGCCCTGGCGGCCAAGGTGCTGGGCGTCAAGGCCACCATCGTGATGCCCAAGACCACTCCGGAAATCAAGGTCGAAGGCGTGCGCTCACGTGGCGGCAAAGTGGTGCTGCACGGTGACTCGTTCCCCGAAGCCCTGGCCTATTCGCTGAAACTGGTCGACGAAAAAGGCTACGTCTACATCCACCCGTATGACGATCCCCACACCATTGCCGGGCAGGGCACCGTGGCGATGGAAATCCTGCGCCAGCACCCGGGGCGCCTGGATGCGATCTTCGTCCCGGTGGGCGGTGGCGGGCTGATTGCCGGGATCGCGGCCTACGTGAAATACCTGCGCCCCGAAATCAAGATCATCGGCGTCGAGCCGGACGACTCCAATTGTCTGCAAGCGGCCATGGCCGCGGGCGAACGCGTGATCCTGCCGACCGTGGGGCTGTTCGCCGACGGCGTTGCCGTGGCGCAGATCGGCCAGCACACCTTCGATATCTGCAAGCACTACGTGGACGAAGTGATCACCGTCAGCACCGACGAGATCTGCGCCGCGATCAAGGACATCTACGACGATACCCGCTCGATCACCGAACCTGCCGGCGCTTTGGGCGTGGCCGGGATCAAGAAATACGTCGAGTCACGAGGCATCAGTGGCCAGACGCTGGTGGCCATCGACTCCGGCGCCAACGTCAATTTCGACCGCTTGCGCCACGTCGCCGAGCGCGCGGAGCTGGGCGAAGGCCGCGAAGCGATCATCGCCGTGACCATTCCCGAGAAACCGGGCAGCTTCAAGGCGTTCTGCGAAGCCGTCGGCAAGCGCCAGATCACCGAATTCAACTATCGCTACAACACCGGCAGCGAAGCGCACATCTTCGTCGGCGTGCAGACCCACCCGGAAAACGACCCACGCAGCGCGCTGATCGCCAGCCTGACCGCACAAGGCTTCCCGGTGCTGGACCTGACCGACAACGAACTGGCCAAGTTGCACATTCGCCACATGGTGGGCGGGCATGCGGCCCACGTCATCGACGAAGTGGTGCTGCGCTTCGAATTCCCGGAACGCCCGGGTGCGCTGTTCAATTTCCTCAACAAGCTGGGCGGGCGCTGGAACATCTCGATGTTCCACTACCGAAACCATGGCGCGGCGGATGGCCGTGTGGTCGCCGGGCTACAGGTGCCACACGATGAGCGCCACCTGGTGCCGGCTGCCCTGGAAGAAATCGGCTACCCGTACTGGGATGAAAGCGATAACCCGGCCTATCAACTGTTCCTGGGTTGATAAAGCCGGGCTAGGCTGTGAGCAAGACTTGAGGAAAATCCAACAATGGAAACATTGACTGCGCTGAAGATCGCTCACGTCATCGCCACCGTACTGCTGCTGGCGGGCGCCCTGGGGCTGGCCATCTGGGTCTGGCGCACGCGCCGCAACGGCGATGCCACGGCGGCGGCGCGCACGCTGCAACGTCCGCGCCTGTTCATCTGGCTGGTAATGATCCTGGCACTGGCGAGCCTGCCCTTCACGGGCTGGTGGATGGTGCATCAGGTGGGCTGGCCGCTGGGACAGACCTGGCTGCTGGCTTCCAGCGTGCTTTATACCCTGGCGGCGCTGGCGGGGTTCTGGCTAATGGTGCGGCTGAACAAACTGCGCAAGGCGCCGGGAAGTAGCGGGAGGTTTACCTTTGCCTTGGCGCTGTTCAGTGTCGTCTGCTTTATCGCCATTGCGGGGTTGATGGGGGCCAAGCCGGTTTAATATCTGGGACTGGGTTGGCTTCATCGCGAGCAAGCTCGCTCCCACAGGGGATTTGCGTCGATCACACAACCTCTGTGGGAGCGAGCTTGCTCGCGATAGCTATTTCAGCCGCGCAACGAAATCACCGGCCAACCCCGCTTCTGTGCCTCGGCCCGAAGATTCGGATCCGGATCCACCGCCACCGGATGCGTCACCACCTCCAGCAGCGCCAGGTCATTCATCGAGTCGCTGTAGAAATAGCTGCCGTCGAGCGAATGCCCAGTCTCTTCCAGCCAACGGTTCAGCCGGGTCACCTTGCCCTCGCGAAAGCACGGGACATCCGTGCTGCGCCCGCTGTAGCGTCCGTCGATCATCTCGCACTCGGTGGCGATCAGGGTCTCGACGCCCAGGCGCTCGGCAATCGGCCCGGTGACAAAGCGGTTGGTGGCGGTGATGATCACCAGCTTGTCGCCAGCGTCACGGTGCTTTCCAAGCAATTCGATGGCCTGGGGCAACACGATCGGTTCGATGCAATCGCGCATGTAGTCCAGATGCCACTGGGCCAGCACGTGCATCTCGGTACGGCCGAGGATTTCCAGGCAAAAATTCAGGTACTCGGCGTTGTCGAGCTTACCGGCCAGGTAATCCTGGTAGAACTCGTCGTTGCGTGCCTTGTAGGTGACAGCGTCCAGGAAACCGCGCTCGCACAGGTAATCCCCCCACGCGTGATCACTGTCACCCCCCAGCAATGTATTGTCCAAGTCGAATAAAGCCAGCCGCATTGCAGTTACTCGCTGAAAAATCTGAAGAAAGGCGTCCAGAATACGGACTTTTCACAAGAGTGCACATAAGCTAGGGACGCTCGTTGCTGCTTTCACAACCTTTGTGGAACAATGCGGCGACATGCGTTTGCGAGGTTGTTGCCGTGATCGACCCCGATGGTTTCCGCCCCAATGTGGGGATCATTCTGACGAATGATGCAGGGCAGGTGCTATGGGCTCGCCGTATCAATCAAGACGCCTGGCAGTTTCCCCAGGGCGGGATCAACCCCCAGGAGACGCCGGAAGAGGCCTTGTACCGCGAGTTGAACGAAGAAGTGGGGCTTGAGCGAGAAGATGTCGAAATACTCGCCTGCACCCGAGGCTGGTTGCGCTATCGTTTGCCGCAACGCCTGGTCAGGACACACAGCCAACCGCTGTGCATCGGCCAGAAGCAGAAATGGTTTCTCCTGCGCCTGATCTCCAACGAGCAGCGGGTGCGGATGGATTTGACCGGTAAACCGGAGTTCGATGGCTGGCGCTGGGTCAGCTATTGGTATCCGTTGGGCCAGGTGGTGACATTCAAGCGCGAAGTGTACCGACGCGCTCTCAAAGAGCTTGCCCCGCGCCTGCTGACGCGCGACTGACGACGGAGTTCGACCCCGAGCCATGCTCAATACGCTGCGCAAGATCGTCCAGGAAGTTAACTCCGCCAAGGATCTCAAGGCGGCGTTGGGGATTATTGTATTGCGTGTCAAAGAGGCCATGGGCAGCCAGGTCTGCTCGGTCTACCTGCTGGATCCCGAGACCAATCGTTTCGTGCTGATGGCCACCGAGGGCTTGAACAAGCGCTCCATCGGCAAGGTCAGCATGGCCCCCAATGAAGGCCTGGTCGGTCTGGTCGGCACGCGCGAAGAACCCCTGAACCTGGAAAACGCCGCGGATCACCCGCGCTACCGCTACTTTGCCGAAACCGGCGAAGAACGCTACGCCTCGTTCCTTGGCGCACCGATCATCCACCACCGTCGCGTTGTCGGCGTGTTGGTCATCCAGCAAAAAGAACGTCGCCAGTTCGACGAAGGTGAAGAAGCCTTCCTCGTGACCATGAGCGCGCAACTGGCCGGGGTTATCGCCCACGCCGAGGCCACCGGCTCGATCAGCGGCCTGGGGCGCCAGGGCAAGGGCATCCAGGAAGCCAAGTTCGTCGGCGTACCGGGCTCACCGGGCGCGGCGGTGGGCACGGCAGTGGTCATGCTGCCGCCCGCCGACCTGGACGTGGTGCCGGACAAGACCATCGCCGATATCGACGCCGAACTGGGGTTGTTCAAGACCGCCATCGAAGGCGTGCGCGCCGACATGCGCGCCCTGTCGGCCAAGCTGGCGACGCAGTTGCGCCCTGAAGAGCGCGCGCTGTTCGACGTTTACCTGATGATGCTCGACGATGCCTCCCTGGGCAGCGAAGTGACCACCGTCATCAAGACCGGCCAATGGGCCCAGGGCGCACTGCGCCAGGTGGTGACCGACCACGTCAACCGTTTCGAACTGATGGACGACGCCTACCTGCGCGAGCGCGCCTCGGACGTCAAGGACCTTGGCCGCCGGTTGCTGGCCTACTTGCAGCAAGAGCGCCAACAGGCCCTGGTCTACCCCGACAACACCATCCTGGTCAGTGAAGAGCTGACCCCGGCCATGCTTGGCGAAGTGCCCGAAGGCAAGCTGGCGGGGCTGGTCTCGGTGTTGGGTTCAGGCAACTCCCACGTGGCGATCCTGGCCCGGGCCATGGGCATCCCGACGGTGATGGGCCTGGTGGACCTGCCGTACTCCAAGGTCGACGGCATCCAGATGATCGTCGATGGCTACCACGGCGAGGTCTACACCAACCCCAGCGACGTGCTGCGCAAGCAGTTTGCCGATGTGGTCGAGGAAGAAAAGCAGCTGTCCCTGGGCCTGGATGCGCTGCGGGACCTGCCGTGCGTGACGCTCGACGGCCACCGCATGCCGCTGTGGGTCAACACCGGCCTGCTGGCCGACGTGGCCCGGGCGCAGAAACGTGGCGCCGAAGGTGTGGGCCTGTACCGCACCGAAGTGCCGTTCATGATCAACCAGCGCTTCCCCAGCGAAAAGGAACAGCTGGCGATCTACCGCGAACAACTGGCT
Organism: Pseudomonas brassicacearum; assembly: GCF_918698105.1. Taxonomy (GTDB): domain Bacteria; phylum Pseudomonadota; class Gammaproteobacteria; order Pseudomonadales; family Pseudomonadaceae; genus Aquipseudomonas; species Aquipseudomonas brassicacearum_F. The sequence continues at coordinate 23,076 of NZ_CAKKMI010000056.1, read as the reverse complement.
GCGTTCCACCCGCAACCGGTGACCATGCGCAGCCTGGACATCGGCGGCGACAAGTCCCTGTCCTACTTCCCGATCAAGGAAGACAACCCGTTCCTCGGCTGGCGCGGTATTCGCGTGACGCTCGACCACCCGGAAATCTTCCTGGTCCAGGCCCGTGCCATGCTCAAGGCCAGCGAAGGCCTGAACAACCTGCGCATCCTGTTGCCGATGATCTCCGGCACCCATGAACTGGAAGAAGCCCTGCACCTGATCCACCGGGCTTGGGGCGAAGTGCGCGACGAAGGCACCGACGTGCCGATGCCGCCAGTGGGCGTGATGATCGAGATTCCGGCGGCGGTGTACCAGACCAAGGAACTGGCGCGGCAGGTGGACTTCCTGTCGGTGGGCTCCAACGACTTGACCCAGTACCTGCTGGCCGTGGACCGCAACAACCCGCGGGTCGCGGACCTGTACGACTACCTGCACCCGGCGGTGCTGCAAGCCTTGCAGAACGTGGTGCGTGACGCTCATGCCGAAGGCAAGCCAGTGAGCATCTGCGGCGAAATGGCCGGCGACCCGGCCGCCGCAGTGCTGCTGATGGCGATGGGGTTCGACAGCTTGTCGATGAACGCCACCAACCTGCCGAAAGTGAAGTGGATGCTGCGCCAGATCAACCTCAGCAAGGCTCAGGAATTGCTCGCGGAGGTGATGACCATCGACAACCCGCAAGTGATCCACAGCTCCTTGCAACTGGCGCTGAAGAACCTCGGGTTGGCGCGGATGATCAATCCGGCTTCGAACAAGACCCTCTGACCCCTATCGCGAGCAAGCTCGCTCCCACAGGGGATCTCGGTTGTTCACAAAATATGTGTTCACTGAAGATCCACTGTGGGAGCGAGCTTGCTCGCGATGAGGCCGGTAATCACACAGCAAAAACTAAACCCTGACTTCCGCCTCCCCCAAATGCCCCCCATGCGGCCCGAAACTGCGCTCGACCATCTGCCGCGTCCCGTCGGCATGGACAATCAGCGCCGTACTGGCCCGCGTCCCGTAGGCCGGGCTGGCGATGAACACACTCGATAGCAGCATCTCAGTCGCCACGCCCACCCCCGTATCAGGCAGCTCAGCCACCGGAGCAGGCTGCGGGTCGTTCAGCAGCGTAAGCAATGCCTCGGGCTGCGGATCATCCAGCACCTCGCCCAGCGCTGCGCGGGCCTTGAGCAACTTGGGCCAGGGTGTGTTCAATCCAGCGTTCGACAAGCCATAGAGCCCCTCGCCCAACCGCTGCGGCTGGGCATCGCGGGCGTTGTGGTGCCACAGCTCGACGGCATCGCCGAGCAGCAGGTTGAACCCGCCATACTCACTGGCGCGGGGCACGATTTCGCTCAAATAATCGGCGATCGACAGATTCCCGGTCAGAAACCGCGCCACCAGTTCGCCACGCGACTTGAATGCTGGCAACTGGCCCGGGTCACGGATGTTGGTCAGTGCCGCAAAGCGCCCCTCGGCGCCAATGCCGAGCCAGGTGCCGCCGGCCTCCAGATCGCGCCCGGCATGCACATGGGGCGCATCAGGCCACTGGGCCAGGGGCAAGGTCGGCCGGGCGTAGAATTCGTCGCGGTTGGCCGCCACGATCAGCGGTTGGGCGTGGCCGGGGCGCCAGGCAAATACGATCAGGCACATCAGGTTGTCCTGTGTAAGGAATGGAGCTTAACAACACTGCTTTTGTGGCGAGGGAGCTGGCTCCCGCTGGGCTCTGTAGGAGCTGGCGAAGCCTGCGATCTTTTGATCTTTGATCTTTCGCTTGAGATTCTAGTGTCTGGGGAAAGATCGCAGCCTCGCTTCGCTCCTCAGCTCCTACAGCGGGAGCAAGTTCCCTCGCCAAAAAAACCATGCGTTGCACCTACTCTACCCATACCTCCATCATGCATCCATCACCTTCAGTGGAGCCAGGGGCCATGGATCCGTTACCATGCCGCTCTTATTTCGGGGATGGGCGGGGAGAGGCTGGTGGAATTTGTGCTCTATCTGCTGCTCGGTGCCTGCGCCGGCGTGCTCGCCGGGTTGTTCGGCGTGGGTGGCGGGATGATCATCGTCCCGGTGCTGGTGTTCAGTTTCACTTTGCAGGGTTTCGACCCACAGGTGTTGACGCACCTGGCCGTCGGCACCTCGCTGGCATCGATCATCTTTACCTCGGTCAATGCCGTGCGTGAACACCAGCGCAAAGGCGCGGTGCGCTGGCCGATTTTCGCCTGGATGACCGTTGGGATCCTGATCGGTGCCGGTTTCGGCGCGATCACCGCCGAAGCGATTTCCGGCCCGCACCTGCAAAAGATCATTGGTGTATTCGCCATGATCGTCTCCGTGCAACTGGCCCTGGACTTCAAGCCCAACGCCAGTCGCAGCGTACCGGGTAAGGCCGGACTGACCCTGGCCGGCACGGTGATCGGCTGGGCCTCGGCGATTTTCGGCATCGGTGGCGGTTCGCTGACCGTGCCGTTTTTGACCTGGCGCAGCGTGCCGATGCAGCAAGCGGTGGCGACTTCGTCAGCCTGCGGTTTGCCGATCGCCCTGGCCAGTGCATTAAGTTTCATGATTCTGGGCTGGCACGATCCGCTGCTGCCGGCCCATAGTCTCGGTTTTGTGTATTTGCCGGCGCTGCTGGGCATCGCCCTGACCAGCATGGTCTTCGCCCGCTTCGGTGCGCGGCTGGCCCATCGCCTGTCACCGCGTCTGCTCAAGCGGCTGTTCGCCGCGCTGCTATTCTGCGTCGGCTTGAGTTTCCTGTTCTGACGCAATCCTGGCTTAATCCCGAGGTGGCAGCGTCGCCCGGGTATTTTTGACGTTTACGAGGAATATCAATGCTGCCTTACCCGCAGATCGATCCGGTGGCCCTGGCCATCGGCCCGCTGAAAATCCACTGGTACGGCCTGATGTACCTGGTCGGCATCGGCGGTGCATGGTTGCTGGCGTCGCGTCGGCTCAACCGCTTCGACCCGACCTGGAACAAGGAAAAGCTCTCCGACCTGGTGTTCTGGCTGTCCATGGGCGTGATCGTCGGCGGACGCCTGGGCTACGTGCTGTTCTACGACCTGAGTGCCTACCTGGCCAACCCGACGCTGATCTTTGAAGTCTGGAAGGGCGGCATGTCGTTTCACGGTGGGTTCATCGGCGTGATGCTGGCGGCGTTGTGGTTCGGCAAGCGCAACAACAAATCGTTTTTCGAGCTGATGGACTTCGTCGCGCCGATGGTGCCGATCGGCCTGGGCGCCGGGCGTATCGGCAACTTCATCAATGCCGAATTGTGGGGCAAGCCGACCGACGTGCCGTGGGCCATGATCTTCCCGCCGTTCAGCGACCCGGCGCAGTTGCCGCGTCACCCGTCGCAGCTCTATCAGTTCGCCCTCGAAGGCGTGGCACTGTTCCTGATCCTCTGGCTGTTCTCGCGCAAGCCGCGGCCAACCATGGCGGTGTCGGGCATGTTCGCGTTGTTCTACGGGATCTTCCGTTTCATCGTTGAATTCGTCCGCGTACCGGACGCCCAGCTCGGCTATCTGGCGTGGAACTGGCTGACCATGGGCCAAGTGCTGTGCCTGCCGATGATCATCGGCGGCCTGGCGCTGATCTGGCTGGCTTATCATCGTGCGCCGGCTGCGGCGGCCAAGGTTTAAAATTCGAACCCCGGGGCGCTGGCCCCGGGTTCAAGGACACAGGTAACCCATGAAGCAATATCTCGATCTGGTGGCCCACGTCATCAAGAACGGCACCAAGCAAGCCAACCGCACCGGTGTGAACACCATCAGTTTTCCCGGCGCCATGCTGCGCTATGACTTGAAAGACGGTTTCCCGGCCATCACCACCCGCAAGATGGCCTTCAAATCGGCCATCGGCGAGATGTGCGGCTTCCTGCGCGGCGTGAACAATGCCGCCGAATTCCGCGCCCTGGGCTGCAAGGTCTGGGACCAGAACGCCAACGAAAACGCCCAGTGGCTGGCCAACCCGTTCCGCCAGGGCGAAGACGACCTGGGCGAGATCTACGGCGTGCAATGGCGCAAGTGGCCGGCCTACAAACAGATCCCCTTGAGCAACCCGGCGGCCATCGAGCAGACGCTGGCCCAGGGTTATCGGCAGATCGCCGAAGGCGAAGAAAACGGTCAGGCCTACGTGGTGCTGTACAAGGCCATCGACCAGGTTCGCCAATGTGTCGACACCATCATCAAGGACCCGGGCAGCCGGCGCATCCTGTTCCACGGCTGGAACTGCGCCCAGCTCGATGAGATGGCCCTGCCGCCGTGCCACCTGCTTTACCAGTTCCACCCGAATGTCGAGACCAGGGAAATTTCCCTGACCCTCTACATCCGCTCCAACGACCTGGGCCTGGGCACGCCGTTCAACCTCACCGAAGGCGCCGCGCTGCTGAGCCTGATCGGTCGCCTGACCGGCTACACGCCGCGCTGGTTCACCTATTTCATCGGCGATGCCCACGTCTACGAAAACCACCTGGACATGCTCAACGAACAGCTCAAGCGCGAGCCGTTCCCGATGCCCAAGCTGGTGATTTCCGAGCGCGTGCCGGAATTTGCCAAGACCGGTGTGTACCAGCCTGAATGGCTGGAGCTGGTGGAACCGAGCGATTTCTCCCTCGAAGGCTACCAGCACCACGCGCCGATGACCGCGCCGATGGCGGTCTGACCACACCACCTCTCCCCTGTGGGAGCGAGCTTGCTCGCGATGAGGCCATTACATTCAACATAAATGTTGACTGCTAAGCCGCCATCGCGAGCAAGCTCGCTCCCACATTGGATCTGTATGTGCTCCAAGACCGGCTCAATGCCCGTGGCTACGCCCCACATGCGAATGCTCCACCTCCGGCGCCACCGCACCACTTACCTCCAGCCGCTGCAAGATCCCGCATTGATCCAGGTCCGGCCCTTCGCCGCAGCGATGGCGCAGGTCGATCAGTTGCGTCTGCAAGGCCAGCAGGCCGTCGATGCGGGCCTTGACGTGTTGGATGTGTTCGTCGATCAGCGCGTTGACGCTTTCGCACTGGTCCTGGGGGCTGTCGCGCAGGGCCAGGAGGCTGCGGATTTCTTCCAGGGTCATGTCCAGGGTGCGGCAATTGCGGATGAACGTCAGCCGCTCGGCATGGGCCTGGGTGTAGACGCGGTAATTGCCGTCGCTGCGGGCCGGTTCCGGCAGCAGGCCTTCGCGTTCGTAATAGCGGATGGTTTCGACCTGGCAGTCGGTGATTTTCGCCAGTTCTCCGATCTTCATGATGCGGCCTCCCAAATAGGTGCTTGACCCTATAGTGGCTACAGGGTCTTTACTGCGCAACAGGCACTTTTCACGGACGTCACCCGATGAGCGATTCCCTTCACATCCACAAACCCGACCACGGCCATGACCACGGGCATTCCTGCTGCGCCTCGAAAGCCGCCCCGGCTGTGGTCAACCTCGGCAAAACGCCGACGGACGGTGCGCGGCTGAGCAGTTTCCGCATCGAAGCCATGGACTGCCCCACCGAACAGACGCTGATCCAGAACAAGCTCGGCAAGCTCGAAGGCGTGCAGCAACTGGAGTTCAACCTGATCAACCGCGTGCTGGGCGTGACCCACGACTTGCCCAGCGACTCACCGATCATCAAGGCCATCGAATCCCTAGGGATGCAGGCCGAGCCGATGACTCCAGGCAAAGAGAAAGCCACCCCTGACTTGCCCGCCCCGGCCAAGCCCTGGTGGCCGCTGGCGCTGTCCGGCGTGACGGCCTTGGGTGCCGAGTTGATCCACTTCACCAACGCCGCGCCAACCTGGGTGGTCGCGCTGGTGGCGTTGGTGTCGATCCTCAGCGGCGGCCTGGGTACCTACAAGAAGGGTTGGATCGCCCTGAAGAACCGCAATCTAAACATCAATGCATTGATGAGCATCGCCGTGACTGGCGCCGTGCTGATCGGCCAATGGCCGGAAGCGGCGATGGTGATGTTCCTGTTCACTGTGGCCGAGCTGATCGAAGCCAAATCCCTGGACCGGGCGCGCAACGCCATCAGCGGCCTGATGCAGATGGCCCCGCAACAGGCCACCGTGCAACAAGCCGATGGCAGCTGGCAGGTGCAGGACGTAAAAGTCATCGCCCTCGGTGCGCGGGTACGGGTTCGCCCGGGCGAAAGGGTTGGCCTGGACGGCGACGTGGTCGCCGGTCGTTCGACCATTGACCAGGCACCGATCACGGGCGAGAGCCTGCCGGTGGAAAAAACCATCGGCGACAAGGTGTTCGCCGGCACCATCAACCAGGCCGGCGAATTGGAATACACCGTGACCGCGGCGGCCGATCATTCCACCCTGGCGCGGATCATCCACGCTGTGGAACAGGCCCAGGGCTCCCGCGCACCGACCCAGCGCTTCGTCGACCAGTTCTCGAAAATCTACACCCCGGCGGTGTTTGTCCTGGCCTTGGCCGTGGCCGTCATCCCACCGCTGTTCATGGGCGCGGCGTGGTTCGACTGGATCTACCGGGCGCTGGTGCTGCTGGTGGTCGCTTGCCCTTGCGCATTGGTGATTTCCACCCCCGTGACCATCGTCAGCGGCCTCGCCGCCGCTGCGCGCAAAGGCATCCTGGTCAAGGGCGGCGTGTACCTGGAGGGCGGCTACAAGCTCGACTACCTGGCCCTGGACAAGACCGGCACGATTACCCACGGCAAGCCGGTGCAAACCGACTATGTGACGCTGGACCCGAGCGTGGAAACCACCGCTCCGGCCCTGGCCGCCAGCCTAGCCGAGCGCTCCGACCACCCGGTTTCCCGGGCGATTGCCAACGCGGCTGTGGATAAACAACTGACGCAGCAGGTTGTGGATAACTTCGCAGCGCTTGCCGGGCGCGGCGTGCGCGGCGACATCGGCGGGCAGACTTATCACCTGGGCAATCACCGTCTCGTGGAAGACCTCGGCCTGTGCTCCCCCGAACTGGAGGAAAAACTCTTCGCCCTGGAAAAACAAGGCAAGTCCGTGGTGCTGCTGCTCGGCGCTACAGGCCCCTTGGCGCTGTTTGCCGTGGCCGACACCGTGAAAGACTCCAGCCGTGAAGCCATTCGGCAACTGCATGACCTGGGCATCAAGACCTTGATGCTCACCGGCGACAACGCCCACACTGCCGACGCGATTGCCGCGCAGGTGGGCATGGACCAGGCTCGGGGCGACCTGTTGCCCGAAGACAAGCTGCAAGCCATCGAAGCCTTGTACGCCCAGGGTCACCGCGTCGGCATGGTCGGCGACGGCATCAACGACGCCCCGGCCCTGGCCCGTGCGGAGATCGGTTTCGCCATGGCGGCGGCCGGCACCGACACGGCCATCGAAACCGCCGATGTCGCCTTGATGGACGATGATCTGCGCAAGATCCCGGCGTTCATTCGCCTGTCGCGGCAGACTTCCAGCATCCTGAAACAGAACATTGCCTTGGCGTTGGTGATCAAGGCGATCTTCCTCGGGTTCACCTTCGCCGGGTTCGCCACCATGTGGATGGCGGTGTTTGCCGACATGGGGGTGAGTTTGCTGGTGGTGTTCAATGGGTTGCGGTTGTTGCGTAAATAAGAAGTTTTCGGTGGCTGGACGGGCGCTATCGCGAGCAAGCTTTGCTCCCACAGATCTTTGCGAATACAGAATCTGAATTCACCACGGATCTGCTGTGGGAGCAAAGCTTGCTCGCGATGGGCTGCACAGCAGCCCTCATGAGTTAACGCCATTTCAATCGCGCTTGGGCTCGCGAATCTTGTACCAGGCCACATACAGCGCCGGCAGGAACAACAGCGTCAGCAGGGTGGCGATGATGATCCCGCCGATCATCGCGTAGGCCATCGGCCCCCAGAACACTTCCCGGGCAATCGGGATCATCCCCAGGCTCGCCGCGGCCGCCGTGAGCAGGATCGGTCGGCGCCGGTGCTCGGTGGCTTCCACCACCGCATCCCAAGGCTCGTAGCCGTCACGTTCGTATTCATCGATCTGGGTCACCAGGATCACCGAGTTACGGATGATGATGCCGATCAAGGCGAGGATCCCGAGGATCGCCACGAAGCCCATGGGCGTGCCTGTCGGCACCAGCGCCAGCACCACGCCGATCAACCCGAGGGGCGCGACGCTCGCCACCAGGAACAGTTTCTGCACGCTGTGCAGTTGGATCATCAGGAAAGTCGCCATCAAGAACAGCATCAGCGGCACGACGCTGGCGATCGGCCCTTGGGCCTTGCTGCTCTCTTCCACCGTACCGCCCGTGGCGACCTTGTAGCCCACTGGCAGGCCGGCAGCGAACTTGTCGATGTCCGGTTGCAGTTGCTTGACCAGGTCGGTGGGCTGGATCTCGTCGCGCACGGCAGCCTTGATGGTGATGGTCGGCTTGCGGTCGCGACGCCACACCAAGGGCTGTTCCAGTTCATAGCGCACCGTGGCGAACGCCAGCAACGGAATCGAGGTGCCGCCCGGGGTGACGATTTGCAGGTTCTGCAGGGTTTCCGGCGAACCCCGCTCAGCATCTTCGGCACGGCCGACCACGTCGATCAGGTAAATATCGTCGTTGACCTGGGTCACCGGCGAGCCGCTGACGATGCTGTTCATCAGCCTGGCCACATCATCGGAAGACAAACCCAACTGCCGCGCCTTGTCCTGGGCGATGTCGATGCGCAGCACCTTGCCCGGTTCGTTCCAGTCGTAAATGATTTCGCCAATGTGCGAGTTCTTGTCCAGCTCGGTGGCCAGTTCGATCGCATGCTTGCGCACCTGGTCGATGTCCTTGCCACTGACCCGGTACTGGATCGGCCGACCCACCGGCGGGCCCATTTCCAGGGCCTGCACGTAGCTGCCAATCCCGACGAAATCCTCGCGCAGACGCTTTTGCAGGCGCTCGGTGAGGGCCGTGCGCGACTCCAGGCCCTTGCTGACAATCACCAATTGCGCGTAGTACGGGTTCTGCAGTTGCTGGTCCAGCGGCAGGTAAAAGCGAATCGCGCCTTCGCCGATGTAGGTGCTCCAGCGCTCGATGTCCGGGTCGCCCTTGAGGGTCGCTTCCAGACGATCGACGGCCCGGCGGGTCTCGTCCATCGAGGCGTTCTGCGGCAGGTTGAGGTCCACCAGGATTTCCGGTCGGTCCGAGGACGGGAAAAACTGGTTCTGCACGAAGCGCATGCAAAACACCGCCAGCACGAACAGCAGCACGGTGATGCCGATGGCCCACCAGCGATTGCGCATCGCCCACAGCAGGCCGCCATTGAACGCCCGACCGACCCGCCCCGGCTCGGCGCTGTGGGGTTTGATGTTGGTGCTGAGGATGTGCACGCCGATCACCGGGGCAAACAGCACGGCGACGATCCACGACACCAGCATCGCCACGGCGATCACCGCGAACAGGGTGAAGGTGTACTCGCCAGCGGAACTGGCGTTCAGGCCGATGGGCACGAAACCGGCCACGGTCACCAGGGTCCCGGTCAACATCGGGAACGCCGTCGAGGTGTAGGCGAAGGTCGCGGCCTGTTCCTTGCTGTCGCCTTTTTCCAGGCGCGTGACCATCATTTCCACGGTGATCATCGCGTCGTCCACCAGCAGGCCGAGGGCGATGATCAACGCGCCGAGGGAAATCCGCTGCATGGTGATGCCGCTGTATTCCATGAACAGGAAGACCATCGCCAGCACCAGCGGAATCGAACAGGCCACCACCAGCCCGGCCCGTACGCCAAGGCTGATGAAGCTGACGACCAGGACGATGATCACCGCCTCGAACAGGGCACTGGTGAAGCCGCCGACCGCTTCCTCCACCACTTCGGCCTGGTCCGACACGGTATGCACGCCAACGCCCACCGGCAGGTCAGCGGTCAGCTCGCTCATGCGCGCATGCAATGCCTTGCCGAAGTCCTGGATGTTGCCGCCCTTCTTCATGGCGATGGCGAGGCCGATGGCCGGTGTGCCGTTGAAACGGAACATCGGCGTGGCGGGGTCGACGTAACCGCGGCTGATATCGGCGATGTCGGCCAGGCGATAGAAGCGGTCATTGAGCCGCAGATTGACGTTGGCCAGGTCTTTTTCCGACTGGAACTGCCCGGACGTGCGCACGGAAATCCGCTCCGGTCCGGCGTCGATGACCCCGGCCGGGGTCACGGCATTCTGCGATTGCAGGCTCTGCACCACCTGGCGCTGGTCGATGCCCAGCGCGGCGAGTTTGCGCGTGGAGAAGTTCAGGTACAGCACTTCATCCTGCTCACCCACCATCTCGACCTTGCCCAGGCCGGGGACGTCACGGATCTCGGCGCGCACCTGTTCCACGTAGTCGCGCAACTGGCGCATCGACAGGCCGTCGCCGGTGAAGGCATACACCGAACCGTAGACATCGCCGAATTCGTCATTGAAGCCTGGCCCTTGCAGGCCCTGGGGAAAATCACCGCGGATGTCATTGATCTTCTTGCGCACCTGGTACCAGATCTCGGGGATCTCCTTGGCGCCAGTGGTATCGAGCAAGTACACGAATACCGTCGATTCCCCCGGCCGGGTGTAGCTCTTCACATAATCAAGGGAGTCGAGTTCTTCGAGTTTTTTCTCGATGCGGTCGGTGACCTGCCTGAGGGTTTCTTCCTGGGTCGCGCCAGGCCAACGGGTCTGGATGACCATGGTCTTGATGGTGAACGATGGGTCTTCTTCGCGCCCCAGGTTCATGTACGAAAACACACCCATCAACAATGCCACGAACATCAGGTACCAGACGAACGACTGATGCCGCAGGGCCCATTCGGACAGATTGAAAGGCCCTTTCATCGTGCTTCCTCGTCGAGTTTCACTTTCTGCCCCGGCTGGAGACTGTTCACCCCGGCGCTGACCACGCGATCACCGGCCTTGATGCCGTTGGCCACCAGCACCGAGCTGGCCGTACGTTCGAGAATCCGCACGTCACGGGGCGAGACGGTCTGGCTGTGCGGGTCGACCAGCCAGATCCGCGCCTTGCCGTCGATTTCTTGCAACGCGCTGAGTGGCAGCTCGATGCGCGGTTCGATGGTCGAGCTCAGGGTCACGCTGATGGCCGTGCCCAGGCGAAAACCTGGCGGTGTATCGGCCAACGTCAGGCGCGCGCGGCGGGTACGGGTGGCGCTCTGGGCCTGGGGTTCGATCTCGCGCACGGTGGCGGTGGTGTGGATGCTCGGGTCCAATTGCGCGGCGACCTCGAACACCACGTCCGCGGGCAGGCGTTCAGCCAGACCGGCCGGCAGGTCGATCACCGCCTCCTTGATGTCCGGGCGGGCCAGGGTCACCACTTGCTGGCCTGCGGTGACGACCTGCCCGGCTTCGGCGTTCCAGGCCGTGACGATGGCATCGTGGTCGGTGTGCAGCTCGCTGTAGTTGAGCTGGTCGCGGGCCTGCTCCACCCAGGCCCGGGCCTGTTCGAGAGCAGCACCGGTGGTTTTCAGGTCGGTCTGGGCGATGTCCAGTTGCGCCTGGGCACCGACGCCACGGTCGAACAATTGCTGCTGGCGGCGGGCATTGGCCTGGGCATTGATGTACTGCGCCTCGATCCGCGCCAGATCGCCCTGGGCGGCGCGCAACTGGTTCTGCTGGTCGGTAGGGTCGAGCGTGGCAAGCAGGTCGCCCTTCTTGACCTGAGCGCCGACGTCGACATTGCGGCTGGCGATCCGTCCTGGCACGCGGAAACCCACGTCGCTCTCGTAGCGCGCCTGGATATTCCCGGCGAATCGCCCAAGCGCCTGCTGGTCGAGGGCCCTGACTTCAACGGACAACACCGGGCGCACCGGTTCGGGCGGCGCTTCTTCCTTGGAGCAAGCGGCCAGCAAGAGGCCGGCCGAGACCATCCACAAGCGCTTCATGGCTGGGCTCCCGACGTGATTTTTCCAGAGGTGTTTTCAGCGATCTCGACGCGTACGCCGGGGTGCAGCAATTGCCCGCCTGCGGTGATGATTTTCTCACCACCCTTGAGGCCATCGCTGATGATGACCTTGCCGGTCAGGTAGCGGCCGACGGTTACCGTCTGCAACTGCGCCTTGCCCTCGCCGTCCACCAGCCACACGGCCGGGTCGCTGAGGTTCTTGGTCAATGCCGACCAAGGCAGCTCGAAGGCGGTCTTGCCGGCGGACTTGGCCGTGGCGCTGACCACCGAGCCCAGGTGCATGCCTTCGGGTAAGTCATCGAGGGTGACCTTGACCTGCACGGTGCCGGTCTGGGCCGACACCGCCGGGGTGATCTCACGCACCGTGCCGGTGGTCTTGATGGCGGGGTTATCCAACAAACTGATGGTGATTGCAGAGTCCGACGGCGGTTCGCGCAACAGCGATTCGTAGATGTTGAACACAGCGTCGCGTTCGCCGTCCCGGGCCAGGCTGAAGATCGGCTCCGTGGCCTGCACCACCTGGCCGACTTCCGCCTGGCGCGCCGTGATGATGCCCGGAGCCTCGGCAACCAGGGCGGTGTAGCTCAGTTGTTCGCGGGCGTTGGCCAGTTGGGCCTGGGCGGCGGTCAGCGCACTCTGGCTGCTGCGCAGTTGCGCCTGGGCGGCGTCGTATTCGCTCTTGCTGGTGTAGCCCTTGGGCAAGAGTTTCTGCTGGCGCACGAACGCCGCCGCACTCTGCTTGACCCGCGCCTGCTCCGCGGCCACCTGGGCCTCGGCGGAGTCGACGCTGGTCTGCAAGTCCCGAGGATCGAGCCGGGCCAGCACTTGCCGGGCCGAGACGCGGTCGCCGACATCGACCTTGCGCTCGATGATCTTGCCACCCACGCGAAACGACAAGTCAGCCTGCACCCGCGCCTGGATATCGCCGGTCAGGGTCACCGAGGCGGCGTATTCGCTGGGCACGGCTTGTTGCACGAAAACCCGTGGCAGGGCTTTTTCTTCGGGCTTCTTATCACCGCACCCCGTCAACAATGCACACACGCCCAAACCAATGACCCATTTGATTCCGGGACCAGTCATGCAGACTCCTTTGCGCTGTACGGACGTACCAGTGACGATACGACTGTGAGCTTAGAACAGGGTTCAACGAATGCGTAGCAGTCAGGCAGACTGGTCTCTTCCCGTAGGAGCTGTCGAGCGAAGCGAGGCTGCGATCTTTTGTTCTTTCGCTTGAGATTCAATTGGGCTTGGAAAGATCGCAGCCTCGCTTCGCTCGACAGCTCCTACAACCCCATGCAGAAGGAGTTTGCTGATGCTCAAGACATTGGCGGTGGCCAACTATCGATCGATCAATAAATTGGTCATCCCCCTGGGCCGGCTGAACCTGATCACCGGCCCCAACGGCAGCGGCAAGTCCAATCTGTACCGCGCCCTGCGCCTGTTGGCCGAGACCGCCCAGGGCGGGGTAGTCAACGCCCTCGCCCGTGAAGGCGGACTGGACTCGACCTTCTGGGCCGGGCCGGAAGAAATCAGCCGGCGCATGCGTAACGGCGAGGTGCCGATCCAGGCGACGGCGTGGCAGCGTATCAAGCGCTTGCGCCTGGGTTTCGTCGGCGAGGACTTCAGCTACTCGATCTCCCTGGGGCTGCCGGAACCCAGTCTTTCAGCGTTTTCACTGGACCCTGAAATCAAGCGCGAATGCATCTGGGCCGGCCCGGTGTTTCGGCCGTCCAGCCTGCTGGTGGACCGCAACGGGCCGATGATCCGTGCCCGCGAAGGCCGTTCCTGGGAGGTGCTGGCCCAGTACACGCCGTCTTTCGACAGCCTGTTCGACCAGGTCGGCAGCCTGCGCACTTCGCCGGAGGTCTTGCAGATGCGCGAGTTCATTCGGCGCTGGCGCTTCTACGATCATTTTCGCAGCGACGCCGACGCCCCGGTGCGCCAGCCGCAACTGGGCACCCGCACGCCAGTGCTGCACCACGACGGACGCGACCTGGCCGCCGCGCTGCAGACCATCCTTGAAATCGGTGACGTCGAGGCCTTGCATGCCGCCATCGGCGACGCGTTTCCCGGTGCCCACCTGCACATCGAGAAACTGCAAGGCGGGCGTTTCGCCATCGCGTTTCAACAGCACGGCCTGCTGCGGCCGCTGTCCGCCGCCGAACTGTCGGACGGGACCCTGCGCTATCTGTTGCTGGTGGCCGCCCTGCTCACCCCACGCCCGCCCTCGCTGATGGTGCTCAACGAACCGGAAACCAGCCTGCACCCCGATCTGTTGCCAGCCCTGGCGCGGCTGATCATCCGGGCTTCAGCCAATTGCCAGGTCTGGGTGGTGTCCCACGCCACGCGCCTGATCGCCGCGCTGGAGCAGGATGAGGACTGCAATTGCATCGTGCTGGAAAAGGAGCTGGGACAGACCGGGATCGTCGGGCAGCGGGTGCTGGATGAACCGGCGTGGCATTGGGCGGATTGAGTGGCGCCTGATAAGCCGAATCGCGAGCAGGCTCGCTCCCACAATAAAAAACGCCGACGCGGTATCAGCCGTCGGCGTTTGAAACCGTGACAAGGTTTACCGCGCGAATCAGAACGCCGGCAGTACCGCGCCGCTGTATTTCTTCTCGATGAACGCCTTCACTTCAGGGCTGGTCAGGGCCTTGGCCAGTTTCTGGATGGCCGGGCTGTCCTTGTTGTCCGGACGGGCCACCAGGAAGTTGACGTAAGGCGAATCCGCACCTTCGATCACCAGTGCGTCCTTGGCCGGGTTAAGACCCGCTTCCAGGGCATAGTTGGTGTTGATCAGGTCCAGGTCGACCTGGTCCAGCACGCGCGGCAGCATGGCCGATTCCAGTTCCTTGAACTTGAAGTTGTGCGGGTTCTTGGCGATATCTTTCGGCGTCGCCAAGGCGTTTTTCGGATCTTTCAACTCGATCAGGCCAGCCTTCTGCAGCAGGATCAGCGCACGGCCGCTGTTGCTGCCTTCGTTAGGCAACGCGATGGTCGCGCCGTCTGGCAGGTCAGCCAGTTTTTTGTACTTCTTCGAGTAGCCGCCGAACGGTTCGACGTGAACGCCGATCACGGTCACCAGATGGGTGCCTTTGCCTTCGTTGAAGTTCGTCAGGTATGGCAGGGTCTGGAAGTAATTGGCGTCCAGGCGCTTCTGATCAACCTGTACGTTGGGTTGGACGTAGTCGGTGAAGACCTTGATTTCCAGGTCCACGCCTTCTTTGGCCAGGGTTGGCTTGATCAGCTCGAGGATTTCAGCGTGGGGCACCGGCGTGGCGGCCACCACCAGTTTCTCCGCAGCCTGGGCCAGGCCCGAGGCCAAGGCTGCCGCCAATGCGGTGAACAACAGAACCTTTTTCATGCAGTGTCCTTATCGAATATCACTGTCGTCAGGGACGACGGCCAATTGTGAGAGTGCCAGTGAAGTGCTATCGCTGGCGTGATGCGGAAGATACCGATATTTTTTATGCCTTAACAATATCATTTATCACGATGCTTAGACCGATAACTCATATATAGAGAAAGGTGCCCCTGCCTGTCATCACGCAAATCGGATATCCGAGCCTCGTTCCCTGACGTCGCCATAGATGTCGTCGAACGCCTGCCCGCCCCGATCCTGACCGGACCATCCATCCTCCGCCTGGAAAAACCCTTTGAGTTTCTCGATGTATCGATCTCTATCAATCATGTACCTGACGCCGTCGACCGGGTATTTGGCATAGTCGACCACATCCTTGGCTGTCAGCACATTTCCCAGATCTTTTTGAAGCGCGATGAGGTTGCGCTGCCCGCCTCTACGAATCAAAGGGCTCGCCGCCCTGCCATGCCCTCCGATGCGCGTCGTGCGCAAGGCATTTTGGCGACTCACTGTCACGACATCACCGAGCGAATCGACGGTTTTCTGCAGCGCGACCGAGGTGCCTTTACCTAGCACTTTGCCCGCCAGGGAAGCCCCACCGGACGCAACCCCCAAGGCAATGCTGGCGTAACTCAGGATCTGAGTGGCCACGGCGTCCGGAGCAGCTTCTTCTAATATCATCGATGCAATGGATACCGCACCTGACACCACCTCCAGCGTCAACGCCGCCGCGGCCGAAAATGACATCCCGACCAAGGGCGCGGATGCGCCTAAGGTCGCAATGGTGAACGCAACGGAAGCCACTGCGAATGCAGCCGTAAGGCCAATCTTGATCCAGCCCCAGGTGGAAATATGACCGGTCGGATCGTTGAGATTGATCGGGTCCCCGAGGCAGTAGGCATATGGATTGAGGCCGCCGCCATCGAAAGGGCTCCAACTGTCGGGCCGGTGGAATCTCATCAATACCGGATCGTAGGCCCGATAGCCGTTGCCGAGCAGGTAACAACCGGTCGCGGGGTCAAGCGGTTCGCCGCTGAAGCCGAACAGGCTTGCCAACCCATCCGACACCGGGCGCTGCCCATAGGGCGCATAGGCGAGCCTGGTGTTGTCGCCGCCAGACAGCACCTGCAAGACGTTGCCATAGGCATCGGTGCTCAATAGTGCCGTCTGCGGACCTTGTAGCAACGCCAACAACTGCTGGCCCTCGCGCACGACGCTGCGGCTCTCATCATCTGTAACCTCGCCGCAAAACTGCTCTTCACGGTAGAAGCGCCGACACGGTTTTTCATTCATCAATTCAAAGGCATGGAGCCGGTCCGAGGCATCATATCGATAGCGGGCCAACGTCAACCTCGAGTCTGTCGACGTCACGTTTTCCAGGCGACCCAGCTCGTCGTAAACAAGCCCGCGCCCCTGTGAATCATTGAGCAGATTGCCGTCGGTGTCGTAATTGAAGGTCGAATTGGCGGACACGTAGTCGGGATGACTGTGGATGACAGCACTCAGTTGGGTTTTGTCAGTCAGGTCATATCGATAGTTTGCAATGTTTTCGCCGCCTGCGAAGCGTGTCACCACCTGACAAATGTTGTCGAGATAGTCGTAGGTGTAGTTCTGGGAAACGATGACTTTGCCCTGGGAATCCACGGGTGCCTGCTTGCCTTCACAAGCATAAAGCGTCAAGCGGCCCCGTAAGTCATAGGTGAACGACTCAAGGCGCAGAACCTCATTGTTGGAGGTGAGCGTGCGCCGACTGAGCTTATCGCCAGGGCCGAACGACTGGCCCACCTCGATGACGTCATTTTCCCCAGAGCTGGAGCGGCGAAGAATCTCGCGACCAAATTCGTCGTACGCCAGATCGGTGACCATCGAAAGGCGCGTTTGAGAGTCGGCAACGGCAATACAACTGACTTGCCCTCGAGAGTCGTACGAGTAGGTGACAGCGATTGGGCCTTGAGTGATTCCCGACAACCGTCCCGTCTCGTCATAGCGGCAGGTGCGGTTCGTGCCGTTGACATCCGTATGACCGATCGGCTTTCCCATCAAGGAATAGGTTTGCAGACTATCGAACCGGTCGAGTGCGGTTATCCATGACTCCCGGCTGAGCCGACCGGAAGCAAAATACTCCAGGCGTCGCTGAACCAGCGAGTTGGCCGTCTCCTGAAGCAGGCCGGTGTGCGGATCGAAACGGTGCCTGGCCAAAACCGACGCCTGGCTGCCTGAACGCTCGGTGACGCGATCATCGAGCAAAGGATCAAGGGTGAACCGCAGGACTTTGCCGGCCGGTGTGATCGTCTGCGAGGCGTTCCTGCTGGAACCTTCATAAACCATCCGTTCGGTTCGACCACCTGACTGGGTGCCCGTAATACGCATCAGTCCATCGTAGGTGCGAGTCCCCACGACATAGCCGTTTGCGCTGATTTGCGTGGGATAGTCACCCTGGCTTTGAGCCGCGTAGCTTTTTCCAATCACCGTGCCGTCGGGTAAAATTGTGCTCAGCACGCGACCGCCCAAGTCGTATGCGTAGCGGGTAACCGCCCCATCGGAAGCCGTTTGCCTGATACACCGTCCCAGACCATCGTATTCGTAGGCGGTTACCTCGCGCACAACGCCTGACAGGTCCACACGTTCGACGCGCGACGGTTTCTCCAAAGCATTAATAAATGTACGAGTCTTGCCGCCGCCCTCCACCCACTCGGTACGGGTGCGAGCTACAGGATCAATCTCATCATGAACGGTCACTTGCCCACGGCGAATGGTGCGGTTCTGGTGCCCCCACTGATCGTACTCATACAGGCTCTCCAGTGTTTTCGGCTTGCCGTTGAACCAATCGGTGTGTTTATCCGACTGCAGGCGACCGAGCCCGTCGTATTGGGCCTCATGGATCACGCGCATGGGCGCACCAGGTTCATCGACGTCCTGTTTCTCGACCCTTATGGTGCGTCCAAGTCCGTCGCTGTGGGTAGCTGTCAGGCAGCCGCGGGCATCCTTGACGGTAACGGTGACAAACGGATCGCTGGACGTGGCGGCCCGATAGGTGAATTGACGGGACGCTGAGCTGTCAGTGTCGGGCATCACCGTCTCACAGGTCAGTTGCCCCAGAGAATCGTATTCGATGCTGACGGTACTGCCGCCAGATTCACAGGTTCTGATCAGCCACCCGCATTCGTCATGCCATTCCTGCCGCCGATGGCTCAGTCCCTGAGCGCTAAAGGTCAGATCGGTGCGAACGTTATCGTTTTCACGCTGGTACACATAACGGTGTTCACTGCGCACGCCGCCTACGGTTTCAACCTTGCTGTGCAGCCGTCCATGAAAGAAATCCCTGCTGTTGTTGACGTACCGTAAACGACAATCCACCCGTGGCTCGCTGACGCCGTCTTCGTACAGTGTTTCGCTGGCGAGCCGGATACAGCCGCCACCACCGGGACGCAACGAGGGCAGTTGCGTATAGGTATATCGAACCACCGTCGTCGGCGCGACGGCGAAATCAGGGGAGGCGATGATCGACTTCTGCTTGAGAAAACACGGCACGCCTATGGGGCTGGCAGGACAATCCGCCCCCCCTTGCGCCGGGAAATATTCATAGACCTCCCGCGCCCCGGACGGGCTGGTTTTTTCCAGCAGGTTCCCATGTTCATCATAAGAAGTGCGGGTAACCTCGGTCCTGGTATTGCTGCGGCCCGCCCCCTCAGCCACGCGGGTGTCAAAAAAACTGTCACGCACGACGCGCGGCAACTGGAACCGTGGGGGCTGATCACGGAAAGCCCGATTGGGCTCATCGTAATATTCGATTTCCCGCAGGTGCATCGTGCCGACGCGGATGGTCCTTTGCGAAATCATCGAATGAAAGCGATTGTAGGTGCGAATGATTCGAGAGGCCTCACGTACGCCGCGAGTGCCGGAGTCCATCTGGATTTGAGTAGAGGAGTATTCATAGTTGCCGCGCTCGTCATAAAGCACATCACGCTCAGCGGACCATCGAACGCTTGAACCATACCCAAGGAAATTTCTGCCCGAATACTCGTAAACGTTAAAAATCGGCGGCTGCCCCCCGCCAGGAGACACAACCGATTGGACGACAACGGGCAAGTAGGTTGCCGGCGCCCCAGTGGGGAGCTTGTGGCCCTGAGCTTTGTAGGTAAGCCTTTCCTGGGCACCGTTTGGCTGACGAACTTCTCTCATCACCAAATATCCACTACTTCGCTCATAGCCAAAGGACCAGACCGATGCACTGTCTTGCGCGGTGACCAGCCTGATGCGTGCGAGCACTCCGTTCTGCAGTGCAAGCAGGTACTGGCGCTTCTTGGAAGGAATATCCGGCCACACGGTAATCGTGGGTGGCGTCGGGCTGTTCTGGGCGTAGTCGATATGCATGACACGGCGATGTTGATGATAGGCGGCCACCAATTGTCGTCGTCCGGATAAAAGACGATATTCATAACGTGTTTCCTTGCCATCGGGGCAATACTCACGCGTCAGCAGCCACTCGTTATAATCCGTACTCGGACGTGACAGAACCTCGGCCCTGCCATCGATATGTTCAATGACAAGTTCGTCACCTTGCACGGTGACGCTCAAGTTATCGAGTTTTTTATCCTGGAAAGCAACCTGACTGCCACTCATGAAAAGTTGATAAGTCTCACCGTTTGTCAGCGTCAATTTCCGTTGGCGCTGATCGTAGCTGCAGGTGCGAAGGGACCACCCGGTTCCTAGACCAAGATTCTGATCATTAAAGGAATCGTATGAGAGGGTCATTGAGACCTTCGGCCCACCGGTTGCGTCATCCGGCGCCGCGTCCAACGCCACGCTGCAACTGTAGCTACCGGTACGGGGATCCACGCCCGAACGGACGAAACTGTCAAACTTAAAGGCAGCCGAAGTTAATTGCCCGGCGGGAGAATACGAGAGCGTCATGGGTTTCATCCTTGAAATAGTTGTTTTTGTTTTATCAATAAACCCGAACCGTCAGCGGGTTATCGGTTAGCTCCAGGTGCAACTGATGGAAATTTCCATACATATCGCGCAATTCGAACGAGGTTTTGCTCACAGGGTCTCGGACCCACACGCGTCCACCGTGCTTCCCGTAGGCGAGCACCCATGCCACATTTCGGTTTCCGCTCCGGTCCCTTCCCAGCGCATCCGGCAGATCCCAATACACCCGCGCTCCCGTTCGCATGGACCTGCCATTCCCATACCCGACAACGTAGTAACCTGTGTATCGGCTGTCCGAGCTTCCTATCCGAAGATGAGCACTCATGCTGAAATCCGTGACGAACTCCATTCGCTGCTGATCAATGATCAGCTCCAGATTGAAAACCTCGACTTTCTCGATATCACCGCGACTGGTATAGGGGGCCGAAGTGCGACGAACCGAATACTGCTCAGGTCGATAAGTCGCCGGAGGAAGTGGAACCAGTGCGAGAGCACCAAAGTTTTTCAGCTTATCGGAGTGAAACGTTACGCCGTCTGCTCGCGTGATACGCAATTGCAAGTCAATCGGCCTGTCGGAGCTGGACGTGACATAAAAATCCTTTGTGTAAACAAACTCCCCCGACGGCACTGGGCCTTGGACAGGACCATTAGGAGGAAGTTGGCGGAAACGGCTGTCTTCCTGTTCAGTGTATTTCCAGACACCGACGTCACCCCGATTCCTGTCTTTAATTAATGCCACCCCGGTGATGCCATTAATCAACGCAATAGAATCAAATTCGGACTGGATCAGTGAAGTACTGTAGCCGAGCCAATCCGTCACCTCGACGAATACTTTTACCAGCAATTGTTGATAGCCGTTTCTGTACAGTTGGTTACCCCCCGTTACGGAAACAATTCCAAATTTTTTTACATCCGTCCATATCGATTCGCGCACCATGACAGGTTGGTTATTTTTATCGTCCATTGTCTAATCCTCGGTATCTATTAATTGAATTGTTATCGTCTTTCTGCTTGGTCGATTACATTGCTTTTGCCATTCAATTAATGATGACTACCGAATGGGTAATCAAGCTCGAAAACCACACAAATTATTTGCAGGAACAGCTTACAAAGTTCATGAACAATCGCACGCTTCACAAGAACACACTTAATATTCACATAACAAAAACCCCGACGATATAAAGACCATCAGGGTTAAGTCATTCGGTGAGGCTGATGTACAAATCAGAGGCCGGCGAACCACTGTTTTAATTGTTCAAGTTGCTGGTGCTTGCCTTGCCCGATCAACGTAAGCGCCAGGTGCTTGATTCTTTCCGAAGGCTCCGTGGGAGGTGGCAAATTGAGATGCTCCGGCAATATGTAATCGCCATCACTCACCAACAACGCAAAATGAATAACGTTTTCCAATTCGCGGGTGTTGCCCGGCCAGTCATGCTGTTCCAGCACGTGCTGCGCCGCCTCGCTGATCAGCGGCACCGTCAGGCCAAGGCGCTGGCTGTAGATGCCCAGGAAATACTCGGCCAGTGACAGGATGTCGCCCACCCTCTCACGCAGGGCGGGCAATTCGAGCCGGCCTTCACTCAGGTAGTGATAGAGCCGTTCGTGGAATTTTCCGGCGGCCACCGCTTGCGCCAGGTCGATGCTGGTGGCCGCGACCAAGCGCACGTCCATCGGACTGGGCTGATGCGCGCCGACGCGGGTGACTTCGTGGTTTTCCAGCGCGGCCAGCAACTTAATCTGGATCGGCAGCGGCAAGTCACCAATCTCATCCAGATACAACGTGCCGCCATTGGCCGAGCCGAACCAACCGGCCCGGCTGCTGGCCGAGCCGCTGTAGCTGCCGGCGGCATAACCGAACAGTTCAGCGTCGGCATAGGTTGGGCTGATGGCGCCGCAGTTGACCGAGACAAACAACCCGCCGCGATTGCTCTCGCGATGGATGTGTCGGGCCAGCAACTCCTTGCCGGTACCGGTTTCCCCGCGGATCAACACCGAGACTGAACGCGGTGCCAACGCTTCCAGTTCCTGGCGCAACTGCCGCGAACGCGGGTCGACAAAGACCAGCGCTTTGGCGCGGATACTCAGGGGGCTTTTTTCCGCATCGGGAAAGGTCAGCAATGGCTGACCGAAATGTTCATGCGAACTCATGACAGACTCCCGCCCTGCACCGTCGGCAGACGGAAGGGCATTAACATGCAAGGGCGATTCAAGCGCGACGCAGGACGTGATGCTCCATGCGGCTTTGCAAGCGATAGAGATAAGCGAAACCCTGCTCCCAGCGCTGGTGGCCGGATTTCACGTTGATATGCCCCGCCCTCGCCAGGATCCCGGCCTCGGCCCCCCAATTGCGCGCCAACTCCAGAGCTCGCGCGGCACTGACCGCCGCGTCATTGTCGGAGCTGACCACTTGGCTGGGGAACGGCAGCAGATCGGTGGGAATCGGCGCGAAATTGCGCAGCGCTGGCGCACAGGCCGGCCGCTCCACATCCGCAGGCGCCACCAGCAACGCCCCACGGATCTGCCGCAACAACTGCACCGGCGCAGTGGCCGCCCAATGCGCGATCGTGATGCAACCCAAGCTATGGGCAATCAGGATCACCGGCGTGCTGTCGGCGGCCACGGCCTCGGCCAGCGCCGCGACCCAGTCTTCACGCCGAGGCGTCAGCCAGTCGGCCTGTTCGACCCGGGCGCTGTTGGGCAGGCTGTTCTGCCAGTGGGTCTGCCAATGATTTTCCGGCGATCCTTGCCAGCCCGGCACAATCAGGTAGCGAATCGATTCGTTGCGCATGGGTGCTCTCCTGCGTGTCTGTTCCCGGACGAGTATAGGGAGGAGAGCCATATTACTTAAGGAATAAGAAGATATTTATTAAGACCAAAAAAGAATATTAACTCGAACCTGTGGGAGCGAGCTTGCTCGCGATAGCGGTATGTCTGGTACATCC
>NZ_CAKKMI010000055.1:0-45367 GCF_918698105.1 Pseudomonas brassicacearum | reverse complement strand
GTCACAGGTTTTGTGTTCGCAACAGAATCCCATGTGGGAGCGAGCTTGCTCGCGATAGCGTCGGGTCAGCAGAATGGGGGCTGACTGACACACCGCAATCGCGAGCAAGCTCGCTCCCACAGGAGGGGCGGTGCATGCCCATCACTATTCAATGGAGTTGTATTTATGGGCCCATGGCTCGATAGCATCACCGGTTGGTTGACCGTCAACCCGCAATGGCTGGCGGTGGCGGTGTTCATCGTCGCCTGCGTGGAGTGCCTGGCCATCGCCGGCCTGATCGTGCCCGGTACCGTGCTGTTGTTTGCCATCGCCGTGCTGGCCGGTAGCGGCGCGTTGTCCTTGGGCGAGACGTTGCTGCTGGGCCTGCTTGGCGGGTTGCTGGGGGACCTGGTGTCGTACTTCCTGGGCCGGCATTTCCACCAGAACATCCGGCGCCTGCCGGGGCTGCGGCATCACCCGGAATGGATGAGCGCGGCGGAAAGTTATTTCCAACGCTACGGTATCGCCAGCCTGCTGGTGGGCCGTTTTATCGGCCCGCTACGGCCCATGTTGCCGATGGTGGCCGGGATGTGCGACATGCCGTTCCCGCGCTTCGCCGCCGTCAGCGTGTTGGCCGCGGCGGGCTGGACCGTGGCGTACCTGCTGCCGGGCTGGGCCACCGGGGCGGCGTTTCGCCTGCCGCTGCCCGAAGGTTTCTGGCCACAGGCCGGCGTGGTCATCGGCAGCATCGCGGTGATGATCGGGCTGAGCGTCAACAGCAGCCTGCGTCGTCATCGCCATGCCTCGGCGCTGATCGCAGGCATAGGCCTGGTGATCCTGATCAGCCTGTTCATCGGCTTTCGCTACCTGACCGCGTTCGACCAGGGCTTGGTGTCCCTCGTCCAGGAGCACCGCAGCCCGACGCTGGATGAAATCGCCGTGACGTTCACGCTGATGGGCGAGTTCCGCTACATGCTGATTTTCAGCGCCCTGCTGACCGGGTTGCTGTTGCTCGCGCGCCAATGGCGCCAGGCAATCTTTGCCGGTGGCACGATGCTGCTCTCCTCCTTGGCCAATACCGGCAGCAAACACTTCTTTGCCCGCGTGCGCCCGGAAATCCTCACCGACCCGCTGACCAGCTACAGCATGCCCAGCGGCCATGCCTCCGGGGCGTTCGCGCTGTTCCTGGCCCTCGCCGTCCTGGCCGGCCGCGGCCAGCCGCCACGCCTGCGCCTGACCTGGCTGCTGCTGGGCTGCCTGCCGGCGCTGGCCATCGCCCTGTCGCGGGTCTACCTGGGCGCGCATTGGCCGAGCGACATCGTCGCCGGGGCGATGCTCGCCGCCTCCGTCTGCGCCGCTGTCCTGTGGTTGAGCCAGCGCCAGACGCCGCTACCGGCCATGCCGCCAAGAATCTGGTGGCTGATCCTGCCGACGCTGGTGGCGGCGTTCAGCTTCTTCGCCCTGCGGCACTTGCCGCATGCGATGTTGCGGTATGCCTATTGAACACAATATCCGGGGGCACCGGAGATCCCATGTGGGAGCGAGCTTGCTCGCGATGACGGCTGTACATTCAACATTGATGCAAGCTGACCCACCGCTATCGCGAGCAAGCTCGCTCCCACAGGGGGGCGGTGCTGCTCAGTGGATGTGTTAGGTCAGGCAAAGAGTTCGCCCTGCAACTCATCGAGCAACGCCTGGATCGCATCCAGCCGCTGCTGGGGATCATCGAGTTGCAGCAGGTCGATCTTGTCCAGCTCATTGAACGGCAGCAGGTAGGCCAGTTGATTGGCCAGCGATTGCTGGCCGGTCGCTTCGGCGCCCATGTTCAGCGCCTCGACCATCGGGTGCTCGGCCAGGGCCTTGAGCAGTGCCACCAGGTCGGCGTCTTCCTCTTGCAGCGGTTGCTCCGGCTCCTCTTCCAGCCACTCGACCTCGGCGACGGTCAGTTGATCCGCCTGGACGCTGCTGCGATGCACGATAAAGCGCCGCCCGCCCTGCACGCGAATGCCCAGCAGGCCATTGTCCTGCTGGGAGAAATCGGTGATGCGCGCCTCACAACCGACCCGCGCGTAGCCTTCAGGCGCGATGCCGACTTCCTCGCCATCGAGGATGCACACCACGCCGAAACCTTCGCCCTTTTTCATGCAGCGCCCGATCATGTCGAGGTAACGCGCCTCGAAAATCTGCAAGTCGAGGATGCAACCGGGGAACAGCACGGTGTTCAACGGGAAAAGCGGCAAGTTCATAACCAGTTCCTTAAACCGTCATCGACACCACCAACGGCAGCAGCACCGCCGTGGCCACGCCCATCAGACTCATCGCCAGCGCCGCAAAGGCGCCGGTCTCCTCACTTTCCTGCAACGCCACCGACGTGCCCACCGCATGGGCCGCCAACCCCAGGGCCATGCCCCGGGCTTCAGGGCTATGGACCCCCAACTTCGTCAGAATGCTCGGGCCGAGGATCGCCCCGAGCACACCGGTGATCAACACGAACACCGCCGCCATCGCCGCGACGCCGCCGATCTGCTCGGCCACCAGCATGGCGATCGGCGAGGTCACGGACTTGGGTGCCATGGTCATCAGGATCATGTGCTCGGCACCGAAAGCCCAGCCCAACACCACCGCAGAGCCTGTGGCAAACACCCCAGCTATCACCAGCGTAGTAAAAATCGGCCAGAACAACTGCTTGATCCGTCGCAAGTTCAAATACAACGGCACCGCCAGGGCGACCGTGGCCGGGCCCAGCAGGATGCTGAGGATCTCGGTGCTCTTGCGGTATTCGGCATAGTCGATGCCGCAACCGACCAGCACGCCGATCAACAGCACCATCGACATCAACACCGGTTGCAGGAACACCCAGCGAGTCTTTTCGAACGCCGCCAGCACCAGTTGATAGGCGCCCAAGGTAATGCCGATGCCGAACAGCGGATGGTGGATCACCGAGGTCCAGGCGCCTTGCCAGTCGAGCATCATTGGCTGTCCTCCTCCGGGGCCGCGATGTGACGCCGGGCCAGGCGCTGCATCAGCAACCCCGTCAACGCCACGGACAGCACCAGCGACACCGTCAACGCACCGACGATGGCCCAGAAGTCGGCGGCAATGGCCCGGGCATAAACCATCACCCCCACGGCGGGCGGCACCAGCAGCAATGGCAGATAACGCAGCAGACTACCGGCGGCCAGGTTCAGCGGCTCGCTGACTTCGCCGCGCACCACCAGATAGCCCAGCAACAGCAGCAGGCCAATGATCGGCCCCGGCAACACCGGCAGGAACAAATGATTGATCGCAGTGCCCAGCAATTGAAACAGCACCAACCAGGTCAGGCCCCGTAGCAACATCCGCTCTCTCCCCTGCAACACTTACTCAAAGAATGCGCCGGCATTATAAGCATGCCCGCGCTATGGTTCGGCATTCGTAAAAAGCATGGTCGATGACCTTCCCGGCACGCCATGTTGATCTACAGTGGTTCTCCGGGGACGCAGATCCCCGTTCCAGAAAAAGTAAAACAGATGAACCCAAGGAGAGTCTCAATGCCCTACGTCCCCGTTGCAGCGCTCAAAGATTATGTCGGCAAGGAACTTGGACGTTCCGAATGGCTCACCATCGATCAGGACCGCATCAACCTGTTCGCCGAAGCCACAGGCGACTTTCAGTTCATCCACGTCGATCCGGTCAAGGCCGCGCAGACCCCGTTCGGCAGCACCATCGCCCACGGTTTCCTGTCGCTGTCGCTGATGCCCAAGCTGATGGAAGACATCCTGATCCTGCCTGAGGGCGTGAAGATGGTCGTCAACTACGGGCTGGACAGCGTGCGCTTCATCCAACCAGTGAAGGTCGATTCCAAGGTCCGGCTCAAGGTCGACCTGGTGGAAGTCACCGAGAAAAAACCTGGCCAATGGCTGCTCAAGGCCACCGCCACGCTGGAAATCGAGGGCTCGGAAAAACCGGCCTACATCGCCGAGCCACTGTCGCTCTGCTTCGTGTAAACCTGCGCGATCGCGAAACCGTCCAGGCAGTTTCGCATCGCTTCTGTATATCTAACGCGCATAGCTGCGGCATACTCGTCGCCTGATGACCTGGATCCCGTTATGCGCTTATTCGTCCCACTGACCCTGACCCTGCTGCTCACCGCCTGTGGCGACGGCGAATCGCCGCTGCCTCCCGACGCGCGCCTGCCCGACGGCGGTCGCTATCGCGGCGACCTGGTGGACGGGCTGCTGCAAGGCCAGGGACGCATCGACTACCCCAACGGCAGCTGGTACGCCGGGCAGTTCGACAAGGGCCAGTGGCACGGCACCGGGGAATGGCATGGCAGCAATGGCGAGGTCTATCGCGGCCAGTTCCAGCAGGGCCTGTTCCACGGCCAGGGCAGCCTGACCACACCGACCAGCAGCTACACCGGCAGCTTCAAGCTGGGGCGCCGGGACGGCGAAGGGACGCTCAAGGAAAACGGCATGACCTACCGGGGCGAGTTCAAGGCCGACCGTTATTCCGGCCTCGGACGCCTGGAACTCGACGACGGCAGCCAGTACCAGGGCCCGTTCGCCAACGGCAAGCCCAACGGTGAAGGCCAGCGCTTCGACGCCAGCGGCAACCAGTTCACCGGGCATTTTGTCGACGGGCAACTGCAGGGCAAGGGCACCTTCAACAGTGCCGATGGGGATGTCTACATCGGCGGCTTCAATAACAACCAGCTCAACGGTCGCGGTCGCTACGAAAATGCCGACGGCGATGTCTGGATCGGCCAATTCAAGAATGGCGCGCTGACCGGCAAGGGCGAACTGATCGGCGCCGACGGCAGCCACTACCTCGGTCAATTCAATGATTGGCGCTTTACCGGCGAGGGTCGCCTGAACCTGCCTGACGGCAGTTTTTACGTCGGCCAGTTCGAAAACGACAGTTACCACGGGCGCGGCACCCTGGTGCTGACCGATGGCACCGTGCAAAGCGGCACCTGGGCCAACGGCCAGCGGGTGCGCGACGCGGACGGCAAGCTGCTGCCGGATGTGCTCGAGCTCGGCCTGCTGGCCCAGGGCCGCCTGCTGGAAGAGGCCCTGGCTAACATCCCGGCCTCGACCCCGGCGGTGGAACTGTACAGCCTGACCCTGGGCGGCGATGGCAAGCAAAGCGTGTTCCTGCGCGAGTCCGACTATGTCGCCAACATGCTCACCAGCCGTTTCGGCGCATTCGGGCAGATCCGCCTGGTCAACCATCGCGATCACCTCGGCGACCGGCCCATGGCCAGCCGCGAAAGCCTGCGCCGCGCCGCCGCCACGTTGGCCGAACGCAGCGGCCCGGAAGACCTGATCTTCATCTACCTGACCAGCCACGGCACCAGCGAGCATGAACTGGTGCTCGACCAGCCGCGCATGGAACTGGCCGACCTGCCCGCCGATGAACTGGCCGTGGTGCTGGCGCCACTGAAGAACCGCGACAAGATCGTGGTGATCTCGGCCTGCTATTCCGGCGGTTTCATCCCGGCACTCAAGGATGAACGCACCCTGATCATGACCGCTTCACGGGCCGACCGGGTCTCCTTCGGCTGCTCCGAGGAAGCCAACTTCACCTATTTCGGCGATGCGCTGTTCGCCCAGGCATTGAACCAGACCGACAACCTGGAACTGGCCTTCAAACGGGCCAAGGCCACCGTTGCCGAACGCGAACAGGCCGACAATTTCGAAGCGTCCGAACCGCAGATGTGGGCGCCCAGGACAGTCCTTTCCCACTGGCAACTGCTGCGCAAACAGCAGGCACGAAAAGCATTGCAAAGTGCTGCATTGAACGACGAGGCCACAAAGAGCAACTAAGCTGAACCGCATCATGTGGATCAGCGACAAAACGACCACCTTCAGTGAGTTGATACGTCGGCCATGCTCCATTTCGGTCATCCATAAAAAACCCGCACCAAAAAATCTGGCGCGGGCTTGGGTGCAGCAGTGGCTCATTACATTTCGGTGAACGTATCAAGTACAGTCTTGATGAGTGACAAGACTGTCTTCATAGACGACCCATCCCCCTTCTTCAGGAGGACCTTCGCAGTCAATCACATAAGCACCACGCTTGAAGTAGAACGGGTATTTATCCCATTCCTCCTTAACCGGGACTGTGCATTCCTCATCATTCAGCTTGATATACAGATTACGCTCAGGGGTGATCTTCAGCTCATACTCGAATCGTTCGCCCAACAGTACGGGCAAGCTCAATACCGTCTCAACATCAGCCCCCGGGGTCGGGCGCAGATCTACGCGAGCAAAGCAATTCCAGTGGGAAACCATCAGAAAGGGGCTGGATGCGCCGTGGGCATGAATCTGCCCTACAATGACCTTGCCCTTCGATGGGGTTTTTAGAACACGGACTTGGCCACGCATTGCATGGTCATGATCGCCAATAGTCCAGTTGAAGTTATTAGCGCAGGCGTCAGTCTCCCGGCACTCAGTGCGGGGATAGGAACTGGTACCCGAGGTTTCACCTTTTACCGAACACCAGAAATTCTCATGACCCAATGGGTCGATCCAGAACAAGTTGAGGGGTGGGCAATCAGGGTGCCGATAGACACACCCCGATGCAGTGATGTTGCCAAAGTTATTCAGCATTGGTTTTCTCCTTGGCCCACTGCATACGATGCCTTTGGTTTCAGAGATAACTGCTCCGTTCAAGACAGGCTGGATTACGGCACAGCCGATGAACACGTTTTGTGACCACCTTTTTTTCAAAAAGTGTCGCCGTCGTCATGGAGGAGGATGCTGGGTTCACTCCTGAGCGGCGCCAATTGGCGAAAATTTTTGCTTAGTGAGTTACCGGACAGCGCTTCAGTTATGAATTTCGAAGCGTCCGAACCACAGATCCGGGAACAAATGTCGCGCAAGCAGCAGGCACGAAAAGCATTGCAAAGTGCTGCATTGAACGACGAGGCCACAAAGAGCAACTAAGCTGAACCGTATCAAGGGGGAAACACTATGTACTTGACGCCTCAGCATGTTTTGCTCGCCGGTGCTACCGGGCTGACCGGGGAACACCTGTTGGACCGGCTGCTCAACGAGCCGACCATTACCCGCGTATTGGCGCCTTCACGCCGGCCACTGGCTGAACATCCACACTTGGAAAACCCGGTTGGGGAACCGGCCCAAGTGCTACCACAACTCAGTGGCCAGGTGGACATCGCCTTCTGCTGCCTCGGCACGACCATCAAGAAAGCCGGCTCTGAAGCAGCCTTTCGCGCGATAGACCTGGACCTGGTCGTGGCATTTGCCAAGCGTGCCCGGGAACTGGGCGCACGGCACCTGGTGGTGATCAGCGCACTGGGGGCCGACGCCAAGTCATCGATTTTCTACAATCGGGTCAAAGGTGAAATGGAGGCGGCACTCAAGGCCCAGGGCTGGCCGCAACTGACCATTTGCCGGCCTTCCCTGCTGCTGGGCGACCGCGTCGAACCGCGCCTGGCCGAGCAACTGGCCGGACCGTTGTCCAAGCTGATCCCAGGCAAGTACCACGGCATCGAAGCCTGCCAATTGGCCCGCGCCATGTGGCGTCTGGCGCTGGAAGAGCAGGATGGGGTGCGGGTGGTGGAGTCGGATGAGTTGCGTAAGCTCGGCAAATGATTCTGCTGTGCCTGGACGGGCGTTTTGTAGGAGCTGCCGAAGGCTGCGATCTTTTGATCTTTTGATCTTTCGCTCTCGATTCAATTGGCAGGGGAAAGATCGCAGCCTCGTTGCACTCGACAGCTCCTACATAGCTCCTACAGGGCTCCTGCGCGCAACCCAGCTCGGCTACAACCCACCCGTAGCCTGAAACCCCACCCCTATCGCCGTGAACAACGACAACGGCAACAACAAGGTATCGAGTAGCGCACTGCCCGGCAGATCGAGACCCGGGTAGCTTGGCGCCTCGGCACCAAAGCGGTCCTTGGCGCAGCAGCCACCGTTGAGGGCGTACAGATCCAGGCGCGTGCCCGCGTACACCACCGGCGCGCCAGGCTTGGCGGCGTCGAGGGTGCGGGCGGTGGCGCAGCCGGTCAGCTGCAGCGCCAGCAGCACGATCAGCAGCTTATTCATCGCTGCTCAAATGATGCTCACCCCAACGCGGCAACATGTCCTGGGGGATGTTCAGCAGATTGAGGATCCGGGCGACGACAAAATCGATCAGGTCGTCGATGGTCTGCGGCTGGTGATAGAAACCCGGTGAGGCCGGCAGGATGCTCACGCCCATGTTCGACAGCTTGAGCATGTGCTCCAGATGAATGCTCGAGTACGGCGCTTCCCGCGGCACCAGGATCAACTGGCGGCGCTCCTTGAGCGTGACGTCCGCGGCCCGCTCGATCAGGTTGTTGCAGGCCCCGGTGGCAATCGCCGACAGCGTCCCGGTGGAACACGGCACCACCACCATAGCGGCCGGCGCGCCGGAGCCCGAGGCCACCGGCGACATCCAGTCTTCCTTGCCATACACGCGAATCTGCCCCGCCGCCGCACCGGTGTATTCGGTGAGGAAGGCTTGCATCATCTGGGTCTTGGCCGGCAGGGTCACGTCGGTCTCGGTGGCCATCACCAGCTGCGCGGCCTTGGAGATAAGGAAATGCACCTCGCGGTCTTCGCGCACCAGGCAATCGAGCAGGCGCAAGCCGTACGGGGCGCCGGACGCACCGGTCATCGCCAGCGTGATGCGTTCCGGACCATTGCTCATTTGAGGGCCTCGGCCAGTTTGCCGTGCAGGCCGCCGAAGCCGCCGTTGCTCATGATCACCACGTGGGTGCCGGGCTGGGCCTGGCTCTTCACGCGCTCGATGATGCCTTCCAGGGAATCACTGACAATCGACGGCACCGTGCACAATGCGGCGGTGGCGCCGAGGTCCCAGCCCAAGTTGGCCGGTGCGTACCAGATCACCTGGTCGGCATCGGCCACGCTTTCCGGCAGGCCGTCGCGGTGCGCGCCGAGCTTCATGGAGTTGGAGCGCGGCTCGATGATCGCAATCAGCGGCGCATCGCCGATGCGCTTGCGCAAACCGTCGAGGGTGGTGGCGATGGCGGTCGGGTGGTGGGCGAAGTCGTCATAGATGGTGATGCCACGCACTTCGGCGACCTTCTCCATCCGCCGCTTCACGCTCTTGAATGCGCTCAACGCAGCAATGCCCATGGACGGCACCACGCCAACATGCCGGGCGGCCGCCAGGGTCGCCAGGGCGTTGGCGACGTTGTGCTGGCCGGTCATGTCCCACTCGACCACGCCTTGGGACACGCCTTCGAACATGACTTCGAACTGCGAACCGTCATCCTTGAGCAACTTCACCTGCCACTGCCCGCCAGCGCCGGTGGTTTGCACCGGGGTCCAGCAGCCCATCTCGATCACGCGCTGCAAGGCCGGTTCGGTGGTCGGATGAATCACCAGGCCTTCGCTCGGAATGGTGCGCACCAAATGGTGGAACTGCCGCTCGATGGCCGGCAGATCGGGGAAGATGTCGGCATGATCGAACTCAAGGTTGTTGAGGATCGCGGTGCGGGGGCGGTAGTGGACGAATTTCGAGCGCTTGTCGAAAAACGCGCTGTCGTATTCGTCAGCCTCGATCACGAAGAACGGCGTGCCACCCAGGCGCGCTGACACCGAGAAATTCTGCGGCACGCCGCCGATGAGGAAACCCGGGCTCATGCCGGCGTGCTCCAGCACCCAGGCGAGCATGCTGCTGGTGGTGGTCTTGCCGTGGGTGCCGGCCACGGCCAGGACCCAGCGGCCCTGCAACACGTGATCGGCCAGCCACTGCGGCCCGGACACGTACGGCAGGCCTTTGTTGAGCACGTACTCCACCGCCGGGTTGCCACGGGACATGGCATTGCCGATGACCACCAGGTCTGGCGCCGGGTCCAGTTGCGCCGGGTCATAGCCTTGGGTCAGCTCGATGCCCTGGGCCTCCAGCTGCGTGCTCATCGGCGGGTAGACGTTGGCGTCGGAACCGGTCACGTGATGGCCCAGCTCCTTGGCCAGGACCGCCATCGAACCCATGAAAGTGCCGCAAATACCGAGAATATGGATGTGCATAGTCGACCTCGTAAAACATGGCCGCAGGTTAGCCTAGGGAGGGGGAAATCGCACCTTGTGTTTGAACCTCGGCGCACAGGCGGTCTTCTGTGGGAGCAAGGCTTGCCCGCGATGGCGGTGGATCAGCTTGTGGCGATGGTGAATGTGCCGCCGCCTTCGCGAGCAAGCTCGCTCCCACAGTTGACCGAGTTCTTTCAGGAAGAATGCAGTCAGGATGTGGGAGCAAGGCTTGCCCGCGATGGCGGTGGATCAGCTTGTGGCGATGTTGAATGTGCCGCCGCCTTCGCGAGCAAGCTCGCTCCCACAGTTGACCGAGTTCTTTCAGGAAGAATGCAGTCAGGATGTGGGAGCAAGACTTGCCCGCGATAGCGGTGGGTCAGCTTGTGGCGATGGTGAATGTGCCGCCGCCTTCGCGAGCAAGCTCGCTCCCACAGTTGACCGAGTTCTTTCAGGAAGAATGCGGTCAGGATGTGGGAGCACGGCTTGCCCGCGATGGCGGTGGATCAGCTTGTGGCGATGTTGAATGTGCCGCCGCCTTCGCGAGCAGGCTCGCTCCCACAGTTGGCCGCACAACCCCGGCTTGCTACTGGCTATTGAATGCTTTTGTGGCGAGGGAGCTTGCTCCCGCTCGACTGCGCAGCAGTCGCCTTCGGTTTCAGGGTGGAAAGAAAGCTTGGGGCTGCTGCGCAGCCCAGCGGGAGCAAGCTCCCTCGCCACAACAGCAGTCGGCAGACAGCAGTCAGCAGTCAGCAGTCAGCAGTCAGCAGTCAGCAGTCAGCAGTCAGCAGTCAGCAGTCAGCTGATCAATTATCAGTGGCTCAGCGGGCAATCGCGTGCTTGCGCAGCTTGCGGTAGAGGGTATTGCGGCTGATGCCCAGTTGTTCGGCCGTGTGGGTCATGTGCCAGCGCTGGCGCTCCAGGGCATCGAGCAGCGCCAGGCGTTCGGCATCCTCCAGCGGCCGCTCCGCCAGCGTTTCAACCAGCGTAATCGATGGACGCTGGCGGATCATGGCCGGCAAGTCCCCCAGGCCAATCCGCCCGCCATCGCACAGCGCGGCGAGGGTCCGCAGCACGTTGCGCAGTTGCCGCACGTTGCCCGGCCAGTCGAACGCCAGCAACGCCTGGCGCGCCGGTTCGTCGATGGAGACCTTCTCGGCCCCGCTCTCTTCAGCCAGCAGAAAATCCAGCAACTGCGACTTATCACTGCGCTCGCGCAACGCCGGCAGGGGGATTTCCAGGCCATTGAGCCGGTAGTACAAATCCTCACGAAAACTGCCGTCCTGCACCCGATCCAGCAACTGCCGGTGGGTGGCGCTGATGATGCGCACGTTCACCGCCTCGGGCTCGCCGCCGATGGGCACCACCTGGCGGTCTTCCAGCACCCGCAGCAAACGGGTCTGCAAGGCCAGGGGCATGTCGCCGATTTCATCGAGGAACAGCGTGCCGCCGTCGGCCTGCTGCAACTTGCCACGCATGCCTTCCTTGCGCGCGCCAGTGAAGCTGCCGCCGCGATAACCGAACAGCTCGCTCTCGATCAGGCTTTCCGGAATGGCCGCGCAGTTGAGGGCGACAAAATGCTTGCCGGCGCGCTGGCTGGCGTGGTGCACAGCCTTGGCGAACGCCTCTTTGCCGGAGCCGGTTTCGCCCTGGATCAGCAGCGGCACATCGCGCTCGAACACCCGCAGCGCCTTGCGAAAATGTTCCTGCAACGCCGCATCCCCCAGGCAGATGCCCGGCAGCCGCGCGGGCTCGATGGCCTTGAGCAGCGGCGCAACCGGCACCGGCACGCTGCGGGGCTGCCCGCGCAGTACGGCGAACAAATGCCGGCCGTCACGGGTGCGCAGCGGCCAGCTCGCACTGGCGTTTACACTGGCGCGGCCGAGCAATTCGTCCAGCGAACAGTCGAAAAAGTCCTCCACCCGCTGACCGAGCAAACTGCCACGAATATGCCCCAAGAGGTTCAGCGCACTCTGGTTGACGGCGTTGATTCGCCCTTCGCCGTCGAACGCCATCAAACCCTCGCTGAACAGCCCTACGGACTCGGCCTGCAGGTGGAAACGCAGCAGCCATTGATTGTCGAAGCAGCGCAGGAAATAGCAGCTCTCGATCATCTTCGCCGAGAGATTGACCAAGGCCATGGTGTGGAACTGGCTCTGGCGCGACACGTCCGGCCGGGCCGAAGACACGTCGAGCACCGCCAACAACTCGCCCTGGGGGTCGAAGACCGGGCTGGCCGAGCAGGTCAGTCCGGTGTGGCGGCCACGAAAATGTTCTTCCTGGTGGATGGTCAGGGCCTGGCGCTCCACCAGGCAGGTGCCGATGCCGTTGGTGCCTTCGCAGGCTTCGCTCCAATCGGCGCCGAGCCAGAGGCCGGCCCGTTCGAAAATCTTCCGTTCGCTGGGGGCGGTGACGCAGTTGAGGATCACACCCCGGGCGTCGGTCAACAGCACCGCGTGGCCGGCGCCGGAGAGTTGCTGGTGCAGGCTGGTCATTTCATTGCCGGCGATGTGCAGCACCTGTTGCAAGCGCTCGCGGCTTTCCAGCACCCGGCCATGTTCGAGCACCGTCGGCGCCAGGTTCTGGGCCGGGTCGAGGTGATAGTCCTCGAGGCAGCGCAGCCAGGAACGGGCAATCGACGGATCGCTGCCAGGGCCCTGCAAATGGGCCTTGCCCTGGGTGACCGTCAGGACTTGCTGGGCATGGCGACTCAAATGGTTGCTGTGCATTTTCTTATTATTCTCCCCTGAAGGACCTTTTGGACCTGCCGACACATTACCCCGTGGCGAGGGAGCTTGCTCCCGCTGGGCTGCGCAGCAGCCCCAAAACCTGAGTTTGCGGTGTATCAGGCTGACCGAGTTGGCTGCCTTGGGACCGCTTCGCGGTCCAGCGGGAGCAAGCTCCCTCGCCACAAAAGCGGTCCGTCCATGGCCTCGCCGTCGAAACCCAGCATCCTCCAGCCCAAGCCCCTTTGCAATGCTGGCGCGACCTGTCAGTCACAGACTGTCTCGCATCTGGCACAAACTGTCACACCCGCTGTATCGCAAGCGTCACACAACCCATCCGTTTGTCCGACCAACTCCTCCTAAAGTCTTGATTTACGGGCCCTGCAAGGCAATGGCCCAACCTTTGCTCTAGGCTTGATTACCAGCGCTCAATTTTGCGCGGCCCTCCCGTATAAGCACAAAAGCCAAGGAGAACTCATCATGCGTTACGCTCACCCCGGTACTGAAGGCGCTATCGTTTCGTTCAAGAGCAAATACGGTAACTACATCGGCGGCGAGTTCGTCGCGCCTGTCAAAGGTCAGTACTTCACCAACACTTCCCCGGTCAATGGCCAGCCCATTGCCGAATTCCCGCGCTCCACGGCCGAAGACATCGAAAAGGCCCTGGACGCCGCCCACGCTGCCGCTGATGCCTGGGGGGCCACGTCGGCCCAGGCCCGTTCGCTGGTCCTGCTGAAAATCGCCGACCGCATCGAAGCCAACCTCGAAGTGCTGGCGATCACCGAATCCTGGGACAACGGCAAGGCTGTGCGCGAAACCCTCAACGCCGACATCCCCCTGGCCGCCGACCACTTCCGCTACTTCGCCGGTTGCCTGCGGGCCCAGGAAGGCAGCGCCGCCGAGATTGACGGCAACACCGTGGCCTATCACATCCACGAACCGCTGGGCGTGGTCGGGCAGATCATCCCGTGGAACTTCCCGCTGCTGATGGCCGCTTGGAAACTCGCCCCGGCCCTGGCCGCCGGTAACTGCGTGGTGCTCAAGCCGGCCGAGCAAACCCCGCTGGGCATCTGCGTGCTCATGGAGTTGATCGGCGACCTGCTGCCGCCGGGCGTGCTGAACGTGGTGCAAGGTTTCGGCAAAGAAGCCGGCGAAGCCCTCGCCACCAGCAAGCGCATCGCCAAGATCGCCTTCACCGGTTCCACCCCGGTGGGCTCGCACATCATGAAGTGCGCCGCCGAGAACATTATCCCGTCTACCGTGGAACTGGGCGGCAAGTCGCCGAACATCTTCTTCGAAGACATCATGCAAGCCGAGCCGAGCTTCATTGAAAAGGCCGCCGAAGGCCTGGTGCTGGCGTTCTTCAACCAGGGCGAAGTCTGCACCTGCCCGTCCCGCGCGCTGGTGCAGGAGTCGATCTACGACGAATTCATGCAAGTGGTGATGAAGAAAGTACTGCAGATCAAGCGTGGCGACCCGCTGGACACCGAGACCATGGTCGGCGCCCAGGCATCCGAGCAGCAATTCGACAAGATTCTTTCGTACCTGGAAATCGCCAAGGGCGAAGGCGCCGAGCTGCTGACCGGTGGCAAGGTGGAAAAACTCGAGGGCAACCTGGCGACCGGGTATTACATCCAGCCGACCCTGCTCAAGGGCACCAACAAAATGCGCGTGTTCCAGGAAGAAATCTTTGGCCCAGTGGTGAGCATCACCACCTTCAAGGACGAAGCCGAAGCCCTGGCGATCGCCAACGACACCGAGTTCGGCCTCGGCGCCGGCCTCTGGACCCGCGACATCAACCGCGCCTACCGCATGGGCCGGGCGATCAAGGCCGGTCGCGTCTGGACCAACTGCTACCACCTGTACCCGGCGCATGCCGCGTTCGGTGGCTACAAGAAGTCCGGCGTGGGTCGTGAGACGCACAAGATGATGCTCGATCACTATCAGCAGACCAAGAACCTGCTGGTGAGCTACGACATCAATCCGTTGGGGTTCTTCTAAACGGACGGGGCGAGGCAGGTCATCCTGCTTCGCCCTTTAGATAGCTATCGTCGGATCGCCGCCCGGAGCAAGCTCGCTCCCACAGGGATTTGTGGATAACTCTCCTTCAGGGTTGGAACAGATCCACTGTGGGAGCGAGCTTGCTCGCGATGGCACCCTCACTGAATACATCAAAACGCCGTCCCACCGCTCTGGCATGAGCCTTGCGTGCCCGCTCCACAGCAAACCCGAAAGTCCAACAGATCAAACAATAAAAAAGACAGAGAGGACTTATGACTTCTACCACTCAACTCAAACCCACACTCGGCACCCTGCATTTATGGGGCATTGCCGTCGGCCTGGTGATTTCCGGCGAATACTTCGGCTGGAGCTACGGCTGGGGCACCGCAGGGACCCTGGGGTTTCTCGTCACTGCCCTCATGGTGGCGTTGATGTACACCTGCTTCATCTTCAGTTTCACCGAACTGACTACCGCCATTCCTCACGCCGGCGGGCCTTTTGCCTACAGCCGACGGGCCTTCGGCGAGAAAGGCGGGTTGATCGCCGGGATCGCCACCCTGATCGAATTCGTCTTTGCGCCCCCGGCGATCGCCATGGCGATTGGCGCCTACCTCAACGTGCAATTCCCCGAGCTGGACCCCAAGCTGGCGGCGGTCGGCGCCTACATCGTGTTCATGACCCTGAACATCCTCGGCGTCAGCATCGCCGCGGCGTTCGAGCTGGTGGTCACCGTGCTGGCGGTCGCCGAGTTGCTGGTGTTCATGGGCGTGGTCGCGCCGGGCTTCAGCTTCAGTAACTTCGTGCTCAACGGCTGGGCCGGCTCCAATGAGTTTAGCCTCGCCTCGATCCCGGGCATTTTCGCGGCGATCCCCTTCGCGATCTGGTTCTTCCTTGCCATCGAAGGCGCGGCCATGGCCGCCGAAGAAGCCAAGGACCCGAAACGCACGATTCCCCGCGCCTATGTCAGCGGCATCCTGACCCTGGTGTTCCTGGCCATCGGCGTGATGATCATGGCCGGCGGCGTGGGCGACTGGCGCACCCTGTCGAACATCAACGACCCGCTGCCCCAGGCCATGAAGGCCGTGGTCGGCAACGATTCAACGTGGATGCACATGCTGGTGTGGATCGGCCTGTTCGGCCTGGTGGCGAGTTTCCACGGGATCATCCTCGGTTACTCGCGGCAATTCTTCGCCCTGGCCCGGGCCGGTTACCTGCCCCGTGGCCTGGCGAAACTGTCGCGCTTCCAGACCCCGCACCGGGCGATCCTGGCCGGCGGCGTCATCGGCATCGCGGCGATCTACAGCGATGGCCTGGTCAACCTGCAAGGCATGACGCTGACGGCGGCGATGATCACCATGTCGGTGTTCGGCGCCATCGTCATGTACATCATCAGCATGCTCAGCCTGTTCAGGCTGCGTAAGACCGAACCTAACCTGGAACGCACCTTCCGCGCCCCGGGCTACCCGATCGTGCCGGGCATTGCGCTGTTCCTGGCGGTGGTGTGCCTGGTGGCGATGGCGTGGTTCAACACCGTGATCGGCCTGGTGTTCCTGGCGTTCATGGTGGTCGGCTACCTGTATTTCCAACTGACCGCCAAGCAACGCTCCGATGCACCGGCGGACGCTATGCTCACAGGTATCTGAAGTTGCACCGGCACCGGGCTGAAGGTCCGGTGCCTGCTATTTAAAAGTGCACACCGCCCCCTGTGGGAGCGAGCTTGCTCGCGATAGCTGTGTATCAGTCGACAAGTATTTTGCTGACACTCCGCTATCGCGAGCAAGCTCGCTCCCACAAGGGGGACGGGTTGTATTTGAGTTATTTAGAGAACCAGGAGGACACCGCCCCATGGCCGCATTCGCCCATTCCGTCGGCGCCCAGACCTACCGCTTCGACAGCCTCAAAGACCTGATGGCCAAGGCCAGCCCGGCGCGTTCCGGGGATTTTCTGGCCGAGGTCGCGGCGCTCAACGATGGCGAGCGCGTGGCAGCGCAGATGGCGCTGGCCGACCTGCCCCTCAGCCATTTCCTGCAAGAAATGCTGATTCCTTACGAGGTCGACGAAGTCACCCGGCTGATCGTCGACACGCACGATAAACAAGCTTTCGCCACCGTCAGCCACCTCACCGTCGGCGGTTTTCGCGATTGGCTGCTCAGCGACGCCGCCGATGAACAGAGCCTGCGGGCACTGGCCCCGGGCCTGACGCCGGAAATGGTCGCCGCCGTGTCGAAGATCATGCGCGTGCAAGACCTGGTGCTGGTGGCGCAAAAAATCCGCGTGGTGACCAAGTTCCGCGGCACCCTCGGCCTGCGCGGGCGCCTGTCCACCCGCCTGCAACCCAACCACCCCACCGACGAACCCGCCGGCATCGCCGCGAGCATCCTCGACGGCCTGCTCTACGGCAACGGTGACGCCATGATCGGCATCAACCCGGCCACCGACAGCACCGCCTCGATCTGCGCCATGCTGGAAATGCTCGACGCCATCATCCAGCGCTACGACATCCCCACCCAAGGCTGCGTGCTGACCCACGTCACCACCTCCATCGAAGCGGCAAACCGCGGGGTGCCCCTGGACCTGGTGTTCCAGTCCATCGCCGGCACCGAAGCGGCCAACGCCAGTTTCGGCATCAGCCTGAGCCTCTTGAAAGAAGGCTACGACGCCGGGCTCAGCCTGAATCGCGGCACCCTCGGCAACAACCTGATGTATTTCGAAACCGGCCAGGGCAGCGCGCTGTCGGCCAACGCCCACCACGGCGTCGATCAACAGACCTGCGAGACGCGGGCCTACGCCGTGGCACGGCATTTCAACCCGTTCCTGGTGAACACGGTTGTAGGATTCATCGGCCCGGAGTACCTGTACAACGGCAAACAGATCATCCGCGCCGGCCTCGAAGACCACTTCTGCGGCAAGCTTTTGGGCGTGCCGATGGGCTGCGACATCTGCTACACCAACCACGCCGAAGCCGACCAGGACGACATGGACACCCTGCTGACCCTGCTGGGCGTGGCCGGGATCAACTT
Organism: Pseudomonas brassicacearum; assembly: GCF_918698105.1. Classification (GTDB taxonomy): domain Bacteria; phylum Pseudomonadota; class Gammaproteobacteria; order Pseudomonadales; family Pseudomonadaceae; genus Aquipseudomonas; species Aquipseudomonas brassicacearum_F. The sequence continues at coordinate 27,622 of NZ_CAKKMI010000055.1, read as the reverse complement.
CATCATGGGCATCCCCGGCTCCGACGACATCATGCTCAACTACCAGACCACCTCGTTCCACGACGCCCTCTACGCCCGCCAGACCTTGGGCCTGAAGCCGGCGCCGGAATTCGAAACATGGCTGGCGAACATGGGCATCTTCACCCAGGCCGATGGCCGGGTGCGGTTCGGCGACAACCTGCCGCCGGCGTTTCGTCACGCATTAGCTCATTTGGGATAAGCCGCATTGGGGATGAGAGAACTGCCCATGGATAAAAAACCTGTCGATCCACAAAACCCTTGGCTGAACCTGCGCAACCTGACCCCGGCGCGCATCGCCCTGGGCCGCACCGGCACCAGCCTGCCGACCCAGGCGCAATTGGACTTCCAATACGCCCACGCCCAGGCCCGCGATGCGGTGCACCTGGCGTTCGATCACCAGGGTATTCGCGCACAGCTAACCGAGCGCGGTCGTGAAAGCCTGCTGCTCCACAGCGCGGCGGCCGACCGACACAGTTATCTACAGCGCCCGGACCTGGGCCGACGGCTCGACGACGCCTCTGCGCAGGTCCTGCAGGATTACGCGGCGGCCCACCCTGGCGGCGTGGACCTGGCCATCGTCGTGGCGGATGGCCTGTCGGCGCTGGCGGTGCATCGCCATACCTTGCCGTTCCTGGCGCGGCTGGAAGAGCAGATCGCTGCTGACGGTTGGTCTGTGTCGCCAATAGTTTTAGTGGAGCAAGGCCGCGTTGCCGTGGCCGATGAAGTGGCGCAGCGGCTCGGCGCAAAAATGTCGGTGATTTTGATCGGCGAACGCCCCGGCCTCAGCTCCCCCGACAGCCTGGGGCTGTATTTCACCTACGCGCCCAAGGTCGGCCTGACCGATGCTTATCGCAACAGCATCTCCAATGTCCGCCTCGAAGGCCTGAGCTACGGCATGGCCGCCCACCGCCTGATCTACCTGATGCGCGAGGCCTGTCGCCGGCAGCTTTCGGGGGTCAATCTGAAGGACGAAGCCCAGGTAAACACTCTAGAGTCGGAAAACGCTGCCGATATGAAAGGTAATTTCCTACTGGCGCCGCCCCCAAGCTGATCCGTTTATCCGATTGCGTTTTTGATCCGCTTTCAGGCAGCATCAAAAGCACGGCAGCGCGACATTGTTGTCTGAATACCTGTCGACCCTTGCAGACGAGACCTACCATGCGGATTATCCAAGCGACCCTGGAACACCTGGACCTGCTGACCCCATTGTTCGTCAAATACCGGGAATTCTACGGCTCCCTGCCCTACCCGGATTCGTCCCGAGCCTTCCTCGAAAAACGCCTGCGCCGCAAGGAATCGGTGATCTACCTGGCCTTGCCGGATGACGACGACAACAAGTTGCTGGGCTTCTGCCAGCTCTACCCGAGCTTTTCGTCGCTGTCGCTCAAGCGCGTGTGGATCCTCAACGACATCTACGTCGCCGAAGACGCCCGCCGCCAACTGGTGGCCGACAACCTGATCCGCACCGCGAAAAAAATGGCCAAGGAAACCAACGCCGTGCGTATGCGCGTCTCCACCAGCAGCAACAACGACGTGGCGCAGAAGACCTATGAGTCGATTGGGTTCAAGGAAGATACCGAGTTCAAGAACTATGTGTTGCCGATTAGCGAAGGGATTTGAAGCGCTCAGAGCAATGTTGGAGGTCGGGGACATATCCGTTGCTGCGGTAACGGCTACTTATGGTTCCGCTCTTACAGCGGGTCACTTTTGAAGAGCGCAAAAGTAACCAAAACGCTCTTGCCCCACCACTTGGCACCTCGCCTAGGCTCGGTGTGCCCTCACTCCGGCATTGCTCCGTGGGCCCGCCGCGAAGGGCCATCCATGGCCCAGCGCGGCTATCCCGGCATCCATGCCGGGATGCCCACTCCACAATGCCTGCGTTCGGCCAGCGTGGTTAACGGGGCGCCCGAGATCAACGTCCGTTCCGAGGCGGCCTAGTAGCCGACCTGGCTCTTTCGGTCGTACACCCATCAGATCTGTTTGAGCAGGACCTGTGGGAGCAAAGCTTGCTCGCGAGGCGGCCTGACAGCCGGCCTGGCTCTCCCAGTCGTACCCCGCTCCCACACGGGTTCTGAGGCGCGCACAAAAACTAATACTCACCGCAACCCCCTGTGGGAGCGAGCCTGCTCGCGATAGCGGTCTGTCAGGCAACATCAATACTGACTAGCCCACATTGGTTTTGAGGCATGCACAAAAAACCAATGTTCACCACAATCCCCTGTGGGAGCGAGCTTGCTCGCGATAGCGGTCCGTCAGGCAACATCAATACTGACTGCTACACCGCCATCGCGAGCAAGCCCACCCCCACAGAGTGCTCCACTGCCCACAAAACCACCGAAATCCCCAGCTACAAACTCAACACGCGCTTCACAATCCTCGCCGTATAATGCCGCTCTTCCCGGCTTGTAAGAAAAAGCTACACACTCTGTAGTCATACTCAAAGCCAGACCCACAAGCCTGCCGAGTCGGGCCGCCACCACAGGTGCTATGCATGGATTTCAACCCCCTCGACCTCATTCTGCATCTCGACGTCTACCTCGACATGCTGGTGACCAACTACGGGACGTGGGTCTACGCCATCCTGTTCCTGGTGATCTTCTGTGAAACCGGCCTGGTGGTCATGCCCTTCCTGCCTGGCGATTCCCTGCTGTTCATCGCCGGCGCCGTCGCCGCCGGTGGCGCCATGGACCCAGTTCTGCTGGGCGGCCTGCTGATGCTCGCGGCCATCCTCGGCGACAGCACCAACTACCTCATCGGCCGCACCGCTGGCGAAAAACTGTTCAGCAACCCCAACTCGAAAATCTTCCGCCGCGACTACCTGCAGCAAACCCACGACTTCTACGACAAACACGGCGGCAAAACCGTGACCCTGGCGCGCTTCCTGCCGATCATCCGCACCTTCGCGCCCTTCGTCGCCGGCGTCGGCAAGATGAATTACCTGCGCTTCTTTGGCTTCAGCGTCCTCGGCACCGTCCTCTGGGTCGGCGGCCTGGTGACCCTCGGCTACTTCTTCGGCAACGTGCCATTCATCAAGCAGAACCTGTCGCTGCTGGTCGTCGGCATCATCCTGCTGTCGCTGCTGCCGATGATCATCAGCCTGGTGCGCAGCAAAATGAACCAGCGCGCCTCGAAAGCCCAACCGCGCTGATCGTTATGTGGTCCCTGAGCAACTGGCGCCGCCGACGCACCCTCGCCAAACACCCCGTGGCCGAGGACACCTGGCAGCGCGTGCGCCAGCAATTGAGCTTCCTCGACGGCATCAGCGCCGCCGAGGACCAATGGCTGCGGGAAGCCTGCGTGCTGTTCCTGCACGACAAACACCTCAGCGCCCTGCCCGGCGTCGAACTGCACCAGGAACAACGCCTGCTGCTCGCCGCCCAGGCGCAATTGCCGCTGATGCACCTGGGCGAACTGAATTGGTACCAGGGCTTCCACGAAATCGTCCTCTACCCCGACGACTTCCTCAGCCCCCAGCGCTACCGCGACGCCAGCGGCATCGAACACGAGTGGGACGGCGAACACAGCGGCGAAGCCTGGCCCCAAGGCCCGATCATCCTGGCCTGGGACGGCGTGATGGCCAGCGGCGGCTGGGACGGCTACAACCTGGTGATCCACGAACTGGCGCACAAACTCGACATGCTCAACGGCGACGCCAACGGCCTGCCACCGCTGCACGCCGACATGCGCGTCAGCGACTGGGCCGAGGCCATGCAACAGGCCTTCGACGACCTCGACCGCCAACTCGACCACAACCCCGACGCACAAACCGTCATCGACCCCTACGCCGCCGAAAACCCGGCGGAGTTCTTCGCCGTCACCAGCGAATACTTCTTCAGCGCCCCAGACCTGCTGCACCAGGCCTATCCCAAGGTCTACGAACAGCTCAAGGCCTTCTACCGCCAGGATCCGTTGGCGCGGCTGCGGCAACTTCAAGCCGAAGATCCGGTCTATCAGGCGTCATACTAAGGTCTCTAAGACCCTGGTAACGTGGCAACAGCGGCTGAATATGCCTATAATCGCCGCCACTTTTTGGTCAATCCGACCAGTCATTTGGTCAACTAACGGGGGCACCGCCCAATGAGCTACAGCAAGATTCCGGCTGGCAAAGACCTGCCGAACGACATCTACGTCGCGATCGAAATCCCGGCCAACCACGCCCCGATCAAATACGAAATCGACAAAGACAGCGACTGCCTGTTCGTTGACCGTTTCATGGCCACCCCCATGTTCTACCCGGCCAACTACGGTTACATCCCCAACACCCTGGCCGACGACGGCGACCCCCTCGACGTGCTGGTCGTGACCCCATACCCAGTGGCCCCAGGCTCGGTCATCCGCGCCCGTCCAGTCGGCATCCTGAACATGACCGACGACGGCGGCGGCGATGCCAAAGTCATCGCAGTGCCACACGACAAACTGTCGCAACTGTACGTCGACGTGAAGGAATACACCGACCTGCCACCGCTGCTGATCCAGCAGATCGAACACTTCTTCGCGAACTACAAAGATCTCGAAAAAGGCAAGTGGGTCAAGATCGAAGGCTGGGCCGGTGCAGACGCCGCCCGCGAAGCGATCACCAAGTCGGTTGCCGCCTACAAAGGCTGAAACATAACTTGATAAAGAACCCCGGTTTGCCCCGGGGTTTTTTTATGTCTTAATGGTTCCCAATACGAAACTGTATTAACAGCGTTTAAGCGCGTTTAGCCCGCACCTTTCAGATCCTGCAAACGGAAAGATCGTCTTATATATTTGAACGACATGTTTATTGCCGAAAACATCCTCGTCTCTAAACTTTTCGTTTATGAAAATACTTTCCAGTGGCGACCGCTTCAGAGCCCTTCTAAAAGAAGCCAATATTCGATCCGCCGACTTCGCGAAGCTGTACGGCGTGAAATCCCAGCACGTGAACAACTGGTTCAACCGTGGCATCCCGCCGGGGCGCATCTACAGCATCGCCAGCCTGCTGACCGTCAGCCCGCAATGGCTCGCCACCGGCGAAGGCCCGCAAACCCCATTGGGCCTCGGCCCCGGCACCACCTACGAGGCGGCCGAAAACGATGGCGTCTACAGCGTGGCGGAACCCACGGACATCGAACTGCCTTTCTACAAGGAAGTCCCCATCGCCCCCGGCGAAACCAAAACCCACATCGTCGAAATCCCCGACCAATCCATCCGCCTGCCCCGCAGCCACCTCGAATCCCTGGAAATAAACCCCAGCGACGCCATCTGCATCACCATGGTCGGCGACAGCATGGCCGAACGCATCGCCGACGGCTCCACCCTCGCCATCGACCGCGGCCTGACCCAAATCGTCGACGGCCAAATCTATGCCCTAGAACACGACGGCATGCTGCGCATCAAATATCTGCACAGAATCCCCGGCAACCGACTGCGCCTGCGTAGCCACAACAGCGCTGCGTACCCCGACGAGGTCTTCAGCGCCGAACAGATCGACGCGCAACACATCCACGTGATCGGCTGGGTGTTCTGGTGGTCAACCCTCAACAAACAAAGACCGCCGGTATCCGACTAACCCACCCGAACGGACAGACAGACAGGCAAAGCTCCTTGCGCTGAGGAGCCTTTGTGACAGGAAGCTTTTGTGGCAAAGAGCCTTTGTGGCAGAAATCTTTGTGGCAGGGAGCTTTTGTGGCGAGGGAGCTTGCTCCCGCTGGGCTGCGCAGCAGCCCCCTGCCTTCCCCCTGAATCACCCTAACCCAATGATTCCACACCACTTACCACTGGGCTTCTGAACCAAACCCGCGTATCCTCCGCCCCACATTTGCGAGCCCACGCCTCGCACCGACAAGGCAGATCACTTTCTGACCAAGTCCCACAGCCGGCCGCAAGAGCCGGATGTACGTTTTGAAGGCTGGTAAGGTTTGTCAAAAACGAGCTGAATCAGTCAACGAGAAGCCGGCCATAAGCCGGCTTTTTAATGCTTTTTTGAAAGCCAGCCTCATCTACTGAAATCCTCGACAGCCTCGCTAGAACAATGCTTTCAGCCTATTTTTGTTCCTGTGACTTCTGTTTTGATCCGCCCTCTTCCACGACCAAGTGGGGAACCGGTGGGGGAACTGAGGGTAGAAAAATGGGCTAGCTGACCGCGAAACAAGTCGAAAATTTGACCGTTCCAGGAACCTATGAAGACGGCGATGGATTACGCATGGTCATCAAGGACTCAGGCCGGAAATTTTGGGTGCTGCGCTTCCAGCTACACGGCAAACGGCGAGAGATGGGGCTGGGTGGCTATCCACAACTCAATCTGAAAAAAGCCCGCGCCGCCGCGTATGAACATAAAGTCCAGATCCTCAACGGCACAGATCCCCTAGCCAAACGACAGGCTGAACAAGCCACTCAGCGTGAAGCTGAACGCCGAGAAATGGCACAGCTAATTACCTTCGAGAAATTGGCCGCCGACTACCGAGATGCCCATGGCTTGAGGTGGTCGGAGAAATGGCGAAAGGGCTGGCTGAGAAAACTCGAGCTCTATGCCTTCCCTACAATAGGAAAGCTGTCAGCTAACCAGATCGAGACCAAACATTTGATCAAGGTCCTCCATCCACTATGGTCGACCAAAACGCGGACGGCTGACGAAGTACGTGGGCAAATCGAACAGATACTCGATGCCGCCAGAGCCCGCGGCCTCAGGACCGGAGAGAATCCTGCACGCTGGCGCGGCCACCTGGAAAATCTGCTCAGCCGGCATGAGAAAAAGAAAGCTCGCAAACGCCAGCATCATCCTGCGCTGAAATGGCAGGACCTGCCGAGGCTCATGGAAGCCTTACGTAGGGACCCCAGCCACGCGTCTGTCGCGGCTCAGTTACTGATTCTAACCGGCGCTCGCTCGCATATGGTCCGATTCGCACGCTGGGATGAGTTTGACTTGGTGTCGGGTCGATGGTCTCTGCCTGATGAGCGCATGAAAACCCGGCAAGCGTTCGCGATCCCCCTGGCTCCAGAGGTGGTTTCACTTTTGAAAGGCCTTCCGAAAATCAACACTAGAAATTCCTACGTTTTTCCTGGCCACGGCCGAAGCGGCGTGATGCATGCTAATGGCATTCGTAATTTGCTACATGCACTGGGTTATGAGCACATCACTCGTCACGGTTTCCGCTCAACCTTCCGGGACTGGGCAGGTGAAAAGACGCCTTTCCCGAGAGATATCTGCGAACTCGCGCTGGCCCATGATGAGCGCGGAGAAACGTAAAGCGCATACTCTCGATCAGACTTTTTTGATAAGCGACGGGAGCTGATGCACGCGTGGGCTATCTACGCTACATCCACACCTGAACACGCGGATGAGACTCAACGTGAAACGCCGGGAGAATGATGAGGCGCAACCGCTGATTGCGTCGGACCTTGGACCCCATGCATCAAGGCGACAGCCCTGTAACTGCGGCGCAACCAACATTGGCGTAGAACCACGAGGTCTCTGGGTACCGGCTTTAAAGCCAGGTCCCTTTAAGTAGGGATGCGTAGCCTCCCTACTTAAAGGGACCTCACTTAAAAAATCTAAAGCCCACGCAATTGTCTGTGGAAAACCACTAATTTCCATCGGTGGATAATTTCATCCGCAGTCGCAGAACTCCCAACAATTCGAGCCTTGACCCGAATTCTCCACAGGCGTAGAAAAGGTCGGGCAAAGCGCTGTCGTTGACAGCAACCCAGGTAGCCAGAACCTTCAAGGCTACGCCACACCGTGGTGGTTCTCCCAAAGTGCGATTAGCGTCCGGCGGCTCGCACGGTCACAGCGATGTGATGGATGCCTACTTTTACCTGTATGCCCACTGCGGCAACTCACCCCCTTACATAGCTGCTCTGCAGCATCCTATTCGCTTGGCCATTTCACTGCGCCAACCTGCGCCCGTCTCTTTCTCCCGGAAAGAGACGGGCGCTCCTACCGCTGCTGCAGCCCACCTAGTACAAGGCTTTGCGGCATTCCCCCTCGTGACAATCGGCGTGACAAATACCGAAATCACCAGCAACAGCGATGCAGATGATGGTGCCGCAGCCTAGGGAATGGACTGCACCTGACTGACAGTCAGGTATGCCCCGGTCATCGCTTCACTGCCTTCACCCGACTCAGGATCTCGCGGCGCCGGTCTCGTCAGCCGGTGCAGCCTCTACCCGCCCACCGGTATCGGTGTTCAGGAGGCCAGATCATGAGATGCCCATGCTCCTGGTCGTAGAGAGCCGCCAGTCCCGCGTTAGTGGACAACCCACACAGGTCGCAGGGGCCTTGATCCCTGATAACACTCAACATTCTTGGCGGGATGACGTGGGGAAAATTTTAAGGGGTTCGCTTCGAGAGGAGTTAGATCATGACACTGGTAGGTAGACGCGATGGGCGTAATTTTGGGTATGGCCGGCAGCTGAGTTATGCCAGGCCGCAGGCGCTACGTGATCTATTTGGCGGCGGGTATCACGGCATGGTGATATCGAGCAGTGACAAATGGCAGACTTTTGTCCGCAGTTACCGGTCTGACGAGCTCTGATTTCAGGGGAGGATTACCGTATAGTTGCGTCACAACATCACACCGCCGGCACAACAAACTTTTATGGACAAACTACAGCTTTCAGAAACGGACATCATCACCAAACTCATCCTGCCGGCTGTCAAACAATCCGGCTGGGACCCGATGACACAGCTCCGCCAAGAAGTGAAGTTACGCGACGGTAAAGTTATCGTCCGCGGCCAGGTAGGTGCCCGTAAAACGGTTAAATCAGCTGACATAGTGCTCTACCACAAACCCAATATGCCACTGGCAGTGATAGAGGCTAAGGCCAATAAGCACGAAATAGGCAAGGGCATGCAGCAGGGGTTGGATTACGCCCGCCTGCTGGACGTTCCCTTTGTGTTTGCCAGTAACGGCGATGGCTTCGTCTTTCACGATAAAACTGCGGTCGATCAAGGCGGCGAGCTAGAGAGTGAAATCACCCTGGCCGACTTTCCCAGCCCCGAGACCCTGTGGCAGAAATACTGTGCCTGGAAGGGTTTCACAGAGGCCCAACTACCGTTCATCACCCAAGACTACTACGACGATGGCAGCGGTAAGTCACCACGCTACTACCAGTTGCAGGCTATTAATAAAACCATCGAAGCCGTATCGGCCGGACAAGATCGCATTCTGTTGGTGATGGCTACCGGTACCGGCAAGACCTATACAGCCTTCCAAATCATTTGGCGCCTGTGGAAAGCCCAAAAGAAGAAACGCATTCTCTTCTTGGCCGACCGTAACATCCTTGTCGATCAAACCCGCATCAATGACTTTCAGCCTTTTGGCCAGGCTATGACCAAAATCACCGGTCGCAGGGTGGATCCATCCTACGAGATTCATCTAGCTCTCTATCAAGCGCTCACCGGTCCAGAAGAACAACAGAAAGCTTACAAGCAAGTTGATCGCGACTTTTTCGACCTGATTGTTATCGATGAATGCCACCGTGGCAGTGCTGCGGACGACAGCGCCTGGCGTGAAATCCTTGAATACTTTGGTTCGGCCACCCAGATCGGCCTAACAGCCACACCCAAAGAGACGGATGAAGTTTCCAACATCGATTATTTCAACGAGCCGGTTTACACCTACTCACTCAAAGAAGGCATTGAAGATGGCTTTCTCGCCCCTTACAAGGTTGTGCGGGTGGATCTGGATGTCGACCTGCAAGGCTGGCGACCTACCAGGGGCCAACTCGATCAAAATGGCGAGCTGATCAAAGACCGTATCTACAACCAGAAAGATTTCGATCGCGTCATGGTCATCGACGAGCGTACCCAGCTGGTGGCAGAAACCATTACCGCCTACCTCAAGCGCACAGACCCGATGGCCAAGACCATTGTTTTCTGTAACGACATTGATCATGCCGAGCGCATGCGCCGAGCACTGGTCAATCTCAACAAAGATCAGGTCGCCAAGAACGATAAGTACGTGATGAAAATTACCGGCGACGATGAAATCGGCAAGGCCCAGTTAGATAACTTTATTAATCCCAAGCGCGCCTACCCAGTTATCGCCACCACATCAGAATTGATGAGCACCGGCGTCGATGCCCAAACTTGCAAACTGGTGGTACTGGATCAAAATATTCAGTCGATGACTAAGTTTAAACAAATCATCGGCCGCGGAACCCGCATCAACGATAAATATAACAAACTCTGGTTTACCATCCTCGACTTCAAGAAGGCCACGGAGCTCTTCGCTGATGACCGCTTCGACGGCACCCCCGAAAAAATCATGGTCACCGATCCCACCAAAATCATCGACCACGATGACACAGGCTTTGATGATGAACTCAACAAGGGGGATGAGGAAGACAGCCCAGAGAACACCGCCGAATCAGGTGAAAACAGTACCAATGGCGGCACCATCGCTGATGAAGAAGGGTGGGGTGGCGACTCAACCACTCGTACCGGGGACGGAGAAGGCGAACCCTACGTCAAATACCGCGTGAAAGGTGTTGTTGTTAATAAAATTGCTGAGCGCGTTCAGTATTACGACACCGACGGCAAACTGGTGACTGAATCTTTTAAAGATTATACCCGCAATGCAGTTACCAAACACTTTGCCTCATTGGACGATTTTGTTCGTAAGTGGAAAGACAGTGAACGTAAGCAAGCGGTCATCGACGAGTTGGCAACCGAAGGGGTTATCTGGCAGGCTTTGGAAGAAGAAGTCGGGAAGGACATGGACCCCTTCGACCTCATTTGCCACATCGTTTACGACCAGCCTCCGCTCACCCGCAAGGAGCGCGCGGAAAATGTTAGAAAGCGCAATTACTTCACCAAATACTCTGAGGTTGCCCAAACCGTGCTCAACATACTTATTGACCAATACGCCGATGCGGGCATCAGTCAGCTGGAGCAATCAGGCTTTGCCGAGCTCAAGGTCCCCAAGCTCAAACCGCTGGGTAATCCCATGCAAATTGTACAAAAAGAATTTGGTGGTAAGCCCCAATACCAGCAGGCTCTAAGCGAACTAGAGGATCAGCTCTACGCGAGCGATCAAACCGCCTAAACCCTATTTCAGTCATTCGCAATATGCGCTCCCCATCAAAAAGCGTGATGCGAGCTGGCTTAATTGTAAAAGAGAAACCAATGCCCGTCAGTTCAGTAATAAAATCGATCCAAGATGTAATGCGTAAAGATGCCGGCGTAGATGGTGACGCTCAGCGCCTGGGGCAAATGTCTTGGCTATTATTTCTTAAGATATTCGATGGCCAAGAACAGCAGTTGGAATTCGAACATGACGACTATCGCGCTCCTATCCCGGAGAAGTATCTGTGGCGCAATTGGGCTGCCAACGATCAAGGAATTACCGGCGACGCCCTTCTGGCGTTCGTAAACGAAGATCTGTTTCCATCACTCAAAAGCCTCACCGTATCTATCGACAACAACCCCCGCGGCTTTGTCGTCAAAGAAGCCTTTAGTGATGCCTTCAACTACATGAAGAATGGCACACTATTACGTCAGGTAATTAACAAGCTCAACGAAATCGACTTTACCGACTCGAAAGAGCGCCACCTGTTCGGCGACATCTATGAGCAAATTCTTAAAGATTTACAGAGCGCGGGTAATGCTGGCGAGTTTTACACCCCTCGAGCCGTTACACGCTTTATCGTCCAGATGATTGATCCGCAGCTTGGCGAAGCCATCTTCGATCCCGCCTGCGGCACAGGCGGTTTCCTCGCCTGTTCGTTTGACCATGTTGAGCAAAACTACGTTGCTACCGCTGAAGACCAGCAAATTCTTCAGGGGCAGATCCACGGCGTCGAGAAAAAGCAGTTACCGCACCTGCTCTGCACCACCAACATGCTATTGCACGGCATAGAAGTTCCGGTGCAGATCAAACACGGGAACACTCTCAGCAAGCCGCTTTCAAGCTGGGAATCAAATATTGACGTCATTGTCTCAAACCCCCCCTTTGGTGGCACCGAAGAGGACGGCATAGAGAAAAACTTTCCCGCCGAGATGCAAACCCGCGAAACTGCAGACCTCTTCCTGCAATTGATCGTAGAGGTTTTAAAGAATAAAGGGCGTGCCGCCGTGGTTTTACCGGACGGCACGCTGTCCGGTGAGGGCGTAAAAACAAAAATTAAAAAGATGTTGATGGATGAGTGCAACCTACACACCATCGTACGCCTGCCAAAAACTGTGTTTGCGCCCTATACCAGCATCAAGACCAACATCTTGTTTTTTGAGAAGGGCCAACCGACTACAGACATCTGGTACTACGAAGTGCCATTGCCCTCAGGCGTTAAAGCCTTTAACAAAACCAAGCCCATGAAGCTGGAGGATTTTAACAATTGCGCTGTCTGGTGGGGCGAAGGCGACACCCATCAACAAAGACTGGCCCGCCACAATCGCCAAATCAACAAGCAAGCATGGAAGGTCAACCTAGAGGAAATTGTCGAGCGTAACTACAACCTTGATATTAGAAATCCTCACCAAGAAGCACAAATCAACCACGATCCAGATGCATTGCTGGCCGAGTACACACTGCAACAAGCAGAAATTCAAGTACTGCGCGATCAGCTCAAAAGGGTATTGGCTGAGGCTTTGTCTGGCAACACAGGAGGCCAGCCCGAATGAACGCAGAACAACGAATTACCGAAAATATCGATCTCTGGACTTCCGCTATCAAAATCAAAGCCACACAGGGCCGCGGCAGCAGCAAGAAATACGAGCTTCATGGCATAAAAAAATTACGCGAGCTGATCCTGAACCTCGCGATACGCGGAAAACTGGTATCGCAAGATCCAAACGACGTTCCGGCGAGTGCTTTGCTAGAGCAGATTAAAGCCGCCAAGGCTCAGGGGGTTCAAGAGAGAGAGATAACGAAGGTTAGAGAACCCGCTGAGATTAACGAGGATGAAAAACCATTCAATCTACCAAGTGGGTGGGACTGGGTTCGGTTTGGTGAAATTTTTGACATGCAATATGGCGATAACTTGCCTGAACCTAAACGGAGCAATACAGGTGAATACCCGGTTTACGGTTCAAACGGAGTTGTGGGCAGCCACGAGAAATACTCAGTCGCTCAACCGTGTATTGTTATAGGCAGGAAAGGTTCAGCCGGAGCTCTGAATTTATGCCTAAATGACGGATGCTGGATCACAGATGTGGCTTATAGCTTGGTGCCGCCTGCTGAGCTAGATTTATATTTTACATATAACCTTCTACATACGTTAGGTTTAGACCACTTGGGCAAAGGTATAAAGCCTGGCCTTAACCGCAATGATGCTAACATTTTGTTGCTGGCTATTCCCCCTATAGAGGAACAGTGCCGAATAGTAAGTAAAGTAAATGAACTAATGGCCCTGTGCGACCTGCTGGAGCAACAAACCGAAGCCAGCCTGGAGTCCCATCAAATGCTAGTCGACACCTTGCTGGGGGCTTTAACCACCGCAAAAGACGATAGTGAACTCGCTGAGAACTGGGCACACTTGAGTGAACACTTCGATACACTTTGTTCAACAGAGTACGCCGTTGAGCAGCTAAAAAAAACAATCCTACAACTAGCCGTAATGGGAAAACTCGTCCCTCAAGACCCTTCTGACGAACCCGCTAGCGAGCTTCTAAAGCACATCGCTTCCGAAAAGAAGCACCTACTCAAAGAGAAAAAAATCGCGAAATATCCCGCTCTACCTGATATTACTGACGGAGAAAAGCCCTTCTCGCTGCCAGAGGGATGGGAGTGGTGCAGACTAAATACGCTATCACTGCACTCTGAGGGTGGCTGGAGCCCTAAATGCCATGGTTTCGCTAGAGAAAAAAATGCTTGGGGCGTTCTAAAAGTTAGCGCAGTGACCTGGGGGAAATTCAATCCAAAAGAAAACAAGCAACTCCCAGACAACTTAGAACCCAGACCGGAATACGAAGTAGCAGCAAATGACTTCCTAATATCTCGCGCAAACACATCGGAGCTCGTAGCAAGATCAGTAGTTGTTCCCGCCGGGACTGAAAAAAAACTCATGATGAGCGACAAAATCATCAGATTTGTATTTAGCGAGCTTGTATCACCTAACTACTTAAGTCTTGTTAATAATTCACAATGGTCAAGAAACTACTATGCTCGGGTAGCTGGCGGAACGAGCAACTCGATGAAAAATGTATCTAGAAAGCAAATAGGGATGCTCGTATTAGCACTCCCGCCGTTAGAAGAGCAGAAGCGAATAAACTCAAAAGTCGAAAATCTTATGGTCCTCTGCGACCAACTAAAAAACCGACTGAGCGTAGCTCAAACCACTCAGCTAGACCTTGCGGACACTATGGTTTACCAAGTAATTGGCGAGCCGGTTAAAAGCATAGAAGACCCAGGAATTGACACGCCAATTATGAAAATCACGACGATACTGTCGCTAGGTCATGAAGAATTTGATGATACTGCAATAATCGCATCAATCCTTCGCGAAATAGGCGGAGCGGCGAATGCGAAAGATGTATGGAGTCAAACAAGAATGAGCCTCCCTGAATTTTATGCACAATTAAAAACAGAAATAGACGCAAAATATATTACCAAGCCAAAACATGCAGAATTTAAAGAGGCATAAATCAAGTGAAGTTAAAGGAACTAACGCTACCCAACCATAAGGGTTTTATTAACTTCAGCACGACATTTGACGAAGAGTCTCCAATCACGACTATAATTGGTCAAAATGGCGTCGGTAAATCCAATTTGATTGAGACAATCATCTCAATTTTCAAAGCCATCGATCTAGGCGAGTCGGCTGACTTTAGCTACACTCTGATCTATGAATGCCACGGCCATGACATACAAGTTAGATTTGACATCCACAACAAATCCAATAATTTGGTCATAATAGATGGCGATAGAAAGTCTTTCTCCTTTCTAAAAAGCAATGCGAAAAAATATCTTCCGCAGAACATCTTCACTTATTATTCCGGAACCAACGAGCGAGTCGAACAGCTGTTTGTAAAACATCAAACTCGATTTTATGATGCTCTTACCAAGGGTGATGACCAGCTCATCCGACGCTTTTTCTACTGCCGTGACGTCCATAGTTTTTTTGTGCTTCTTGCCTTCTTAGTAGATAACGATCCGGCTTGTAAGGAACTGTTAGGGCAGCTGCATATAGCCTCGCTGGACTCAGTCCTATTCTGTCTGAAAAAGCCATACTGGTACAAAGGTAAGCCTTCTGATGTCATGCTCGAGGAGGGAGACCCTAGATTTTGGTACTCCCGCGGAATTGTCAGAGACTTCCTCGACAATTTATGGCGATACGCTATAGCACCGATTGATAACACGGAACGCAAGATCGTTGATTTTCGAGGCCGCTCAGAAAGCCAGGATCGCCTATACCTGTTTCTACCAGATGATAGCGCGTTAAAGGGCTTAGCTTCAGAGTACCCAGACACAACATCACTATTCAAAAATATAGAAAGCACCTATATTGCCGACCTACTTGAAGACGTCCAAGTAACTGTAACTCTCACCGACGGCAAAAAACTGACTTTCTCCGCCCTCTCTGAAGGTGAACGTCAACTCCTAACTGTTCTAGGACTAATGAAGTTCACTCGAAACGATGAATCTTTATTTTTACTTGACGAGCCTGATACACATTTAAACCCTCGATGGAAGCTGGGTTACTTTGATCAAATCGAGAAAATCTTAGATCACAAAATTGAAGGCAGTGATCTTAGTGCCTTGCACACCAGCCAGGTAATATTGACCACACACGACCCACTAATGTTGACTTCTCTGCGCGCAACGCAAATCCGGGTACTGACGGAAAGTCAGGAATTCGGCAAACAATCTGTGATACCTGAAGAAGACCCAATCAATATGGGTGTAGAAGCGATTATCCAGTCCGGGCTTTATGGCATCCGTACAAGCCTTGACAAGGATATTCAGGAAAAAATCGACTTAAGAAATGAGCTGCTGTCCAAACAACCTGAGGGGGCAGCCCCTTCTGTTGAATTAACAAATCTAAACATCGAACTAGACAACCTAGGCTTATCACAAGCGCATCCAAACCCCTACTTCTCTAACTTCGCCAAGGCCATGAGCCGAAATCCAAAATTCCGACGCCTAGAATTTAGTTCCGATGAATATAACGAGATCCAGGTACTATCCGACGACATCCTGAGAAAATCTATTTCTTCGGAGACAGATTAATGATCCGCATCAAACTCCCCCAAAAGCTACCTCCGGAAATCGAAACATGGAAACTCAAATCTCTAGAGATAACTCAGGAGATATTAAGCGCACCTGATTTAGAAAAAAAACACGCCCTTATTGAGCGTTATAAAAACCACTGGCGAAACGAAGAACTAGTTAGCTTCCTATCTGAAATCTCATTTGAAAAGTGCTGGTACACGGAAACAAAATTTGGGGGAGACTACCAAGAAGTTGAGCACTTCAGACCAAAAAAAGAAACAAAAAACTCAGACGGTACAGTGCACATCACTCATAGCGGCTATTATTGGCTGGCTTTTGAATTATCAAACTATAGGTTATGTAAATCAAGACCGAACCGAAAGAAGGGCACATTCTTTCCAATTATCAATGAGCGGTATCGTGCAGCTGATGAATCTGAGCCTTGGCAAGATGAGACCCCTCTTTTCCTAGACCCTTTGAGATCTAGCGATGTCTTGCTACTTAGCTTTAATGATAACGGCAAAGCGGCACCAGAGATAAAACTTGGCGTAGACGACATTCGCCGGGTGAAGTTTACAATTGAGAAATTCCATCTAAACGAAAGAATACTAAACAGTAGGCGCAAGCAGACATGGAATACTGCGAGAGATTTATTTAACAGCTACCTGAACGCGCTTAATGACGCAACCAAGAGCATTGCTAAAAGGCAAGATGCGGAAAACGAGCTAAACAAATTAGAAAGCCTACTTGCACGCGACGCTGAATTCTCATCAGTTGCAAAAGCTTCACTTATGAAAACTGGAGATCCAATAGCAATAAAAATTGCATGTACGATTTAATCCTTCGCACCCTGATTTAACTGGGCAGTATCAGGGCCTAGTTCCAGGATGGATTCTCAACACCCATCGATCAGGGACTACTCGATTAATACTACTCCCGAGCATAGAAATTAAAGCCCGCCAGGCAACTTCGACAGTGAATGACAGAAGAAATCCTATCGGGGCCAATTTGGTCAGCAGGTTACTGCCCAAATTGGCCACCACCTCGTCGCTGAACCAGCCAAGCTGACGTAGCACTTGGGTAATGAGCAAGTAAACGTACATGCCTACGATCTGCCCCTCTCTACCTCCACAAAAGAACATCCGTCATACTCTCAATGGGCAGAGTCTCCTCGATAGTTTTCCCGCCGACCGCTCAATGCAAAAGCGGGAAGAAAGTACAGAGCAAAAACCTCCAAGAAAGCCGGTCTTTGCCGGAATAAAGCAGAGGAAAATCACCAAAAAGTGGGGGAACAAATGGGGGAACTGAAGGCACTTCAAAAGTGGTAATTTATTGTTTTTCAAATATCTAAATACATAAAAAGCTAACCATAAGCCGGCTTTTTAATGTCTGAGCTTTATCCATTCCCCCGTCCAATATCCCGCCTGATGACCAAATAACGTCGCGCGCAAGCATGACCGTGCTCGACAGCAAAGGTCATCGAACACCGTATGATTCCCAAACGCCATCAGAAGAGAATATTCTGACGACATATTGCGCTGCGTCCTACAGCGAAACGGGAACCCTACGGATAGCCCCCGCCATGTCCTCTTCACCTATCAGCAATCAATCCAATCCGCCCTGGAGCCGTGACGAACTCGTCCTAGCCCTGAACCTGTACCTTCTTCACCGCAATGGTTTACCCGGAGTGAATCATCCGGAAGTCCGAGCTCTATCACATAGCCTCAATCTCATTGGCACCGCTACTGGTGTGAGCAAGAACCAGAGTTTTCGTAACACCAATGGTGTCTGCATGAAGCTTAACAATTTCCGTCGTTGGGATCCGAGCTACACCAACACTGGTCGCACAGGTCTTGCAAAAGGTAATAAGGACGAGGAATTGGTATGGCTGGAGTTTGCTAATAGTCCCGAGCGCCTGGCCGAAGTCGTAGCAGCCATCAAGGCGAACGTTAAAACCACTTCTTCTACTACGCCAATGGATCTAAGTGCGGAGGAAGAACCGGGCTTTTTCGAAGCAGAGGAAGGAAAAGTGTTAACCCGCGTACACCGTGTACGGGAAAGGGACAAAAAACTCGTCAAGCGAAAAAAGGACGAAGCCCTCAAGAAGCACGGTGTTCTCCAGTGCGAAGCCTGTGGCTTCAACTTCAGCAAAACATACGGCCCGGACATCGAAGGCGTTATCGATGTGCACCATACCAAGCCACTGCATACGCTCCAACCTGGCGATAAAACCAAGCTCGCGGACCTCGCACTGTTATGTGCCAATTGTCACCGTGTGGTGCATTCACGCCGTAAGTGGTTAAGTGTCGCCGAGGTCAAGGACCGCTACCAAGAAGCAAAAAAAAATCCTGAACTGGGCCGACTCACGGAGGTAAATCAGTGAAAAGCTTTTCTCATATTTAACGGTCAACCATTTCCCCCTACCTGCGGAACTAGGAATCGAGCAACGTCTGTGAGATAAAGCCTTCCATTTTTGGAAAAGGACTTTCAGATCAATGCTTCCGTACCTAGCTACCTATCTACTCATCGCGCTTATCCTTGCAGCAATCGATCGACTTACCGACCAACCAATGTTCATTAGAACGCATTCAAAGCATTTCCCCTGGAAACTCAACTACAACATCAGATGGTGGGGCCCTCAAGAATATTGGGCGGCTATCACGCTGGGCTCGGTTGCCGCCCTCCACATGCTCATGTTCTGGCACATGGTAGGAGGATCGATCAAAAAAGACGTCGCTCAAGTTTTTTTTATTGTTATCTGCTTTAGCTCATCGGTGCTTTCTATCAGGCATTTTAAACTTGTAGAAAAATTCAAAATACATGCATGGTGGATGACCATTCTCACGGCTCTAGCTACAGTAGGATTGGGGCTTGTCGCTAGCGCATACGCCGACTCGTTCATCATTAACCTCACCAGCGTCGATGCAGCTCAGCTTCCAGTTGCGCAAAAGTCCTTGTCTATGCTTATCTTGGTTTCTCTGTGGGCATTCATTACGACATTTATTGTCAGCTTGACGGTCGTCATCACTTCCATTGCTATCGCCTTAACCTCTCCAACTTTCATTGGAACGATCAGAAAAAATTATTTAACGGTACAGCAATGGAAACTCTACAGACCAGGACTCGGCCATCACCGTCGCACACGAATGCTTTTCGCGGTATTCGTTGGATCCGTTTATACGGTAGTTATTGCTTGGAATTCGTGGGAATACATTCTTAGGGACGCCGATGACTATCTACAAGAAACCATCGTTTTTGCTTCATTTCACCTTCACCCCCGAGATTGCGCAATTCCAGGCAGACCAGAGGAGGCACGAGCTGCGCTAATCAGCGAAAATCGTGTAGTCGTAGCTACTCCTGAGAAAAGAGGCTACACCTTTGAAACGCTACCTTGTGAGATGCAGTCGAAGAAGGCTTTAAAGGACGCCGCTCTGAAACGATTGAAGCAGGACAGCTACTTCTAAGGAAAACCAAGGTAATGTGCTGAAAGGGGGGCAGCCATCGACATTCCTTCGCAGGTGCTGTGGCACTCAACAAAGACAATTGTGCAAGTACCTCTTGCACAAATTAGAGCTCATCGCTTTGAGGACTTCGAAGACACAAAAAAGGTCTTGCCAAGCAAGACCTTTCTTCATACCTGGGGTAAGCGCGGCCCCTTCTTACCTCACCTCAACAATATCCAAAGCCCGATTAGCTAGCAGCTCACTCACCTCAATCACCTTTAAAATCCCCAATGCAAAATGCCGTCGTGATCCCTCCAGACCAAACGTCAAATCATTGATCATGGCATTGGCCGCAGCCAGGTTTTCACTGAGATTCGCCAGCAGACACTCCGAATCAACATCAGGCGCGATGCGGAAAATAGTGTTGGGCTTGTCAGACGTTTCGCTCTTCGGCGTAGGCTTCAGATAGTAATCCAACGCCCGGTTGGCAGCTTCATCGAGCTTCTTGTCACGAGCAGACTGAGCGCAAGACACATGCTCATCTGTAGCTGGCGGGTTGGGCGTAATTTTAACCATGGTAAAGCTCCTAGAGTCTGTTGGAGCTACCACCATTCGCTGCGAAACGAAGTTGGGGTGGCAGCTGTACGCGGGTTCGCAGACCGGGACTCTAGGGACCGGCAGACCCATGGGGTCTCCCACGCACAGCCACCTCTGGCGAAATCACAGATATGGGCGATCTGCTTTCGAAGGTGACGTTGTGCGCCTATAGAGTCCGGGCTGCGAAACCCGATCACTGATGCTCAGTGACGGATTCAAACTACCGACGCCCTCCAAGACGCACAAGCCGGCGGATTCTGGCGTAGTTGTAGGCAATGGCGCAAGACTGCGTCAGCCCCTCCCAAATCCCACGCGCCTCAATAAACATCCCGCCGTTTTCCCCTAACGTATTCAAACAAACCACTTCGGCTGAGCGTCCCCCACTCCCAATCGATTTAACGGTAGATAGTCCAGACGCCAAGCATTGCCAGGGCCCAAAGCAGCACTCCGGGCACCATGGCCAGATAATTCCAGGCGGTGAAGCGCGAATTGCTCAGCGCCTGAGGGTCATTGGCGGCGAAGTTGATCATCGGTTGGCCCCGGCTCACCACATAGGCTCGCAGTGGAATCGCCAACAGTAACCATCCCATCAGAAACTCGAAGCCATCGACGCGCTTCGCCACTGCATTCAATAGGCTGGCACCGACCGTCAGCACCACGTATACGGTTGCCCACTGCTCATAATCCCATTCAAATGTACGACCACTGCCGCGGATTTTCTCATTCGCACGCCGATACAGTTGGTGAATGAAAAATATGCACAACAGGCCGCGAGCCCACGGCCAGATATCTGCCTGGGTGGATTGCTTGTACAGGCTCCAGTTTTTGTATGACCAGTAATAGAAATAGAAGCCAAACGTCAGAATCGCCAGTGTCAGAAGCTTTGCCGGTGAGACCACATAGAATTCGTATGGCTGTTCTACGAAGGTCTCCAATGGAGCCAAAGGTGGTGCGTAAACATTTTCGGACACGGCAGCTTCCTTGATAAGGGTGAACAGATAAGGCTAACGACCTGCCGGGCGAAATATTGAGGGCCATCATCACAATCGATCATGTGTCCTGGCTGGCCGCTGTCGGGCGACCGACCACAAAAAAAGGCCTTGCCATGCAAGACCTTTTTTCATACCCGGGGTAAGCGCGGCCCCTTGTTACCTCACCTCAACAATATCCAAAGCCCGATTCGCCAACAGCTCGCTCACCTCAATCACCTGCAAAATCCCCAACGCAAAATGCCGTCGTGATCCCTCAAGACCAAACGCCAAATCACTGATCATGGCATTCGCCGAAGCCAGGTTTTCGCTCAAATTGGCAAGCAGACATTCCGAATCAACATCAGGCGCAATACGGAAAATAGTGTTGGGCTTGTCAGACGTTTCGTCCTTCGGCGTAGGCTTCAGGTAGTAATCCAACGCCCGGTTGGCAGCGTCATCAAGCTTATTGTTACGAGCAGATTGAGCGCGAGACACATGCTCATCTGTGGTCGGAGGGTTCGGTGTAATTTTTGCCATCGACTTAGGTTCCTTAAGTGATGCTGCAACCACCTCGCGACTAAACGAGAGGGCGGCAGCTGTGCGCAGGTTAGTCGACCGGTGAACCTAAGAATCCCGGCGCGCCCGGGGGCGCCCTGCGCACAGCCACCATCAATACAGGAACAGCACAGCCTGTCCGACGGGGACTTGATACGCCTTAGGTTGAGACGGGCGACTAAACCCGATCACTGATGCTCAGTGACAGGACTCAAACTACCGACGCCCTCCAAGACGCACAAGCCGGCGGATTCTGGCGTAGTTGTAGGCAATGGCGCAAGGTGATGTCGGTCGTGGCTGGTCTCGTGGAGTCACGATAAACAGCGGGCCGAAATGTTGCTGATGCACCGCTATCGCGAGCAAGCTCGCTCCCACAGAGGAGCTTGCGTCAGGTATTTCAAACATAGGAATGGTGGAGCGGGTTTGCATCGTGAATGCGCTGCGTAAGCGTCATTTAGCAAGGCGCGGCGCTGCGGTTGGGGAATTGTGCAGCAGGCTGCTGCACTACTTTAAGAGAACTCATCGCTCCAAGTGCGCAGTGCGGAAATGCGTTCGCAACCGGCTGCATCCTTGCAGCCAGTCGCGAAGAGGGTGACGACTCGTTATTCAACGGGGCTTGCGAGCAATGTCGCAATGAATCAGGCGGGATATCTCGATCATATCCACGACGGTTTTGTCATCGACCACAAACCCGCTGCCTGAAACCCCAGCGCTGCTATTACTTGAGTGTGACGTCGAGCATCGGCGGGATGTAACCGTAGTCGTACTCGGCCACCACGAACGTCTGCAGCCCTTTTATTTTCATGCCCACCGTTGGCGCCTCGGTACCACCCACACGAATCTGCGTGCCGGTTTCGTCGGTCGGTACGCTGTCGATGAAGGAGGTCACCAGGCCGTTTGGCATTACATAGTGCGAGTAGGTCTGGAATGGCTGGGAGGACGGGTTGCCCAGCACCAGGCCGGAACCGTTCAGTGGCACGTAAGGGCCGAACAGCGAGTCCGCGACAAAACCGTACACCCCGTCCGGGCCGGTCACACCGTCGGCGTAGGTGAAGGTATGGCTAATCGTGAACAGGTAGTACTTGCCATCCTGGAACACGAAGTGCGGGCGCTCGGTCTGGTCGTTTACCCCGACGGCGGTCAGCAGTGGCGGCAACATTTCCCAGTCGTCACCGTCCGCGTCGCGGGCCACGGCGATGCCGACACAGGCGGTCTGGTAGCGCGAGTTGCCGACATCTTCATAACCCGGCGGCACGTCGCCGATTTCTGCCTCGCCTACTTTGTGCGAGCCTCGCTCACCGGCCACGTTGCCCTCGAACAGCATGTATAGCTTGCCATCTTTCGGGTCGCGGAAAGGCCATGGGTCGCGGAAACCCCAGAACGCGTTTTGTGCTTCGGTCTGGTACATCTTGCCGTCAGCCTCGAACAGCGGCTTGACCTTCTCGAAGCCGACCATGCTGACACCATGTTCAGTGGTCACCACCCGACCGCGCACCTTGACGATGGTCGCGCCTGGGGTGACGGCGGTGTAATACAGGTCCACTTCACCTCGGTCGTTCAACAGGATCGGCGTGCCGGCCCATTCGCGAGCGGTCGGCGAAACGCCTTCGGCCATCACGCGGCCACCGAATTCCCAGTTCTTGCCGGTACGGGAAAACCAGTAGTACATCTTTGCCCGACCGTGGCGATCGCTCCAATCGCGGAGGATGTCGTAGTTGCCGTCCTCATCGAGGTACTGCGGGTCGTTTGGATGACGATCGGCCGTCAGGGTAAAGATCACCGACCAGCCATCGACGGACGTCACGTTACCGTCCAAGTCGCGCAGGGGCATGGTGTCCCAGATGAACACGTCGTTGTTCAGTACCGGGAAATCCGCGCTGACCAGCGGCTGGGTGGTGGTGGGGTCATCTGCCCGGACTTTCAACGCGTCGGCGCGGGTCCAGAGGCTGGGTTGATGGGGGGTTACACCGAATTTTTCAGTGGTGGTTTTCATAGGTTATTGCCTCGTCCATGAATGGATTCAAATAAATAGTGATTTGGAAATACTGTATGTGCATACAGTGAGGCTACCTTATAGGGGCTTATGCATGCGGGTCAAGCATAAAAATGCATTTGTGCATAATTGGGTTTTTTGTTCGAGCTGATACGTTTCAGCCGTGAACGTTTGCAGAAGTTAGTTCATGGGGAGATCGCCGACGTTGTCGGCACGGTCGGCGCTCTGAACGCAGCTCGGTGGAAAGCGCGCGTAACGGGGCAACGGGCGGAAGCAATGCATAGAGGGATAGGCGTTTTGCGCAAAGGCCAATGCAAGGCGGGGAGCCACATGGGGGTTTAACGAAAAACTTGATATGTCGCCGTCGGCGAGATGGAGGGAAGCGGGTCGTGGTGAGCTGATCGCGAGGTGGTGAGTCAGCGGTTTTGATGTTGACTGGTATAGCGCTATCGCGAGCAGGCTCGCTCCCACAGTGGGGTGTGCGAAGTGCCTGCTAGGGCGGTGGGTCAGTTGTTTTGACGAGGATCGGCCATAAAAAAAGGCCTTGCCGTGCAAGACCTTTTTTCAAAACCACCTTCGACTGAGTCACCGCCATCCCTATTCGGCTCAACGATAAAGGACCCAGACTCCCAACAGTGACAGCCCCCAGAGAAAAACGCCTGACGCCATGAAGAGGTAATTCCATGCGGTAAAACGCGAATTGCTCGACGCTTGAGGATCATTGGCAGCGAAGTTGATCATCGGTTGGCTTTGGCTCACCACATAGGCCCGCAGTGGAATCGCCAACAATAACCAACCGATCAGAAATGCAAAGCCATCGACGCGCTTTGCCACTGAATTTAATACACTGGCACCGACCGTCAGCACCACATATACGGTTGCCCACTGTTCGTAATCCCACTCAAATGTGCGACCGCTGCCGCGAATTTTCTCGTTCGCTCGGCGATACAGTTGGTGAATGAAAAATATGCACAGCAGGCCGCGCGCCCACGGCCAGATATCTGCCTGGGTGGACTGCTTGTAAAGGCTCCAGTTCTTGTATGACCAGTAGTAGAAATACAGGCCAAACGTCAGGATCGCCAGCGTCATAAGCTTTGCTGGCGACACCACGTAAAACTCGGATGGCTGGACGACAGTTTCCAATGGAGCTAACGGTGGTGCGTAGACATTTTCGGACACGGCAACTTCCTTGATCAGGGGGAACAGATAAGGCTAACGACCTGCCGGGCAAAATATTGAGCAAAACATAAACCATCATGGAAGCGCCGTATGGCCTGCGCAGGCACAGAGCCCTGGCGCCTGCGCATATCCCCCTGCCCCCCGACCCGCTCACCCCAACGTATTCAAGCAAACCACCTTCGGCTGGGTCATTTCCTCGTAGGCAAAGCGCACCCCTTCCCTGCCCAAACTGCCGTATTTGGAACCGCCAAACGGCATCGCATCAAAGCGGAAATCCGACGAATCATTGATCATCACGCCCCCTGCCTCGATCCGTCGTGCAGCGCTCATCGCGGTGCTGAGGTCGTTGGTGAAGATCCCGGCGTGAAGCGCGTATTCCGGTTCGTTAGCCAACGCAATGGCTTCATCGAACGTGTCGAACGGCTGCAACACCACCACAGGCGCAAAGGCTTCATTGCGCCAGAGTCGGCTGGTGTGGTCGACGTTTTCCAGGACGGTGGCGGCGTAGCAGGTGCCTTGGCGGCGGTGGCCGCAGAGTAAGGTGGCGCCTTGTTGCAGGGCTTCGTTGACCACTTGTTCGGCGTTTTGCGCGGCTTGTTGGGTGATCATCGGGCCGATGTCGGTGTTGGCGAGCAGTGGGTTGCCGACGACAAGGGCTTGGGCCTGGTTGACGAAGCGTTCGCGGAAGGCTTCGTAGATGGGCGCGTGGATGAGCAGGCGTTGGGTGCCGATGCAGTTTTGCCCGGCGGCCCAGAAGGCGCCGGAGATGCAGCTGTCGACGGCGGCGTCGAGATTGCAGTCGCCCATGACGATGACGGGGGCGTTGCCGCCGAGGTCCATGGCGAGTTTTTTCAGGCCGGCAGTGCGGGCGATTTGTTCGCCGGTGACGAAGCCGCCGGTGAAGGAGATCATCCGCACGTCGCGGGCGGCGACCAGGGCTTTGCCCAGTTCCGCGCCGCCGGTGGCGACGGTGACCACGGTTTCAGGCAGGCCGGCGGCGACCAGGTACGACACCAGTTTGAGGGCCGACAACGGTGCCAGCTCGGACGGTTTGAGGATCACCGCGTTGCCGCCGGCGATGGCCGGGCCGAGTTTGTGGGCGACCAGGTTCAGCGGGTCGTTGTAGGGGGTGATGGCGACGATCAGGCCCAGGGGTTCGCGGGTGAACCAGCCCTGGCGCGATTCGGCGCCTTCGTAGGCATCGAACGGCACGATTTCGCCGGCGTTGCGCTTGGCTTCTTCGGCGGAGAGCTTGAGGGTGTTGACGCAGCGTTTGACTTCTTTTTCGGCCTGTTTGAGGGTCTTGCCGGCTTCGTCGACGATCAGCCGGGCGAAGGCTTTGGCGTCGCGTTCGATGTTCAGTGCGGCGTGTTCGAGGATGCTGGCGCGTCGATGACGTGGGAGTGCGGCACAGGTTTTTACGCCGCTGCGTCCGGTTTCGAGCAGGTGTGGGACTTCTGAGGCGCACACGTCGGCGACGGTGCCGACGATGCTGCCGTCAAACGGGTTGAGGACTTCGATGTGCGGTTCGACGACCGCCAGGGCCAGGCGCGATACGTTCACTGGTTGTGCTCCTGTTTGCGGGTTGCCGATTGGTGGATGTGAATGATGTCCGACAGCAGTGCGAAGGCGGTTTCGGTGCGGCCTGCGCCCGGACCGGAGACGGTGACGGCGCCGAGCAGTTCGCTGGTGAACGACACAGCGTTGGTGGCGCCGCTGATGCTCGCCAGTGGGTGGTCGTTGCTCAGCAGGCGCGGTTCGACGCTGGCGCTGATGGAGCCGTCGGCCTGGCGCGTGGCGGCGCCGATGAGTTTCCAGCGGGCGCCGTCGTGGCGGGCTTTTTCGATGTCGGCGAGGCTGAGGGCGGAGATGCCGCTGCAGGTGACGTCGCTGACGGTGAGTTTGGCGTCGAGCAGTTCGTTGGCGAGGATCACCACTTTGAGGCGCACGTCGTGGCCTTCGACGTCTGCCGTTGGGTCGGCTTCGGCGTAGCCCAGGGCTTGGGCCTGGCTGACGGCTTCGGCGAACCCTAGACCGCCTTCCATGCAGGTGAGGACGAAGTTGGAGGTGCCGTTGAGGATGCCTTCGAAACCGCTGATCGAGCTGCCGGCCAGGGACTGTTTGGCGAGACGAATGACGGGGGTGCCGCTCATCACCGAGCCTTCGTATTCGAAGGCGACGTTGTTGCGCTGGGCCAAGGCTTTGAGCTCGGCGCCGTGCAGGGCGATGGGGCCTTTGTTGGTGGTGACCACGTGTTTGCCGCGCTCCAGGGCCCAGCGGCAGAACGAGGTGGCGGGCTCGCCGTCCACCGGGTTGGTGAAGGTGGCTTCGGCGATGATGTCAGCGCCGCAGTCTTTGATTACCGCTTCGTTGAGGGCATCGACGGTGCCGCCGGGCAGTTGGGCCATGGCGCCTTGGGTGGTAGGCAGTTTGGCCAGTGACGCGGCGTCGAGGCCGTGGCGGTCCATCACCGAACCGAGGAACAAGTCGGTCACGCCGACGATTTTCAGGGTGAAGCCGAGTTCGGTTTTCCACTGCTGGTTGCGCTCGGCAATCAGCTGAGCCAATGCCCGGTTTACACCGCCGAAGCCGACTAGAGCCAGTTTGTATTCAGTCATTTTTGTTATGTCCTTGATCCGGGGGTGGGATGTTGGGATCTAGGTTAGGGAGGTGGCGTGGGCAGTGAAATATGCCAATTTGCTCTATTTTTTGGGCGTTTTGACCAGGGGGTGGGCAAAGCGGTAGGGG
>NZ_CAKKMI010000054.1:0-47001 GCF_918698105.1 Pseudomonas brassicacearum | reverse complement strand
TCAGCCACACCGGCAGCACCGCCGCGACAAAACCGTAGCCGATCAGCATCCAGGTGATCTGGATCCCGGTGAAGGAAAAGGCCTTGGCCCAGACCGGGTCGGCAGCGATCTGCCCGCCCAGCCAGATCGAACCCAGCAGCAACAGCACGCCGATGATCGAGATTTCACCGATGCGGCCCGGGCGGATGTAGCGCATGTAGATGCCCATGAACATCGCGATCGGGATGGTCGCCATCACCGTGAAGATCCCCCACGGGCTCTCGGCCAGGGCCTTGACCACGATCAGCGCCAGCACCGCGAGGATGATGATCATGATCAGGAAGCAGCCGAACAGCGCGATGGTGCCGGGGATGCGGCCCATTTCCTCGCGCACCATGTCGCCCAGGGAGCGACCGTTGCGGCGGGTGGACAGGAACAGGACCATGAAATCCTGCACCGCACCGGCCAGCACCACGCCGGCGATCAGCCAGAGCGTGCCGGGCAGGTAGCCCATCTGCGCCGCCAGCACCGGCCCGACCAGCGGCCCCGCGCCAGCAATGGCCGCGAAGTGGTGGCCGAAGAGTATGTGTTTGTTGGTCGGGACGTAGTCCAGGCCATCGTTGTTGAGCACGGCGGGGGTGGCCCGGCGCGCGTCGAGTTGCATCACGTTGTTGGCGATGAAGAGGCTGTAGTAGCGGTAGGCGACCAGGTAGATGGCCACGGCTGCGACGACGATCCAGAGGGCGTTGATGGGTTCGCCGCGGCGCAAGGCCACGACACTCAACGCACAGGCTCCCAGAACAGCCACGGCAAACCAGGCGAGGTGTTTAACCAGACGGGTTGTCATTGCGTGTCTCCTGCCGATATCCAGTGGATTGCGGCGTTTGTTTTTATAGTGTGCCCCGGCTATTCGGAGCCGGCCCAATATCCCCGCAATGGGTCAATAAATAAATCCGTAGTACTACGTAGAACCCCAATTCCCCCGGTGGGAGCAAGGCTTGCCCGCGATAGAGTCAATACGGTCTTTCATAAACCGCGGTGCCTGCACCGCGAGCAAGCTTTGCTCGCACCTGTCTTGCGCCACAGGTTTTATGCCTCACCCATGGGTTTGGCATATGATGCCGCCATTCGCCTCCCCGCCGAGTCCGGACAGGAGTACAGATGCTGCTCAAACACAAAATCGTCGCCCTCGGGATTTTGCCGCTGGTCTTGGCCATCGCGGTCATCTGCGCCCTGGTGATCTCGCTCAATCGCCAATTGGGCGATCAACAGGCGCAACTGATCGAAGACAGCATCCTGGCGAGCAAGCGCGCTGAGCTGAAGAATTATGTCGAGATGGCGCAGAGCCTGATCGCCCCGCTATACGACAACGGCCGGGGAGACGAGCGCGCGCAACAGCAGGTCCTGGAAGAGCTGCGCAAACTCAGTTTCGGCATCAACGGGTACTTTTTCGTGTACGACCGCCAGGGCCGCAGCCTCATGCACGCCCGCCAGTCGGAACTGGTGGGGCAATACCTCTGGGACATGAAGGACCCCCATGGCCTGCCGGTCATCCAGGCGCTGATCAAAAGCGCCGAGTCAGGCGAAGGGTTCCAGCGCTACGCCTGGAACAAGCCCTCCTCCGGCCAGGTCACCGACAAGTTGGCCTATGTCGTGATGCTGGACAAATGGGGCTGGATGCTCGGCACCGGGATTTACCTGGAGGATGTCGAACGCGCCACCCAGCAAGCCCGCGACGAAGTTGCCCATGGCATCCACACCACCATGCAGGCCATCGCCGCTATCGCCCTGGTGGCGGTGCTGCTGGTGTTCGCAGGCGGCATGACCCTCAACGTCAGCGAACATCGCCTGGCCGACAAAAAACTGCAGCGCCTGAACCAGCGCATCGTCAGTTTGCAGGAAGAAGAACGCTCGCGGGTCTCGCGCGAGCTGCACGACGGCATCAGCCAGTTGCTGGTGTCGATAAAATTCCAGTTCGAACTCGCCAGCCACGTGTTGGAAAACGGTCAGGAAAACGGCCTGGGCATCCTCAAGAACGCCACCGACCGGCTGGGCGAAGCCATCGGCGAGATCCGTAGCATCTCCCACGACTTGCGCTCGTCCCTGCTCGACACCTTGGGCCTGCCCGCCGCCATCGGCCAGCTCGCGACCGAGTTCCAACAACGCAGCGGGCTGGAAGTCTCCTACCGAAGCAACGAATTCGATTGCCGCTTGGAAAATGGCGCCCCTGTCTCACTGTTTCGCATTGCCCAGGAAGCCCTGACCAATATCGAGCGCCATGCCGGGGCGAAAAGCGTCGGCATCACCCTGTTCGGCTCCAGCCAATCCTTGCGCCTGACGGTGGTCGATGACGGGATGGGCTTCAACGTCCCGCAAGTAGAACGCGGCCATGCTGGCATCGGCCTGCGCAATATCCGCGAACGGGTCGAGCATTTCGGCGGACGCCTGGAAGTGACCTCGGCACCGGGACGAAGCGAACTGGACATCCTGCTGCCCATGAACCTCTCGGTCACGGAAAGCTGATGCGCGCCCCTTCCAACAAGAGCACCTGCCGATGAACCTGCCTCCGGTGATCCGCGTCGCGCTGGTCGACGATCACTCCCTGGTCCGCGACGGCATCAAGGCCCTGCTGTCGGTGATGCCGCAACTGGACGTGGTGGGCGAAGCCGAGAACGGCGCGCAGGCGATCGAAATGGTCGGTCGCTGCCAGCCGGACCTGCTCCTGATGGACATCGGCCTCAAGGATAAGAACGGGCTCGAGCTGACCCGGCTGCTGGGCAAGCAATACCCAAGCCTCAAGATCCTCATCCTCAGCATGTACGACAATTACGAGTATGTGAGCGAATCCGTGCGCTCCGGTGCCAGCGGCTACGTGCTCAAGAACGCGCCATCGCGTGAAATCATCGCGGCCATCGAAGCCATCATCAGCGGCGGTACGTTCTACAGTGCCGAGATCGCCCAGCGGCTCGCCACCGACCCACACACCGACAGCGAGCTGACGCCGCGCGAGAGTCAGGTGCTGGCGAAAATGGTTCAGGGCCTGAACAACAAGGAAATGGCCCGTGAACTGGACATCAGCGTACGCACCGTCGAAACCCACCGGCTGAGCATTCGCCGCAAGCTGAACATCGACAAGCCCGCGGCCCTGGTGAAATACGCGATCGACCACGGGATCATTTCTCGCTAGAGAAACCACTGTGGCGAGGGAACTTGCTCCCGCTCGGTTGCGCAGCGACCGTAAAATATTGGGGTCGCTGCGCAACCCAGCGGGAGCAAGCTCCCTCGCCAAAAGTAAGCCTTATCCAACGTAGTAACCAGGCTGTTCAAGATCGGCCAACAGGCCTGGGCCGCTTGGCGTCCAGCCCAGCAAGGCGCGGGTGTATTCGCTGGACACCGCCATGCTCGCGCCCGCCATGTGGGCGAACCAGCCAAAATGCTCACGCTCCCGGGATTCCACCGGCAACCCCAGACCACGACCGATCGCCTGGGCAATGTCCTTGAACGGCACAGCCTCGTCGGCGACGGCATGGTAGACGGACTGTGTCACGCCCTGCTCCAGCGCCAGCCGATAGACCCGTGCGGCGTCCAGCCGATGCACGCCCGACCAGCAGTGGGCGCCGTCCCCGAGATAGGCCGAAACGCCCGTCTCCCGGGCCAGGCGAACCAGGATCGGAACGAACCCGTGGTCGCCGAGGCCATGCACCGAGGGCGCCAGGCGCACGGTCGCGCAGCGCACACCACGCTCGACCAGCGCCCGGGCCGCCGCTTCGGATTTACGCGGCGAAGCCGGGCTGGGCACCTCCAGCTCGCTCGCGCCCCGAGTCAAGCCCAACAGGCCGGACGTCACCAGCAAAGGTCGCTCAGACCCCTGCAGCGCGCAGCCCAATACTTCGATCACATGGCGGTCCTGCTCAGCGTTCTCGGCAAACCGCGAGAAGTCATGATTGAACGCGGTGTGAATCACCGCGTCCGCCGCCGAAGCCGCCTGGTGCAGGACGTCGAGGTCATCCAATGTCCCACGGACCACCTTCGCGCCGGTCGCGGCCAGTGCGGCAACCTTGTCATCGGAACGGGCCAGGCCGGTGACCTGATAGCCGGCACCGATCAATTCCTGGACCACGGCAGACCCAACCCAGCCCGTGGCACCGGTAACGAATACATGCATGTTTCAAACTCCTGGTTAGAACCATCGAGGAACACAGACTCACTTCTGGCGTAGCTCAAGCCGGCTGCCGGCCTTGTACCCCTGGCATCACCAATGCCAGCGCCACGACAAAGGCCAGCATCACCGTCACGGCCCCGCCCAGGTAAACCGCGCCGATACCCCACGTGCCCGCCAACGCCCCGGCCAGCGGGCTGCTCAGCCCCAGGGAAATGTCCAGGAACGCGACATAGGCCCCCATGGCAAGACTGCGGTTCTGCGCCGGCGCACGCTTCACCGCCTCCACCCCAAAGCCCGGGAAGGCCAGGGAATAGCCGAAGCCGGTGAGCGCTGCGCCCAGATAGGCCATCAGCGCAGTGTCGGCGCCCCAGATCAGCAATTGCCCGACGGCTTCGATCACCACACAGACCAGGGCGACACGCGCGCCGCCGATCTTGTCTGGAAGGTGGCCAAAGAGCAGGCGCGCACCGATGAACGCCAGCCCGAACGCGGTGAACGCCAGAGAGGCATTGCCCCAATCCCTGGCCGCAAACAGCAGCGCGATAAAAGCCGTGATGACACCGAAGCCAACGCTGCAAAACGCCAACCCCATGCCCGGCACCCACACCGCGCCCAGCACCTTGTAGAACGGTGCCCGCCGGGTCGCCGTGGGGGCGACAGCCCGGACACCCGCGACAATCGCCAGCGCCAGCAGCGGGACGAAAATCGTCGCGACGGCAATGCCGGTGAATCCCCAGCCGCTATTCAGCGCCACGCCGAGCGGAGCGCCCAGGGCATAGGCGCCGTACATGGCAATACCATTCCAGGCCATGACCTTGCCGGAATGCTGCGCGCCGACCAGGCCGATTCCCCAACCCAACGCGCCGGTGACGATCAGGCTTTCACCCAGCGCCAACAGGACACGACCGCCCAGCAAGAGCCAGACCGACGTGACAGGCGTAGCAACGAACGCCAAGGACAGCAGATAAACCAACCCGGAAACCGCCGCCGTCACCAGGCCGACCATGACGGCGCGCTTGCCACCGCGCATGTCGGCGAAGTTGCCGGCCCAGGCGCGTGACAACAGCGCCGCGGCAAATTGTGCGCCGACCACCAGGCCGATGACCAGCGTGCCCATGCCCAGCGTGTCATGCAGGTGCAGGGGCAAGACCGGCAATTGCATGCCCAGGGTCAGAAAACCGATGAACACCGTCAACGTGAGTGGCAACAATTTGAGCACCGGCTTGGCGTCAGCGCTTGCCTGAGGCGCGAAGGAGGCGCCCTGATGAACGTTTTTTTGAGTCATAACCTTACTCACAGAAAGGATGCGATGTGACGTTGAACGTTGTCTGCGGAGCCGACTAAAATGCGATCAATTCGTCGCATTCAAGATACGAACAATCCGTCGCATTTCCTATTCGCATTCCCTTCCGAGGCTCATGCCCGTATGTCCGAACGCCCAAGCCCGCAGATTTCCTCGCGTAAACAGCCGCAACAGGCACGTTCCACCGAGCTCGTCGCCGCCGTTCTGGAGGCGGCTGTTCAGGTTCTGGCGACCCAGGGCGCGGCACGTTTCACGGTGGCCCGGGTTGCCGAGCGAGCTGGCGTGAGCGTCGGCTCGGTGTATCAGTACTTCCCGAACAAAGCGGCGATCCTGTTCCGCCTGCAAAGTGATGAATGGCGACAAACCAGCGATATGCTGCGCGAGATCCTTGAAGACAACCTCAAGCCGCCGTTCGAGCGGCTGCGCAGCCTCGTGCGGGCGTTCATCCAGTCCGAATGCGACGAGGCCCAGATACGCGTCGCGCTCAACGACGCCGCACCGCTCTACCGCGACGCCCCCGAGCACCAGGCCGCGCGGATGTCGGTGCAACAGTCGGTGGACGCCTTCATGCTGCAAGCACTGCCTGCCGTCCCGGCACGGGCCCGCGCCCTGGCAGGTGACCTGGTGATCACGACGCTCAGTTCCGTGGGCAAGCGATTTTCATCCGCGCCCCGCTCTCCTGTGGAAGTTGCCGTCTATAGCGATGCCATGGCCGATATGTTCTGCGCCTACCTGGAAAGCCTGCAGCGGCAGCCCTCCGAGACTACGCTCAGCTGACTGTTCACGATCAACACCGCAGTGACAGCGAGCAGGCGCTTTCACTACACTCCCCGGTCTTGATCCCTTCCGTTGCGAGACGTCCAATCACTATGAAAAACATAACAAGTTCGATGACGCTCTGTGGCCTGTTGGCGCTCTCCGGCGGCGCCCTGGCCGAACCGGCACCTTCGCTACTGGACCAGGTCCTGCAACGCGGCGAACTGAAGGTGTGCACCACCGGCGACTACAAGCCCTATACCTTTAAAACCGAAGCGGGCGAATACGAAGGCATCGACATCGACATGGCGCGCTCGCTGGCCGCCAGCCTGGGCGTCAAGGTGCAATGGGTGCAGACCACCTGGAAAACCCTGATGCCGGATATGGTTGCCGGTCAATGCGACATCGGCATGGGTGGGATTTCGGTGACGCTGGAACGCCAGAAGAAAGCCTATTTCAGCACCACCCTGGACGTGGACGGCAAGATCCCGCTGGTGCGTTGCGAAGACAAGGAGCGCTACCAGACCCTCGAACAGATGAACCAGCCTTCGGTGCGCCTTGTCGAGCCGGCCGGCGGCACCAACGAAGCCTTCGTCCGGGCGTTCCTGCCCAACGGCCAGCTCAATTTCCATGACAACGTGACCATCTTCCAGCAACTGCTGGACAAGAAAGCCGACGTGATGATTACCGACGCCTCGGAAGCGCTCTACCAGCAAAAACTCAAGCCCGGCCTGTGCGCGGTCAACCCGACCCGCTACCTGCAATATGGCGAGAAGGCCTACCTGCTGCCTCGGGATGACAGCACCTGGAAGATGTACGTTGATCAGTGGCTGCACCTGAGCAAGGCCAATGGCAGCTACCAGAAAGTGATTGGGCAGTGGTTGGCCGTCCCGGCCGCCCAATAACCGTTCGCTGACAAAACAAAAAACCCTGTGGGAGCGAGCTTGCTCGCGATAGCGTCAAGTCAGCCGCATTGATGTTGACTGACACACCGCCATCGCGAGCAAGCTCGCTCCCACACGGGTTGGGTCTGTTCAGGAGTGACCCATTCACCTCAATGCGCCGCCCGCACCTTGGCGATTTCGTCGTACATCATCTTCACCAGGTCGCCGTCCAGGGATTTGGCGAACTTGTCGATCACCGGTTGCACGCGCTCGCGAAAGCGGTCTTTCTCGGCCGGGGTGATTTCATTCACGGTCATCGCGCCGGCCAACGTCACCTTGGCCTTGTCCATGCCCGCCGCCGTGACTTCACGCTGGAATGTTTGCGCTTCGGCCGCAGCCGCGCGAATCATTGCCTTTTCGTCGTCGTTAAGGCGGTTCCAGGTTTTCTGGCTGATGATCAACGACTGCGGGTTGAAGATGTGGCCCGTGACGGAGAGATACTTCTGCACCTCATAGAACTTGTTGCCCTCGATCACCGTGAACGGGTTTTCCTGACCGTCGATGGTGTGCTGCTCAAGGCCCGTGTAGACCTCGGGGAACGCCATCGGCACCGGGTTGGCGCCCAGCGCATTGAAGGTTTCCAGGTAGATCGGCGACTGGATGACGCGAATCTTCAGGCCTTGCATGTCCTCGAGCTTGGTCACTGGGTGCTTGCTGTTGGTCAGGTTACGGAAACCCAGGTCCCAATAACCCAGTCCTACCAGCCCTTTGCTGTCCAGTTGCGCCGCCAGTTTCTGCCCGACCGGCCCATCGATCACCGCATGGGCTTCCTCGACGTTGTTGAACAGGAAGGGGAAATCGAGCATGGCATAATCCGGTGCCTGGGCGGCCAGGATTCCGGAGTTGAGCACGGTGATGTCCAGCGTGCCGCCCTGCAACGCCGACACCGTTTGCACGTCGCCGCCTAGCGTACCGCCGGGGAACAGGCGGATCTTGATCTTGCCCCCACTCTTTTCGCTGAGCAGGTCGGCGAACTTCTGCGCGCCCTGCCCTTGTGGATGCTCCTTGACGTTCTGGAACGCGAATCGCAGGGTGCGTTCGCGGATTTCATCGGCGTGGCTGACCACGCTACCCAGCAGCAGTCCCGTTGCGCACGCCCCGGCCAACAGGGTTTTCATCAGTTGTCCCATGTCACTCTCCGATCATTATTGTTTTTAAGTCGAGCTACTACAGCTTGCACCGGCCTCAACCGGTGAAGAATTTCAAGGGTCCCAGGACCAGTTGCGGGAACAGGACCAGCAGGAACAGCACCGCCAGTTGCGCCAGCAGGAACGGCCACACGCCACGAACGATTTCTTCGATATTGAGCTTGGAAACGCCGCTCACCACATTGAGCACAGTGCCCACGGGCGGAGTAATCAGGCCGATGGCGGTGTTGATCAGGAACAACACGCCAAAGTAGACCGGGTCGATGCCCGCCTGGGTAATCGCCGGCATCAGCACTGGTGTGAGGATGAGGATGCTTGGCGTCATGTCCATGACCGTGCCGACCAGGATGATCATCAGCATGATCACCACCAGCAGCAGGGTCGGGCTATCCATGAACGGCTCGAGCACCGCCGCCAATTGGCCCGGCAGATCGGCGATGGTCACCAGCCAGGAAGAAACCATGGCGGCGGCGACCAGCAGCATCACCACCGAGGTAGTCTTGGCCGAGGACAGGATCACCGCGTACAACTGGCTGACTTTCATTTCCCGGTAGATCACCAGGGAGACGAATAGCGAATAGACCGCCGCCACCACTGCCGCTTCCGTCGGGGTGAAAATGCCGAACTTGAGGCCGAAAATAATGATGATCGGCAAGCCCATGGCCCAGCTGCCCTCGACCAATGCCCGCAGGACCTCGGCACGGGATTGCTTGGCTGGCGTCTCGACATTCTCGCTGCGCGAGACGAACCACCAGGCGATGGCGAGCGCCGCTCCGAGCATGATCCCCGGCACGATGCCGGCCAGGAACAACTTGGAAATCGACACCCCGGACGCCACGCCAAAGACAATGAAGCCAATGCTCGGCGGAATGACCGGCGCGATAATGCCGCCGGCTGCAATCAAACCCGCCGAGCGCGCCCGGTTGTGCCCGGCCAGCACCATCATCGGCACCAACAAAGCCGCCAGTGCCGCCGCATCGGCCACGGCCGAACCGGAGAGCGACGCCAGCAGGCAGGACGCGATGATCGCCACGTAACCGAGGCCACCGCGCTTGTGCCCCACCAGCGCCATGGCAATGTTGACGATGCGCTTGGACAGGCCGCCGACGTTCATGATTTCACCGGCCAACATGAAGAACGGCACGGCCATCAGCGGGAAGCTGTCCGCGCCGTTGAGCAGGTTCTGGGCAATGATTTGCGCGTCGAACAGATCCAGGTAAAACATCAACGCAACGCTGACCACCAGCAAGGCAAACGCGATGGGCATGCCCAGTGCCATGCTGCCAATCAAGGAGCCGAGGAAAATAACCAGTGTCATGGGCGGCTACTCTTGATGTGGTCAGGGGTGATGGAGTCAGGGGTGATCACCTCGGCGTCGTTGTCCTTGACCATCACCAACTCGTCATCCCCCAGCTTGCCGATCAGCGCCAGGTAGAGCTCGTAAAGCAGAATCGCTGCGGCACTGGCACCAAACACCAGGCCAGCACCATAGAACAGCGCCATGGACAATCCTGAGGCAGGGGCGACGACATTCAGGTTGATCACGGCTTGTTGCCAACTGCCACTGAAGATCAGCCAGCAGATGTAGAGCATCAGAAGATGGCTGATGATCAGGCAAATACGCTTGCCGGCCGGCGGCAAGCGCTTGACCAGGCTGTCCATGCCCAGGTGAGCACGGTCCTTGAGCGCCACCAGGGCACCGAGAAAAATCATCCAGACGAAGAACCAGCGCGACAGCTCCTCCGACACACTGATGCCAGAATTGAAGGCATAACGCAGCACCACATTGCCGAACACCAGCACGATCATCGCGACCATGCACAACACAATCAGTAGCTTGAGCAGCTTGAAATACAGATCGACGACTTTTGTCATCATGAAGGCCTCTGGGATTGTCGGATGCCGGGTCCAACCGGCGCGGTGGAGCGGTAGCGGTGTCCGCTATCGGATCCAGACGCAGGTATTACCGGGAGTTCCAGGCCAGGCGCGACAGCGTGAGGGAAAGGCATCGGGGGTGTGCAGATAGGTCCGCATGAGGTGTTCCTCTACTTTTTATTATGGTCTTGGCAATGCGTTGCAAGACGTATGTCGCCTAAAATGTACCAACCAGTTAGTACGGTCAATATCCCTGGCGCGAACGCATTACAAAGCGTGCGATTATCGGCTAGAGGGACATTGGGTTTGCGAGGGTATTTGAGTTGTCAGGAGCGTTTTAACCATCATCCACTTCAATTAATAATCCCCCCGCGCATAAACACCAACCCTGTACATATTTGTAGAACCCTTAAAATAAAAACTTTATTTAAATGGAACTTTCACGACCACGTAAAAACTGGCACTCAAGTACTAAGGCCTCGGCAACTTTGACAATATACAGGCGCCATTCTAATGGCGAGCCAATCTCTTACATGAACATTGGCGCCCCTTGTCAAAAAAACGTCGGTGTTGCCTATCGCTAAGCGGGCCGCCGTGCCAAAACCTAAAAACTCTCAAAAAAATCCTTATTAATCAGTCAGTAACAGGACATAAAGAACATTTTTAACGCGCCTCTTCTTCGCCTTCATCAAGATTTTTTAAAAATTTTTAATAAACTTCACATATAAAACTTTGCGGCAACGATCTTTGATGTTATTAATTTGACGGGTCAGATCAAGACGCCACTACGCTCACTTCCTGTGCTCGTAGGTCTCTACCTGATATCGGATCCACTCAACTTAAACCGCTAGCTTGCCAATCACATTGTTGTGATTGGACGGCTGTTGTGCGGCGCAGAAAACTGCGCGAGGAAGGGCGTCATCGCTATTCAAGACTCACGGATCAAGATTCTTTCGATCTTCGGTACCCGTCCAGAAGCCATCAAGATGGCACCTTTAGTCAAGGCCCTCGCCGCAGAACCAGGTATCGAGTCGCTGATATGCGTCACCGGCCAGCACCAGAGCATGCTCAAGCAGGTACTGGACCTGTTCGATCTCAAGGCCGATTTCACCCTCGACGTGATGACGCCGCACCAGACACTCAACTCCCTGACCGCCGCGCTGTACGCAGCCATCGACCCGGTGCTGGAACAGACCCGGCCAGATCGGGTACTGGTCCATGGCGACACCACTTCGGCCATGGTGGCGTCGATGGCCGCCTTCCACCGACGCATCCCCGTCGGCCATGTGGAAGCCGGCCTGCGCACCGGTGACATCTACAGCCCCTGGCCGGAAGAAATGAACCGCCGCTGCATCGACCTCAGCGCCGACCTGCTGTTTGCCCCCACCGGACAATCACGCGACAACCTGCTGGGCGAACGCCTGCAGGGCCGCTGCCTGGTGACCGGCAATACCGTGATCGACGCGCTGCAACTGACCGCCCGACGCATCAATGACGATGCTCGTTTGCGTGACGAACTGGACCAACAGTTCCCGTACCTGCAAACCGGACGCAAGCTGCTGCTGGTGACCGGTCACCGCCGGGAGAATTTCGGCGAGGGTTTCCTGGACATCTGCAAGGCCCTGCGCCAGCTGGCCCAACGGCCGGATATCCAGATCGTCTACCCGGTGCACCTCAACCCGAACGTGCTCGGGCCGGTCACCGAACAACTGGGCGACCTGCTCAATGTGCACCTGATCAAGCCGCTGGATTACCTGGCCTTTGTGCGCCTGATGCAACACGCCCACGTCATCCTCACCGACTCTGGCGGCGTGCAAGAAGAAGCGCCGTCCCTGGGCAAGCCCGTGCTGGTGATGCGCGACGTCACCGAACGCCCCGAAGCCGTGGCCGCAGGCACTGTGCGCCTGGTGGGCACTTCCCCGGCCTCGATCATCGCCGGTGTGGACGCGCTGTTCGACGACGTGGCCTTGTGGCGTCGTGCGTCACAGGCCGCCAACCCCTATGGCGATGGCAAGGCCAGCCAACGCATCGTCGATACCCTGATGGGGCGCCCAGTCAGCGACTTTGTCGTGGGCCAGGCGCATTCGTTCCAGGCATTGGCGCACGGGCCAACGTCCGAGCCACAAGAGCTGCTCGCCGATTTCACCTCATAACCGCTACCCACCCTTATCAGATCGAGATTTGCCTGAATGAAGCCTTCCGTTGCCATCCCTACGGGTGCGCTCAGCGCCCTTGCCTGTGGCCTGAGCCTGCTCGCGCTCATGCCAAACTTTGCCCTGGCCGCGGACAGCCCGCTGACCCAGGCAATCAATCGACTCAATACCGATACCCGCCAGGAGCGTGAGATCCGCTTGAGCGACCTGGGCATCACCGCGCCCATCCTGCTGGGTGCCAGCGACGCTCGACGCGAACTGTATTTGCCGGTACCCGCCGGTGTGACCCTGAGCGATGCGACACTGCAACTGGACGCCAGCTATCTCAATGGCGAAGGCGGCCGCAATACCATGCTGCTGTCGCTCGATGGCTACCCGGTGCGCGCCGAAGGCCTCAGCGAGGCGCAGGGCGATGCCAGCGTCAAACTGGGTGTAGACCAGGCCCCACGGGACAACGGCCTGGTGCGTCTGGGCATCGCCTGGTCGTCGGTGGTCTCCCGGCCGCTGTGCGAAGAAGACCGGGTGATCGGCAACGTGCTGCGCATTCAGCCTGATACCCGCCTGAACTACAGCTACGATGCCAGCCAACTGAAGGATGTCGGCACCGCCTGGACGACACTGCCGGCCAACCCTGGCGTCCTGGTCGCACCGGGCTCGTTGTCGGCCGGCAGCTACGATGCCGCCTGGCGATTGGGCGTGGCCCTGGAGCGGATTGGCAAGCATGCTCGTATCCTGCCCTTCCCTGCCTTGAAGGACAGCGTCGACCTGAGCAACCTGCGCGTCCCGGCCGAACTGTTGAACATTCCCGCCTTCGCCAGCCTCAACGGCAAGGGCCAGCATACCTTGGCCAACCCAGCCGAAATCGGTGCGCTGCTGATGCTCGGCCAAGTGCCGAACCTGCAGGCCGACCTGGCCATCAACGACCCGCAACTGCTCCAGGCCATCAACCAGGCCCTGGATGCCTTGCAGAGCCAGGTCCAAGGCGTCGACGCCACAGCGGCAACGGCCTTGACCCAATGGCGCAATGCGCACGTCAACGCCGCCCTGGTGGGCACCGGCACTGACAACGTGCGCCTGGCGCTGCTGGGCACTCGTCCGGTGCTGATGATCGCCCCGCAGGCGACCGGCAAAGCCTTGTCCTTGCTCGGTTCCGCATGGAATAAACTGGCACGCAGCCGCCAGTTGACCGTGAACGAAGCGCAAACGCCATTGAGCGACGATGGCCGCGTGGCCCTGTCACGACTGGGCGGCGCTCCCGGTAACTTCGACGTGGCCTCGCGATTCGACTGGAGCACTTCGTTCCCCCTGGGCAGCGTGGCGTATGACGGTCGCCTGCCCGTCACCGCAGTGGTCGACGTCTCCGCCGCGCCCGGCGCTTCGGACACCGCGCCCGTGGCCTCGCTGTTTTTCAATGATTTCCTGATCGGTGCGCAGCAACTGACCACCGATGGTGAACCACAACGCATCCAGGCTCACATCCCCCGCTACGCGCTGGGTTCGAAAAACGTATTGCGCGTCTCGTTCCAGCGCCAACCGGTCAGCGACCGTTGCCTGGAAACACCGCAGGCTTTCCCGGTGTCCGTGCTGCCTACCAGCCATATCGTGCTGGACAAAACCTCACTGGGTGACGATTTCGCCGGCATCGCCGCACGCTTTGCCGTGGACACCCAAGTGCTCGTTCCCCAGGCCTACCTTGACCATCCGGCCAGCAGCCTGGCCCAGGTGATCTCGGTGGCCGATGCCTCGGGTGTCTCGCCGCTGCGCGCACAGTTGAAAGTCAGCACCGATCCGAAAGCCGTCGTCAGCCCGGACAAAGCCTTCCTGGCTTTCGAGCTGCCGCTCAAGGACAGCAAGGAGTCAGTCCAGGTCGACGAGCAGGGCCACCTGCGGATCAACCATAAGGACCAGGTGATGCTGGATGTGCAGCGCCTCAACCAGTTGGCTTCGTTGCAAGTGGTGCAGACCTCGGGCCAGCACGGGCTGGTCTATCGGACCCTGGGCGACCAGCCCCCGAGCCTGGCCAAGCCGGTCGTACTGACCCGTGGCGATGTGGCGATTCTAGGCGACAGTGGTGCCGTGGCGATCTTCGATACCCAGGATCCCACCGGCAGCCAGTTGATCGGCGCGGAAGAACCCAAGGGCCTGGATGCCTGGCGCAAACCTTCGCTGCTTTGGCTGATCCCCGGCGGTATTGCCTTGTTCCTTATCTTGTTGCTGGCTGGCCGTAGCGCCCGTCGCAATCGCCAGTAACGGTAACCTTCGATGACGTCGCTTTATTGGCCCTATTGGCTGGCCCATTACTACAACTACCTGGAAGTCGCGACCATTGTGGTCGCGGTGTTGATCCTGATCTCCAGCCTGGACGATCTGATCATTGACGTGTGGTACTGGTCTCGTCGCCTGTACCGCAAGTTCACCGTGGACCGCAAATACCGGCCGCTGACCGCCGAACAACTGCTGGCCCGGGATGAACAGCCCCTGGCGATCATGGTGCCGGCCTGGCTGGAATACGACGTCATCGCGCCGATGATCGAGAACATGGTGTCGACACTCGACTACCAGAACTACGTGGTCTTCGTCGGTACGTACATCAACGACCAGCGCACCATCGACGAAGTCGAACGGATGCGCAGGCGTTACAAACAACTGCACCGCGTGGAAGTGCCCCATGCCGGGCCGACCTGCAAGGCAGACTGCCTGAACTGGGTGATCCAGGCGATTTTCCTGCATGAAAAAACCCATGGCATGACCTTCGCCGGCGTCGTCCTGCACGACAGCGAAGACGTGCTGCATCCACTGGAACTGCGTCTGTTCAACTACCTGTTGCCGCGCAAGGACATGATCCAGTTGCCGGTGGTGTCGCTGGAGCGCAACTGGTACGAATGGGTGGCGGGCGTCTACATGGACGAGTTCGCCGAATGGCACGGCAAGGACCTGGTGGTGCGTGAAAGCATGACCGACACCGTGCCCTCGGCCGGTGTCGGCACCTGTTTTTCCCATCGCGCCCTGCAGGTATTGGCCGGTGAAACCAAAAACCAGCCGTTCAACACCGACAGCCTCACCGAGGACTACGACGTTGGCGCGCGCTTGGCCAAGGTTGGCATGAACGCGATCTTCGTACGTTTCCCGGTGCAGTTCCGGGTGCTGCGCAAATCCTGGTTCCGCAAGCCCTACGAATCGACCCTGACCATGCCTTTGTGCGTGCGCGAGTTTTTCCCCGACACCTTCCGCACCGCCTTTCGACAAAAGGCGCGCTGGACCCTGGGCATCGGCTTGCAAGGCTGGGAACAGATGGGCTGGAATGGCTCGCTGGCCAACCGATACCTGCTGTTTCGCGACCGCAAGGGTGTGGTGACCGCGTTCATCAGCATCATTGCCTACGTGATTCTGGTACAGCTGCTGGGCCTGATTATCCTGCGCAACAGTGGCTGGTGGGACGTCAGCTTCCCAACGCCTTTTGAAACCAACGGCGTGATCAAATACCTGTTGCTGGCCAACGGCGTTGCCCTGGCCTGGCGCATCCTGCACCGCTATTACTTCACCACCGTGCTCTACGGCTGGCAGCACGGTTTGCTGTCGATCCCGCGCATGCTGGTGGGCAACTTCGTCAACTTCATGGCCGCCGCTCGCGCCTGGCGCATGTTCCTGGTGGGCAAGGTCATGAACCGCAAGCTGGTCTGGGACAAGACCATGCATGACTTCCCGTCCACCGACCTGGTCGCCACCGCGCCACGCCGCCTGGGCAGTGTGTTGCTGTCCTGGCAAGCCATTACCGACACCAACCTGCAAAGCGCCCTCGACGAACAGCAGTCGCGCGATGTGCCGCTGGGTCGGATTCTGCTCAATAACGGCTGGCTGGACGACGAAACCCTGGCCGAAGCCATCGCGTTCCAGAATGACCTGCCGCGGGTCTTTGAAGTGGCCGAGAAAGCGGCGGCCTCGACGTCGTCACTGGCCAGCGAGTTTGCCTTGCGCTGGCGGGTCATTCCCCTCGGGCGCAATAGCGAAGGACGTGAACAGATCGCCGTTGCCAACCCGCTTTCCGATGAAGGTCTGCAACAGGTCAGCGCCGAACTGGGCAGCGAGCCGGTGCAATTGATCGCCCGGGAGAGTGAAATTCTCGCCTTGTTGCGCCAATTGCCAGCGAACAACGGTCATGCCGTACCGAATGCCAGCGCGCCGCTGCTGGGCGACCTGCTGATCGAAATGGGCCTGCTCGATCGCGATCAGTTCAGCCGCGCCATGCTGCAGTATCGTCCGCAGCATCACGGCCGGATCGGCGACTACTTGGTCGACAGCGGCGTGTTGCCCCGGGCAACTATCGAACAGGTGGTGGCACGCCAGCACAGCCTCTACCCAATGGAGCTTCCGGCATGAACCGCGCCCTTCTGACCCTCTTGGCCACGGGGCTGAGCCTGATTCCCGCGCTGGCGTCTGCCCAGACATTGCCGCTGCCATTGACGGGGCCGGCCTACACCGCCGCCAACGAGGCCTACAGCGCCTATGAACGCAAGGACTACGACCTGGCCATCGCCAAGGCACGCGAAGCCCTGCGCCAGCGCGCCGAC
Organism: Pseudomonas brassicacearum; assembly: GCF_918698105.1. Lineage (GTDB taxonomy): Bacteria > Pseudomonadota > Gammaproteobacteria > Pseudomonadales > Pseudomonadaceae > Aquipseudomonas > Aquipseudomonas brassicacearum_F. The sequence continues at coordinate 30,113 of NZ_CAKKMI010000054.1, read as the reverse complement.
GTAACGCGCCTGAATACGCTGATCGAGTTGGCCGAGCGGGACAAAAAACTGCGCGACCAACCCCAGCCCCTGGCAGCGTCGCGCTCCGCCACCGCCGCACCGGGTTTCGTCGCCGCGTCCCAGGGGTTCAAGGCCTATGACCGCGAACAATTCGGCCTGGCCGCGCAGTCGGCCCGCAAGGCCATCGCTCAAGCACCCCGTCGCCGTGAATATCGACTGTTGCTGATCGATTCCTTGCAGCGCCAGCAACACTTGGAAGAAGCCGACCGGGCCACCACCGATGCCCTTGGCGTCTTCGCCAACGACAACACGTTGTTGATGCGCCGCAAGGCCGTTCGCCGCCAACTCGCCGTGCCACTGGCGACCCAGGGCTACCGCGCCCTGGAGCAAGGCAACGCGGCCATGGCCGTGGACCAGGCCCGTAAAGCGGTGGCCTTGGCTCCGGACGTTTCCGCCAACCAACAACTGCTTGTCAGCGCCCTGCTCGCGGCCAAGGACTACCCTGCCGCCGAACAGGCTGCTACAAACGCCCTGGCGCTGGACGACAGCAAGACCGCCCCGTGGATCCTGCGCAGCTATGCTCGCGAGCGTCAGGGCAAGACGCCGGCGGCCCAGGCCGACCTGAACCGCGCCCAGGCCCTGCCTGGCCTGAGCGCCGATGAAAGCCGTGACCTGCGTCTCTTTGCCATCGACGCTACGCTGGCCCGAGGCGAACCTCAGCAGGCGCTGGACCAATTGCAGGCCCTGGGCGGTGACGCCAGTGATGAAGTGACCCGCCGACGCACCGCCGCGCGCATGGCGCTGCGTCAGAAAAACAAGGGCTTCGTCACCGTCGCGCCATTTGCGCCGCCGCCCCTGGAATGCCAGGAAAGCACCTTCGGCCTGATCTGCGCCATCTGGCCCGGCAGCACCCACGACGCAGGCACGGCCCTGGCCTCCCAGGCCTACGCCGCCCTTGCCCGCAAAGACCCGGCAACCGCGGTCGGCCTGACGAACCAGGCCATTGCCCGTGCGCCCCGCAATCCGTCCTATCGCTACCTGCTGGTCAGCGCCCTGACGGATCAGAAGCGCCTGCCCGAAGCCATCGCGGCGGCCAGCCAAGGCCTGCAGGCCAACGGCGATGACGCCCGACTGCTGGTCATGCGTGGACGCCTGCGCCAACAAACCGAAGATGATGCTGGCGCCCGCGACGACTTTAGCCATGCCCTCGCGCTGGGCACCCTGCCGGCCTACGAAGAAGCCGGGCTGTATGCAGCCATCGGCCAGCGCCGCACGGCTCGTGAGCGTCTGCAAGAGGCACGCAGCACCGGCGAGCTGGCCTCGGCCAGTGATCTGCAGCTCGCGTATCTCTCGATGCAGGCCGGCGATGACGACGCCGCCCACGCTGCGTTCCGCAAGGCCGACGCCAGCACGCCACTGACCACGACGGCGGCCCAGGACGCCGCCTACAACGCCATGCGTCTGCACGAAGACGACGAAGCCGTCGCGTACTTCCAGCGCGTCATCGATGGACAAAAAACCGCTGAGACGCCGCTGTCCGCGCAACAGCTGTTCGATACCCGTCGCACCGTGGGCGATGTATCGCGCAGACTCGGCCTGACCAGCACCACCAGCTATCGCGGCAGCAGTTCCAGTGGCCTGAGCGCCGCCCCGGGCACCAGCAGCAGCGGCAGCGAAAGCAACGACCTGCTGCAAAACAGCACCGAACTGTCGTGGCGTCCACTGGGCTATCGCAATGGCCGCTTTGTCGAACTCTACGGACGCATCACCGACACCCTGTGGAGCAAGAACAGCGATTCGGACACCGGCGCAGACGCCTTGCAAGGCGCCCTCGGCGTGCGGGTCAAGCCCTTCACTTCGGTCAACATCATGGCCGCCCTTGAACGGACCTTCCCGCTGGGTTCATCCGATGTCGACGGCGACTGGCTGGTGCGCCTGGGCTACGGTTCGAGCATCGGCACCGATCTGCGGGTCGATGTACCGAGCTGGTGGACCTCGCAGCTGTACGCCGAGGTCGGTCGCTACCTCAACGCCTCGCGCAATTACTTCAACAGCGAATGGCAAGTGGGCCGCAGCTACGCCATCGGTGGAACCGGCTCGCGCTGGGTGACCTTCCCTCATGTCGTCGCGGCGATCGACTACGATTCCAAGATGAAGAGCGAAGCCGACGGCGGCTTTGCTTCCGGCGATGCCGGGGGGATCGGGATAGGCAACAACGTACGTTACTGGTTCCGGGAAGACGCCTACAACGCCCCACGTTCCTATGTGGACCTGTCCCTGCAGTATCGGGCCAGGGTGTTTGGCGAGGATCGCGCCAAGGGTGTGTTCGCGCGCCTGACCTACTCCTATTGAAGACGTTGATGTGATATTTGGCCCATCGGTACGAAAAGCGGCTCGCCTTGGCGAGCCGCGACTACACTGCATCCAGAAGGCACTTGTTTGAAAAGCTTCGCAACGTTCACCCATCGCAAGACTGTCGCGGCGCTGTTACTGGTCGCGCTCCTCGGCGCAGGTACAGGGACGTACTACATGACCACGATCACTGCGACACCGAACATCGTCGGCATCGTCTGGCAGCCAGACAACCAGACCATCGGCATCAGCGGCAATTGGGAAAAACTGGGCGTGCACGAGCTGCTGGTGCAATGGACGGTGGTGGACGACCAGGCTTTCGTGCCCGGTACCGACCTGACCAGCGTACCGGTACTGCCGGACTGGGCGCGTATCGCCAAGGCGCCCTGGGCCCAGGATGTCATCCTCGGGCTGGCCGGCTATTTCAGCGAGAACCGCTCACGAGAAAACATCGAGCAGCTGGCGGCGCTGTCGGAGCGCATTGCCGGGTTGCCGACGCCATTGCATGTCACCGGTTGGTACTTTCCGGCTGAGGTCGACCCCAGTTGGTCGGGCGCCACGGAGCTGCCGGCGTTGCTGGCCAAGCTGCCACGCCCGCTGTGGATCAGCGTCTACGACGGCGCCAACATCGGCCCCGCCGCTACCGCAGACTGGCTCAAGCAATGGTTGCCGAACGACATCGGTGTGTTCTTCCAGGACGGCGTTGGCGTCTATGCCCGCACCGCCCCGGTTGCTCGGAACTACGCCGATGCCCTGCGTGACCGGCTTGGCAAGGATCGCGTGCGGATCATCGTCGAAGCCTTTCGCCCCAAATACGGCGGTGGCTTCCGCGCCGCCACGGTCGACGAGCTCAAGCCTCAACTGGCGGCCTATGCAGGCTATCCGCTCTACATGTTCGACGGGCCGCACTACATGACGCCAACCTTGGTGGAGCAATTGAAACAAGCCCTGGCCCAGCCTTGACCAGGGCTTAAAGCCATCCGCTTGCCCTCGCCTTATTGAGTTTGTATCGGTCTGCGGTGTAAAGCGATTTGGTGGCGATGGCGCTTACTCTCGCTCGACTCTGCAGGAGCTGGCGAAGCCTGCGATCTTTTGATCTTGATCTTTCACTCCCGACTCAATTGGCAGTGGAAAGATCGCAGCCTCGCTTCACTCGACAGCTCCTGCGGGTGCCGCCTCGCCACAAAAGGTCATGGCTCAGGGCTTGATGTTCTTCAACTCATTGAGCAACCCGAGCAACTGCTGCATCTTTTCCTCGCCGAACTGTTCTTCGATCCGTCGATAGTTGCTTTCCATGCCCTCGCTCATGGACACGAAGCACTGCTGGCCGCGCTCGGTCAGCCCGACGAAGACCCGTCGCTGATCCTGGCTGGACTTCTGCCGCCGCACCAGGCCGTCACGCTCCAGGCGACTGAGCACACCGGTCATGCTCGGCTTGAGGATGCACGCCTGGTGGGCGAGCTGATGGCTTTCCAGCTCCCCTTGCTGATGCAGGATGCGGATCACCCGCCATTGCTGTTCCGTGAGGTCATGCTGGTTCAGCGCCGGGCGGAAAAATGCCATCGCGGCTTCGCGGGCTTGCAACAGCGTCAGGGTCAATGAAGGTCTGGGGTTGGCCATGTTCGAACTGTGTGGGATGGGCGAGTCGGCAGCTTAGTGTCGCTATCACAGCGCTGCAAGCGCTCAGCGCAACCCCGATTGCCGCTGGCGATACTCCCCCGGCGTGAGCTGGGCGTAACGCTGGAAAAACCGACTGAAATACGCCGGATCCTTGAACCCGAGCTGGTAGCAGATTTCATTGGCCGAGCTGCCGGTGAACAACAACAGGCGCTTGGCCTCCTGCATCAGCCGCTCCATGATCAGGCGCTTGGAAGGCAAGTCGGCGATGCGTCGGCACACGTCATTGAGGCGCGCCTCCGTCACGCCGATGCCTTCGGCGTAGCGCGACAACGGCCAATGCTGCAGGTAGTGAGCCTCGATCAACTCGTTGAAGCGGTGAAAGATCTTCAGGTCTTCGTGGCGCGCCGGCCTGGCCTCCAGGGAGTTGGAACACAACCGTAGCAGGCTGATCATGATCAGCCGCGTCAAAGCGTCCAGTGTTGCACTGCGCCCCGGACGCCCGGCCGTCACCTCCTCGCTCAATTGCTCGAACAGGTATTCCAACCGCTGCACCTCCCCCGCCTGCCCAGGCCCCAGTTGCGCCAGCGCAACGCAGGCTGCCGGCATTTGCACGCCGGCCGGCGCCAGGCTCGGGTCGGCGTCGATCAACTGCCACACCAATTGCTGGCGCACCGTCAGCACATGCCCGTCACTGTCAGCCTCGGTCACGAAGGAATGGGGAATGGTCGGCGGTGTGAGGAAGAACATCGGACCGGACTCGACGTACTGCTGATCGTCCAGATACACACGCACGGTGCCGCTCTTGACGTAGTGCACCTGGAAGAACCGGTCGTGGCGATGCACCGGCATGTTGCGGCCGAAAAAATCCGCCAGGTTGGCGAGTCGGTCGTAATGCACTTCGGCGTCGCTGTAGCGCTGGTCGTACACCTGACCAATGTTGATGTTGGGGATCGGCTGACGGTCAGTCATCACGCAGTACTCGTTTTCTTATTCTGGTCCAGGCACCTGCCGCACCCATCCTGCACCGAATCCGGCAAGGCAACCAGTGCCCGCTCATTCTGTCACGCTTGACGATAGTTAACATCTTAATTATAACTGTTAACACATTAACAATAACCGCAGAGCCCTCACCCTCTGCATCGCCAGGAGACAAGCATGAGCCGTGCCCTGCATGACGTCGCGACCGGCACCCTGTTCGGGGTCGCTCTGAACTACCAGGGGCTGCTGAAACAGCGCCTCGCCGAGTTCGAGCAACCGCCCTACCAGAAGCCGCCGCTCAAGCCCGTGCTGTTCATCAAGACCCCCAATACCCGCAACCGGCACGGCGCCGAGGTGGTTCACCCCGGTCGCGGCGAAACACTGCAACCAGGGCCGGCGCTTGGCGTGGTCATGGGCAAGTCGGCCAGCCGCGTCAGCGCCGCCGAAGCCTTGGACTACGTGGCCGGGTACACCATCGTCAATGAATTCAGCCTCCCGGAAGACAGCTACTACCGCCCCGCCGTCAAGGCCAAGTGCCGGGACGGCTTCTGCGCCATCGGCCCGGAACTGGTGCCCACCGCCCAGGTGACCGACCCCCACAGCCTGACGATCACGCTGTACGTCAACGGCGAGGTCCGCCAGCAGAACAGCACCGCCAACTTCGTTCGCAACATTCCCCAACTGATTGCCGAGATCAGCGAGTTCATGACCCTGCATGCCGGCGACGTGCTGATCACCGGCACGCCCGAGGGCCGGGTTGATGTAGTGCCCGGTGATCGGGTCGAAGTGGACATCAGCGGCCTGGGCCGTCTGGTCAACACCATCGTGGCCGAGGAAACAGGAGCAGGTTCATGAAACACGCACGCATTCGTTTTGAAGGCCAGGATCACGCCGTCACCGTTGAAGCTCAAAACGCCGTACGCCTGGCCGACGGTCGCCTGCTGGCCGAGGACCAGGTCCAGTGGCTGCCACCGGCCACCGGCAGCATGTTCGCCCTGGGCCTGAACTATGCCGATCACGCCGCCGAGTTGGCGTTCAAGCCGCCGACCGAGCCCCTGGCATTCATCAAGTCCCCCGGCACCTACACCGGCCACAACCAGGCGACCTGGCGTCCCGACAACGTCGCCTACATGCACTACGAGTGCGAGCTCGTGGCGGTCATCGGCAAAGCGGCGCGCAACGTCAAGCGCGAGGATGCGTTGCAATACCTGGCCGGCTACACCGTGTGCAACGACTACGCGATCCGCGATTACCTGGAAAACTACTACCGCCCCAACCTGCGGGTGAAGAACCGTGACGCGACGACGCCGGTCGGCCCATGGATCGTCGACGTGGCCGATGTGCCGGACCCGAGCAACCTGACGCTGCGCACCTGGATCAACGGCGAGTTGCGCCAGGAAGGCAGCACCAAGGACATGATTTTCGACATCCCGTACCTGATCGAATACCTGTCCGGCTTCATGACCTTGCAACCCGGCGACATGATCGCCACCGGCACGCCCGAAGGCCTGGCGGACGTGGTACCCGGCGATGAAGTGATCGTGGAAGTGGAAGGCGTCGGCCGTCTGGTCAATCGAATTGTCAGCGAAGCCGAGTTCTTCGCATCCCGTAAAGAGGCGTGAGCAACATGATCAAACACTGGATCAACGGCCGTGAGGTCGAAAGCAAAGACGTGTTCGTCAACTACAACCCGGCCACTGGCGAAGCCATTGGCGAAGTCGCCAGCGGCGGTGCAGAGGAAGTCGCCCAAGCGGTCGCGGCGGCCAAGGCAGCGTTTCCGAAATGGGCCAACACCCCGGCCAAGGAACGCGCGCGGCTGATGCGCAAGCTCGGTGAACTGATCGAGCAGAACGTGCCGAAACTGGCCGAACTGGAAACCCTCGACACGGGCTTGCCGATTCACCAGACCAAGAACGTGCTGATCCCGCGAGCCTCCCACAACTTCGATTTCTTTGCCGAAGTCTGCACGCGGATGGACGGTCACACCTATCCGGTCGACGACCAGATGCTCAACTACACCCTGTACCAACCGGTGGGTGTCTGCGCGCTGGTATCGCCCTGGAACGTGCCGTTCATGACCGCGACCTGGAAGACCGCGCCGTGCCTGGCCCTGGGCAACACGGCCGTGCTGAAGATGTCCGAGCTGTCGCCGTTGACCGCCAACGAGCTGGGTCGCCTGGCGGTCGAGGCTGGCCTGCCCAATGGCGTGTTGAACGTGATCCAGGGTTACGGCGCAACCGCCGGCGATGCGCTGGTGCGCCACCCGGATGTGCGGGCGATCTCCTTCACCGGCGGCACCGCCACCGGCAAGAAAATCATGCAGACCGCCGGGCTGAAAAAGTACTCGATGGAACTGGGCGGCAAGTCGCCGGTGCTGATTTTCGAAGACGCCGACCTCGAACGGGCCCTTGATGCGGCGCTGTTCACGATTTTTTCCCTCAATGGCGAACGCTGCACCGCCGGCAGCCGGATCTTCATCCAGGAAAGCGTCTACCCGCAATTCGTGGCCGAGTTCGCCGCCCGCGCCAAGCGCCTGATCGTCGGCGACCCGCAGGACCCGAAGACCCAGGTCGGCTCGATGATCACCCAGGCTCACTACGACAAGGTCACCGGCTACATCAAGATCGGCCTCGAAGAAGGCGCCACCCTCCTGGCCGGCGGCCTGGAGCGTCCGGCCAACCTGCCGACGCACTTGAGTCGCGGCCAGTTCATCCAGCCGACGGTGTTTGCCGACGTCAACAACAAGATGCGCATCGCCCAGGAAGAAATCTTCGGTCCGGTGGTGTGCCTGATCCCGTTCAAGGATGAAGCCGAAGCCTTGCAACTGGCTAACGACACCGAGTATGGCCTGGCGTCGTACATCTGGACCCAGGACATCGGCAAGGCCCATCGCCTGGCCCACGGCATCGAGGCCGGCATGGTGTTCATCAACAGCCAGAACGTGCGCGACCTGCGCCAGCCTTTCGGCGGCGTGAAGGGTTCCGGAACCGGCCGTGAAGGCGGACAGTACAGCTTTGAAGTGTTTGCCGAGATCAAGAACGTTTGCATCTCCATGGGCAGTCATCACATACCGCGCTGGGGTGTATGACCCAGGTCGGGTGATCCCTCTGTAGCAAGTGATGCGTCTGTGGCAAGAGATACACCCTGTGGCGAGGGAGCTTGCTCCCGCTGGGCTGCGAAGCGGCCCCGCTTTTCCTGGCGATTGCTGCGCAATCGAGCGGGAGCAAGCTCCCTCGCCACGGTTCAGCATCAAGACCCGATTCACCGGTTATCCAAGATTCAACAAGAACAATTTTTCAGGAGAATCATCATGGGCGAAGTCGTCCTGGCTGCGAAAATCTGCCACGTTCCCTCGATGTACCTGTCGGAGCTGCCCGGCAAGCACCACGGTTGCCGCGCCGCCGCGATTGCCGGTCACAAGGAAATCGGTCGCCGCGCCCGTGAACTGGGGGCCGACACCGCCGTGGTGTTCGACGTGCACTGGCTGGTCAACAGCGCCTATCACGTCAACAGCGGCGCGCACTTCAAGGGCATCTACACCAGCAACGAGCTGCCGCACTTCATCAAGAACATGGAGTACGAATACTCCGGCGCCCCGGAACTGGGTGAGCTGATCGCCGCCGAGGCCAATGCCGCCGACGTGCGTACCCTGGCCCACAACATCCCGAGTCTTGAGCTGGAATACGGCACGCTGGTGCCCATGCGCTACATGCACATGGACGTCCCTCAGGAACAGAAATTCAACGTCGTATCGATTGCCGCCTGGTGCGCCTGGCACCGCCTGCAAGACAGCTTCACCTTCGGCGCCGCCGTGCGCCGGGCCATCGAAAAAAGCGACCGCAAGGTGCTGGTGCTCGCGTCCGGGTCGCTGTCGCACCGTTTCTCCGACGATCGCAACGCTGAAGCCAACATCCACAACTGGACGCGGGAGTTCGACAAGCAGGTCGACCTGCACGTCGTCGAGATGTGGCGCCAGGGCCGCTGGAAAGAGTTCTGCGCCATGCTCCCGGACTACGCCGAACACTGCTTCGGCGAAGGCAAGATGCATGACACGGCGATGCTGCTGGGGTTGCTCGGCGGGCCGGACTACGACAAGCCCGCCGAAATCATCACCGAGCCTTTCGGCAGCTCCGGCACCGGCCAGATCAACGCTGTCTTCCCTGTTTGACACTGCGGCCGTACGGCATCCCCGTGCGGCCTGAAGGAGCAGTCATGCCTCATTTCATCGCTGAATACACCGACAACATCGAGCAACAAGCCGACCTGCCCGGCCTGTTTGAAAAGGTCCATGCCTTGCTGGGCGACAGCGGCGTGTTCCCCCTGGGCGGTATCCGCAGCCGCGGCATACGCCTGGACACCTGGCGCATGGCCGATGGCAAGCACGACTACGCCTTCGTGCACATGACCTTGAAAGTCGGCCACGGCCGCGACCTGGCCACCCGTCAGAAAGTCGCGGAACAACTCTTCGAGGTAATCACCACGCACTTCGCCGAGCTCCAGGCCCAACGCCTGCTGGCCCTGTCGTTCGAGATGACCGAGCTGCACGAACAGCTCAACTTCAAGGCCAACAACGTCCACGCCTTCCTCAAGGGCCAGGCCACCTGAATGCGTCTGCCCCGCTCTTCCCATCGGCCTCTCTGACAAAAAGTACAAGATCATGAGCACAGCCAATACCGCCGACACTGCCGGCACCGTCGCGCACGACCGCACCCATGCCACCATCACCTGGCGGCTGATGCCGCTGCTGCTGGTCTGCTACCTCTTTGCCCACCTGGATCGCATCAACATCGGCTTCGCCAAAATGCAGATGAGTGCCGACCTGCAGTTCAGCGACACGGTCTACGGCTTCGGCGCCGGGTTGTTCTTCATCGCCTATGCGCTGTTTGGCGTGCCCAGCAACATGGCCCTGGACCGGGTCGGTCCGCGGCGCTGGATCGCCACGCTGATGGTGGTCTGGGGCGCTTTGTCCACGGGCATGTTCCTTATCGACAGCGCTGCCGGTTTCTACGTGTTGCGCTTTCTGCTCGGCGTGGCCGAGGCCGGTTTCTTTCCTGGCATCCTGGTCTTTCTCAACCGCTGGTATCCGGCCCGGCGCCGGGCCCAGGTGACCGCGTTGTTTGCCATCGCCGTACCGATGGCCGGGGTGATTGGCGGGCCTTTGTCCGGCGGCATTCTCGAGCACTTCCATGACGTTGGCGGTTTGCGCGGCTGGCAGTGGATGTTCGTCATCGAAGGGCTGCCGGTGATCCTGCTCGGCCTTGTCGTGCTCAAGTGCCTGCCGGACAATTTCGAGACGGTCAGTTGGCTCACACCGCACGCCAAGCAGCAGCTGCGCGAACAACTGAGCCTTGAAGAACAGCGCAAATCCATTACCTCGTTTTCGGCGATCCTCAACAATCGGCAGGTCTGGTTGTTGGTGGCGGTGTACTTCGCCGTGATGCTGGCGGTGAACACCCTGGCCTTCTGGATGCCCACCCTGATCCATGGCGCCGGCATCGGCAGCGACGGCAAGGTCGGGCTGCTCAGCGCGGTGCCCTATTTGGCCGGCTGTTTCTTCATGATCGGTTGCGGGCGTTCCTCCGACCGCCATCGCGAACGTCGCTGGCACCTGTGCGTACCGCTGTGGATGGCCGCGCTGGGCATTGCGGTCACCGGGCTCTCGCCCGGCAATCCGACCCTGGTGCTCAGCGGCCTGATTGTCGCCGGCATGGGCGCCAGCGCGGCGTTGCCGATGTTCTGGCAGTTGCCGCCAGCCTTCCTGTCCAACGGCACGCAGGCCGCCGGCATCGCGCTGATCAGCTCCTTCGGCAGCATCGCCTCATTCTTCGCGCCCTACCTGATCGGCTGGATGCGCGACACCACCCAGAGCGCCAGCCTCGCCTTGTATGTGCTGGCCCTGCTCATCGCCCTTGGCGGCTTGCTAGTGCTGCGCACCCGGGCCGCCATCGTCAACCCTCAATAAGAGACCCTTGCCATGCTTGACCAGAACCTCATCCAACAAGCCGCCGCCCGCCTCGACCAGGCCGAACGCTCCCGCGAGCAGGTGCGACAGTTTTCCCTCGACCACCCGGACATCACCATCGAGGATGCCTACGCCATCCAACGTGCCTGGGTCGCGCAGAAAATCAAGGACGGCCGCAAGCTGGTCGGCCACAAGATCGGCCTGACCTCCCGGGCCATGCAGGTGTCGTCGAACATCACCGAACCGGACTACGGTGCACTGCTGGACGACATGTTCTTTGACGAAGGCACCGACATCCCGTTCGAGCGTTTCATCGTGCCGCGGGTGGAAGTGGAGCTGGCGTTCATTCTCGGCAAGCCGCTGAAGGGCCCGAACGTGACGGTGTTCGACGTGCTCGACGCCACCGAATGGGTGATCCCGGCGCTGGAAATCATCGATGCGCGCATCCAGCAGATCGACCCGCAGACCAAAGCGACGCGCAAGGTGTTCGACACCATTTCCGACAACGCCGCCAATGCCGGCGTGGTCATGGGCGGTCGCGCCGTACGCCCGACCGAGATCGACCTGCGCAAGGTGCCGGCGGTGCTCTACCGCAACGGCGTGATCGAAGAGTCCGGCGTCTCGGCGGCGGTGCTCAATCACCCGGCCAAAGGCGTGGCCTGGCTGGCGAACAAACTGGCGGCTTATGACGTCACCCTGCAACCAGGACAGATCATCCTCGGTGGTTCCTTCACCCGCCCCGTGGCAGCCAACCCCGGCGACACCTTTCATGTCGACTACGACATGCTCGGTTCCATCGCCTGCCGTTTCGTCTGATCGGAGACCGTTTCATGGACATGCCCATCAATACCTTCAAGCAACGCCTGCGCAGCGGCGAGGCGCAGATCGGCCTGTGGCTGGGGTTGGCCGATGCCTACTGTGCGGAACTGGCGGCCAACGCCGGCTTCGACTGGCTGCTGATCGACGGCGAACACGCGCCCAACGACTTGCGCACCTTGCTCGGCCAGCTCCAGGCCGTGGCGCCCTACCCCAGCCAGCCGGTAATACGCCCGGTGATCGGCGACACGGCGCTGATCAAGCAAGTGCTCGATATCGGCGTGCAAACCCTACTGGTGCCGATGGTGGAAAGCGCCGACCAGGCGCGCGAACTGGTGCGCGCCATCCACTACCCGCCCCATGGTGTGCGCGGCGTCGGTAGCGCACTGGCCCGGGCGTCACGCTGGAACAGCATCCCCGGTTACCTCGACAAGGCCGATGAACAGATGTGCCTGTTGGTCCAGATCGAGAGCCGCGAAGGCCTGGCCAACCTGGATGCCATTGCGGCCGTGGAAGGTGTGGATGGGGTCTTTATCGGCCCGGCGGACCTGAGCGCGTCCATGGGTTTTCGCGGCAACCCCGGTCACCCGGATGTGCAAGCAGCCATCGAGGACGCCATCGCCCGCATCCGCCAGGCCGGCAAGGCCGCCGGGATTCTCAGCGCGGATGAAAAACTGGCCCGGCGCTATATCGAACTCGGCGCGGCGTTTGTCGCGGTGGGCGTGGATACCACGGTGTTGATGCGGGGCTTGCAGACACTGGCGGCGGCGTTCAAGGACACGCCAAAACCTGCGGCTGGCGGCGTGTACTGAACAACATCACATTTCTCTGTGGCGAGGGAGCTTGCTCCCGCTGGACTGCGCAGCAGGCCCCGGATCAGTCGCTGCGCAGTGTCAGACAATAGGAGGTTGGAGTGTTGGGGCCGCTTCGCGGCCCAGCGGGAGCAAGCTCCCTCGCCACAAAAGCCCTAAGCCTGCCGCAGACTTCAGCGCCTGATCGCCTTCAGGTCATTGAGCAACCCCAGCAGCGTCTGCAATTTTTCCTCCCCTAACTTGTCCTGTAAACGCTGGTAATTCTCTTCCATGCTCTGGCTCATCGAATCGAAGCTTGCCTGCCCTTGCGGCGCCAGGCGCACCAGCACTCGTCGCTGATCCTGTTCGGCCTTGCGCCGCACCACCATGCCCGCCGCTTCCATGCGCACCAACACGCCGGTCATGCTGGGCTTGAGGATGCAGGCCAGTTCGGCCAGGCGATTGATCTCCAGCTCATCGTGCTGGCTGAGAATACGGATGACCCGCCATTGCTGCTCGGTCAAGCCATGTTGATTGAGGGAAGGTCGGAAAAAACCCATGGCCGCTTCACGGGCCTGGAGCAGGGTCAGGGTCAAGGATTGGCGCAGCTTGGGCATGAGTAAAGTTCGCGAAAAAGATTTAGTTAATGAGTTAACTAAATCTTAACAGCTTCCAACCCATGCCGGACTATCCATTCACAGAATCTGTAGCTGGGCCGCACACATAACCCTGTGGGAGCGAGCTTGCTCGCGATAGGGCCCAGCCAGTCGACATCAATATCGACTGGTCCACCGCCATCGCGAGCAAGCTCGCTCCCACAGGGCGCTCAAGCGCCCTTGATCACGCCCTTGAGCACTTGCTTGAAATGCTCGACCTGTTCCTCGCTGAACTGGCCGAACACCTTGTCCTGCTGCTCCTTGGCAATCGCCCAGAGCCCTTCGGTCTCATCGATACCCTTGGCAGTCAGGCGTACCCGCTCGCCTTCATCGCTCACCAGCCCCTTGCGCTTGAGGTTGGCCACGGCTTCTTCGATCTCGCGCGCCGGCATCGCCACTTCCCGCTGCAGGTCGCACAGGTTCAGCCCGGCGTCGTTCTCCAGCACCATCAACATCCGCGCCTCACTGGTGCGCAAGCCGGTGGACAGTTGACGCGGCTGGTAGCTGGCCTGGTAGGCCCGCAGTGCCTGGGTCATCAGGTAATACAGGTTGTGGCTCAAGCGCCCCTGGAAGTGACTGCTGGGGGACTGACCCTCTTCCCGTTTGGTCATGCGCGTGTGAGGCAGCACCATCGAGTAGGCGCCTTGGTGATAGAGCAACGGCGAGCGTCCGAAATCATCAAACGCCACGACCTTGCCGATCATGATCCAGTGATCGCCGCCATCGACCTGCTGGAATCTTTCACAGTGAAAACGCGCCGAGCAATCGACAAACACCGGGGCGCCGCCTTCGCCGGTCTCGAATTCGATTTGCGCGAAGCGGTCCTCCTTGGGTCGTGCGAAGTTGTTCGACAGGTCGATCTGGTCGGCGGCCAGCACGTTCACCGCAAAGTGGCTGGCGGCTTCGAACACGCCATGGCTGCTTGAGCGCTTGTCGATGCTCCACAGGATCAACGGCGGGTCCAGGGACACCGAATTGAAACTGTTGGCCGTCACACCGACCTTGCGGCCATCTTCAGTGGCGGCGGTGACCACGGTCACGCCGGTGGCGAAGTTACCCAGGGCCCGGCGGAACGCGCGGGTATCGAAAGCGGTTTCACAAAGACTGGACATGCAAGACTCCCGGCCGCCTCGAGCGACGGCCTCGGTTATTGTTCTAGGGTTCAGCGAACAGGCGGTCAAACCATGGAAGGATCAGGCTCAAGGCCCATCAGCTCACGACCGAGGATCTGCGCACAGACGTCGTAGTCGGTGTAGGCATGGGCGCCGGTCAGGTGGGCGTCGCGGAACAGCCGTTGCAACTCGTTGTTTTCGAACCAGGCACCGCCGCCGGCCGCCTCCATCAAGCGATCGACGGCCTGGATGCACATCTTGGTGGCATAGCCCTGGTTGGTCCGCCAGAACGCCAGGGTTTCGCGGCTGGGGTATTCGTGACGCTCGCCGTATTCGGCGTGCTCATGCCAGGTTTTCTCCAGGAAGGCACGGGCCGCGGCCACCTGATGGGTCGACTCGGCCAGGCGCATCAACGCCGGGGTAGCGGCACCGACTGCCGCACCGGTGTAGGCCCGCACGCGGTTGCGGGTTTTCTCGCGAAAGACCTCCAGCATGCGTTCGGCCACGCCCAGGCTGACCGTGGAGAAACCACTGGCGAAGTAGGGTCGGTATGGCGAGTAGAAAATCTTGCTGTCGGGGTACAGGCCGAATCCGCCGGACTTGCCCTCCATCATGTCCTTGGCTTTCTGGATCCGGTGTTCCGGCACGAAAGCGTTGTCGATGATCAAGGTCTTGCTGCCACTGCCGCGCATGCCCACCGCGAACCAGTCATCGCGAATTTCATAGTCACTGCGTGGCAGCACCGCAAAGCAGTAGTCCTGGGCGCCTTCGGCGTTTTTCCGGCGAAATCCCACGATCGCCCATTCGGCATGATCGCAGCCGCTGCTCCAGCCCATTTCACCGCTGAACATCACACCGCCCTCGACTTCCTCGGTGCGGCCAAACGGCGCGATGCTGCTGCTGGCGGTGGCATCGGGATCATCGCCCCAGACTTCCTCCTGGGCCTTGGCCGGGAACATTGCCAACTGATGGCTGTGGGTGCACAACAGGCTCATGGCCCAGGCCGTGCTGGCACAGGCGCCGGCCAACAGCGCGATGCAATCGGCGAACTGTGGCAGGGAAATCTCCATGCCCCCGTACTTTTTCGGCTGGAAGGCCTTGTGCATGCCGATGCCTTTGAGCAGGGCAATATTCTCGGCAGGGACACTACGGTCCTTTTCCGCCTGGAAGGCGTTGGCGGCAATGACCGGCAGGATGGGCTTGAGGTCTTCGAGCAGCGGGTTTGGCTTTTTCATGGACAGGCTCTTTTATTATTGGCATCTGCCAATCCCGCCTTTGCCCGGCAACCTGAGTTGCACAAACAGCGGGATCAGTGCTTAAGGCCGGTCCAGTATGGGCAATCACGGGCAGGTGAAAAATGCACCTTCCAGATCCAAGATTGTACTTTTCATGGGCAGGTTTCGTTCCCTGGCGCGCTCGGTCAAATACCCCGGCACGGATGATCAAGACAGGCGCCCCCGCCAAGGCTCTTAATAGGGCCATCCCCTGCAATGCCTTGCGTAGGCACTGCAACGGAGTTTCCTTTCACTTTGTCAGGTTGCGTCATGATCAATATCGAAACGCCCACCTATTACACGGCCACCAAGAAATACAACCTCAGCTTCCCCACGCTGGAACAGGACGTGGACGCCGATGTCGTGGTCATTGGCGGCGGTTTCTCCGGCATCAATACCGCGCTGGAGCTCGCCGAAAAAGGCATCACCAACATCGTGGTGCTGGAGGCGCGTTACCTGGGGTTCGGCGGCACGGGGCGCAATGGCGGGCAGATCATGGCCGGCATCGGGCATGACCTGGAAAAGATCAAGAAGGACGTGGGTGAAGACGGCCTGCGCCAGGTCTTCGAGATCAGCGACCTGGGCGCCGACATCATCAAGGACCGTATCGCCAAGTACGCCATCGATGCCGACTTCTGCCACGGCTACGGCTACATGGGCTTCAACGCGCGCCAGGAGAAAACCCTGCGGGCCTGGGAAAAAGACTTCAAGTCAGTCAACAGCAAGCACGAGATCCGCTTTCTCGGCGGCTCCGACGTGCAGCAGATCATCGGTTCCAAGGCCTACGGCAGCGCCTTGCTGCACATGGGCGGTGGGCATGTGCACTCACTGAACCTGTTACTGGGTGAGGCCAAGGCCCTGGTCAGCCACGGCGTGCGGATTTTCGAGAACAGCCCGGCCCTGGAGGTCAGTTATGGCGAGCGCATCACGGTGCGTACCGGGCGTGGCTCGGTCAGGGCCAGCAAACTGTTGTGGGCCTGCGACAGTTTCCTCAACAAGCTGGAACCGGAGCTGCATCGCTCGACCATCAACACCTACGCTTTCCAGATGATGACCGAGCCGTTGTCGGACGAACTGATCCGGCGCATCAGCCCGATTCGCGGTGCCTACAGTGACATTCGCCCGGTAATCGACTACTACCGCGTCACCAACGAAAACCGCCTGCTGTTCGGCGCCGCGACGCCGTTGGTGGAGCACATCCCCCAGGACCTCAAGGCCTGGAACCGGCGCCTGATGCTGAAGATCTTCCCGTACCTCAAGGACGTGAAGATCGACCTGGCCTGGGGTGGCCCGATGGCGTGCAGCCCGAACCTGTTCCCGCAGATCGGCACCCTGCCCGGCCGCAGCAACGCGTTTTTCGTCCAGGGTTACTCAGGCTTTGGCGTCACCCCAAGCCACATCATCTGCAAGGTGCTGGCCGAAGGCATGAGCGAAGGCTCGGCGCGCTACGACCTGGTCAGCTCGATCCACCGCCCGACCATCATCGGCAAAGACGCCATTCGTCCCTTGCTGCTGACCGCCGGCAAGTCCTGGCATCAGCTGTCGGGCTACTGGAACGGCCGTCGCTGACGGACATGATGCCAATCAGTTAAGCAAGCCCCCTGTGGGAGCGAGCTTGCTCGCGATGGGGCCCTGTCAGTCAACATCAATATCGACTGTTCCACCGCTATCGCGAGCAAGCTCGCTCCCACAGAGGTCGAGGTTTAACTGACTGGCACTGAACACACCTCTGTTTTTTTCAACCATCAGGAGTCACTGCCATGCCCCTTATCACCCTCGAAAAAGACATCCAGCTGTCCGACCTGGACGCCTGGGGCACCGTCGCCGATCTCGGTTCGCAGATTCTCGAAGGCGAGGTCAAAGCCTTCGGCAAGATGACCTTCGGCGCACCGACCGATCCCGTCAGCAGCGCGTACTTCGGCACCACCCAAGGCAAGTTCCGGATGGTCTACCCGTTCGCCGAACAAGCCACCGTGGTCACCGGTGAAGTAGTGCTCACCGACGAGGCCACCGGCCAGAGCACCCGCTACAAGGCCGGCGACAGCTGGTTCGTGACCAAGGGCACACCGGTGCTGTGGGAAATCGTCAGCGAAAGTTTCGTCAAGCACTACTTCGCGGTAGTCTGACCGCACAGGGCTGCCGGCCCCACCGGCAGCTCCCTTGCGAAGGTAGCGAGCATGAACGTCATCCCGCCACAGGACATCGCCGGCCAATGCCTGCACGCCTTCACCCAGCTGGTTCCCGTCAGCCGGGCAGCGTTCTACTGCGTCGATCGGCAGCTGCAAGCCCATGACTTCAGCCTCCATGGGATGAGCGGCGAGATGCACCGCGACTACCTGGACAACTACCGCCAGTTCGACCCGCTGCTCCCGCGCCACTGCGTGTCCAGCGAGTTGGCCGTGGTGCCGTTGAGCCTGGCGATGACCCGCCAACCGCGACGCGACAACCATCGTTATCACGACTTCCTGCAGCGCTACGGCGTGGTCGACGTCGTCGAAGTCTTCGCCCATCGGGACGGTCAGCCCCAAGCCGCGATTTCGCTGTTGCGCACTGCCGAGCAAGGCGCTTTCACCAGCCAGCAGTTGAGCCAACTCAGCGCGTTGCAGGCCTTGCTGCAACTGGCCGTGGCCCATTTGCCCAGCCATGAGGATCCACTGGGCGACTTGACGCCCAAGGAGCGCCAGATTGCCTGGCTGCTGCGCCAAGGCGTCAGCAACAAACAATTGGCCCGGGAGCTGGGGGTGGGCTTGCCGACCATCAAGACTCACCTGATCCACCTGTTCCGCAAAGTCGGTGTGAGCAGTCGCACCGAGTTGGTCAGCGCACTGTTCCTCTGATCAACCATTTGGTTGATAGGCCGCGGTTGCCCTACACCCCATGATCCGAGTGCGTAATTCAACCACCGGAGCCTTGCACATGAGCACATCTTCAGACTGGATCACCGTCGGCGCCCTGGCCGATGGCTTTGCCCCCGAAGCCTTCATCCTGCCAAACCTGGCCGACCTGGACGGCAAGACCTTCACCCTGCATTTCGCCAATGGCTGGCAGATCGAGCATCGCTTCGCGCAGGACACCCTGACCTGGAACGCCGCCGATGGGCACTCCAGCGGCACCGCGACCTACCGGGCCACCTCCGTACGCCCGGGCCTGTACCTGGTGGACTTCATCAAGCGCGAAGGCGAGCTGACGTTGTCGGTAAGCCTTGTGCTCGATACCGCCAGCGCCGCCTTCACCGCCGTGATCGGCCGCATGCCGAGCCAGCAAGAAACCGGCGAAGGCCTCTACAGCCGGGCGTTGGCCGGCAAGCCCCTGACCTCGGTACAAGCGCAGTTCCTGCACGGCAGCCTCGATCGTCCCTGGCAGCCTGGCCTGTGCCCGCATGCACCGACCACCGAACTGGTGGGGCTGCGCAACCTGTATCGCTACAGCCCGAGCGAAGTCTACGAACACATCTACCTCAACGACCAGTTCTACTCGTGGCAGTGCCTCAAGGGCGTTGAACAAGGCCTGTGCGACACCGACCGCTGCGACACCTACAAGATCGCCGATCAGCTGTACCTGTTCGTCTGGCGGGAAAAAATCATCCCGACCCTGGGGCTGGTGCTGATCGACCTGCAACAGCACCGCAGCGACGGCAAGATCTTCGGCTACGCCGGTGCGTCGTTCGATGAGTTCTCCAATTTCCCGGTCAGTTCGTACTGCCAGGTGCTCAATCAGACGGAGTATCCCGATGCCTGATTCACGCACCGTCGTGATCACCGGTGCCGGCACCGGCATCGGTGCCGCCTGCGCCAGGCTGTATGCCGCCGAGGGCGCCGACCTGGTGCTGATCGGCCGCCGTCGCGAGCCCCTGGAAGCACTTGCCAAGGACATCGGCGGCCTGGTGCTGGTGGGCGACGCGGCCTGTCCGAACACCTGGGACGGCTTCGTCGAGCAGATTCGCACGCGTTATGGCCGCCTCGACGTGCTGCTGGCCTGTGCCGGTGGCTTGGGCATGGGCAGCGCCACCGAGACCCCGCCATCGGCCTGGGAAGCGGCCTTGCGCAGCAATCTCGACAGCGCCTTCTACAGCGCCCGGGCGTGCCTGCCGCTGCTGCAGGAAAGTGCCGGCAACATCGTGTTGATCGCCTCCATTGCTTCCTTGGCGGCGGGCCCGCACGTGTGCGGCTACACCACCGCCAAGCATGCGCTGCTGGGCCTCAACCGCTCCTTGGCAAGGGATTACGGGCCTCACGGCGTACGGGTCAACGCGGTCTGCCCAGGCTGGGTCCGCACGCCCATGGCCGATGAGGAAATGCAGGCATTGATGCAGTTCCATGGCGAAACGTTGCAGCAGGCCTATGACCGGGTCTGCGCCGACGTGCCGTTGCGCAGGCCGGCCAGCGCCGAGGAAATCGCCAACGTCTGCCGTTTCCTGGCCTCGCCCGAGGCGTCGATCATCACCGGAGCGACGCTGGTGGCCGATGGCGGCTCCAGCATCGTCGACGTACCGACACTGGCCTTCAGCCGGATGGAGGCCGGCGATGCCTGAGGATTTGGATTTCAGCGGCCAAACCGTGCTGGTCACGGGCGGCGCTCAGGGCATTGGCCGGGCCATCGTCGAAGCGTTTGCCCTGCGCGGGGCCCACGTGGTCATTGCCGACCTGGGCCTGGCCCGGGCCGAGGCGGTGGCCGACGAATTGGCCGCCGTGGGCTGCCAGGTGCAAGCGGTGGGGGTTGACCTGGCCGACGCCACGGCGGTCTTCGAGATGATGACCGAGCTGGAGCAGCGCTTGGGGAGGCTGGACATCCTGGTGCACAACGCCGGGTATTTTCCGCTGACACCGTTCGCCGAGATCACCCCGTCGATGCTTGAGCGAACGCTGGCGGTGAACCTGTCGGCGCTCTTCTGGCTGACCCAGGCGGCGCTGCCGATGTTCCGGCGCCAGGGCCAAGGCTGCGTGCTGGTGACCTCTTCGGTCACCGGTCCGCGGGTGGCCTATCCGGGGCTCTGCCACTACGCGGCCTCCAAGGCCGGGGTCAATGGTTTCATTCGCAACGCCGCGCTGGAACTGGCGGCCGAGAATGTCCGCGTCAATGGCGTCGAGCCGGGCATGATCGCGACACCGGCCATGGCCAATCTTGGCGACGATGAGGTCAACCGGGACATCGCCCGCCGGGTACCGCTGGGTCGACTGGGCAAGCCGAGCGATATCGCCGGTGCCATGCTGTTCCTGGCATCGGGCCTGGCCGGTTATGTGACCGGGCAGACCTTGGTGGTCGATGGGGGGTCGACTTTGCCGGAGGTGTGAACCTGTGTGGGGGTGAGTCAGCTTGCGATGAGGGTGGATGTACCACCGTCATCGCGAGCAAGCTCGCTCCCACAGTTTTTTTCCGAGTTGCTCACGCCATCCGCGACCACCACAGCCCCCCTGTGGGAGCGAGCTTGCTCGCGATAGCGATCCTCCAGCCAGCGACGTCCTCCCTCAAGCCACCCCCTGCCCCACCTGCAAACGGCTGGAACGAAACTCCTTGGGCGACAGCTCGAACTGCTTCTTGAACGAACGGCTGAAATGCGCCGAATCGGTAAAGCCCCATTTGTAGGCAATCGAGGTAATGGACTCGTCCCGCAGGAACGGGTTGGTCAGGTCATCAGCGCTGCGCTTGAGCCGGGCCCGCTGGATGTAGCGGCAAACGCTGTCATCCTGCTCTTCGAACAAACGATACAGATGCCGCACCGAAATATTCAGCCGATTGGCCAGGCCCACCGGGCTGAGGCCGGGCTGGGTCAGTGATTCGTCGATGACCTTCTGCACATAGCTGCGCAGATGGCTACCCTGCAAGGCAGCCCCTTCATCACGGGCATCGCTGCCCTGTTCCAAGGCCGAGCCCAGCAGCGAAACGAAGGCGCTCTGCAAGGCTTCACCCTCGCCCGCCGCGCCCTCGCCGTCCGGTGTGTCCCTGCACAGCTGGTCCATCAAGACATGCAACATCCGCCCACACGCCTTGCTGGACGACACCTTGCCGAAGGTCTTGGCTTCCCCGCCCAACTGCCTCGACACGTCCTGGCGAGACAAGGACAGCACCGCGTGCTCGATCAGGCCGAACGGGGTGATTTCAAGCGCCCCCACGGAATCCATCAACAACAATTCACCGGGTGCCAACTGGATGCTTCGGTCGTTCTGGGTAATGCGGCAGTAGCCGCTGCGCTGGCTGACCAGGAGGCAATCCTGGTCATCATCGTAATCGGCGTTGGGTGAGTGACGCTTGATGTTACCGGCGTTGGTGCGCAGGTTCGCGAGGGCAAGGCCGCCCCGATGAAAATTCGACACTTCACCAATGAACAGCGCGCGATTGAAGGCCAGTTCGGTATCGAAGTGGCCGCAAGTCGCCCGCAGATCCCGGTTCCAGGTGTCCAGACCGTCCTGCCCAACCTGTTGCATGCTCATGGCATTCTCCGCAGTGGCTTTTTGTTTTTGTGCGGCAATAGTTAACATGTTATCTATATGCGCGCAACAACTACCTGATCGCCAGAGCAGTAGCAGGAATGATGCCAGGGCAGCACAACAGGATCAGAGCGTTGCCAACACCCGTTGCAGGCCGCTCAAGGTCGCCAGCAAGACGCCGCGCTGCTCGCGGCTCAACGGGATATAGCGACGAAAGGCCGGCATGCGATTGACCACTTCGCTACCGCCCATGTGTTCCAGGCGCACGCACCACTGGCGTCCTTGCAGATCGATGCGCAGACGCTTGAAATCCAGCGGCATGAGGGCCTGGTACAGCACAAGATCCTGCTCCACGGCCGCCTGCAACCGGGCCGCCAGGTCACTGCGCCCGTCCCGCTGCCGGCAACGAATGCCGCTACGCCGAACGGCCCCGCCGTGGTGCAGTTCCAGGCGCGCCGTGCCCTCTCGGGTGGCAGGCACGCGCAGGACGAACTCGGTCATCACCAGGTGCATCAACAACTGCGACTCGGTGCGTTCGACAATCTCCCACTGCAAGCTGCCGTCGTCGGTGGCGGCCGTCGCCGTAGTCGGGCCCACCACCTCGAATCGCGCCAGCGCCAGGTTGCGCCGCAGGTGCTCCAGGGTCACCCCAGGCCGATAACCGGCCGGGGCGCGCTGGGTGCTGAACAACTCAGACAGTTTTTGCAGCAGGGTCGATAAACTCGCCCGCAGGTTGCCCTGGCTCATGGGAGAACTCCTTGGCCAGCACGTCTTCGACCGACGCTGGCTTGAATGGATTGACCTTTTGTACCACCAGGGTCCAGAACAAGGCGTACGCTGCCGTGCCACCGAGCATCACCGCGAAGGGCACGTAGATGTCTGCCGGATTCATGCCGGGCGGTGTGATGAACCACATGCCCAGCACAATGCCGACACTGGACAGGATCTGGGGCAACGGGAACCACGGCGAGCGATAGGCCCGCGGCAGATCGGGGCGACGAATCCGCAGGCTGACCACCGACACGGTCACCAGCAGATAGGCAAAACTCCAGGCGCACACCGCCGCCAGCACCAGGTGCATGATGTTGTCGGTATTGCCGCCCAGCCACCACGCATGCAGGCACGGAATCAACATCGCCACCAGGATGCACAGCAATGGCGTCTTGAAGCGCGGGTGCAGATAGGTGAAGACTTTGGGCAACGCACCGTCCACTGCCATGCCGTAGAGAATCCGCGGTACGCCGGCCATCAGGGTGTTGATGGTCGCCGCACCGGCAAACAGAAAGCCGATGCCCAGCCACATCGGGCCGATATCGCCCATGACCTGTTCGGCGAAGCGTGGAATGGCCATGGGGGTGTCCAGCAGATGCACGCCAGTGGTGGCATCGAGCAGCACGTTTTCCACCTGGCGCTTCATCGCCGCACCGTAGATGAACATGCAGGTGGCGACGCCGAACAAGCCCAGCATCATGGCCCGGGGCATGGTCCGGGCGGACTGGCGCAGGTCCGGCGCCAGCGGCGTGACGAATTCGCAGCCGACAAACATGAACATGGCCATGCCCACCAGCGACAGCACCGTGACCAGATCGGTGCCCACCACGGACGCGCCAAACCAGCCCTCCAGTTCCACCGCCGGCGCGGCGATCAGGCCCAGCACGCCGAACACCATCAGGGTGGTCCACATACCGAACGTCAGGATGATTTCGGCCCGGCCAAAGGCACTGACACCGAACGCGTTGAGCACGCCAAAGACCACCACGAACCCCACGCCCAGCAACCAGGAGCCGCCTGCCGATTCGGCCAGGGTGTTGAGGTGTTCGAAGTTCACCAGGGCCATGACCCCGGCCAGGATGGTCTCGGCGGTGCCGGCGAACACATGGACAATCAGGTAGGCCGACAACGTCCCGGTAATGGCGAAGAAACGTCCCATGCCACAGTTGATGTAGTCATAGACCGAGCCGGTGGTGGGGAGAATCGACGCCGCCTCGGCAAACGTCGTCGCCTGGGCCAGCATCATTACCACGGCGATCAGCATTGCCACGGCAAAGGCGCTGCCGCCGATGCCAAAGCCCATGGTCGCGGTGAGAATCACGGGGCTTGCCATGATCAGGCCAATGGTACTGGCCAACGCGGTGGGAAAACCCACCGAACCCCGGTTCAAGTGCTCGGTGAGCCTGTCATTGATCGACATGGTGCAAGGTCCTCGAAAGCGTATTTTTAGTATGGATGCCACAGCCGTCCAGGAGCCGGCGATCATGCCTTCCCCAACCGGTCCCTGATCGAAACGGCGTTGCGTGCAGCCTTACTCTGCGCCGCCCCGCCCCAGCCGTCTTGCCCATGTCTGCCGCCGGTTTTGTTGCTGCCTGCCAACACCGCCGCGCTGGCGGCCTGAGTCAACTCCATGGCAGGCAAGTGAAAGACTTCCCCGGCTGCCACTCCTCTTAATGCGCGCTCTACTGTCCTATCACACTGGGGAATCCACCATGGAGCACACACGCCGTACACCTTTGCTGCGCAACGCCATCGGCCTGGGCATCGCCCTGCTGACTGCCAACTCATCGGTCCAGGCTTATGAGCTTTACACCGACGAAGACACCACCGTCACCGGCAACTTCCTCGCAGTCTACGGACTGTTCAACAGCCGCAAGAACTACGACGGCACCGCCGGCGGTTCGAGCTGGCGCGAAGGTTTCATCAAGTATGGCCTGAGTATCGACCAGACACTCGGCGGCCTGGGCAGTGTCTACGGCACGGCCAACCTGGTCAGCTCCGGCACGTGGGGCGATGGCGACGCAGGCGGCTTGAGCGATGGTTCCGAGCGCACCACCAAGTTCGATGAAGCCTTTGCCGGCTGGCGCTCGGGTGACCTGTTCCCGGCCCTGGGCAAAGACGGTGTCGACCTGTCCTACGGCCGCCAAGTGATCACCCTGGGCGACGGTTTCATCATCAACGACGATGGCCTGAACCTGGGCAAAGGCGTGGCCGATGGCGAGCTCAACCGTGGCGGCGCCTATTACCTGGCGGCCCGGCATGCCTTCGACAAAACCGCTGTCGTGCGCCTGGGCGGCAAGGAAGGCGTGCATGGCAGCCTGATGTGGATCAAGTCCGACAACCGCGCCCAGGCCAACACCGAGATGGCCGCCAGCACCCTGGAATACACCGCCGCGCCTGGCACCCTGGGGCTGACCTACATCCACGGCATCAATGTCGATGACCGCTACGCCAGCGACTTCCAGAAACAGCGCGAAGGCATGGACATCTACAGCCTGCGCGGCGCCGGGAATGCTGGCATCGAGAATGCCCACTTCGCCTTCGAGTATGCCTGGCAGGACAAGGACGCGGGCCCGGAGAAAGCCTGGTACACCGAAGCCGGCTACACCTTCGCCGACCTGCCCTGGACGCCGGACCTGACCTATCGCTACAGCCGCTACTCCAAGGACTGGGACTCGATGTTCAACGGCCAGAGCCGCGGCTATGGCACCTGGTTCCAGGGTGAAGTGGCGGGCAACTATGCCGGCCCGTTCAACAGCAATACCGCCATCCAGCACGTTGGCCTCAAGCTCAAGCCGGCGGAAAACGTGACCATTGGCGCGCTGTTCTTCGACTACCAGACCCTGCATACCCGTGAAGCGCTGAACCTCGATGCGCAGGAGCTGGACCTGTACGTGGAATGGGCGGTGAATGAGCACCTGATCGTCACGCCGCTGGTGGGCCTGTACAAGCCTGAGAAGGATGCGGACAGCGGTGGCAATCAGGTCGGCGGCAACGGCACCAACGTCTACAGTCAGTTGGTGGTGGCGGTTCCGTTCTGACAGACACCTGTAGGAGCTGCCGCAGGCTGCGATCTTTTGGTCTTTTGATCTTTCGCTTGGGACTCAAGTGTCTGGGGGAAGATCGCAGCCTCGTTGCACTCGTCAGCTCCTACACAGCTCCTACACAACTCCTACGCAGCTCCTACGCAGTTCCACGGATAGCGATTAGCCTGTTATCTGTGTTGGTGCAACATGGTCTGGATCTGATGGGTCGCCTGCCGGGTGCTTTGCGCCAACTTGCGAACTTCATCAGCCACCACCGAGAAACCGCGCCCGACATCGCCGGCCCTGGCTGCCTCGATCGCGGCGTTCAAGGCGAGCAGATTGGTCTGGTCGGCAATGCCCTTGATCACCCCCACCACCGTGGCAATCTGGCCGTAGGTCACCTGGTTCTGTTCGAGCATGCGCTGGTGGGTGGACTGGGCCGAGCGCTCATCGCTGATATCACGCACCGCGCCAATGACCCGCACCAGTTGCCCGTGTACGTCCCGTACCGCCCGACCGCGTTCGCGACACCAGATGTAATCCCGGGTCTTGTGGCGCATCCGGTATTCGAAGACGTATTCGCCGCTGCCCTGGGAGCCAAGGATTTCCCGGTCGAAAATGGCCATGATCTTGGGCAGGTCGTCCGGGTGGGTGATGCCGACCTGGGCATCCCAGCCGTCGGGCAAGTCGTCGGCCCCGTAACCCAGCAGCGAACGGAACTGACTGGAAAAGCGCATGGCACTGGCCGGGTGCTGGAGATCGCCGCCGACCACGGTAATGTCCCAGCAGCCTTCCGTCAGGGTCGACTGCAGCAACTCCCAGATCTGCGCATCCTGGCGTTGTTGCTGCAGCTGCTGGCTCAGTTCGTCCAAGCGAATTTCAAGCACCTGCTCGCGCTCAAGGGTTTGCTCCAATTGCTGGCGAACCCTGTGCAACTCACGCTCGCTGTGCTGCCATTGCAGGGTTTGCGCCTGTACTTGTGCTTCGACCTGATGCAGATGTGCAGTCGCGCTCGCCATCCGTCGTGCATGCTGCTCAAGGACGGTGCGCAGTTGCGGATACGCGTCGAGCAGCGGCGTGTCCTCCGTTTCGCTGGTCAACGCCCGTTGCACCTGTGCAGTCAACGCCAGTTTCTGTTTGTTGGTCTGGAGAAACATCGCCCGCCCCTATGCCATCAAGTCGAAACCCGGATCTGATCGCAAACCCGCCAGGCTGGCTTGTCCCTGCCTGCACGGGCCTTGCTCCTGGCTGCCAACCGCCCAGGCTGGCAGCCACAGACATGCGGCGCGGCAGGCACAGTCAAGCTGGACGCTCCTGCCGGGATTACCCTCGGGGCTTTCCCTATTCGTGATCAGGAAACCCTCATGAGCGATATTGCCCTGCTGCCTCAGGTCGAAGCCTTCCTCGGTAGACATCACGCCCTGTTCATCGACGGTGGCTACGTCGAAAGCCAGAGCAGCCAGACGCTGGACGTCGTCAACCCTGCCACCGGCCAAGTCATCGCCCAGGTCAGCGACGCCACTCCCGGCGACATTGATGCGGCGGTGGAGTCGTCCCGTCGTGGCTTCAAGCAGTGGTCCCAAACGGCACCCGCGGTCCGCGGCCACGTGCTGCTCAAGTTGGCGGACCTGTTGGAACGCAACCGCGAAGAGCTGGCGCAGATCGAGACCTGCCAGTCGGGGAAGATCATCCACATCTCCCGCGCCTTCGAAGTCGACCAGGCCGCCCATTTCCTGCGTTACTACGCTGGCTGGGCGACCAAGATCAACGGCGAGACGATCACTCCATCACTGCCCTCCTTCGCTGGCGAACGCTACACCGCATACACCTTGCGTGAACCGGTCGGGGTGGTGGTCGGTATCGTACCGTGGAATTTTTCCACCATGATCGCCATCTGGAAACTGGCCTCAGCCCTGGTGACCGGTTGCAGCATCATCATCAAGCCCAGCGAGTTCACCCCGCTGACCATCCTGCGCATCGCTGAACTGGCCATCGAGGCCGGCCTTCCAGCCGGCGCCCTGAATGTGTTGACCGGCGGCGGCCAGGTGGGCAAAGGGCTGATCGAACATCCGGGCACCAACAAGGTCTCGTTCACCGGTTCCGTGCCCACCGGCCTGGCGGTGGGCCAGGCGGCCATGGGCGCCGGATTGACCCGGGCGACCCTGGAATTGGGCGGAAAAAATGCGGCGGGGTTCTTACGGGATATCGACCCCGAGGTGGCGGTCAACGGCATCATCGAGGCGGGCTTTCTGCATTCGGGACAGATCTGCGCGGCAGCGGAACGGTTTTTTGTCCATCGTTCGCAGATCGAGTCGATCATGGACAAACTGGCCCAGCGCCTGAGCAAACTCACCATCGGTTCGCCCCTGGACGAACGCACCGAATTCGGCCCGGTGACCAACCGCCAGCACCAGCACAAACTCGCAGAATTCTTCGCCAAGGCCCGCGCACAGAACAACACCATCGTCCACGGCGGCAAGTTGATCGATGGGCCGGGTTGCTACGTCGAGCCGACCATCATCCTCGCCAATCGCCGCGACGACAGCCTGCTCAACGAAGAAACCTTCGGCCCGATCGCCACGTTCTTCCCTTACGACAGTGAAGAGGAACTGCTGGAGCTGATGAACGACACCCCCTACGGCCTGAGCGCCAGCCTCTGGACCAACGACCTGGGCAAAGCCCTGCGCATGGTCCCCGCCATCGAAACCGGCACGGTCTGGGTGAACATGCACACCCTGCTCG
The DNA here is from genome assembly GCF_918698105.1 of Pseudomonas brassicacearum. Taxonomy (GTDB): domain Bacteria; phylum Pseudomonadota; class Gammaproteobacteria; order Pseudomonadales; family Pseudomonadaceae; genus Aquipseudomonas; species Aquipseudomonas brassicacearum_F. The sequence continues at coordinate 1,588 of NZ_CAKKMI010000054.1, read as the reverse complement.
ACCCGGCCGTGCCTTTTGGTGGCAGCAAATCTTCCGGGATGGGCCGCGAATTCGGCAGTGCATTCATCGACGACTACACCGAACTAAAGTCGGTGATGATCCGCTACTGAGCAACAAAAAAGGGCTCTGGAGCAACACCCCAGAGCCCAACCTACCAAATTCCCCTTAGGGGACTGTACCGTTACTTAAGAAAAACGATGGACCCGTGGCGAGGGAGCTTGCTCCCGCTTGAGTGCGAAGCGCTCACAAAAGGGGCCGCTGCGCAGCCCAGCGGGAGCAAGCTCCCTCGCCACGGGTTTGTCGGCTGCCTTAAACAAACAGTCCCGCCTGTGGGACCGGGCTTGTTCGCGAAAGCGGATTGTCAGCCAACGATGATGCCGACTGACCCAACGCCATCGCGAGCAAGCTCGCTCCCACAGTTTGTTCCAGGTCGTCCAAAGCATCCGCGGCAACCACGAATCCCCTGTGGGAGCGAGCTCGCTCCCACAGTTTTTCCAAGTTGCCCAAGACACCAGCGACCACCACAAATCCCCCTGTGGGAGCGAGCTTGCTCGCGATAGCGGATTATCAGTCAACGATGATGCCGACTGACCCAACGCCATCGCGAGCAAGCCTGCTCCCACAGTTTTTTCCGAGTCACCCAAGGCATCCGCGACCAATACAACCCCCCTGTGGGAGCGAGCCTGCTCGCGATAGCGGACTACCAGCCAACCATGATGCCGACTGACCCAACGCCATCGCGAGCAAGCTCGCTCCCTCAGTTTTAACGCCGGCAGGCGCTGACCGGAGGGACTCGGCCGCGCCAGGGTTGGGCGCGTTCGAGTTGGGCGGCCAGGGCCAGCAAGGTGCTTTCCTCGCCAAAGCGACCGGCAAAATGCGCCCCCATCGGCAGGCCATTGGCGCTCCAGGACAATGGCACTGACATCGCCGGCTGGCCGCTGGCGTTGAACAGCGCGGTGAACGGCGAATAGCTGTGGAAGCGCTCGATCAGTTGATCCAGGCTCATGCACACATCCTGCAGATCCAGTTCGCCAATCGGCACCGGTTCACGGGTCAGGACCGGGGTCAGGATCACGTCGTAGTCCTGCATGAACACCGCCAACTGCCGGCCGAGGGCATGAATCCATTCCACCGCGGCGGCATATTGGGCGCCGCTGACGTTGCCCTTGTCCCGCAAGATGATCCGGGTGCGCACCTCCAGTTCTTCCGCCTGCACGGCGAACCCACGCATCTGGCCCAGCAGGTCGACATAGTGACGAGAGCTGGCACCAATGATGGTGAACACGTGGTCGAGAAACTCCAGCAACCCCACTGGCAGGCTCACCGCTTCGACACGGTGCCCCAGGGACTCGCACAGCCGCGCGGCCTCGCCCACCGCCTGAAGGCTCTGGGGTGACGTAGGCCAAGGCCCGAGTTGCTCGACCAGGGCAATGCGCAATGGCTTGGGATCAGCCTGCACCGCCATCCCATACGGCAACGCCTGGATCGGCGCGGCGTACGGCGCACCCAGGTCCATCCCGGCGGTGGCGTCCAGCAGCGCCGCGCTGTCGCGCACCGACAGGGTGATCGCATGGGGCGTGCCCATCCC
>NZ_CAKKMI010000053.1:0-48067 GCF_918698105.1 Pseudomonas brassicacearum | reverse complement strand
GCCCTGTTTTTTGGGTCTGCTGCGCAGCCCAGCGGGAGCAAGCTCCCTCGCCACAAAAGCTCACTCGTTGTTCCTTCCGGGCGCACCAACTTGTTACCGAACGCCCCAGCGTGGCGCAATACCACGCTTCTATGCCCCGCCGATTTCCCCCTCGAAACCGCTCTTCAAAAATTTTCATGCAGCTCAGCGGCCCATAAATCACAAGGCTTCCAGCCAATTCCCCAAGCGTTTCTGAACACTGCCTCCAACAAGTTGGCCGCTCGATTGCATATGCTTGTACATACAAGTAAAGACGTATGCGTATGAGTCACCAACATTCAACGCAACGTTCGCTAAATCGCTGCCCACTGCCCGGGCTGGTCTGGATTGATCGCTGAGGAGTTTTTGCTGTGACCGACGCTACCCGCAAACCTGAAAAATACCGTGACGTTGAAATCCGTGCCCCTCGCGGTAACACGCTGACCGCCAAGAGCTGGCTGACTGAAGCGCCGCTGCGCATGCTGATGAACAACCTCGACCCGGAAGTGGCCGAGAACCCCAAGGAACTGGTGGTCTACGGTGGCATTGGCCGCGCGGCGCGCAACTGGGAGTGCTACGACAAGATCGTCGAAAGCCTGACCAACCTGAATGATGATGAAACCCTGCTGGTGCAATCCGGCAAGCCGGTGGGCGTGTTCAAGACCCACAGCAACGCCCCTCGCGTGCTGATCGCCAACTCCAACCTGGTCCCGCACTGGGCCAGTTGGGAGCACTTCAACGAACTCGATGCCAAGGGCCTGGCCATGTACGGCCAGATGACCGCCGGCAGCTGGATCTACATCGGCAGCCAGGGCATCGTGCAAGGCACTTATGAAACCTTCGTCGAGGCCGGTCGCCAGCACTACGACTCCAACCTCAAGGGTCGTTGGGTCCTGACCGCCGGCCTGGGCGGCATGGGCGGTGCGCAACCGTTGGCCGCGACCCTGGCCGGTGCGTGCTCGCTGAACATCGAGTGCCAACAGGTGAGCATCGATTTTCGCCTGAAAACCCGCTATGTCGATGAGCAAGCCAAGGACCTCGACGACGCCCTGGCGCGCATCGAGAAATACACCGCCGAAGGCAAGGCGATTTCCATCGCGCTGTGTGGGAACGCTGCCGAGATCCTGCCGGAAATGGTCCGTCGTGGTGTGCGCCCGGACATGGTCACCGACCAGACCAGCGCCCACGACCCCCTCAACGGCTACCTGCCGGCTGGTTGGACCTGGGACGAATACCGTGCCCGCGCCAAGACCGAACCCGCCGCCGTGGTGAAGGCCGCCAAGCAATCGATGGCCGTCCACGTCAAAGCCATGCTGGCCTTCCAGAAAATGGGCGTGCCGACCTTCGACTACGGCAACAACATCCGCCAGATGGCCCAGGAAGAGGGCGTCGAAAATGCCTTCGATTTCCCTGGTTTCGTACCAGCGTATATCCGTCCGCTGTTCTGCCGCGGCATTGGCCCGTTCCGCTGGGCTGCGCTTTCGGGTGACCCGCAGGACATCTACAAGACCGACGCCAAGGTCAAGGAACTGATCCCTGACGACGCCCACCTGCACAACTGGCTGGACATGGCCCGCGAGCGCATCAGCTTCCAGGGTTTGCCGGCACGTATCTGCTGGGTCGGCCTGGGCCAACGCGCCAAGTTGGGCCTGGCGTTCAACGAGATGGTGCGCAGCGGCGAATTGTCGGCACCGATCGTCATCGGTCGCGACCACCTGGACTCCGGTTCTGTCGCCAGCCCCAACCGTGAAACCGAATCCATGCAGGACGGTTCCGATGCGGTTTCCGACTGGCCGTTGCTCAACGCCTTGCTCAACACCGCCAGCGGCGCGACCTGGGTGTCGCTGCACCACGGTGGCGGCGTCGGCATGGGCTTCTCGCAGCACTCGGGCATGGTGATCGTCTGCGACGGTACCGACGAAGCGGCCGAGCGCATTGCCCGCGTGCTGCACAACGATCCGGCCACGGGCGTGATGCGTCATGCCGATGCCGGTTACCAGATCGCGATCGATTGCGCTAAGGAACAGGGGCTGAACCTGCCGATGATTACCGGCAAATAAACCCGGGCCCCCCTGTGGGAGCGAGCTTGCTCGCGATAGCGGTGGATCAGTACCGGTTCCGTCTACTGACACGCCCTCATCGCGAGCAAGCTCGCTCCCACAGGAGTGCGGCGCAATTGAATTGCAGAACAATCCACAGAGGTTGAACCATGGCTGTCACCAGCACACGTGCAAGCAGCAAGCCGTTGATCGAGAAACGTTCGATCGACTACATCCCGGAAACGGAGAGACACGGCCGATTGTTGAGCCAGTTCACCCTCTGGATGGGGGCCAACCTGCAAATCACGGCAATTGTCACCGGCGCATTGGCGGTGGTGCTTGGCGGTGATGTGTTCTGGTCGTTGATCGGTTTGCTGATCGGCCAACTGCTCGGCGGTGGCGTCATGGCGTTGCATGCCGCGCAAGGGCCCAAGCTTGGCCTGCCGCAGATGATCTCCAGCCGGGTGCAGTTTGGTGTGTATGGTGCGGCCATCCCGATCGTGCTGGTGTGCCTGATGTACCTGGGTTTCACCGCAACGGGAACCGTGCTTTCCGGCCAGGCGCTGGGCCAGTTGTTTGGTGTCAGCGACAGTGTCGGCATCCTCATTTTCGCCAGCGTCATCGTACTGGTCACGGTGCTCGGTTATCGGGTGATTCACTTCATTGGCCGTGTCGCCAGCATCCTTGGTGTGATCGCCTTTGTTTACCTGTTCTCTCGTCTGATGAGCCAGACGGACGTTGGCGCACTCTTGCAAATCCGTCATTTCAGCTGGAGCAGTTTCCTGCTTGCGGTGTCGCTCGCGGCATCCTGGCAGATCGCCTTCGGCCCCTACGTGGCGGACTATTCGCGTTACCTGCCGAGCAAGACTTCTTCGGTGAAAACCTTTTTTGCCGCGGGCGCCGGTTCAGTCATCGGCGCACAGGTGGCGATGATCCTCGGCGTGTTTGCCGCGGCCTCGGCCAATGGGCAATTCGCCGGTCACGAAGTGGCCTACATCGTGGGCCTGGGGGGCACCGGTGCCACCGCCGCGCTGCTGTATTTCAGCATCGCGTTCGGCAAGGTCACCATCTCCACGCTGAACTCCTACGGCAGCTTCATGTGCATCGCGACCATCATCAGCGGTTTTCGTGGTCACCTGAACGTAACGCGCTTGCAGCGTCTGGTCTTCGTGCTGGTCATCGTCGGCGCTGCGACGCTGATCGCGCTGCTCGGCCAGCACTCGTTCCTCGGCGCGTTCAAGTCCTTCATCCTGTTCTTGCTGGCGTTCTTTACGCCTTGGAGCGCGATCAATCTGGTGGACTACTACTGCATCACCCGCGAGCGCTATGACGTGCCGGCGCTGGCCGACCCGAATGGTCGCTATGGTCGTTGGAATGCCCTTGGCATCAGCGTCTATGTCTTTGGCGTACTGGTCCAACTGCCGTTCATCGCCACCAAGTTCTATACCGGTCCGCTGGTGGCCGCCATGGGCGGCGTGGACATTTCCTGGATCATCGGCCTGGTGGTTCCGGCGGCGCTGTATTACGTCGTCGCCAAGAAGTGGCACAGCGCTGTACCCGATCAATTGATCCTGCCGGTCGAGCAGGACACGGTTGACGCACAACCGAGCAGGGCGGGCCGCATCCAAGCGGTCTGATGGGACGTTGACAGGGCTGGATGCCTCTTGACTGCCGTAAGCCAATCCAACTGATTAGGAGCGTCACATAATGAAGTCGAACAAGACCCTGCTGACCACATTGCTTGCCATGGGCCTGCTGGCCAGCGCCGGTGCCACACAAGCGGCGGGTTGGTGCGAGTCGGGCAAACCGGTGAAGTTCGCCGGCCTGAACTGGGAAAGCGCCATGCTGCTGACCGACGTCCTGCAAGTGGTGCTGGAAAAAGGCTACGACTGCAAGACCGACAGCCTGCCAGGCAACTCCATCACCATGGAGAACGCCCTGAGCAGCAACGACATCCAGGTGTTTGCCGAAGAGTGGGTCGGCCGCAGTGAAGTCTGGAACAAGGCCGAGAAGGCCGGCAAGGTGGTTGGCGTCGGTGCCCCGGTCGTGGGCGCCATCGAAGGTTGGTATGTGCCGCGCTACGTGGTGGAAGGCGACGCCAAGCGCAAGCTCGAAGCCAAGGCGCCAGGCCTGAAGAACATCGCTGACCTGGGCCAGTACGCCGCCGTGTTCAAGGACCCGGAAGAACCGTCCAAGGGCCGCTTCTATAACTGCCCGGCCGGCTGGACCTGCGAGCTGGACAACAGTGAAATGCTGAAAAGCTATGGCCTGGAAAAAACCTACACCAACTTCCGTCCAGGCACCGGCCCGGCGCTGGATGCGGCGGTGCTGTCGAGCTACAAGCGCGGCGAGCCGATCCTGTTCTACTACTGGTCGCCTACGCCGCTGATGGGCCAGGTGGACCTGGTGAAACTGGAAGAAAAACCGGGCGTGGATAAAAGCGTGAGCATCAAGGTCGGCCTGTCCAAGACCTTCCACGACGAGGCACCCGAATTGGTGACGGTGCTGGAAAAGGTCAACCTGCCGATCGATATCCTGAACCAGAACCTCGGGCGCATGGCCAAGGAGCGGATCGAGTCGCCGAAACTGGCGAAGATCTTTCTGAAGGAACATCCTGAAGTCTGGCACGCCTGGGTCAGTGAAGACGCAGCCAAGAAAATCGACGCGGCTCTGTAGGTCGACTACTTCCCGGCCAACCGTAGGGCTGGCCGGGACGTTCACCGCATCCACTTGATCGAGAGTCTCTTATGTTTCCCGAAAGCTTTACCTTCTCCATCGCCGATTGGGTCAACGGTTGGGTCGACTCCCTGGTGACCAACTATGGCGATGTGTTCCGGCACATCTCCGAGACCCTGCTGTGGGCCATCGTCAACCTCGAAGGCCTGCTGCGCATGGCGCCCTGGTGGCTGATGCTGGCCATCGTCGGCGGCATCGCCTGGCACGCCACCCGCAAGGTGGTCGCCACGGCGGTGATCGTCGGCCTGTTGTTCCTGGTGGGTGCGGTGGGTCTGTGGGACAAACTGATGCAGACCCTCGCCCTGATGCTGGTAGCGACGCTGATCTCGGTGTTGATCGGCATTCCGCTGGGCATTCTCTCGGCGCGCAGCAATCGCCTGCGTTCGGTGCTGATGCCTTTGCTGGACATCATGCAGACCATGCCGAGCTTCGTGTACCTGATTCCGGTGTTGATGCTGTTCGGCCTGGGCAAGGTCCCGGCGATTTTCGCCACGGTGATCTACGCCGCGCCGCCACTGATTCGCCTGACTGACCTTGGCATCCGCCAGGTGGACGGCGAAGTGATGGAAGCCATCAACGCCTTTGGCGCCAACCGCTGGCAACAGTTGTTCGGCGTGCAACTGCCCCTGGCCCTGCCGAGCATCATGGCCGGGATCAACCAGACCACCATGATGGCCCTGTCGATGGTAGTCATCGCCTCGATGATCGGCGCCCGTGGCCTGGGTGAAGACGTGCTGGTGGGGATCCAGACCCTCAACGTCGGACGCGGCCTTGAAGCCGGGCTGGCGATCGTGATTCTCGCCGTGGTCATCGACCGCATTACCCAGGCCTATGGTCGTCCTCGGCATGAGGTGAGCAAATGAGCAACGCAGCCATCAGCAAGATCGAAGTCAAGAACGTCTTCAAGATTTTCGGCAATCGCTCCAAGGACGCCCTGGAGCTGATCCGCCAGAACAAGACCAAGGACCAGGTGCTGGCCGAAACCGGTTGTGTGGTCGGCGTGAACGACCTGTCGCTGAGCATCGGCACCGGTGAGATCTTCGTGATCATGGGCCTGTCCGGTTCCGGCAAGTCGACGTTGGTGCGCCACTTCAACCGGCTGATCGACCCTACCAGTGGCGCGATCCTGGTGGACGGCGAAGACATTCTGCAGCTGGACATGGACGCCTTGCGCGAATTTCGCCGGCACAAGATCAGCATGGTGTTCCAGAGCTTCGGCCTGCTGCCCCACAAGAGCGTGCTGGACAACGTCGCCTATGGCCTGAAAGTGCGCGGCGAGAGCAAACAGGTGTGCGCCGAGCGGGCGTTGCACTGGATCAACACCGTGGGCCTGAAAGGCTACGAGAACAAATACCCGCATCAGCTCTCCGGCGGCATGCGCCAGCGTGTCGGCCTGGCCCGGGCCTTGGCGGCGGACACCGACATCATCCTGATGGACGAAGCCTTCAGCGCCCTCGACCCGCTGATCCGCGCGGAAATGCAGGACCAGTTGCTGGAACTGCAAAAGACCCTGCACAAGACCATCGTCTTCATCACCCACGACCTCGACGAGGCCGTGCGCATCGGTAACCGCATTGCGATCCTCAAGGACGGCAAGCTGATCCAGGTCGGCACGCCGCGGGAGATCCTGCACTCGCCGGCGGATGAGTATGTCGATCGGTTTGTGCAACGGCGGGCGGCGGTGGTTTGAGGGATTTGTGGTGGCTGGGCTGGCGTCATCGCGAGCAAGCTCGCTCCCACAAGGGGGCCTCCTTTGTTCACACATTTTGTGTCCAAAGGAAATCCCTGTGGGAGCGAGCTTGCTCGCGATAGGGCCGGCAAAGCTGCATCAATGTTCAAGTTGCAAGCATGAGGTTGAAGATGTCCCAGGCTGAAAAAATCATCATCACCGGCGCCCCTCTGCGCTGGCAGGACGTCGTCGCCGTCGCCCGCTTTGGCGCTGTGCTCGAGCTATCGACTGAGACTTGGGCGCGGATCGACAATGCCCAGGCCATCGTCCAGCGTATCGTCGCAAGCGGTGAGCGCGCCTATGGCGTCAACACCGGCCTGGGGGCCTTGTGCAATGTTTCGCTCAAGGACGAACAACTCAGCCAACTGTCGCGCAACACCCTGCTCAGCCATGCCTGTGGCGTCGGTGCGCCGCTTGCCGATGAACAGACCCGGGCGATTCTCTGCGCCGCCATCCTGAACTACAGCCAAGGCAAGTCCGGCATCCATCGTCGGGTGGTCGAAGCGCTGCTGGCGCTGCTCAATCGCGGCATCACGCCGCACGTGCCGTCCCAAGGTTCGGTGGGTTACCTGACCCACATGGCCCACATCGGCATCGCGTTGCTGGGTGTCGGCCAGGTCAGCTATCGCGGGCAAATCGTCCCGGCGCAACAGGCCCTGGCCGCCGAGGGTTTGCAACCGGTGCAACTGGGGGCCAAGGACGGTTTGTGCCTGGTCAATGGCACGCCGTGCATGACCGGTCTGAGCTGCCTGGCCCTGGCCGATGCGACACGGCTGGTGCAATGGGCCGATGTGATCGGCGCCATGAGTTTCGAGGCCCAGCGCGGCCAGATTGCTGCGTTCGATGCCGAGGTCATGGCCCTCAAGCCGCACCCGGGCATGCAGCAGGTTGGGAGCAATTTGCGCGCGTTGCTCGACGGCAGCGAAGTCATCGCCGCGAGCCTGGGTATTCGCACCCAGGACGCCTTGAGTATCCGCTCGATTCCCCAGGTGCACGGCGCGGCGCGCGATCAGTTGGCCCACGCCCGGCAACAGATCGAAACCGAACTCAACGCGGTGACCGATAATCCGCTGCTGCTGGGTACGCCGGAGAACTTCCGGGTCATGTCTCAGGCCAATCCCCACGGCCAGTCGGTGGCGCTGGCGGCGGATCTGCTGGCGATTGCCATGGCTGAGATCGGCTCCATCGCCGAGCGTCGCCTCGATCGCTTGATCAACCCCCACGTCAGCGGCCTGCCGGCCTTCCTGGTGGCCAACCCCGGGGTGAACTCGGGGATGATGATCGTGCAATACGTCGCCGCGTCGCTGTGCGCAGAAAACAAGCAACTGGCGCAACCGGCGGTGCTCGACAATTTCGTCACCTCCGGATTGCAGGAAGACCATCTGAGCATGGGCACCAACGCAGCCCTGAAGCTGCACCGGGCGCTGGAAAACTGCACGCAGATCCTCGCCATCGAATACCTGCTGGCGGCCCAGGCCTTTGAGTTTCTCAAGGCCCAGCGTTTCGGCGCCGGCACCGACATCGCCTGGAAACTGTTGCGCGAGCGCGTCCCGGCCTACGACCAGGACCGTTGGCTGGCGCCGGACATCGCCAGTGCCGCCGCCCTGCTCAAAGACCCGAATGTGCTGCGCAACGTATTACCGAATTTGAATTGAACGAAAATGCGCCAGCGTGCCAAGGCACCTCTTGCCCACAAGGCATCGCCCAAAAAGCGGAGGTGACGGATAACGGAACATTCCGGAGCGACTGGCGGGTGAAAACAAAACTCTCAAAAGGAGCATTACATGATTGCCTTAAACCTGATTCCCGGCCAATTGAGCCTGGCTCAATTGCGTGACATCTATCAGCAACCCGTGACCTTGAGTCTCGACGCCAGCGCCTCGGCACAGATCGAAGCCAGCGTTGCCTGTGTCGAACAGATCCTTGCCGAGAACCGCACCGCCTACGGCATCAACACCGGTTTCGGCCTGCTGGCCTCGACCCGCATCGCCAGCGAGGACCTGGAAAACCTGCAGCGCTCCCTGGTGCTGTCCCATGCCGCCGGGGTGGGCGAGCCGATCAGCGATGCGCTGGTGCGGCTGGTCATGGTGCTCAAGGTCAACAGCCTGAGCCGGGGTTTTTCCGGCATCCGCCGGCAGGTGATCGATGCGCTGATTGCGCTGATCAATGCCGAGGTTTATCCGCACATTCCGCTCAAGGGTTCGGTCGGTGCGTCCGGTGACCTGGCGCCGCTGGCCCACATGTCCCTGGTACTGCTGGGCGAAGGCAAGGCCCGCTACAAGGGCCAATGGCTGCCGGCCGTCGAGGCGCTGAAAGTGGCGGGCCTAGCGCCGCTGACCCTGGCCGCCAAGGAAGGCCTGGCGCTGCTCAACGGCACCCAGGTCTCCACCGCGTTTGCCCTGCGTGGCCTGTTCGAAGGCGAAGACCTGTTTGCCGGGGCCGTGGCCCTGGGCAGCCTCACGGTGGAAGCGGTGCTCGGCTCGCGTTCGCCATTCGATGCGCGCATCCATGCCGCCCGTGGCCAGAAGGGCCAGATCGACGCCGCCGCGGCCTACCGCGATCTGTTGGGCGAGCGCAGCGAAGTCTCTGATTCGCACCAGAACTGCGACAAGGTCCAGGACCCGTACTCCCTGCGCTGCCAACCGCAAGTGATGGGCGCCTGCCTGACCCAGTTCCGCCAGGCCGCCGAGGTGCTGGTGATCGAGGCCAACGCGGTGTCGGATAACCCGCTGGTGTTCGCCGCCGAGGGCGACGTGATTTCCGGCGGCAACTTCCACGCCGAACCGGTGGCGATGGCGGCCGACAACATGGCCTTGGCGATTGCCGAAATCGGCTCCCTGAGCGAGCGCCGCATTTCGTTGATGATGGACAAGCACATGTCGCAACTGCCGCCGTTCCTCGTCGCCAATGGTGGGGTGAACTCCGGTTTCATGATCGCCCAGGTCACCGCTGCGGCCCTGGCCAGTGAAAACAAAGCGCTGTCCCATCCCCATTCGGTCGACAGCCTGCCGACCTCGGCCAACCAGGAAGACCACGTTTCCATGGCCCCGGCTGCCGGCAAGCGTCTGTGGGAAATGGCCGAGAACACCCGGGGGATCCTCGCGGTGGAATGGCTCGCGGCCTGCCAGGGGCTGGACCTGCGCGGCGGCTTGAAGACCTCCGCGAAGCTGGAACGGGCCCGTGGCCTGTTGCGTGCGCAAGTGCCGTTTTACGAGAAGGACCGGTTCTTTGCGCCGGACATCAATGCGGCCAGTGAATTGCTGGCGAGTCGGTGCCTGAACGAACTGGTCACGGCGCAGTTGTTGCCGAGCCTGTAAGGGCCTCATCGCGAGCAAGCTCGCTCCCACACTTATTTGGGGGACACCCTGACCCTTGTGGGAGCGAGCCTGCTCGCGAATCGATTTTGAATGAGACGAGGAAACGTGGATGAAAACCCTCTGGCAAAACTGCCACGCCGCCACCATGGCCCAGGGCGTCTACTCGATCATCGAAGACGCCGCCATCGTCACCCTGGACGAGCACATCCAATGGATCGGCCCGCGTGCCGAATTGCCGACGGGTGACTACCCGGCGGTCAACGACCTCAAGGGCGCCTGGGTCACGCCGGGGCTGATCGACTGCCACACCCACACGGTATTCGGCGGCAACCGCAGCGGTGAGTTCGAGCAGCGCCTGCAAGGCGTCAGCTATGCCGAGATCGCCGCCGCCGGTGGCGGCATCGCCAGCACCGTGCGCGCCACCCGCGCCGCCAGTGAAGACGAACTGTTCGCCAGCGCCGCCAAACGCCTGAAAAGCCTGATGCGCGATGGCGTGACCACAGTGGAAATCAAATCCGGCTACGGCCTGGACCTGGCCAGCGAGCGCAAGATCCTGCGGGTCATCCGCCGTCTCGGCGCTGAGTTGCCGGTCAGCGTGCGCAGCACCTGCCTGGCGGCCCACGCCTTGCCGCCGGAATACAAGGATCGCGCCGACGACTACATCGAGCACATCTGCACCGAGATGCTTCCGGCCCTGGCGGCCGAAGGACTGGTGGATGCGGTGGATGCCTTTTGCGAATACCTGGCGTTTTCCCCGGCGCAGGTCGAGCGGGTGTTTATCGCCGCGCAACAACTGGGGCTGCCAGTGAAGCTGCACGCCGAGCAGTTGTCATCCCTGCACGGTTCAAGCCTGGCGGCGCGTTACCAGGCGCTGTCGGCCGATCACCTGGAGTTCATGACCGAGGACGATGCCAAGGCCATGGCCGCATCCGGCACCGTGGCGGTGCTGTTGCCAGGGGCGTTTTATTTCCTGCGCGAAACCCAACTGCCGCCCATGGAAGCCCTGCGCAAGCACGGTGTGAAAATCGCCGTGGCCAGCGACCTCAACCCTGGCACCTCGCCGGCGTTGTCGTTGCGCCTGATGTTGAACATGGCCTGCACCTGTTTCCGGATGACCCCGGAAGAAGCCCTGGCGGGGGCGACGATTCATGCGGCCCAGGCCTTGGGCATGGCTGACACCCACGGTTCGCTGGAAGCCGGCAAGGTCGCGGATTTTGTCGTCTGGCACATCGACCGCCCGGCCGACCTGGCGTACTGGCTCGGTGGCGATCTGGAAAAACGCGTCGTGCGTCACGGCGTGGAAATCGATTGAGGAGAAAGCTTGTGGAGAAGGTCCTGAATTTCAAGCAAGGCCGCGTGCCGCTGTTGGTCAGCATGCCCCACGCCGGCCTGCGCCTGACGCCAGCGGTGAAGGCCGGGTTGATTCCCGAGGCCCAGAGCCTGCCGGACACCGACTGGCACATACCCAAGCTCTATGAATTCGCCAATGAATTGGGCGCCAGTACCCTGGCCGCGCAATACTCACGGTTCGTCGTCGACCTGAACCGTCCCTCCGATGACAAGCCGATGTACGTCGGCGCCACCACCGGTTTGTACCCGGCGACGCTGTTCGATGGCGTACCGTTGTTTCGCGACGGGCTGGAGCCGTCGGTCGAGGAGCGGGCGACGTATCTGCAACAGATATGGATGCCCTACCACCAGGCGCTGCGGGAGGAACTGGCGCGGCTCAAGGCCGAGTTCGGCTATGCCTTGCTGTTCGATGCCCATTCGATCCGCTCGGTGATCCCGCACCTGTTCGACGGCAAGCTGCCAGACTTCAACCTCGGCACGTTCAACGGCGCCAGTTGCGACCCGACCCTGGCCAGCCAGCTCGAAGCCATCTGCGCTCGCCATGCTGAATTCACCCATGTGCTCAACGGACGGTTCAAGGGCGGACACATCACCCGGCACTACGGCAACCCGGCCGAAGACATCCACGCGGTGCAACTGGAACTGTGCCAGAGCACCTACATGGAAGAATTCGAACCGTTCAACTACCGCGCTGATTTGGCGGCGCCGACTCAGGTAGTGCTCAGGGAATTGCTGGAAGGCTTCCTGGCGTGGGGACGCAACACCTACAAACGCTAACCTGTGGCGAGTCAGCTTCTGTGGCGGGGGAGCTTGCTCCCGCTCGAGTGCGTAGCGCTCGCAAAATTTGGGGCCGCTGCGCAGCCCAGCGGGAGCAAGCTCCCTCGCCACAAAAGCATTTCAAGCCCCTCTCCCTGTCGCCACCGTGCAAAACCGAGTCGCCACAGTTCATCTTCGGCCCCTCGGCGCTGCGTAATGTTTCGGGCACGGTGCAGCAAGACACCGACCTACAATAATCCGCTGCCGCACGAGACCTTCCCGATGAAAAGACTGTTCAAGCGCTGTCTGTCGATCCTCTGCGGTACCACCCTCTTGAGTGCCGGGGCGATGGCCGCCGAGCCTGCGTCGTGCCAGACCGTGCGCATGGGCGTGGTCAACTGGACCGACGTGATCGCCACCAGCGGCATGGCCGATGTGTTGCTCGCCGGGCTGGGCTACGACAGCAAGCAGACCAGCGCCGTGCAACAGATCATCTTCGCCGGCATCCGCGACAAGCGCCTCGACATTTTCCTGGGCTACTGGAAGCCGGCGATGGACAAGAACATCGCGCCGTTCCTGGCGGCCAACCAAGTGAAAGTGTTGGACAAGCCGAGCCTGGCCGACGCCCAGGCCACCCTGGCTGTTCCAGACTACGTGGCGGCGGCGGGGCTCAAGACCTTTGCCGACATCGCCCGGTTCAAAGATCAACTGGGCGGCAAGATCTACGGGATCGAGCCGGGCAGCGGGGCCAACACCACCATCAAGACCATGATCGAAACCAACCACTTCGGCCTCAAGGACTTCAAGCTGATCGAATCCGGTGAAGCGGGCATGCTGGCCGCGGTGCAGCGGGCGGTGAATCGCAAGGAGTTCGTGGTCTTCGTCGGCTGGACCCCACACCCGATGAACATCAACATGAACATCACCTACCTGACCGGCAGCGAGGATGTCTATGGCCCGAACGAAGGCGCCGCGACCGTCTCCACCGTCACCGCGCCGGACTATGCCCAACGGTGCCCGAATGTGAACCGGTTGTTGGAAAACCTCACCTTCACCGCCGCCCAGGAGAGTCAGTTGATGGTGCCGATCATGGAGCGCAAGACGCCCCAGGACGTCGCCCGGCAATGGTTGCGCGAGCATCCCGAGGATTTGCAGCGGTGGCTGGCCGGCGTCTCCAGCTTCGACGGCAAGGATGGCGTGGCGGCGGTGCAGGCCAGTCTCAAGAACTGACACAATCGTCTGGACACTGATAACCCCTGTGGCGAGGGAGCTTGCTCCCGCTGGGCTGCGAAGCAGCCCCAGAAAAAAACGGGCGCTGCGCACCCGAGCGGGAGCAAGCTCCCTCGCCACAAAAGCCACAAAAGCCACAAAAGCCACAAAAGCCACAAAGCCATAAAGGCCTCCGAGCCACACCTTGGCGATCCACGGCAAACCACAATGACCTACCCACTCTCCCAGGCAATGTCAGCCTTCATCGACCAGACCCGGAGCTTCACCAGCCCGGACGACAGCCTCGCCGGTTCGCGCCTGGCCTACAGCCAAATGTGTCGGGCGTTCACCCCGCCGTGCCCGCCGACGCTGGCCGTCGAGGATTTCGAACTGGCCGGCGTGGCGGTGCGGGCCTATTACCCGCAGCGTGCGGCACCGCTCGCCGGCTGGCCATGCCTGCTTTACTTGCACGGTGGCGGTTGGGTGGTGGGGAACCTGGATTCCCATGACTTCATCTGCATGGAGCTGGCGGCTGCCCTTGGTGCGCTGGTGGTGGCGGTGGATTATCGGCTGGCCCCAGAGCATCCGTTTCCAGCCGGGTTGGACGATTGCCTCGCCGTGTGGCGTCATCTGGCAGCCTTGCCCTTTGCCATCGACCCGCGTCGCCGGCTGGTGGTCGGCGACAGTGCCGGCGGCAATCTCACGGCGGCGTTATGCCTGGCCTTGCGTGATGCCGGGCAACCGTTGCCTCGGGCCCAGGTGCTGATCTATCCGGCGCTCGGTGGCCCGGCAACGCTACCCTCGCGCCACGAATGTGCCGATGCGCCGCTGTTGAGCAGCCAGGAGCTGGACAACTATTACGCGCTTTACCTGGGTGACGTTGCACCGTCGCCCGGCGCCATGCCGCTGCTTGCCGATCACCTGGGCGGCTTGCCGCCAGCGCTGATCATCGTGGCGCAATGGGACCCGCTGCGCGACGACGGCATCCTTTATAGCGAGCGGCTGAACGCCGCAGGGGTAGCCTCTGTGTTGTACATGGGCGAAGGGTGGGTCCACGGTTGCCTGCGCGGTCGGGGGCAGGTGCCGGAGGTCGATCGGCTGTATCGCACGCTGCTGGGGTACCTGGCTGACATGCTTTGACTGCGCAGGGGACATGCTCATTAAGGTAATTCGGGTTTATGATGCCGGACGGCAGACTAAATAGACGTCCCCACAGGGATGACTCGACCCCTTACGGAGCGCGCAATGCAGACTTTGTACCCGCAGATCAAACCCCATGCCCGGCACGATCTGGCTGTCGATGACACCCACACGCTCTATGTCGATGAAAGCGGTTCCCCCGAAGGCCTGCCGGTGGTGTTCATTCACGGCGGCCCGGGTGCTGGCTGCGATGCACAGAGCCGCCGCTACTTCGATCCGAACCTGTACCGCATCGTCACTTTCGACCAGCGCGGCTGCGGTCGGTCCACCCCCCATGCCAGCCTTGAAAACAACACCACCTGGGATCTGGTCGAAGACCTGGAGCGCATCCGCAAGCACCTGGGCATCGAGAAGTGGGTGCTGTTTGGCGGTTCCTGGGGCTCGACCCTGGCCCTGGCCTATGCCCAGACTCATCCCGAGCGGGTCCACGGCCTGATCCTGCGTGGGATCTTTCTCTGCCGGCCGCAAGAAATCGAATGGTTCTACCAGGCCGGTGCCAGTCGCCTGTTCCCCGACTACTGGCAGGACTACATCGCACCGATCCCGTTGGACGAGCGCGACGACCTGCTTAGCGCTTTCCACAAGCGCCTGACCGGCAACGACCAGATCGCCCAGATGCACGCGGCCAAGGCTTGGTCCACCTGGGAAGGTCGCACCGCGACCCTGCGTCCGAACCCGCTGGTGGTCGATCGCTTCTCCGAGCCGCAGCGGGCGCTGTCGATTGCCCGGATCGAATGCCACTACTTCACCAACAACGCTTTCCTCGAACCCAACCAGTTGATTCGCGACATGGGCAAGATCGCCCATTTGCCGGGCGTCATCGTGCATGGCCGCTACGACGTCATCTGCCCGCTGGACAATGCCTGGGAGCTGCATCAGAACTGGCCCAACAGCGAACTGCAGGTGATTCGCGACGCCGGCCACGCCGCTTCGGAGCCGGGGATCACCGACGCACTGGTGCGCGCCGCTGCGCAAATGGCCCGGCGCCTGCTCGACCTGCCGCCTGAAGAAGCATGAAGGGGCTGTTGCAACGAGTTCGCTGCGCGCGGGTCGAAGTATCAGGCGAGATCATCGGCGCCGTGGATCAGGGCTTGCTGGTGTTGGTGGCCGTCGAGCCCGGGGATACCCGGGCCAGCGCCGACAAACTCCTGCATAAGCTGCTTAACTATCGAGTGTTCAGCGACGCCGACGGCAAGATGAACCTGTCCCTGGCGGATGTCGGTGGTGGGTTGCTGCTGGTGTCGCAGTTCACCTTGGCGGCCGACACCAAAAGTGGTTTGCGCCCGAGTTTTTCGACAGCCGCGCCTCCGGCCCTGGGAGAAGAGTTGTTCAACTATTTGCTCACCCAGGCGAAACAGGTGCATGGCACTGTGGCATCAGGTAGATTCGGCGCCGACATGCAGGTGCATTTGGTCAATGATGGCCCGGTAACCTTCCTGTTACAGGTCTGAAAGCGTTTGAAACATCTTTTCGGGCCTGTTTCGAGGCAAAACTGGGAGTTTTCTCGATAAATACTTTGCTACCCCTGATGCGTTGTCACGCGGGCTACTAGATAATCGCGCGCTACGGGGGATCAGCGTTCGCTGGTCCATTTGACTTAGGTAGAGACTTGTCCTGGACCGTTTGGGGAATCATTTTGTCCCATCGGAGTCGGAACAATGCTCGCCAACTTGGCAAGAGTGGTCCGCAGGAACGGTTTTTCAATGCCGTTACCGTGCAGATACTTTATCTGGCCGTTGGTTTTTTGATCAGTTTTCGGCGAGGGTTGCTCGTGATTGTTAGTCCCTGTAATGCACCAAAAATGACTGCCAAACGGTTTAGAAACGCTCTGGTAGCGGGCTCGGCCCTGCTGTGCCTGTTCGGCGCGGGCCAACTGTGGGCATTCAGCCTGGATGATGTATCGGCGAAGGCTCAAGAGCTGGCCGGGCAAAAATACGAAGCCCCGCGCAGTAATCTGCCGAACGAATTCCGCGAAATGAAATTCGCCGACTATCAAAAAATCCGTTTCCGTACCGAAAAAGCCGAATGGGCCGACCAGAAGACACCGTTCAGGCTGTCCTTCTATCACCAGGGTATGCATTTCGACACACCGGTGAAGATCAACGAAATCACCGCGACCACCGTCGAAGAGATCAAGTACGACCCGTCGCGCTTTGACTTCGACGATCTGAAATTCGATCCCAAGGCCACTGAACAGCTGGGTTACGCGGGTTTTCGCGTGTTGTACCCGATCAACAAGGCTGACAAGCAGGACGAGATCATGACCATGCTGGGCGCGAGTTATTTCCGCGTCATCGGCAAGGGCCAGACCTACGGCCTGTCCGCTCGCGGCATGGCCATCGACACCGCGTTGCCATCGGGTGAAGAATTCCCGCGCTTTCGCGAGTTCTGGATCCAACGTCCGAAGCCGACCGACAAGCACCTGGTGATCTTCGCCCTGCTGGATTCGCCACGCGCCACTGGCGCCTATCGCCTGACCTTGCGTCCGGGCACCGACACCGTGGTCGACGTGAAGTCGCGCATGTTCCTGCGTGACCGCGTGACCAAGCTGGGTGTGGCCCCCTTGACCAGCATGTACCTGTTCGGCGCCAACCAGCCGTCCAAAGTGCTGAACTACCGTCGCGAACTGCACGATTCCAGTGGTCTGTCGATCCATGCCGGTAACGGCGAGTGGATCTGGCGTCCGCTGAACAACCCGAAACACCTGGCCGTGAGCAACTTCTCGGTAGAAAACCCGCGTGGTTTCGGCCTGTTGCAACGGGGGCGCGACTTCAGCCATTACGAAGACCTGGACGACCGCTACGACAAGCGCCCAAGTGCTTGGATCGAACCGAAAGGCGATTGGGGCAAGGGCTCCGTCGACCTGGTAGAAATTCCGACCGCCGACGAAACCAACGACAATATCGTTGCCTTCTGGAGCCCGGAAAAACTGCCTGAGCCAGGCCAGCCGCTGGACTTCAGCTATCGCCTGCACTGGACCCTCGACGAAGCCAGCCTGCACTCGCCTGACAGCGCCTGGGTCCAGCAGACCCTGCGTTCCACCGGTGACGTGAAGCAGTCCAACCTGATCCGTCAGCCGGACGGCAGCGTGGCCTACCTGGTGGATTTCGAAGGTCCGTCCCTGCAAGCTCTGCCGGAAGACGCCGATGTGCGTAGCCAGGTGAGCGTCGGCGAAAACGGCGAGATCGTCGAGAATAGCGTGCGCTACAACCCTGAAACCAAGGGCTGGCGCTTGACCCTGCGGTTGAAGATCAAGGATTCGAAACAGGCCACCGAAATGCGTGCGGCGCTGGTCCGTCCATTGACGCCTGTCGAAGCCCCGGCCACCGCGCACTCCGTAACCACGACCCTGGCCAAGGCCGACAAAGTCGCCCGCCAGCAGACCGAAAAAGAGCTCGCGAACGAAAAAGCGAAAGACGAAGCCAAGGCCGTCAAGGCGGCGGACGCGGCTGTTGAACCGACCCCAACCCAGCAGGAACCGGAACCGACTGAACAAGTCTTGACCGAGACCTGGAGCTATCAGTTGCCAGCCGATGAGTAATACTTCAGTACAGCCAGAGACGCTCAGCGAGTACCTGGCCCATTTGCCCATGACCGACGAGCAGCGCGCCGAACTGGCGGGCTGCAAGTCCTTCAGCGAATTGCACGAACGCCTGTCCTCATCGACCTTCGACGAGCCCGCCGAGGCGGCGCAAGCCTCGGTGGGCCGCCGGCTGACCCTGAGCACCGCCGAAGAGCTCGAAGACGCCGAGATGCTGGGGCTCGACACCAGCGGTCGGGTGTGCCTGAAGGCCACGCCGCCGATTCGTCGGACCAAGGTCGTACCGGAGCCGTGGCGCACCAATATCCTGGTGCGTGGCTGGCGGCGCCTGACCGGTCGTACCAACCCGCCGAAGCCGCCCAAGGATGAGCGCGTACTGCCACATGCACGCTGGCGTACCGTGGGCTCGACCCGTCGCTACATCCTGCTGATCTTGATGCTCGGCCAGACCATCGTCGCCGGCTGGTACATGAAGGGCATCATGCCGTACCAGGGCTGGTCGTTCGTGGATCTGGAAGAAGTCCTGCACCAACCGCTGTTGCAGACCGCCACGCAAGTGCTGCCGTATGCGCTGCAAACCAGCATCCTGATTCTGTTCGGGATCCTGTTCTGCTGGGTCTCGGCAGGTTTCTGGACAGCGCTGATGGGCTTTCTCGAATTGCTCACCGGTCACGACAAGTACCGCATTTCCGGTGCCAGCGCCGGCAACGAGCCAATTCCCAAGGACGCCCGCACCGCGCTGGTGATGCCGATCTGCAACGAAGACGTGCCACGGGTATTCGCCGGTTTGCGCGCAACCTTCGAGTCGGTGGCCGCCACCGGTGACCTGGATCGTTTCGACTTCTTCGTGCTCAGCGACAGTAACGAAACCGATATCTGCGTGGCCGAACAACAGGCCTGGCTGGACGTCTGCCGTGAAGCCGGTGGTTTCGGCAAGATCTTCTATCGCCGCCGTCGCCGTCGCGTGAAGCGCAAGAGCGGCAACCTCGACGACTTCTGCCGTCGTTGGGGCAGTGACTACAAGTACATGGTCGTGCTCGACGCCGACAGCGTCATGAGCGGTACCTGCCTGACCAGCCTGGTGCGCCTGATGGAAGCCACGCCGGACGCTGGCATCATCCAGACCGCGCCACGTGCTTCGGGCATGGACACGCTGTATGCGCGCATGCAGCAGTTCGCCACCCGGGTTTACGGTCCGTTGTTCACCGCCGGCCTGCACTTCTGGCAGTTGGGTGAATCCCACTACTGGGGCCACAACGCGATCATCCGCATGAAACCGTTCATCGAGCACTGCGCCCTGGCGCCGCTGCCCGGTAAAGGCGCGTTCGCCGGTGCCATCCTGTCCCACGACTTCGTCGAAGCGGCGTTGATGCGCCGTGCCGGCTGGGGCGTGTGGATTGCCTATGACCTGCCGGGCAGCTACGAAGAGCTGCCGCCGAACCTGCTGGACGAACTCAAGCGTGACCGTCGCTGGTGCCACGGCAACCTGATGAACTTCCGGCTGTTCCTGGTCAAGGGCATGCACCCGGTGCACCGTGCGGTGTTCCTGACCGGCGTGATGTCCTACCTGTCGGCCCCGCTGTGGTTCTTCTTCCTGGTACTGTCCACTGCGTTGTTGGCGGTGAACACGCTGATGGAGCCGCAGTACTTCCTCGAGCCGCGCCAGCTCTATCCGTTGTGGCCGCAATGGCACCCGGAAAAGGCCATCGCCCTGTTCTCCACCACCATCGTGCTGCTGTTCCTGCCCAAGCTGCTGAGTATCGTGCTGATCTGGGCCAAGGGTGCGAAGGAGTTCGGTGGCAAGTTCAAGGTGACGCTGTCGATGCTCCTGGAGATGTTGTTCTCCATGCTGCTGGCGCCGGTGCGGATGATTTTCCACACCCGTTTCGTGCTCGCCGCATTCCTGGGCTGGGCTGCAACCTGGAACTCGCCGCAGCGTGACGATGACTCCACGCCATGGAGCGAAGCGGTCAAGCGCCACGGTCCGCAAACCTTGCTGGGCTTCTTCTGGGCCTTGCTGGTGATATGGCTGAACCCGAGCTTCCTCTGGTGGCTGGTGCCGATCGTCGGGTCGCTGATGCTGTCGATCCCGGTATCGGTGATTTCCAGCCGCGTGGGCCTGGGCTTGAAGTCCCGTGATGAAAGCCTGTTCCTGATCCCCGAGGAATACGCACCGCCACAGGAGTTGCAGTCGACGGACCAGTACACCCATGAAAACCGTTGGCATGCGCTCAAGGACGGTTTCATCCGGGCGGTGGTCGATCCGCAACAGAACGCCTTGGCGTATGCGTTGGCAACCTCGCGTCACGGCAAGGCCGAGCCGATCGAGTGGCTGCGGGTCGAACGTGTGCGTCACGCCTTGAAGGCCGGCCCTGACGGTCTCAGCAACGCTGAGCGACTAGCCCTGCTGAGCGACCCGGTGGCCTTGTCCCGCCTGCATGAGCAGGTCTGGAGCGAGGGTCATCCCGAGTGGCTGGAGGCATGGCGTGAGTCGGTCAAGGCCGACCCTCATGCACCGCTGTTACCGCTACAGCCGTTGAGCGCACAGCCTCAAGTGGCCTGATACGCAAAAAGCCCCGCTTCTGAAAGGAAGCGGGGCTTTTTGTTGGGCTAAGGATTTGTACCTGTGACTTCCGAATTTCGAGCGAATAGCGTTATTACACAATTGGAGTGACATTGACGTTTGGACTGAGGAAGTCAATGTGAAAGCCGCTGGAGCCATCTCCGATAGCTAAATGGACACCGTTGATACCCTCGTTCATTTGAGAGTTCACCTTGTAATCTATGAAGGCTGCTATTTCTTCATTGACGCCGATGGCGAATTCGGTCAGTCCGAGTCCTCGAACCCCGGCAGCTGATTTCAATGTTTCGATATGTTCCTCGTTGTCGGCTTGTAAAGACGTCACCTTGTTTTCAACGACTGTCAGCCACCCCCCGGCCTTGGCTATCGAGTCTGATAACAGCTTGAGCCTGACTCGAATGTCCTCAGGTAGTTGTGGATTAGCTTTTCTTAATACCGTTAAAATTCCAGAAATCTTAAGTTTTCCGTTCAGGCAGAACGGACAGCGTTCATGGATATTCATGTGGGCATAGTGCACTTCGAAAAACTCGGCTGCTGAGTGTATGAAATTCTCTGAAATGTCCTCCTCTATCAACGCGTAGGGTTCTGCTTGGCGGTGGGTTGTGACTGTTCCGGAAGTGTCTTCACCTGATAGGAGGAATGAGTCATGGGAGTTAAGCATGTTTAAAAAGAAACGCTGTCTTTCTAATGATTTTTTGTAGTCGCTGTTAAGCAATAAGTGCAAGCTGTAGTTCGCGCTACTCAAAGACGGATCGAAGACCTGTGCTGCGCAGAACACGCTTTCTTGACTGGGGTGGTCTTGGCAATCTCCAGCGTGAGCTTGGCCGCGGTGTTGCTGAACGAAAAAATTATGCTATTTCGGGGAAGAGTACCGATCTCGTGAATGTGCGCTGTGTTCAATCCTTGATGACTGCATTCATCAAGGAATTCTTGTGAGTCTGCAATAACCCAGAATTCTTCTTCTCCAAAAAGTGTGTGGATATTGGTCATGGATGACATGGGTTGCTCCTGGATAGGCGGACGGCACGTAGATGCCGCCCGCTGGTTAGCGGAAGTCAATCCTCCGTGTAGGCCCAAGCCAATGGAGCCCATCCAAAGTTTTCCGGGCCCGAGGTCAGGCGACTCAGTTTCTCTGATTTCCATATTTACCCTCCTTTTTTGTTGGGATCCCTTGTCGAACAAGGGAGTTGTATTTATTCAAGTCTTTCTAAGATTTGGAATGGGTTTGTTTGAGGGTTTTTAGAATGAATTGCGCTATTTTCTGTTTTTTGGCTGTTAAGAGGTTATTTGTGTGGGAAGTGGCTGTAGCGGATTTCTGAAAATTAAGTAAATGACTCTCTGGCATTGTTTTGGTGGTCTAGTGTTGATAGGTTTTATTGCTATTCGTTTGAGGTTTTAAACTGAGGGGTCGGAAATGACAGGTGCAAAACAATATTTGTCTGATGCAGCCCTCCAGCAGGCGCTGTCCGTAACAGACCTGACGGAAACACATACACCCGCCCATGCGGTTCAGTTGATGGTTAATGAGATTGTCGAGGGATTGATTCGTAGCGGCTGGCCTCGGGCACGTATTCAGAGTGGCCCGCGTATCGTGTCTGCTGAAGAAAACTATGGGCTACTAGGCTACGATCCGGCAGAGATCACCTTGGGCAGTGAACACACTCGCTGGGTGAGCGAACATTCGTTGTTGCGCACGCAAACCACCAGCCAGATTCCCGCCGCTCTTCAACGGGCTGCTCAAGAGCGCAAGACCGGGGAGATGATCCTGCTGGCCGCTCCGGGCATCACCTTTCGCCGAGACAGTCGAGATAGGTGGCATTGCGCCGAACCGCATCAGATGGATATTTGGGTTCTGGGCGATCCAGAACTTTCGGATCGCGAGCATCTGTTGCGTCTGGTCCGCGATATTCTCGGCGCCGCGGTACCCGATAAACCTTGGGTCTACAGCGACAGCCCGCATCACTACACCGAGGGCGGAATCGAAGTGAACGTATTGAACGACGGCGCCAATGTTGAAGTACTCGAATGTGGCCTCATCGCCACTTCGCTGCTGCGGCGATTAGAAATTGATCCTCGGCGTCATGGTGGACTGGCGTTGGGAATGGGCCTGGATCGGTTGACGATGCTACGCAAGGGTATTCCAGATATTCGTTTGTTGCGTGACGCTAACGAGCGGGTGCAGGCCCAAATGCAAGATCTGCGGCCATGGAACGCCGTTTCGCGCTTGCCTTCGATTTCTCGGGATATTTCGGTGGCGGTGTCTCCGGGGTTGAGTGAGGAGGTGCTGACTGAAAGGATGCTGCAGGCGGCCGGGGACTGTTCTGGCTGGATCGAGGAAATGCAGATCAAAGGACGTTGGGTTTCGTCTGAGCTGCCACCCCAAGCTATTGAGCGACTCGGCCTTCTGGTCGATCAGGAGAATGTTCTACTGCGCGTCGTACTGCGGGATTGTTCTCGGTCAATCACGACTGCGGAGGCCAATGCTTTGTATGAAAGGATTCAGTCGGCGTTGCACGAGGGCGCTCCGGGAGCAGGATACCGAATGGACTTGAAGGTGCGTTAATGCACTCGCCAATGGTGCTGGTTCCGTCTCGCAGATAAATCAAAACAGCCCCACTTCTGAAGGCGCGCAGGGCTATTCCTCGTGGCGATGTCGGTCAGTGTTGTGGATTGATGCTATCCAACATCCGGTTTGCCAATAACCTACTCAGTTCGATCAGTTGCTGAATGCCGAAGGCAACATGGCGTCGCGAGCCTTTCAGGTCGAACGCAAGGTCGCTGACCATGGCATCGGCTGAGGCCAGGTTTTCGCTGAGGTTGGCCAGCAGGCTTTCGGTGTCGATGTCGTCGACGACGGTGAAGAGTTGGCTTGGCGACGGTTTTATCCCGGATTTGGTCTGTTTGGGATTCAGGTAGTCATCGAGCGTGCGATCGATGGCTTCTTGGATTTTCTTGGGGTCGGTTTCTGGTTCTGGAGGGTTGGGTGTGACCTTGTGCATGGTTGACGCTCCTTGATTGATGGAGCCGCCAGACATCGCTGCTAAACGAAAAGGGTGGCGACTGTGCGCGGGTTAGCAGACCAGGAATCAAGGAACCCGGCGCACCGAAGTGCCCCACGCACAGCCGCCATAAAGCGGACCTGCGTGCCTTGATATTGTGCCGAGCTGCTAAACCCGATCGCTGAACTGACAGCGACCCGCAAACGTTAGAGCCCAGGGCCAAGGCGCACAAGCCGGCGGATTCTGGCGTAGTTGTAGGCAATGGCGCAAGGCGCCGTAGCCTTGGGATGACGGATTGTCGGACGTAGGTATTTTTGTATGTATATCCGTTATTTAGGTCACGGCTGCTTAGGGTTCCGCCCTTACGGCGGGTCACTTTCGAAAAGCGCGAAAGTAACCAAAGCGCTCATGCCCCACCACTTGGCACCTCGCTTAGGCTCGGCATGCCCTCACTCCGGCATTGCTCCGTGGGCCCGCCGCGAAGGGCCATCCATGGCCCAGCGCGGCTATCCCGGCATCCATGCCGGGATGCCCACTCCACAATGCCTGCGTTCGGCCATCGTGGTTAACGGGGCGTCCGAGATCAACGTCCATCGCGAGGCGGCCTAGTAGCCGACCTGGCTCTCCCGGTCGTACACCCGTCAGATCTGTTTGAGCAGGGCCTGTGGGAGCAAAGCTTGCTCGCGAGGCGGCCTAGTAGCCGGCCTGTCTCTTGCGGGTGTACCCCAATCCAACTGTGGGAGCGGGCTTGCTCGCGAAAGCGGCAGCACATTCAGCATTGATGCAAGCAGACCCACCGCCATCGCGAGCAAGCTCGGCTCCCACAGGGATCGGCGGTGGACGCTGATCTTATAAACGACCAAAAACCTATGTGGGAGCGAGCCTGCTCGCGAAGGCGGCGGCACATCCAGCATTGATGCAAGCAGACCCACCGCCATCGCGAGCAAGCTCGGCTCCCACAGGGATCGGCGGTGGACGCTGATCTTATAAACGACCAAAAACCTATGTGGGAGCGAGCCTGCTCGCGAAGGCGGCGGCACATCCAATACTGATGCAAACTGACCCACCACCATCGCGAGCAAGCTCGGCTCCCACAGGGATCGGCGGTGGACGCTGATCTTATAAACGACCAAAAACCTATGTGGGAGCGAGCCTGCTCGCGAAAGCGGCAGCACATTCAGCATTGATGCAAGCAGACCCACCGCCATCGCGAGCAAGCTCGGCTCCCACAGGGATCGGCGGTGGACGCTGATCTTATAAGCGACCAAAAACCTATGTGGGAGCGAGCTTGCTCGCGAAGGCGGCGGCACATCCAATACTGATGCAAACTGACCCACGGCCATCGCGAGCAAGCTCGGCTCCCACAGGGATCGGCGGTGGACACTGATCTTATAAACGACCAAAAACCTATGTGGGAGCGAGCTTTCTCGCGAAGGCGGCGGCACATCCAATACTGATGCAAACTGACCCACCGCCATCGCGAGCAAGCTCGGCTCCCACAGGGATCGGCGGTGGGCACTGATCTTATAAATGACCAAAAACTTATGTGGGAGCGAGCTTGCTCGCGAAGGCGGCGGGGCAGTCAGTATTGATGTTGCCTGACAGACCGCCATCGCGAGCAAGCTTTGCTCCCACAGATCTGACGGGTGTACGACCGGAGGAGCCAGGTCGGCTATAAGGCCGCCTAGTGGTGGACGTTGATCTCGGGCGCCCCGTTAACCACGATGGCCGAACGCAGGCATTGCGCAGTGGGCAACCCGGCATGGATGCCGGGTTAGCCGCGCTGGGCCATGGATGGCCCTTCGCGGCGGCCCACGGAGCAATGCCGGAGTGAGGGCATGCCGAGCCTAGGCGAGGCACCAAGTGGTGGGGCATGTAGCGTTTTGCTTACTTTTGCGCTTCTCAAAAGTGAGCCGCTGTAAGAGCGGAACCGTCAGCCGCCGTTACCTAAATAACGGATATACACACAAATCCAAGTGAGCCAGCCGCAAGGCATCAAACCCGAAACCGCCCCACCAACGTCTGCAAATGCACCCCCAACCGCGCCAGCTCAGCACTGGAGGCGGCAGTCTCCTCACTGGACGACGCCGTTTGCTCCGATACATCACGCACATTCAGCACACTACGGTTAATCTCCTCAGCCACCGCGCTCTGCTGCTCGGCCGCCGCAGCGATCTGCTGGTTCATCGACTGGATCGCCGAAACCGTACGGGTGATGTTCTCCAACGAGCCCCCGGCGCGGCGGGTCAGCTCGACGCTGTTGTCGGTCAGGTTGCGACTATTGTCCATGATGGTCGCGACCTGCTGGGTGCCCGATTGCAGGCCGACGATCAGCTCTTCGATTTCTTCGGTGGACTTCTGGGTGCGCTGCGCCAGGCTGCGAACCTCATCGGCCACGACCGCAAAGCCACGTCCGGCTTCCCCTGCGCGGGCAGCTTCGATGGCGGCGTTGAGGGCCAGCAGGTTGGTTTGCTGGGCCACGGACTTGATCACGTCGAGCACGCTGCCGATCTTGTCGCTTTCACGCTTCAGGTCACCCATCGCCGCGGTGGAGTTGCCCACTTCGAGGGCCAGGCGTTCGATCTGGGCGATGGCTTCGCCGACCACTTTTTCACCTTCGCGCGCCTGCTGATCGGCTGCGACGGCGGCTTCGGAGGCTTCCTCGGCGTTGCGGGCGACTTCTTGCACCGTGGCGGTCATTTCATGCATGGCGGTGGCCACCTGATCGGTTTCAACCTTTTGGCTGTTGACCCCGGCGCTGGTCTGCTCGGTGACGGCCGAGAGCTGGTCGGCGGCGCTGGCGATCTGGGTAACACCTTCGCTGATGCCACCGATCAATTGCCGCAGGCCCACGGTCATGCTTTGCATGGCGCGTTGCAGTTGGCCGAGTTCGTCGCGGCGTTCTGAGGTGAGATTGTGGGTCAGGTCGCCAGCGGCCACGCGTTCGGCGACCTTCAAGGTCTCGCCGAGTGGGCCGACGATCTGCCGGGTGATGAACAGGGCAGCGATCACGCCAAACAGCAGCGCCAGGGCGGCGGCTGCGATCAGGACAGACTTGGCCTGGCCGGAATCATGGTCACGCACGGCCGTCTGGGATACGGTGAGCTTCTGGCTGGAGTCGATCAGTACCCTGCCTTGCTCACTCATTCGTTGCAGTGCTGCGCCGTTATCCAACTGGGAGTCGCGGAACTGACTGACCGCCGCGCGATAGACGTTCATCGAGTCGCTGGCTTGTTGGAGGGTGTCGGCGTGTTCCTCGGGTAGCTGGGCCGGCAAGCGTGCCAGTAGCTTCAGGACGTCGGTGATAGCATCGATGGCCGGCTGCTGGGCCTCGCTTTTTCCGCTGTAGGTGTAGCCGCGAACCTGATAGCGCGCCTGTTGGATCGCCTTGCTCAGGGCCACCACACTGTTGAACTGGGTTATATCACCGCTTTGCAGCGAGGCTTTTTCCACCTCGGCGACGCGGGCCACGGCGCTGTCGGCGCTGGCGCCGAGTTTGCTGCGGGCGTCTTCGCGGCTGACGGTGGCGCTGGTCATCTGGGCGAAGGCGCTTTTGTATTCGGCAACGGCGGCCAGTTGCTGGTCGATCAGCGCCACGTCAGCGGGTTGTTCAATTAACTCGCGAGCAGTTTTCAATCCGGCTTCGAGCTTGCCAAGCAGGTCGTTGACCTGTTGCGGTCCTTTCTCGCCGCGCGTGTTGCTGTAGTCAATGCTTGCCAGGTTCAAGTCCTTGCTCAAGTCATTGAGACTGGCAATGAACCCTAGCTTGTCGCCCCGGCTGATGACATTACCCAGGCTGGACCAACCGGTGAACGCAATCAACAAAGTGAGGAACAGCACCAGGCCGAAGCCTGCGCCGAGTTTACGGTTAACGCTTACGTTACCTAGCCATCGGAACATGCCGTTACTCCCAGCAGTATTGTATTTATATGCTGGGACCTATATCGACCGTTTGGCGGATATCTATAGAAAATAACGGCGGTGCACTTGCTGAGTTTTCTCTACCGCCAGTCCATGGCCGGGTGATCCATGCCTGTACTATTTAGACCTTGAAGCGTCCTACCAGCGTTTGCAAATGAACCCCCAACCGCGCCAGTTCGGCGCTGGAGGCGGCGGTTTCTTCGCTGGAGGATGCGGTTTGTTCGGAGATATCGCGAACGTTCACGACGCTGCGGTTGATTTCTTCGGCCACGGCGCTCTGCTGCTCGGCCGCGGCGGCGATCTGTTGGTTCATCGACTGGATCGCCGAGACTGTACGGGTGATGTTTTCCAGTGAGCCACCGGCACGGCGGGTCAGTTCGACGCTGCTGTCGGTCAGGCTACGGCTGTTGTCCAGGGTGGTCGCGACCTGCTCGGTGCCCGATTGCAGGCCCAGGATCAGCTCTTCGATTTCTTCGGTGGACTTCTGGGTGCGCTGGGCCAAGCTGCGCACCTCGTCGGCCACCACCGCAAAGCCCCGTCCGGCTTCACCGGCCCGGGCTGCTTCGATGGCCGCGTTGAGGGCCAGCAGATTGGTTTGCTGGGCCACGGACTTGATCACGTCGAGCACGCTGCCGATCTTGTCGCTCTCGCGCTTGAGGTGGCCCATGGCTTCGGTGGAGTTGCCCACTTCCTTGGACAGGCGTTCGATCTGGGCGATGGCTTCGCCGACTACTTTTTCGCCTTCGCGAGCCTGCTGGTCAGCGGCGACGGCCGCTTCGGAGGCCTCTTCGGCATTGCGCGCCACCTCCTGCACGGTGGCGGTCATTTCATGCATGGCGGTGGCGACCTGATCGGTTTCCACTTTCTGGCTGTTGACTCCGGCGCTGGTCTGCTCGGTGACGGCCGAGAGCTGTTCGGCGGCGCTGGCGAGTTGCGTGACGCCGTCGCTGATGCCACCGATCAGTTGCCGCAGGCTGATCACCATTCGCTGCAGGCTGCCTTGCAATTGGCCCATGTCGTCACGGCGGGTGACCACCAGGTTATAACTCAGGTCACCCGAGGCGACACGCTCGACGGCAACCAGGGTCTGTTGCAGTGGCACGACGATCTGCCGGGTGATGATCCACGCGGCCAGCAGGCCAAACGCTAACGCCAGGATGGTGACGATGATCAGCGTTTCTTTCGCTTGAGCCGTTTCCTGGTCGCGTTTCTCGATCTGCGAGGTCGTCAAACGACTGTTCAGCTCATCCAAACGGGCGTCTTGATCCGCCATTCTCTTGAGGGCTGATGCGCTGATCACCTGCGAATCGCGGAACTGGCTGACGGCAGTGCGATAAGCCTTCATCGATTCAGAAGCTTGTTGCAGGTTGGCGGCGTGCTCGGGCAGCTTGCCCGGCAGGCTTTCAAGGTTTTTCAAGACGCTATCGATGGCATCCAGCGCCGGTTGCTCGGCATCGGCCTTGCCGCTGTAGGTGTAGCCGCGGACCTGATAGCGCGCTTGCTGGAGCAGTTTGCTCAGCTCAACCACACTGTCGAATTGCGCAACACTGTCGCCTTGGCGCAGGGCATTTTCGACTTCCTTCACTTTGGCCACGGCATTGTCGGCATTGGCGCCCAGCTTGGAGCGGGCCGATTCGCGGTTCTGCGTCGCCTGGGTCAGGTCGGCGAAGGCGCGTTTGTACTCATCGAGGATCGCCAGTTGCTGATTGAGCAACTCCTGGTCTGCCGGACGTACAAACCGTTTGAGGGCCGCTTGGATGCTGTCCTGAAGCTTGCCCAAGAACTCGGTGACGACTGCTGGCCCTTGTTCGCCGCGTCGCATCTCATACTCGAGACTGGCAACTCGCAAATCCTTGGCCAACTCATTGAGGCTGGCGATGGACGCCTGTTTATCCGCGCGGCTGATCACGCTGCTCAGGCTGTTCCAGCCGGCGAAGGTACTCAGGAGGGTCATGAGCAGCACCAGGCCAAAACCGAAACCCAGTTTGCGATTGACGCTTACGTTTCCCAGCTTTTCGGTTAGCCAACTGAACATGCTGATACTCCCTCGAACCTTTTATAGGCCTTATGAGAAGAGTATCGACCATGTGACGGGGATCTGTAGAAAATAGGCGGGGGTATATCCGTGGCGAGGGCGCTTGCCCGTGCTCGGCTGCGAAGTCGTTGCCAGTCCGAACGCCGTTGATGGCCGATTCGCGCCCGAGCGGGAGCAAGGCCCCTTGCCACGGGGGCCGTGCTCGCCGCTTTTTCGGCGTTTAGACTTTGAAGCGTCCCACAAGTGTCTGCAAATGAACCCCCAGTCGCGCCAGTTCGGCGCTGGAAGCGGCGGTTTCTTCGCTGGAGGAGGCGGTTTGTTCGGAGACATCGCGAACGTTCACGACGCTGCGGTTGATCTCTTCGGCCACGGCGCTCTGTTGCTCGGCGGCGGCGGCGATCTGTTGGTTCATCGACTGGATCGCCGAGACCGTGCGGGTGATGTTTTCCAGTGAGCCGCCGGCACGGCGGGTCAGTTCGACGCTGCTGTCGGTCAGGTTGCGGCTGTTGTCCAGGGTGGTGGCGACCTGTTCGGTACCCGATTGCAGGTTGCCGATCAGTGCTTCGATTTCTTCGGTGGACTTCTGGGTACGCTGGGCCAGGCCACGAACCTCGTCGGCCACCACTGCGAAACCACGCCCGGCTTCACCGGCACGGGCCGCCTCGATGGCCGCATTGAGGGCCAGCAGGTTGGTTTGCTGGGCGACGGACTTGATCACGTCCAGCACGCTGCCGATCTTGTCGCTCTCGCGCTTGAGATGACCCATGGCTTCGGTGGAATTGCCCATTTCCTTGGACAGGCGTTCGATTTGGGCGATGGCTTCACCCACCACTTTTTCGCCTTCGCGAGCCTGCTGGTCCGCGGCGACCGTCGCTTCGCAGGCCTCTTCGGCATTGCGCGCCACTTCCTGCACCGTAGCGGTCATTTCATGCATGGCGGTGGCGACCTGATCGGTTTCCACTTTCTGTTTGTTGACCCCGGCACTGGTCTGCTCGGTGACGGCCGAGAGCTGTTCGGCGGCACTGGCGATTTGCGTGACGCTGTCGCTGATGCCGCCGATCAATTGCCGCAGGCCCACGGTCATGCTTTGTATGGCGCGTTGCAGTTGGCCCAGCTCGTCGCGGCGCTCGGCGCTGAGGTTGTGGGTCAAGTCACCTGCCGCCACGCGTTCGGCGACCTTGAGCGTCTGCTCCAACGGTATGACGATCTGCCGGGTGATCGCCATGGCGGCGATCACGCCGAACAGCAGGGCCAACGCGGCGGCCGAGATCAGTAACGTATTGGCTTTGGTCGCATCATGGTCGCGCACGACCGTTTGGGACAGCGTGAGGTCTCTACTGGCCCCGCGTAGCACAACCCCCAGGTCGGACATGCGCTTGATGGCGGCAGCGCTGGCAGTCTGGGCATCACTGAACTGGCTGACCGCGGCACGATAGGTCTTGAACGACTCGCTGGCCTGTTGCAGGTTGGCGGCGTGTTCATCGGGCAGTTGGGCCGGCAGGCTGCCGAGGATTTTCAACGCGTTATCGATGGCATCCAGGGCTGGCTGCTCGGCGTCGGCCTCAACGCTGTAGGTATAACCGCGAACCTGGTAGCGGGCTTGTTGGATGGCCTTGCTCAGGCTGACCACACTGTCGAGTTGAGCAGCGTTGTCGCTTTGCCGTATGGCGGTTTCAACGCTGGTGACTCGGGCCACGGCGTTATCGGCACTGGCGCCCAGTTTGCTGCGCGCATCCTCACGACTGGCCATGGCTCGGACCAATTCGGCGAGGGCAACCTTGTAATCGGCGACAGCGGCCAGTTGTTTGTCGACGATCGCCACATCGGCTGGCTGTTCGATCGATTGACGGGCGGTCTGGAGCCCGGGCTCCAGTTTGCCGATCAGATCGTTGATTTCCCCCGAGCCCTTTTCACCCCGGGTCGAGTAATAGTCCATGCGCGCGGAGCGCAGGTCCTTGGTCAGGTCGTTCAGGCTGGCGATGAGCCCGAGTGTGTCGCCGCGTGCAATCACATTGCCCAGGCCGGTCCATCCGGTGAAGGCAATCATCAAGGTTAAGAGCAGCACCAGACCGAAGCCGAAGCCTAGTTTGCGATTAACGCCTACGTTACCTAGCCATTGGAACATGCGGATACTCCCTTGAAGGGCGGAACTGCTCTGTATAGAGCACTATCGGCCCAGCAGGGGAGAACTGCAGAAGTGGGTTAGATGAGTTTGGAATACAGTGGCAAGCCACTGGTATCAGAACAGTCGTGAGAGCAGCGCGGTAACCGCCGTCTCGACCCGCAGGATCCGCTCGCCCAGTTGCACCGGTTGCAGCCCGGCCTTGGCCAGCAGGTCGATCTCGTAGGGAATCCAGCCGCCTTCCGGGCCAATGGCCAGTGTCACCGGTTCGGTCAGCGCGCGAGGGCAGGGCGGGTAGTTGCCGGGATGACCGACCAGGCCCAAGGTGCCGTCGGTCATGGCCGGCAGGCGGTCCTCGACAAAGGGTTTGAAGCGTTTCTCGATAACCACCTCAGGCAGCACGCTGTCCCTGGCCTGTTCCAGGCCCAGGATCAGTTGCTCGCGGATGGCCTCGGGTTCGAGGAACGGCGTTTGCCAAAAGCTCTTTTCCACGCGATAGCTGTTGACCAGCACCACGCGCGGCACGCCCATGGTGGCGACGGTCTGGAACACCCGCCGGAGCATTTTCGGACGCGGCAAGGCCAACACCAGCGTCAATGGCAACTTGGCCGGTGGAGGCAGGTCGAGGGTCACTTGCAGTTCGGCCTCGTGGGCTTCCAGGCGCAGCACCTGGGCGGTGCCCATCAACCCACCGATGCGCCCGACGCGCAGGCTGTCACCGACGGCGCTGCGATGGACTTCCTGCATGTGGGTCAACCGGCGATCGCTCAGGATCACGCGGTCAGGCCCGATGAAATCGGCCTCTTCGAGCAGCAGCAGGTTCACGCTTGGGTCGCTGGCGGCTGGTCGTTGTGGTCATCGACCGGTTGTTCCTCGGGCTCTTCTTCCCGGCGCTTGCGCACCAGGCCACCGAACAGGATGCCGATCTCGAACAGCAGCCACATCGGCACCGCCAGCAGGGTCTGGGAGAAGATGTCAGGCGGGGTCAGGATCATGCCGACCACGAAGCAGCCGATGATCACGTAGGGGCGGATCTTCCTCAAATAGGCCACGTCGACCACGCCGATCCACACCAGCAGCACCACGGCCACGGGGATTTCGAACGCCACGCCGAAGGCGAAGAACAGCGTCATGACGAAATCCAGGTAGCTGCTGATGTCGGTCATCATTTCCACGCCCGCCGGGGTGGCGGCGGCGAAGAACTTGAAGATCAGCGGGAACACCAGGTAATAGGCGAAGGCCATGCCGGTGTAGAACAGCAGGATGCTGGACACCAGCAGCGGCACGGCGATACGTTTTTCATGCTTGTACAGGCCCGGTGCGATGAAGCCCCAGATCTGGTGCAGGATCACCGGGATCGCCAGGAACAGCGAGACCATCATCGTCAGCTTCAGCGGCGTCAGGAACGGCGACGACACGTCGGTGGCGATCATTGTCGCGCCTACCGGCAGGTACTGGCGCAGCGGCGTGGAGACGAAGGTGTAGATCTGCTGGGTGAAGGAAAACAGCCCGGCGAAGATGATGAAAATCGCCGCGACGCAACGCAGCAGGCGGGTGCGCAACTCGGTGAGGTGCGATACCAGCGGCATCGGCTGGTCGTTCTCTGGGATATCGCTCATGGGGCTCGCGGCGGCAAAGTAGGATCGTTAGGCGCTTCCGGCGTTGTCGCCGTCGGGGCGGGTTCCACTGGTTTGGCAGGCTCGGCCACCGCAGGCGCCGTGTCCTTCACCGGTGCCTGTGGCGCAATCGTCGGTTCGGCCACAGGCTGGACCGGCGTCGGTTCCTGTTGGGTCGGCGTGAAGATTTTCCGCGCTTCCTGCTCCAGGGACAGAATATGTTCGTTGTGAAGTTGCCGCCGGATGTCGTCGGCACCGATCTCACGTTCAACTTCCTGTTTGATCGCATTGAAGCTGCGCTTCAGACGGCCGATCCACAGACCGGCGGTGCGCGCAGCACCCGGCAGGCGCTCGGGGCCCAGTACCAGCAGGGCGACGAGGCCGACGAGCAGCAGTTCAGTGAAGCTGATCCCAAACATTAGTCAGTGCTCACGAGTCTTTGCGGACGGGCTCTTCGACTTTCTGGGCCTGCACGTCGATGGTGTGCGGCGCATTCACCGGCTGGGCGGCCTGGGGGTGTACCGGTTGGGTCGGCTGCGCCGGTTGGCCGGGAGCCGCCGTCGGATCGGTCGGTTTTTCGTCATCGTTCATGGCCTTGCGAAAGCCCTTGATCGACTCGCCGACATCGGTGCCGAGGTTTTTCAGTTTCTTGGTACCGAATACCAACACCACGACGACCAGGATGACGATCCAGTGTTTCCAGTCAAAAATACCCATGGGACTATTCCTCTCAAAAGTTGATCAGGCGGACGGGCGCGAGGCTTTCTCGACGTGCCCGGACAGACCGAAGCGACGGTCCAGTTCATCCAGTACGGCCTGCGGATGCTGCCCCAGTTGGGCCAGCATGACCAGGCTGTGGAACCACAGGTCGGCGGTCTCGTAGATCACGTCGCTGCAATCGCCACTGATGGCGGCGTCCTTGGCGGCGATGATGGTCTCGACCGACTCTTCGCCGACTTTCTCCAGAATCTTGTTCAAGCCCTTGTGGTACAGGCTGGCGACATAGGAACTGTCGGCTGCGGCGCCCTTGCGCTCTTCCAGCACCTGGGCCAGGCGGGTCAGGGTGTCACTCATGGGTATGTCCTGAATAAATGGCGTGCGGGTCCTTGAGCACCGGGTCGACGGTTTTCCAGTCGCCGTTCTCGAAGACGCGATAGAAGCAGCTTTGACGGCCGGTGTGGCAGGCAATCTCGCCGACTTGCTCGACCATCAGGATGATGACGTCGCCGTCGCAGTCCAGGCGCATCTCATGCAGGTGCTGCACGTGCCCGGACTCTTCACCTTTGCGCCACAGCTTGCCACGGGAACGTGACCAATAGATGGCGCGGTTCTCGGCGGCGGTCAGGGCCAGCGCTTCGCGGTTCATCCAGGCCATCATCAATACGCGCCCGGTCTTGTGGTCCTGGGCGATGGCCGGCACCAGGCCGTCAGCGTCCCATTTGATCTCGTCCTGCCAGTTTTTCATCTTTGACTCCGACCATGGGCCGCGCACCTGAGGTCGGCGGGCCCAGCGTTGAAACAGTGTGCCAGCGCGAACCGGTGCTGGCTATCGGCGAACGACCAGATACAGACCGACCACCATCATGATGCCGGCGGGCCAGTGACCCAGTTCGCTCAGCGGCCCACCGGTCGCCAGCACCGCGCCGCCTCCCAGGTGAGCGGCGCCCAGCAGGCGCAACAGCCAGTCGTCCTTGCGCCGGTGCCACGGGGGCGCCGGATCG
This sequence comes from Pseudomonas brassicacearum, assembly GCF_918698105.1. Taxonomy (GTDB): domain Bacteria; phylum Pseudomonadota; class Gammaproteobacteria; order Pseudomonadales; family Pseudomonadaceae; genus Aquipseudomonas; species Aquipseudomonas brassicacearum_F. Next base: position 13,177 of record NZ_CAKKMI010000053.1, on the reverse strand, counting down.
TGGGCGTGGGGTTGGGACATGCGTTCGAGCAGGTCGCGGGTCATGTTGGCCAGGTGCGGGAGCTGCTCGAACTGGCTTTGCACGTTGCCCAACAAGGTTTTGGGGCTCACGCGTTCGCGCATCCAGCGTTCGAGGAACGGTTGGGCGGTGTTCCACAGATCAAGGTCCGGGTACAACTGGCGGCCAAGGCCCTCGATGTTCAACAGGGTTTTCTGCAACAGCACCAACTGTGGCTGGACTTCCATGTTGAAGCGCCGCGCGGTCTGGAACAGGCGCATCAGTACCTGGCCGAAGGAAATATCTTTTAACGGTTTTTCGAAGATCGGTTCGCACACGGTGCGGATCGCCGCTTCGAATTCGTTGAGCTTGGTCTCGGCCGGCACCCAGCCCGAATCGATGTGCAACTGGGCGACGCGACGGTAGTCACGCTTGAAGAAGGCGAACAGGTTGCGCGCCAGGTAGTCCTGGTCTTCGGGGGTCAGGCTGCCGACGATGCCGCAGTCGATGGCAATGTATTGCGGGCTCCACGGCTGCACCGTGCTGACGAAGATGTTGCCCGGGTGCATGTCGGCGTGGAAGAAGCTGTCGCGAAACACCTGGGTGAAGAAGATTTCCACGCCGCGTTCGGCGAGCATCTTCATGTCGGTGCGCTGGTCGGCCAGGGTCGCCAGGTCGGTGACCTGGATGCCGTAGATGCGCTCCATCACCAATACTTTCGGCCGGCACCAGTCCCAATAGACCTGCGGCACATAGAGCAGCGGCGAGCCTTCGAAGTTGCGGCGCAGCTGGCTGGCGTTGGCGGCCTCGCGCAGCAGGTCGAGTTCGTCGTAGATGGTTTTTTCGTAGTCCTGGACCACGTCCACCGGGTGCAGCAGGCGGGCATCGGCCGACAACCGCTCGGCGGCGCGGGCGAGGATGAACAGCCACGCCAGGTCCTGGGCAATGATCGGCTTGAGGCCCGGGCGGATGACCTTGACCACCACTTCTTCGCCGCTCTTGAGTTGGGCGGCGTGAACCTGGGCGACGGAGGCCGAGGCCAGGGGCTCGACGTCGAAGCGGCTGAAGACTTCGCTGATCTTCTTGCCCAGTTGTTCCTCGATCAGCGCCACCGACACCTTGGAATCGAACGGCGGCACGCGGTCTTGCAGGCGCATCAGTTCATCGGCGATGTCTTCGGGCAACAGGTCGCGACGGGTCGAAAGGATCTGCCCGAACTTGATGAAAATCGGCCCCAGGTCCTGCAAGGCCAGGCGCAGGCGCGCACCGCGACTCAGGTCCAGCGTTCGCCGGGGAAACCAGCGCCATGGCAGCACGAAGCGCAGGGCCAGGAGAAACCAGGGCAGCGGCAGGGCGAACAGCAGGTCATCGAGGCGGTAGCGGATCACGACGCGCTGGATGCGCAACAAACGGCGGACGGCAAGCAGCTTCATGCGTTATCGCTTGGTTTCAGGGATCGGGAAAGGCGCTCGAAACGCGCCTCGAGACGTTCCAGGTCAAGTTTGATCTGGTCCAGTTCATTAAAACGGGCTTGTGCTTCGCGTTGGCCTACGAGGGTACGCGATTCTTCGGCCAAATATTCACTCAGATTCTGCCCCAGGCTGGCGAACCCCTGCCGATACCAGCGGCTGCGGCTGCGCAAATGGCCGCTGAGCAATTGGGTCGCCACTGGACCGATCCAGCGGGACACTTCGTATTCCCAGTCCAGCTCCAGGTCCTGGAGAATCGCCGCCAGCTCCAGCAGTACGCCGCTGTCGCCGTCGAGCTCCACGTCGGGGCTGTGCAGCACCGCGGTCTTGTCCTTGCCCAGGGCCAGGTTCAGCAGGCTCGACGCCGGGGCGCGCAGCGTGCAGTCGGCCTCGGCCTCCCAATGCGCGGCGAGCATCAGGCCTTCGTCGCTGGGCAGGATGAACAACCGCAACGCCGGGCTGCGGCAGTCGACGGCGATCACCTTGCCGCTCAAGTGTGCCAGGCGCACGAGCGCCGTGCTGTCCAGGCGCAGCACCCGGTTGAGGCCGAGTTCGACGCTGGCGAGCAGGCCGGTGAGCAGCATCAGGGTTTGATACCGCGGTGCAGGGCGACGATGCCTGCGGTCATGTTGTGATAGGTCACGCGGTCGAAACCGGCCTCGACCATCATCGACTTCAGGGTTTCCTGGTTCGGGTGCATGCGGATCGATTCGGCCAGGTAGCGATAGCTTTCCGAGTCGTTGGTGATCAGCTTGCCCATCAGCGGCATGAAGGCGAACGAGTAGGCGTCATAGGCCTTGGACATCAGCGCGTTGGTCGGCTTGGAGAACTCCAGCACCAGCAGGCGGCCACCAGGCTTGAGCACCCGCAGCATCGAGCGCAGGGCATCTTCCTTGTGGGTGACGTTGCGCAGGCCGAAGGCGATGGTCACGCAGTCGAAATGGTTGTCGGGGAACGGCAGCTTTTCAGCGTCGGCCTGGACGAACTCGACGTTGCCGGCCACACCCAGGTCCAGCAGGCGGTCGCGACCGACCTTGAGCATGGATTCGTTGATGTCGGCCAGCACCACCTGGCCGGTCGGCCCGACGATGTGGGAAAACTTCTTCGTCAGGTCGCCCGTGCCGCCGGCGATGTCCAGCACGCGATTACCGCTGCGCACGCCCGACAGTTCGATCGCGAAACGCTTCCACAGGCGGTGCATGCCGCCCGAGAGCAGGTCGTTCATCAAGTCATACTTGGCGGCTACGGAGTGGAAAACCTCAGCGACTTTTTCCGCTTTCTGGCTTTCCGGCACGTTCTTGAAGCCGAAGTGAGTGGTGGGTTCGGCATCGCTGCCTTTGCGCTGATCAGTCATATCGCGGTCACCAAAAAAGAATGCGGGACATTCTAATCCCGGTAGAGGGCTTTGTCTTGGCAAGGCTGAAGGTAAGATGGGCGACCGCCGGGACGTTTTGACGCAGCCAGGGTCTGAAACGTTCAGGCAAGTCCCGATAAAACAGGAGTCACCTGATGGCCCGTATAACGGTTGAGCGTGCCCATGGCTTGGGCAAGGAAGCGGCGCGAGAGAAAGCCGACAAGCTGGCGCAGAAGCTGTCCGACAGCTATGGCCTTGAGCCGCAATGGGAGGGCGACACCCTGAAACTCAAGCGTTCCGGAGTCAAGGGCGAAGTGCATGTGGGCGAGGACTCGATCCGCGTCGACGTGGAGCTGGGCATGTTGATGTCGGCCATGAGCGGCACGATCAAGACGGAAATCGAAAAGGCGCTGGATAAGGCGTTGGCCTGATTGGTTGAAAGGGTGGGTGAAATGCATGACTCAAGTTCACCACCAATCCACTTGTGGGAGCGAGCTTGCTCGCGATTGCATTGTTTCAGTCACATCAAGGTTGGCTGACACTCTGCCATCGCGAGCAAGCTCGCTCCCACAAGAGGGCGTCACAGCCTTTGAGATTTGTGTCAGTTGTTAGGGTGCCGTTTCTAATTATTGTCACTACTTTGTGCCTGAGCCCGACCGTGTGCGGGCAGTTCCTCAAACCATTTTCGAGTGAGGTGCACCATGGCCAAAGTTATGCTGAAGAAAAAAACCGACGTTGAATCTTCTACGCTCAGCGACGTGAAAACGTACGCGCGCAAGATCTGGCTGGCGGGCCTGGGCGCCTACACGAAGGTCGGCAAGGAAGGCAGCGAGTACTTCCAGGAGTTGGTAAAGACTGGCGAAGTTATTGAAACCAAAGGCAAAAAGAAAATTGCCGGAAAACTTGAAGCGGCCAACAGCGAATTGATTGAAGCCAAGAGCGACGTCAATACTTTCAAGGCCCGGGTTGAAGTACAACTCGATAAAGTCGAGAAGGTATTCGATGCCCGTGTTGCAAGTGCCTTGAATCGTATCGGCATTCCGTCTAAACATGACGTTGAGACACTCTCTGCTAAGCTCGATGAGCTGACAGCATTGCTCGAACGTGTCGCGCGTAAACATTAAGGAGAACGGGATGGCTGGCAAAAAAATCACAGAAAAAGAGGGCAGCTCGTGGGCCGGGAAGATTGAAAAATATTCCCGCAAAATCTGGCTTGCTGGTTTAGGCGTGTACTCGAAGATCGACACTGACGGCAGCAAGCTCTTCGAGTCCCTGGTTAAGGACGGCGAAAAAGCCGAAAAACTCACCAAGACGGCAGTCGGCAAACAAGTCGATGCAGCCAAGGACTCTGCCGAGTCCGCCAAGTCGCGAATCGGCGGCGTGAAGGATCGTGCGCTGGGCAAATGGGATGAACTGGAAGGGGCTTTCGACAAGCGCCTGAACAGTGCGATCTCGCGCCTGGGTGTGCCGAGCCGTAATGAAGTCAAGGCACTGCACAGCAAGGTCGACACCCTGACCAAGCAGATCGAAAAACTCACCGGGGCCAAAGTCGCCCCAGTGGCGACCAAGACTGCGGCGGCCAAGCCGGCCGCTAAAACGGCGGCCAAGCCACTGGTCAAGGCTGCGGCAAAAACCGCTGCCAAACCTGCGGCGAAAGCAGCGGCCAAACCTGCGGCTAAAACGGCTGCGGCCAAGCCTGCTGCCAAGGCGGCGGCGAAACCGGTAGCCGCCAAACCTGCGGCCAAAGCGGCAGCCAAGCCTGCGGCCAAGCCCGCGGCTAAGACGGCAGCAGCCAAACCGGCAGCGAAACCCGCCGCCAAGCCTGCGGCAAAAGCGGCGGCCAAACCTGCTGCGGCGAAAAAACCGGCCGTGAAAAAACCGGCCGCGCCGAAAGCCGCTGCACCGAAGGCGCCGACCGCGGCCGCCAAACCGGCAACCGCGACGAGCACGGCGAACTCCGCCGCAGCGCCGACCCCGGTCGCCACGCCAACTCCAGCGCCGGCTCCATCGACGCCTACCACCCAGTCCTGATTTCTGCGGGACATGCAAAAACGCCCGGCCTGTGAAGGTCGGGCGTTTTTGTTTGTACGCAGGTCAACCTGTGGGAGCGAGCTTTGTGGGAGCAAGGCTTGCCCGCGATGAAAACGCCGCGGTCTCTTGAGGACCGCAGCGTCTGGATCGCGAGCAAGCTTTGCTCCCACAAGCTCGCTCCCACAATGGATCTGCCACTGTCGGTGGTTAGTCGTGTTCTTCCAGGTAGCGCAACGCCAGTTGCTCAGTCGCCACCTTGGTCGCAGGCGGCAGGTGTGGGGCCACCAGCATCATGATCTGGTAGACCACCAGCCGAACCTCGCCCTCGCGATCGAGGATCCGCTGGTAGTCCAGGGAGAACAGCAAGGTCATGGTGATCTGCTCCACCAATTGTCCCAGGGCCTGGGTATCGCTGACCAGCAATCCCTGGGCCTTGAGCTGCGCCAGCAGTGAGGCGAGGGTGCGCTTCAGGGCGTTGAGCAACTGGCGGATGCCCTTGGCCAGTTTCGGCAGGCGCCCGGCCAGGTTCGACAGGTCCTGGAACAGAAAGCGGTACTGCGCCAGGCGCTCGACGATCAGGTGCAGGAACAGCCAGTAGTCTTCCGGCGCCAACTGCACGTCCGCCGGAGGGTCGAGCAGCGGTGCCAGTTCGCCTTGGAAGCGCTCGAACAGCCCGAGGATCAGCGGTTCCTTGCCGTGAAAGTGGTAATAGAGGTTGCCCGGGCTGATGCCCATTTCGTTGGCAACTTCCATGGTGGAGACGTTCGGTTCGCCCTTTTCGTTGAACAATTGCAGGGCACATTCAAGGATGCGGTCGCGGGTTTTCATCCGGTCTTCTTAATGATCAAGTCGTGCCACGGCCAATCGCCTGGCCGTGGGGTAAGGCCTTCAGCGCACGCGAACATAAGTGCCGGGAGCTGCGTCCAGGGGCGGGTAGTTCGCATTGCCCAAGGTCATCTGGGTTTCGTGCTGGGCGCCGGAACGTTCCTGGATCCAGCCCAGCCATGGGGTCCACCAACTGCCTTCGACGTGCTTGGCGTCGTAGTACCAGGCCCGTGGGTCGCTGCTCAATTTTGCGCTTTCGATGAAGTTGGCCTTGGGGTTGCCCGGCGGGTTGAGGATGCTCTGGACATGGCCGCTGTTGGAAAGCACGAAGCGTTTTTCGCCACCCAGCAACAGGGTCGAGCGATACACCGCGTCCCATGGCGTGATGTGATCATTGATGCCGGCCACACTGAAGCTGTCCACCGTCACTTTTTGCAGGTCGATGGGCGTGCCGCACACTTCCAGGCCGCCGGGATGGGTCAGTGGGTTGTGCTTGAAGAAGTCCAGCAGGTCGCCGTGGTAAGCCGCCGGGAGGCGGGTGCAGTCGTTGTTCCAGTAGAGGATGTCGAAGGCCGGCGGCTCCTTGCCCAGCAGGTAGTTGTTGATGAAGTAAGTCCAGATCAGATCATTGGGGCGCATCCAGGCGAACACCCGGGCCAGGTCGCGGCCATCGAGGATGCCTTTCTGGTAGGAGCGGCGCTTGGCGGCTTCGAGGGTCTGCTCGTCGATGAACAGCGTGGCCTGGCTATCGATCTGGCTGTCCAGCAGGCTCACCAGGTACGTGGCACTGGCGACCCGGCGTAGCTGGCGCTTGGCCTGCAGGTGGCCTTGCAAGGCGGCGATGGTCATGCCTCCGGCGCAGGCGCCCATCAGGTTGACCTCGCGGGCGCCGGTGATCGCCCGGCAGACGTTCATGGCCTCTTCCACGGCCTCGACGTAGCTGGACAGGCCCCATTCGCGGTGGCGTACGTCAGGGTTGCGCCAGCTGATGATGAAGACCTGCAAACCATTTTTCAGGGCGTACTGGACGAAGCTGTTGGAAGGGCTCAGGTCGAAAATGTAGAACTTGTTGATCTGCGGCGGCACGATCAGCAACGGCTTGGCGTATTGCTTTTCGCTCATGGACCGGTACTGGATCAGCTCGAGCAATTCGTTGCGAAACACCACCGCGCCGGGGGTCGTTGCCAGGGTCTTGCCGACTTCAAAGGCATGGGGCGTGGTTTGGCGCGGCAACCCATCGTTGTGCAGCAGGTCGTCCACCAGATGGCTGAGGCCTCGAACCAGGCTGGTGCCGCCGGAGTTGAACAGTTCCTTGACCGCCAGCGGGTTGAGCAAGGTATTGGACGGTGAAACGGCGTCGTTGAGCAGGGCGAAGGCGAAGTGGGCGCGGGCGCGGTCATCCTGGCTCATGGTGCTTTCGTCGATCCAGCTCGTCACCTGTTTCTGCCAGCTCAGGTAGGCCTGCAGGCTGCGGCGGTAGAACGGATTGAGCTGCCAGGTGGGGTCGGCGAAACGCTGGTCGTTGGGGTTGGTGGGGTGCAGGGTCTCGCCCAGCAGCACTCGGCCCAGTTGACCGCCCAGCTTCAACGCATGCCGGGCACTGTGCACCGGGTTGCGCAAGCCGTGTACGGCAACGCTGCGCAAGGTGGACAGCAGGTCCCTGCCACGCAGGCCGGTGACCGCACTTTGTGCGTTGATGAAGCTGGCAGGGGCGGGCACGGAGCCCTTCGCCGGTTTGTCGCGCATGAGTCAACTCCTTCGTCATCAGGCTAAAAACAAACACACCGAACCAGACAACATAGTCGCTGTTTCGGGTCGCTGCGCGGTCCGGCGTCCTGCCAGGCGCTAATGGGCGGTTTCAGCCGCCCAGCGGCGAGGGATGCGGATGCATCACTGCACGCTGACGTTCTTCCTCCAGGAATTTCATGATGATCGGCGCCACCGCCTCGGCCCGGGTGATCAGGAACAGATGGCCGTCATCGATGATGTGCAATTGGGCGTTGGGAATGCGCCAGGCCAGCATGCGCATGTTGATCAACGGGATCAGCGGGTCGTCGTCGCCGGCCAGCACCAGGGTTGGCTGGTGGATCTTGTGCAGCCAGTGGATGCTGGTCCAGCCCAGGCCGGCGAACAGTTGCCAGTAATAACCGAGCTTGCCCGCCGAACGAACCTTGGCCGCATGGCTGGCGGCCAGGCTCGGGTCGCGACGGAACGAACCGCCGTAGATCAGTGGGGCGATGCGCATCACATGGGAGGGCTGAACGTAACGCCGGGGGCTGGCCATCATCCACAGCACCTTCGGTTTGCCCGGCACCATCACCGCCCCGGCCGCCGTGGCCGCCAATACCAGCTTCTTGCAGCGCTCGGGGTAGTCATAGGCGAACTGCTGGGCCAGGGCGCCCCCCCAGGACACGCCGATCACGTTGACCTGCCCATAGTCGAGATAGTCGAGCATCCGCGCGGTGAGTTTGGCCAGGCCGGGAAAGCGATACGGCCGGTTGGGCGTCGATGAACCGCCGACACCGGGCACATCAAAGGCGATGACTTCCAGGTCCGGGTCCAGGGCCTCGATGAACGGGAACACCAGCTCGAGGTTGGCGCCGATGCCGTTGAAAATCAGCAGCGGCGTCAAGTGAGGCTTGCCGGGACGTACCGCGGTGCGCAAGGTCTGGCCATCCAGATCGACGGTACGGAAGATGTACGGTTGCGGCATGCTTCAAGCCCTGTGGGTTGGGTCGCTGTCTTTCATTTTTCCCCTATCCCCTGTGGGAGCGAGCTTGCTCGCGATTGCGATGTGTCAGCACATACAGGTGTTGAATGTGCCGCCGTCATCGCGAGCAAGCTCGCTCCCACATGGGATCTGCTGTGAACATGAGTTTTATGTTCGCCAGCGCTGTGGGCCTTGCATTCAGTGTCGGCTGGCGGGATGTATTCGTGAGCAAGCCCACCCCCGCAGCAGACGAGTTGCATCCATTACCGCTCATGCACATAAGTGCCGGGCGCCGCTTCACCGGCTGGGTAGGCCTTGTTGCCCAGCGCGGTCGGGGCTTTTTTCAGTTTGCCCGAGCGCTCGGCTTGCCAGCCCTGCCAATGCAACCACCAGGAGTCGGTGTGCTTGGTTGAATTTTCCTGCCAGTCCTCGGCCTTGGCCGGCATGTCATCACTGGTCATGTAGCGCGACTTGGGGTTGCCTGGCGGGTTGAGGATGCTCTGGATATGCCCGCTGCTCGACAACACGAACTCCACCTTGCCGCCAAACAGCTGCGCCGACTTGTAGCAGGACTTCCATGGCGTGATGTGGTCGTTGGTGCCGGCCAGGGAGAAGATGTCGGCGGTGACCTGCTTGAGGTCGATGGGCGTGCCGCACACTTCCAGTGCATTGGGGCGGATCAATGGATTGTTCTTGAACATTTCGATGAGGTCGCCGTGGAACGCCGCCGGCAGTCGCGTGGTGTCGTTGTTCCAGAACAGGATGTCGAACACGGGCGGCTCGTTGCCCAACAGGTAATTGTTGACCCAATAGTTCCAGATCAGGTCGTTGGGGCGCATCCAGGCGAACACCTTGGCCATGTCGCGGCCTTCGAGTACACCGGCCTGGTAGGAATGGCGCTTGGCCGCTTCCAGGGTCTGTTCGTCGACGAACAACGCCACGTCGGTGTCCAGGGTGGTGTCGAGCACGCTGACCAGCAGGGTCAGGGCATTGACCTTTTTCTCGCCCAGGGCGGCGTAATGGCCCAGCAGTGCGGTGCAGGTGATGCCGCCCGAGCAGGCGCCAAGCATGTTCACGTCCTTGCTGCCGGTGATGGCCGTGACCACGTCCACTGCTTCCTTGAGCGCCTCGATGTAGGTCGACAGGCCCCACTCGCGCTGTTCCTTGGTGGGGTTGCGCCAACTGACGATGAAGGTCTGCACGTTGCTGCGCAGGCAAAAGCGCGCCAGGCTCTTGTCCGGGCTCAGGTCGAATACGTAGAACTTGTTGATCTGTGGCGGCACCACCAGCAGCGGCCGCTCGTGGACCTGCTCGGTGATGGGCCGGTACTGGATCAGCTCCAGCACGTCGTTGCGAAACACCACGGCGCCTTCGGTCACGCCCAGGCTCTTGCCGACCTCGAACGCACCCATGTTGACCTGGCTCGGCATCCCGCCGTTGTGCACCAGGTCCTTGGCCAGGTGGGACAGGCCGTCCAACAGACTCTTGCCGCCGGTTTCGAAGAAGCGCTTGACCGCCGCCGGGTTGGCCGCCGAGTTGGTCGGGGCCATGGCTTCGGTCATCAGGTTGATCACGAAATGCCCGCGGCTGATGTCCGCCGGCGAGAGGTTGCTGTCGTCGATCCAGGCATGCAGCTCCTTGCGCCACGCCAGGTAGGTTTGCAGGTAACGTTTGTAGAGGGGGTTCTGGCTCCACGCCGGGTCGGCGAAGCGACGGTCATCGCCGGCCGGTTGCAGTTCGGATCTGCCGAACAGGACATTCTTGAGTTCGACACCGAAATGGGCGACGTGCTTGACGCTGTGCAGCGGTTGCTTGATGGCCTGGGTCAGCACCATGCGGGCAGAGGCCAGCAGATCTTTTCTGCGCAAGCCGACGACGGGATTCAACCCCAAGGTATTTTCCGAGGCTTGATACTTCAGGTCATCGTTGTTCTTGTTGCTCATCTACGACGCTCCATTGTCCTTCAGACGAGTACCCGGATCGTGCCATGAAGCCACACGGCCAATACCAGGTACGCTGCTCGGGTGACCATTAATTCCGCATCGAGGGCCAATGAGGAAACGTGTGCCAGGAACTCGGCAGTTCCTTTGCAGGTAACTTGCCAGCTCCATTGGTTACCCGAGTTTAATTTTTTTCGCAAGCAGGCCAGTCATTGACGTTGCTGCGCGGGCATTCAAGCAGATGAGTCTAGAAAATTCGCCCTAAAGCGCCAGCCCTTGAGCTAGAGCATCAATTTGACGACGGACTCGTTCGGATCGCGGGTTTTTCCGGCGGCCTTGAGTTCACCAAGATAATCGTTCCACAAGTCTTCCTGACGCACCGCCAGCTGGTAAAGATAGTCCCAGGTGAACAGCCCGCTGTCGTGGCCGTCGTCGAAGGTCAGTTTCAGTGCGTACTGGCCGGCCGGTTCGACCTTGGTCAGGGCAACGTTGAGCTTGCCGTATTGCAGGATGGGTTTGCCGTGGCCCTGGACCTCGGCGGAAGGCGAGTGCACCCGCAGGAATTCGGCGGGCAGGTGATACTCCTCGTCCGGCGCGTATTTGAGCGTCAGGGTCCTGGAGGCTTTGTGCAGGTTGATGGCGGTGGGGAGTTTGGTCATGGCCTGTGATCCGTCTCGGAAGGATGCCTTGATCTGCAAAAACGACACGGTCCATGTGGGAGCGAGCTTGCTCGCGATAGCGGTTCGACAGTCAACACATGGGTTGAATGTTATGCCGCCATCGCGAGCAAGCTCGCTCCCACAGGTCCCGGGAAACCTGTCAGTGATTTACAGGATATACCGCGACAGGTCTTCGTTCTGCGCCAGCTCACCCAGGTGACTGTTGACGTACTCGGCGTCGATGAGGATCGGCGTTTCGTTGTGGGCGCTGGCCAGGTCGCCGGCGCTGAACGAGACTTCCTCGAGCAAGCGTTCGAGCAGCGTGTGCAGGCGCCGGGCACCGATGTTCTCGGTCTTCTCGTTGACCTGCCAGGCGATCTGGGCCAGGCGCTTGATGCCTTCCGGGGTGAACTCGATGCTCAGGCCTTCGGTCTTGAGCAGCGCGCAATACTGTTCGGTCAGGGAGGCGTGGGGCTCGCTGAGGATGCGTTCGAAGTCTTCCGGTGTCAGCGCCTTGAGCTCGACACGGATCGGCAGGCGACCCTGCAGCTCCGGCACCAGGTCGCTCGGCTTGCTCAGGTGGAACGCACCGGAGGCGATGAACAGGATGTGGTCGGTCTTGACCATGCCCAGCTTGGTGTTGACCGTGCAGCCTTCGATCAGCGGCAGCAGGTCGCGTTGTACACCTTCGCGGGACACGTCGGCACCGCCGACATTGCCGCGCTTGGCGACCTTGTCGATTTCGTCGATGAACACGATGCCGTGCTGCTCGACCGCCTCCAGCGCCTTGGCCTTCAACTCTTCTTCGTTGACCAGGCGACCGGCTTCCTCATCGCGCACCAGTTTCAGCGCTTCCTTGACCTTGAGCTTGCGGTTTTTCTTCTTGCCCTTGCCCATGTTGGCGAACAGGCTCTGCAACTGGTTGGTCATCTCTTCCATGCCTGGCGGCGCGGAAATATCGACGCCGGCCATTTCGGCCACTTCGATCTCGATTTCCTTGTCGTCCAGCTGGCCTTCGCGCAGGCGCTTGCGGAACAGTTGGCGGGTGTTGGAATCCTGGGTCGCGGCGGCGTCGGCGTTGAAGCCCATGCGCGCCGGTGGCAGCAGGGCGTCGAGGATGCGCTCTTCGGCGGCGTCTTCGGCGCGGTGGCGGACCTTGGTGATTTCCTGTTCGCGCAGCAACTTGATGGCGGCATCGGCCAGGTCACGGATGATCGACTCGACGTCGCGGCCGACATAGCCGACTTCGGTGAACTTGGTGGCTTCGACCTTGATGAACGGCGCGTTGGCGAGTTTGGCCAGGCGACGGGCGATTTCGGTTTTACCGACACCGGTCGGGCCGATCATCAGAATGTTCTTGGGGGTCACTTCGACGCGCAGTTCTTCGGGCAGTTGCATCCGGCGCCAGCGGTTACGCAGGGCGATGGCGACGGCGCGCTTGGCATCGTCCTGGCCGATGATATGGCGGTTGAGTTCGTGGACGATTTCGCGGGGAGTCATGGACATAATAATAGGTGGTCCTCAAGCAGGAATGGGCCGTGGCGTGGGTCGCCTGGACAGGCTTATTCCGCGAGGTCCTGCTCCTCAATGGTCTGGGTGTGGTTGGTGAAGACACAGATGTCGCCGGCAATGCCCAGGGCAGTCTCGACGATCTCACGGGCCGACAGGTCGGTTTTTTTCAGCAGGGCGCTGGCCGCAGCCTGGGCGTAGGCTCCGCCGGAACCCATGGCGATCAGGCCATCCTCGGGCTCGACGACGTCGCCGTTGCCGGTGATGATCAGCGAGGCGTCCTTGTTGGCGACCGCGAGCATGGCTTCGAGGCGGCTCAGGGAGCGGTCGGTGCGCCATTCCTTGGCCAGTTCCACGGCGGCACGGACCAAGTGGCCCTGGTGTTTCTCAAGCTGGCCTTCGAAACGCTCAAACAAGGTGAAGGCGTCGGCAGTGGCCCCGGCGAAACCGGCGATGACTTCGCCGTGATACAGGCGGCGGACTTTCTTCGCGTTGCCTTTCATCACGGTGTTGCCCAGTGAAACCTGGCCGTCGCCGCCCATGACGACTTTGCCATGACGGCGGACTGAAACGATGGTGGTCAAGGGAGAGTCTCCACGCAGCGGGGCGAAAATGCCCGGATGGAACTCATATGGGGGTGGCGTGGGGTTTTTCAACTGCGGGGGTGCAGAGGGGACGAGTGG
>NZ_CAKKMI010000052.1:0-48622 GCF_918698105.1 Pseudomonas brassicacearum | reverse complement strand
GTGTATCTGTTACATAAAATGTGTCTGATAGACCGCTATCGCGAGCAAGCTCGCTCCCACAGGGGTTCTAGGTGGGTCGCTAAGGCGCAGTCGCCTTGAGCCCCGCCAGCAACAACCGCTGAAACAACTCATCCTTCAGCCCTTCAGGGCTGGCCAGCTGCATCCGCGCCAGATGCCCGGCAAACTCCCAGGGCTCCGGCGCATCGAGCGCGGCTTTGCCCAATTCCAGGATCTCGGTGAGCTTGAACTTGCTCTTGAGCCAGTTCAGCGCCCGCAGCAGGTCGCGCTCGACCTCATCGAAATCACACCCCAGGGGGTATTCGGGAAACAGGTTCGGATGGCGTGCCTGGAGCGCCTGCAAGCGTTCCGATGTGTTGTCGGCGAAACGCGGGTCGAGGCGAAAATCCTTCGGCAATTTGCCAGCGGTTTGCGCCTGCTCGATCAACCCAGGCTGGAAGCGTGAATCGCTGATGTTCAGCAACGCCTCGATCACCGCAGCGTCGGTCTTGCCGCGCAGGTCGGCGATGCCGTACTCGGTCACCACGATGTCGCGCAGGTGCCGGGGAATCGTGCAATGGCCATATTCCCAGACGATGTTCGAGCTGATCTCGCCCCCGGACTCACGCCAACTGCGCAGCAGCAGGATTGACCGTCCGCCCTCCAGCGCATGGCCCTGGGCAACGAAGTTGTACTGCCCGCCCACACCGCTGAGCACCCGCCCGTCTGCCAACTGATCGGCCACTCCGGCCCCCATCAGGGTCATGGTGAAGACCGTGTTGATGAAACGGGCGTCGAGGCGCTGCAGGCGCTTGAGCTGTTCCTGGCCGTACAGCTCGTTGATGTAACTGATGCGCGTCATGTTGAATTCGAGAAGACGGCTTTGCGGCAACTCGCGCAGGCGTTCATAAAAACTGCGCGGCCCGAGGAAGAATCCGCCATGTATGCAGATGCCGTCGGGTTGCGCCGCCTCGTCGAGGGTGCCGGCGTTGGCCCGTTCCTGGGTCGGCACGTCGGGGTAGACCTTGCGCCGGATGATTCCGGCCTCGGCCAGCACCAGCAAACCGTTGACGAACATTTCACTGCAACCGTACAGCCCTTTGGCAAACGGCTCGACCCCACCTTCACGCTCGATCAGTTGCGCCCACTGGCTAAGGTTCAGGTCCGCCAGCAACGCCTGGTAGCCGGCGTTATCGGCCTGGCGCGCCAACAGTGCCGCCGTCAACGCATCGCCCATGGCGCCGATGCCGATCTGCAGCGTCCCACCGTCGCGCACCAAGGTACTGGCGTGCAGGCCGATCAGATGGTCCTGGAACCCCACCGGCATGTTCGGCGTGGAAAACAACGTGTGGCTGTCCTTCTCGTCGATCAACAGGTCGAAAGCGTCGATGCCGACTTCCGCGTCGCCGGGCATGTAGGGCAAATCGTTGTGCACCTGGCCGACCAGGAGGATGGTCTCCCCGGCCGCGCGCCGCTTGGCGATCATCGGCAGCAGGTCGAGGGTGATGTCCGGGTTGCAGCTCAGGCTCAGGCGATCCGGATGCTCAGGATCGCTCGCCACCAATTGCGCCACCAGGTTCAAGCCGGCGGCGTTGATGTCCCGGGCGGCATGGCTGTAGTTGCTGCTGACGTAGTTCTGCTGGGCCGAGGCGCTGTGCAACAGGCTGCCGGGCTGCATGAAGAACTGCTCGACCCGAATGTTGGGTGGCAGGCTGTCCTGATGCAGGTCGGCCAGGTAATCCAGTTCTGGATAGTCGCCGAAGACCCGTTCGACAAAGGGTTCGAGGAAGCGCTTCTGCAGACCATCGCCCAGTTTTGGCCGGCCCAGGCTCAAGGCCGTGTAGATCGTCAACTGTCGCTCGGGCAGTTGGGCGATGCGCCGGTACAGCGCGTTGGCGAACAGGTTGGGCTTGCCCAGCCCCAAGGGCATGCCCAGATGAATATGCGCGGGCAGGCGCTCGAGCACGTCATCCACCGCCTGTTCGATTGAACACAACTGCACCATCGGACCCTCCTGGACATTCAATGAATGTGGGTTGGACCGAGCTTGCCGGGTCTTGGTTGCGATGAACAGCCCTGGAAAAACCCCAGGCGCAAAAAAGCCGCTCGTAAGCGGCTTTTTTGCGCGAGATATCGGCGTATTACAGGCCGGACATCTCTTTGATGGCGCCCTTGAGGTCGTCATCCGAGCAATCGGCGCAGGTGCCTTTAGGCGGCATGGCGTTGATGCCGGTAATGGCCTTGGCCAGGATGCCGTCGAGACCGCCCTGGTGATCGGCGCGCTCTTTCCAGGCTGCCTTGTCACCGATTTTCGGCGCGCCCAGCAGGCCCGTGCCGTGGCAAGCGTTGCAATGTTTTGCAATCACGTCAGCCGGCTTCTTGGCACCGCCAGCGCCGCCAGCGGCAGTGGCAACTTCCATGCCTTTGCATTCTTTCCCCTGGACGCAGACCTGGCCAACGGGTTCGAGGCGCTTGGCGATTTCGTCGGTGGTCGCCGCTTGGGCACTGACTGCCCATAGGGCCAATACGGTTGCTGGTGCAGCCAGCATTTTCATAATTAGGTTCACGCGTACACCCTCAATGGTGGCTAGTCACGCCTGCGGCCACGGTTTGCAGGCGGGCGCAAGTATAGCGGTAAGCCCGTCACACTGAAACAACCCCAAAGTCGCAAGGGTCTTGTTTGCGATGACAGCTCATTGCTTGGACGCCTTTGCCCCATGGGGCCGGCGCCGCTTTTTCTAGAAATTGGCCGGTGTGGCTGCGCTGATCAGTCGCGCCGGCACGTCGAACGGATTACGGAAACGGTGCGGCTTGGTGCTTTCGAAATAGTAGCTGTCGCCGGCTTCGAGCACGAAGGTTTCGACACCGACCACCAGTTCCAGCCGTCCTTCCACCAGGATCCCGGTTTCCTCGCCCTCATGGGTGAGCATCTCTTCACCGGTGTCGGCGCCAGGCGGATAGATTTCGTTGAGGAAGGCAATCGCCCGGCTCGGGTGTGCCCTGCCCACCAGCTTCATGGTCACGGCGCCGTCGGAGATGTCGATCAGTTCGTTGGCTTTATAGACGATCTGAGTCGGTTTCTCCTGAAGGATTTCTTCGGAGAAAAACTCGACCATGGACATGGGAATCCCGCCAAGGACCTTACGCAGCGAGCTGATCGAGGGGCTGACGCTGTTCTTCTCGATCATCGAAATAGTGCTGTTGGTGACGCCCGCGCGCTTGGCGAGTTCACGCTGGGAAAGGCCTTTGAGTTTACGAATGGATTGCAGTCGTTCACCGACGTCCAATGCTGGAGCCTCCAGGGAATCAGGTTGTGAGGAAAGTGAGCGTTATCATGGCGACAGCGTTCAGTATTTACAACACTTTGACCCGAATCCTGTGCGGTGAAGCGACTTTCGGTAGTTGGCGCCGTGCGTCAATGCCCGGAATAGAGCCGTGGCACCCGCCGCAGGTTGCAGAAAATCTGATAGGGGATGGTGTCGGCGGCCTTGGCAACGTCACTGGCGAGGATGTTCTTGCCCCACAACTCAACGGTCGAGCCGAGCCCGGCCTGGGGGACATCGGTCAAGTCGACACACAGCATGTCCATCGACACGCGTCCGACCAGTTGGCTGCGCTGCCCATCCACCAGCACCGGTGTACCGGTGGGCGCCTGGCGTGGGTAGCCGTCGGCATACCCCATGGCGACCACGCCGACCCGGGTCGGTTGCGTGGTCACAAAACGGGCACCGTAGCCCACCGGTTCGCCAGCGGGCAATTCACGCACGCTGATAATCTTCGACTCCAGGGTCATCACCGGTTGCAGGCGCGAAGCGACGGCGTTCGGCTCGTCAAAGGGCGTGGCCCCGTAGAGCATGATGCCCGGGCGCACCCAGTCGCTGGGTATCTGCGGCCAGCCCAGCACGGCCGGTGAGTTGCGCAGGCTGATCTGCGCCACCAGGCCCTGGCGGGCCTTGTCGAATATCGCCAGTTGCTCGGTGCTGCTGGGATCGTGCAGTTCATCGGCACGGGCGAAGTGGCTCATCAAGACGATCTTCGCCACCTTGCCGCTGGCGAGCAGGCGACGGTAGGCCGCCTGGTAATCCGCCGGATGCAGGCCGACCCGGTGCATGCCCGAATCGAGCTTGAGCCAGACCGTGATCGGCTGGCTCAGCGCGGCTTTTTCGATCGCTTCGAGTTGCCACAACGAATGCACCACGCACCAGAGATCATGCTCGACGATCAACGGCAGCTCATCGGCTTCAAAAAAACCCTCCAACAGCAGGATCGGCCCACGGATCCCGGCGGCCCGCAGTTCCAGGGCTTCTTCGATGCAGGCCACGGCGAACCCGTCCGCCGAGTCCTGCAGCGCCTCGGCGCAACGCACCGCGCCGTGCCCGTAAGCGTCGGCCTTGATCACCGCAAGGGCCTTGGCCCCCGTGACTTCGCGGGCCAATTGGTAGTTGTGACGCAGGGCTTGGAGATCGATCAGGGCACGGGCAGGACGCATGGCGGCAGGCTTCTAGGCGGTCATGAATAAAAAAACGGCGCTGAGGCTGAAGGCATAACCACCCACAACGCCGGAAGAGGGATCGTTTTGACAGGAACTAAGGCAGCGCGGCCACAACCGACAGCTCCACCAGAATCTCTGGTTCGCACAGCTTGGCTTCCACAGTGGCACGGGCCGGGGCGACGCCTTTAGGCAGCCACTTGTCCCAGATTGCATTCATGCCTTCGAAGTGGGCCTCAATATCTTTCAGATAAATCGTCACCGACAACAGACGGTTCTTGTCAGTCCCGGCCAGGTCCAGCAAGCGCTCGATATTGGCCAGGGTTTCACGGGTCTGCTGCTCAATACCGGCGTTCATGTCGTCGCCGACCTGTCCCGCCAGGTAAACGGTGCCGTTGTGCACGACAACCTGGCTCATGCGGTCATTGGTGAGCTGGCGCTGGATTGACATGTTTTGCAGACTCCTGGTGTTTGCTGCCATAACGGGAAATATCAAGGCCTTCGGCGCTGATCTGCGGCTTTTTCTTTGCCATCAGGTCGGCCAACAGGCGACCGGAACCACACGCCATGGTCCATCCGAGGGTACCGTGGCCGGTGTTCAGGAACAGATTCTTGAAGGGCGTGGCACCCACGATCGGCGTGCCGTCCGGGGTGGTCGGACGCAAGCCGGTCCAGAAACTGGCCTGGGCCAGATCGCCGCCCTGAGGATAAAGGTCGTTGACGATCATCTCCAGGGTTTCGCGCCGACGCGGGTTGAGGGACAGGTCAAAACCGGCGATTTCCGCCATGCCGCCCACCCGAATGCGGTTGTCGAACCGGGTGATCGCGACCTTGTAGGTTTCGTCGAGAATGGTCGAAGTCGGCGCCATCGCCGGGTTGGTGATCGGCACGGTCAGGGAGTAACCCTTGAGCGGATACACCGGTGCACGGATGCCGAGAGGCTTGAGCAGTTGCGGCGAATAGCTGCCCAAGGCGAGGACGTAGCGGTCGGCGGTTTCCAGCTTGCCGTCGATCCAGACACCGTTGATGCGGTCGCCGGCGAAATCCAGGCGCTGGATATCCTGGCCGAAGCGGAATTGCACACCGAGCTTCATGGCCATTTCCGCCAGGCGCGTGGTAAACATCTGACAGTCGCCGGTCTGGTCGTTGGGCAGGCGCAAGGCACCGGCCAGAATGTCCGTGACATTGGCCAGGGCCGGTTCAACCCGGGCAATGCCCGCGCGGTCGAGCACTTCGAACGGCACACCCGATTCTTTCAGCACGGCGATGTCTTTTGCCGCGCCATCGAGCTGGGCCTGGGTGCGGAACAGCTGCGTAGTCCCCAGGCTACGGCCCTCGTAGGCAATGCCGGTTTCAGCGCGCAGCTCGTCGAGGCAATCACGGCTGTACTCGGACAGGCGCACCATGCGCTCCTTGTTGATGGCGTAGCGGCTGGCGGTGCAGTTGCGCAACATCTGGGCCATCCACAGGTATTGATCAATGTCGGCAGTGGCCTTGATCGCCAGCGGCGCGTGGCGCTGCAGCAGCCACTTGATGGCCTTGAGCGGTACGCCCGGCGCGGCCCACGGCGAGGCATAACCGGGCGACACCTGGCCGGCGTTGGCGAAACTGGTTTCCATGGCAGGCGCCGGCTGACGGTCGACCACCACCACTTCAAACCCGGCACGGGCCAGATAATAAGCACTGACGGTACCGATGACGCCGCTACCCAAGACCAGAACGCGCATGTTGATGCCCTCATCGCGGATAACCGCTGACGTTGTTGTACATAGCTTTGATGGTCGCAGTGTAAAAAAGATTAGCCAGTGCTTTTCACTATATAAACGCCTATATTTGGCGAGAATTCTCGGCAAAAACCCTTTTCACGGAGGCGCATCACCTGTGCGTACCAACACCCAGACCAAACGTGAGCTGGACAAGATCGACCGCAATATCCTGCGCATTCTCCAGGCGGACGGGCGCATCTCCTTCACCGAGCTGGGGGAAAAGGTCGGCCTCTCTACCACGCCCTGCACCGAGCGGGTACGGCGCCTGGAGCGCGAGGGCATCATCATGGGCTACAACGCCCGGCTCAATCCGCAGCATTTGAAGGGTAGCCTGCTGGTGTTTGTCGAGATCAGCCTCGACTACAAATCCGGCGACACGTTCGAAGAGTTCCGACGCGCCGTGCTGAAACTGCCTCACGTGCTGGAATGTCACCTGGTATCAGGGGATTTCGACTATCTGGTGAAGGCGCGGATTTCCGAGATGGCGTCGTACCGCAAGCTGCTGGGGGACATCCTGCTCAAGCTGCCCCACGTGCGCGAATCCAAGAGCTACATCGTGATGGAAGAGGTGAAGGAGAGCTTGAACCTGCCGATTCCGGATTGATGACGGTCTCCAAGGCAAGGGTCGTCTGGACGGCCGCTTTCGCGAGCAGGCTCGCTCCACACAGGTGAGTGGTGAATATCTTCTCGTGGGCAACGCAGATCCATGGTGGGAGCGAGCCTGCTCGCGAAAGCCGCGACTCGGTATCCATGCCTGCTAGACCAACACCTGCCGGGTGCTGGCCATGTACTCATGAATCTGCTTCTCGACCCGCGGATGAATCAGCTCCACCGGCCGTCGCCCATTGGGGCACGGCAAGGTCGCGGTGGTGCCGAACAGCCGGCAGATCAGCGGGCGTTCGTCGTAGACGGTGCAGCCGTTGGGCCCCAGGTGCACGCAGTCGAGAGCTTCCATGGCCGCGTCCTGTTCGGCGCGGGTCTTGCGGGGCAAACGGGCCATTTCCTCAGGCGAGGTGGTCACCGGGCCACAGCAGTCATGGCAGCCCGGTACGCACTCGAACGAGGGAATCTGCTGGCGTAGCGCGAGGATTTTTTGACTGTTGCAGCTCATCGAGGCGATTACCGAGGGAGATGGTCCAGGATTCTGCCTTAAAAGCCTCGCACCAGACAGCGCCAGCCGACCGATGTTGCCCAGCAAGGAATCGCCAGCTTATGCTCCGTCAAATTTCTCAAACACAAAAATCAGGATTACGCACATGAACGCCCGTGTTCAGCAACCTGTCCCGAGCCACGCGCACGCCGCCTCCTATTACGCCGCCAGCAGCCTGCCGCAACCGGACCATCCGCTGCTGCAGGGTGAATTGCGGGCGGATGTCTGCGTGGTCGGCGGCGGGTTCTCCGGGTTGAACACGGCGATCGAACTGGCCGAGCGCGGCATGAGCGTGGTGCTGCTGGAAGCGCATCGGATCGGCTGGGGGGCCAGCGGGCGCAACGGCGGCCAATTGATTCGTGGCGTCGGCCATGGTCTCGATCAGTTTGCGCCGATCATCGGCACCGACGGCGTACGCCAGATGAAGCTCATGGGCCTTGAGGCCGTGGAAATCGTCCGACAGCGCGTCGAGCGCTTCCAGATCCCCTGCGACCTCACCTGGGGTTACTGCGACCTCGCCAACAAGCCCAGCGACCTGGAAGGCTTCGCCGAAGACGCCGAAGAACTGCGCAGCCTGGGTTATCGCCATCCGACCCGACTGCTGCAAGCCAACGAAATGCACAGCGTCGTGGGTTCGGATCGTTACGTCGGTGGGTTGATCGACATGGGCTCGGGCCATCTGCATCCACTGAACCTGGCCCTGGGCGAAGCTGCCGCCGCGCAGCATCTGGGGGTCAGGTTGTTCGAGCAATCGGCGGTCACACGTATCGACTACGGCGCTGAAGTGAAGGTGCACACCGAGCAGGGCTCGGTCCGCGCCAAGACGCTGGTACTGGGCTGCAACGCCTACCTCAATGGACTCAATCCGCAACTGGGCGGCAAAGTGTTGCCCGCCGGCAGCTACATCATCGCCACCGAACCCTTGAGCCAGGCCCAGGCACAGGCATTGTTGCCACAGAACATGGCGGTCTGCGATCAACGCGTAGCGCTGGATTACTATCGGCTTTCGGCGGATCGACGCTTGCTGTTTGGCGGGGCCTGTCACTATTCCGGCCGTGACCCGCAGGACATCGGCGCCTATATGCGTCCGAAAATGCTCAAGGTTTTCCCGCAATTGGTGGATGTGAACATCGATTATCAGTGGGGCGGGATGATCGGCATCGGGGCCAACCGTTTGCCGCAGATTGGCAAGCTCAAGGACCAGCCCAATGTGTATTACGCCCAGGCCTACTCCGGCCATGGGGTGAATGCCACGCACTTGGCCGGCAAATTGTTGGCTGAAGCCATCAGTGGGCAGCACAGCAGCGGTTTCGATCTGTTCGCCCAGGTGCCGCACATGACCTTCCCGGGCGGCAAGCATCTGCGTTCGCCACTGCTGGCGCTGGGGATGTTGTGGCATCGGTTGAAAGAGTTGGTTTAGCCCCTGAATACCCACCAATGGAACCAGACACCTATCAGTGTGGCGAGGGGATTTATCCCCGCTGGGCTGCGAAGCAGACCCAAGGCAATCTATCTGACACTCCCCGGTGTCAGGTTTTAGGGCCGCTTCGCGCCCCAGCGGGGATAAATCCCCTCGCCACAAGGTCCTCCGCGCTTCAAAGCCGCCAGAACGGCCTGAGCCCCTCCTCCAACGCCTGCTCCCGCGTCAGCCCGATGTCACGCAACTGTTCGGGTGTAAGTTCCAACAAGGCTTTGCGTGTATGCAGACGATGCCAGAACAGGGCCCAACGGCTCAGGCCGGACGGCGAACTGCGCAGCATCGCGCTGCGCAGTCCCTTCTCCTGCCCTGCCACCAGTTCCTGACTGTGTAACGTCAGCCGCACATCGCTCAAGCCGTTCATTTTGATCGCTCCTGTTTACTTGGGTAGCCAGAGGTTTCATGATGCGCGGACGGTCAAAAGCAATACAGATTCAACTCATTTCTTTTATAAGCATACAGATTCGATATTTCCGGCACTGAATTGTCATTTTCTACCCAAACTGTATCGGTTGCAGTGGTCCATCTCATCGGGAGCGCCCCATGACCCTCTACGTGAATCTCGCCGAATTGCTCGGCACCCGCATCGAACAGGGGTTTTACCGCCCCGGTGACCGGCTGCCATCAGTGCGGGCATTGAGCACGGAACATGGGGTCAGCCTGAGTACGGTGCAGCAGGCCTATCGCCTGCTGGAAGACAGTGGGTTGGCGATGCCGAGACCCAAGTCCGGCTATTTCGTACCCGTGGGCCGCGAATTGCCGGACCTGCCGGCGGTAGGCCGTCCGGCCCAACGCCCCGTGGATATTTCCCAGTGGGACCAGGTGCTGGAGCTGATCCGCGCCGTGCCGCGCCCGGACGTGGTGCAACTGGGACGCGGCATGCCGGACATCCATTCGCCGACCATGAAACCGCTGCTGCGCAGCCTGGCCCAGATCAGCCGCCGACAAGACATGCCCGGCCTGTATTACGACAACATCTACGGCAACCTCGCACTACGCGAACAAATCGCCCGGCTGTCGCTGGACTCCGGCTGTCAGTTGGGGCCCAACGACTTGATCGTCACCACCGGCTGCCATGAAGCCCTGTCGGTCAGCATCCGCGCCACCTGCGAACAAGGCGACATCGTCGCGGTGGACTCACCCAGCTTTCACGGGGCCATGCAGACCCTCAAGGGCCTGGGCATGAAGGCTTTGGAAATCCCCACCGACCCGCTCACCGGGATCAGCCTGGATGCACTGGAACTGGCGCTGGAGCAATGGCCGATCAAGGCCATACAGTTGACCCCCAGCTGCAATAACCCGCTGGGCTACATCATGCCCGACGCGAATAAACGCGCACTGCTGACCCTGGCACAGCGCTTCGACGTGGCGATCATTGAAGATGATGTGTATGGAGAATTGGCCTACACCTACCCTCGTCCGCGCACCATCAAATCCTTCGACGAAGACGGTCGCGTCCTGCTTTGCAGTTCATTTTCCAAGACCCTGGCGCCAGGGCTGCGCATTGGCTGGGTCGCGCCAGGCCGGTATCTGGAGCGGGTGCTGCACATGAAATACATCAGCACCGGCTCCACCGCGCCACAACCGCAGATCGCCATTGCCGAATTTCTCAAGGGCGGGCATTTCGAACCCCATTTGCGCCGGATGCGTACGCAATACCAGCGTAATCGCGATGTGATGATCGACTGGGTCAGCCGCTATTTCCCCCAGGGCACCCGGGCCAGCCGACCCCGGGGCAGCTTCATGCTCTGGGTCGAACTGCCGGAAGGTTTCGATACCTTGAAGCTCAACCGCATGCTTCATGACCAGGGCGTTCAAATCGCCGTCGGCAGTATCTTCTCGGCGTCAGGCAAATACCGCAATTGCCTGCGCATGAACTACGCTGCCAAGCCGACCCCACAAATCGAAGAGGCGGTGCGCAAGGTAGGAGCGGCCGCGACCAGGCTGCTGAACGATACCCCGTCGCTTGCATGAGCCGCGATCGGCCCGGCGCCTTGGCTGGCTTGGCACATCATCCCGTCTGACAGACCACCTCGGCACTGTCATACGGTCCTGAAGCCGCTGGCAACCGACCCGTATCAAGCTCCAGGCTGCAAGCGCGGCCCTCGGAAAGCAGCACCCGTAGCCGAACCACGGCAGGTGCGTTATCCAGGTACACCAGGCCCGTATCGACCACCGTGGTCAGGTACTGATCGTGTTCGTCATACACCCCAAGGCCCTTGCTCACAGGCACCCCCTCGTCGGTGCGTATGCTCAGCATCAGGCGACGAACCGAACCCGTCTGGAAGTCGAGCCGCGGCACGGCGCCACGTGCAGCCCGAACTTCCTGAAATCCATTGGGCACATCGAGGTTGCGTGGCAGGCTGGACGTATCGATTTCAATCCGACTGGCCTGGTAGGCGGACAAACTGGACGCCACCGCGCGCCCCCCAGCGTCGGTCCAGACGGGGCCGTGGGGCGTGCCAATCCTGACTCCCGCGTCATCGCCGACCTTGATCAGGCCAAAGGTATCGCGCAGAGGATAAGGCGAGGGTGTCACCCCGTCCTCATGCAACGCCAAGCCGCCGCGCAGGGCCAGATCATAATGCTGGGCCCCGGCGCCGCTGCGAGACAGGCCGATGTCCACGCTGGTATATCGCGGCAAGGCGCTGAGCCTGGCGTTGAGAGCGTTCTGGCCACTGGCCGGGCGGTCGACACCGACGCTATAGCCCAGGCTATCGCTGACCTGCTCTGTGTAACGAGCTCCGGTACGCAGCCCTCGATCATCATCCCGACGGACAAAAGTACTGATCCTTCGGCTGCGCCCCAGGGGCACGCTGAGGTTCGCGGATATGCCGGTATTGCGTGCTTGCCCGACATGGTCGTGTTGCACATTCAATGACAGGGTCGTCCTGTCGAATGTTCGGGACCAAGCCGTGCTGATTCGTGCAGCGTTCCTCCCCATGGCCCCGGAATAACGCGTCAACGATCCACTGAGCGCCCCCCATCGCGGATCGGCATGTCGCAAGGAGATGGCCCAATGACGTTCTGCCCAAGCGAGTCGATCATCGGTCCCGACATCCACCCCCGTCTCAGCCAGATGCCGGAAACCCCTGCTGCGTCGCCCCGTCGTCAAGCCGATCGAAAACCCATCGTTCAGAACCGTGTTCAACGCGGCCTGCAGGTCATGCCCCTGAGTACCCCGGGCCGTGCGCGAACCCAACTGCTGGAACCGCGCCGTCATGTTACGCGTCAGAGCCTGCTCGATTCCCCATCCCATGGAGCGATATTCGTCAGCACCCATCACCCCGCCGCTGAGCTGCGTTGCCTGCCCAAACCGCCAGTCCCGGCTCAGGGCAAAAAACGACGGCGTATCGCGCTCATCGTTGTTGAGCCGGCGCACCTTGCCAACCGCCAGCGCATAGCTGGGCGCGCTTCTCAGGCTCACCGGACGCAGGTTGGCGGCGGGGACACGGAAATCACGGCGCTCGCCATTTTCTTCAAGCACGCTCACCTCCAGGTCGAGACGCTGGCTGAGCAGGGGCAAGTCGCTCAGTGTGAAAGGCCCTGCGGGAACCAACGTGTTAAAGATCACTACACCGCTTTGCCGGACTTCGACCCGCGCTGTCGAGTAGGCGAGCCCTTGCACCAGCGCTCCGCCGCCCACGCCACCACTTGCCTGCGAGAGCGCCGTTTCCGGAAGAATCTGCGCGCCGAAAAAGGGTTCGCCCGCAAACAACGATGAGCGCATGTTCAGCTGCCCCAACTGCACCTGCGCCCCGTAGCGCTCCCAGGTCTTTGAAGCCTGGGTGTACAGCGTTTCGAAACGCGTTACACCTGCAAAAGAGCTGTAGTTCTGACGGCTGCGCACCACCCAATCGCCCGCGTTGAATCCCAACTCGGTGCCCAGGCTGCGGTATTGGCTGGACTGCCCGGCGGCGGAACCGTTTACCATCAACGCATCATAGTTGATGACCCCGGCCATCCCGCCCGAAGTCCAGCTGTCCTGGCGGGGCGCCGCAGCGAGCAACCAGTCGGTGGGCACCAGCAAGCGCACCAGGTTCAGCCCCGGCTCAAGCCATACCCGGGCCCCCGGCAGGCTTTCAGTAACCCGCGAACACGACACCGTCTCGGCGTCGAGATATAGGCCTGGTGGCGCAGCTATTGCTGCTCGATCCAGCAGGTTCGCATCCAGGCAAAGCTGTCCTTGCTCATCAAAAGTGGCCATTACCTCCCCCGACGATGCGCCATTGACGCTCAAGGAGATCAGATGGCGCCCGGCCGGGAAGCGCGGCGCATCGCGAAAATACTCGGCGATCTGCGGATCAAGCCCTCGGGCCTCGAGTACTGATCGGTCGAATTCGGCGAAAGTTTCGGCCGTGGTCTCGGCCTGTGTTATCCCAAGCAAGGCCAAGCCAGCGGCCAGGCGGAAGAAGACCCGAAAACGCACTATTGCAAACTCAAAAGTGCGTCATAGCTGTCAGTTGCAAAACCGTAAGTGGTCGCGGGGAACAGCCGGACATGGGTAGCCAGACTCGAAGGCGTATTCAGTGTCAGTACTTCGCCGGGCAGGATGTATGTGCGTCCGAGGTCCAGCATTGCACCGCCCGGAATCAGACTCACCGACCGCGCCAATCGGACAACATAAGGGCTGGGATTGTTTACGCGGACCAGGCCGCCCTTGGCGCTCCAGACCAACCGCTTCCACGGCGCTCGTTCAACCGCAAGCCCGGCCGGGCGAAGAATCACCGGAATATTCTGCCGCACACCCATGGAGATCTGTGCGCCATTGCCCGCCGGACGTGACTGGATACCCTCGAACTGCACGCGCTTGAGCCGCTCCGTCTTCAGCGGGGCAGTGGTGTGCAGGATAAAGCGCACTTGCTGGCTCTGGCCCGGTTCGACCCGGGCCACTGGCGGACTCAGAACCAGCAAAGGCTCCTGGTCCTGCGGAAGGTGAATGACCGAGCTATGAAGCAATGCCGGCTGAGCATCGGTGTTCCTGACGGTCAGTGTCGCCTCGCCCTTGCCTTGGTCGACGATCACGACCGGCGTTTCCGGGACCATTCCGGCGCCTTGGACATTTTGAACGATAAACGCCAGGCACAGCGCGACTACTGCGCTGAGCTTCGGCGAAGATATTGGGGAAAACATGGGAATCTCCAGAGGGTGTCAGCCAGGCAGGACAAGCGGCGTAGCTCGCACCCGGCCGACCCGCCGGAGCGTGGCCCTCTCAGGCGAGCAGGCGGTTTTTCAAGCGCCTGCCACGCTCCGTCGTGGGTCAGGACTTAGAGGTAGAACACATCGAACGTCACCGAACCGTCGAGATCGAACTCATCGTTGGTCGCCGGCAATTCGGAAGTCGGTCGAATGGAGGCGACCACCTGCATCGGGAAGCTGTGCAGGCTGGCAGCGACTGGGCCTACCAACGCATTCGTCCCCCAGGAATAAGCCGGTGTGTTGGCTAACAGGCCGTTGGTGGACACTTGCCAGGCCGGATTGGCGGACGTACGCATCAGCAAGGTCTGTGGGCTGCCGTCAGCCATTGGTTGGCCGGTCAATAAACCAAAACCACCGATCCCCTCGCCTTGGGTGCTGCCCAGGCCGAAGTAAAGATCATTATCTCGACGGCTATTGAAAACCAGCCCCGGGACCTTGGTAGCGCCGCGGTTATCGGTGACGGCAATTTCCACTGCCGCGGGTGCGTCACAAGAAATGTTCAGCATGATGTCCCGAGGCGGCAGATCGTTCTGCCGGTCAGGGGCCAGGGTTGAAGAGAAGATCCGTCCCAGATTGACCTCGTTGCCACCGGCGAACGCCGGAACACAAGTGGTCGGGATAACGCGGCCAGTCACGCTCAAATCGACACTGGCCGCCTGGACGGCGAACGGGATTAATGTGGCAGCGGCCAGCGTGCCGGCGAGTATTATTTTCATGCTCATGGACCTGTTGAATGGTTGGAAAATATCCGTGCTGCAGCTGTGAGATTTCACTGCTGCGAACACCCGCGCATGGTTGCCCGTCGAGTAGGATTTTTCTGTAGGAATAAGCTCTACTAATTGCAGTATTCCTCAACAAGGCTCGTGGCTTTTTCGACCTACACCGCCAATGGACCGCCAGCCTCCGTCGCGTTTCGAGTGGGCGTGAACAATCCAAAGCCGTGCCATACTTCGCTTTTCTCAAAGCCGGATGACCTCATTTGAGACAGCACCCTGCTCTGCCATTCATGCTGTTGATAGCCATGCTGCTTAATGGCTGCGCGAGCCTTGATGTCGCGCGCGAGCCCTCCCAGGTCTTACCGGCCGCCGAATCCTCGTTCGGCCGCTCGGTCCAGGCCCAGGCTGGCGCCCATGAGGGGCGCTCGGGCTTTCGGCTGCTGTCGGACAGCACCGACGCCTTCATCGCCCGGGCCGAGTTGATTCGCCACGCCCAAGGCAGCCTGGATTTGCAGTACTACATCGTCCACGACGGCATCAGCACCCGAATGCTGGTGGATGAATTGCTCAAGGCCGCCGACCGGGGCGTACGCGTGCGTATCCTGCTGGATGACACCACCAGCGACGGCCAGGATCAGATCATCGCGACCCTCGCCGCGCATCCGAATATCCAGATCCGCCTGTTCAACCCATTGCACCTGGGACGTGCCACCGGCGTAACCCGCAGCCTCGGGCGCCTGCTCAACCTGTCGCAGCAACACCGCCGAATGCATAACAAGCTGTGGCTGGCGGACAACAGCATGGCCATCGTTGGCGGTCGCAACCTGGGCGATGAATACTTCGACGCCGAACCGAACCTGAACTTCACCGACATCGACCTGCTCGGTGTCGGCCCGGTGGCTGAACAATTGGGGCACAGCTTCGACCAATACTGGAACAGCGCCCTGAGCAAACCCATCGAACAGTTCCTGTCCCATCGCCCCACGCCCAAGGACCTGGCCAACAACCGCCTGCGCCTGCAAGAGTCCCTGGAGCAGACCCAAAAGGAGAATCACGCGCTCTACCAGCAGTTGACCGCCTACAAGACCCAACCACGCCTGGACACTTGGCGCGACCAGTTGATCTGGGCCTGGAACAAGGCGCTGTGGGACGCGCCCAGCAAGGTGCTGGCCAAGGACGAGCCGGACCCGCAGCTATTGCTGACCACACAATTGGCACCGGAACTGACCGGCGTCAGCAAAGAGCTGATCATGATTTCCGCCTACTTCGTCCCCGGTCAGCCAGGTTTGGTCTATCTGACCAGTCGCGCCGATGCCGGCGTGTCGGTGAGCCTGCTGACCAATTCCCTGGAAGCCACCGACGTGCCCGCCGTGCATGGCGGTTATGCGCCGTACCGCAAGGCCCTGTTGCAACATGGCGTACGCCTGTTCGAGCTGCGACGACAACCGGGCGACTCCGGCAGCAGCCCTCACCTGTTCTACAGCAAATCCTACGGCCAATCGGATTCCAGCCTGCACAGCAAGGCGATCATCTTCGACCAGCAGAAATCGTTCATCGGCTCGTTCAATTTCGACCCGCGCTCGGTGCTGTGGAACACCGAAGTCGGCGTGCTGGTGGACAGCCCTGAACTCGCCAGCCAAGTGCGCGAACTGGCCTTGCAGGGCATGGCGCCAGCCTTGAGTTATCAGGCCAGGCTGGAGCACGGAACGCTTGTATGGACCACCGAAGACAACGGCCAGACGCACGACCTGGACCGCGAACCAGGCAGTTGGTGGCGCCGGTTCAATGCCTGGTTCAGCACGACGATCGGGTTGGAGCGGATGCTTTAAAGGCCGACCGCTTTCATGGCAACCCGTTTTGTGGACAGCGCGCTTTGTGGGGTCGCTTTTGTGGCGTGGGAGCTTGCTCCCGCTCGGTTGAGCAGCAACCGCAAAGCCGGGACCGCTTCGCAGTCCAGCGGGAGCAAGCTCCCTCGCCACAGGGTTTTGGGGTGTTCAAGCGGGTTGGGTGGTCCCGAACGCCCCTTGGCGCATTAGCAGAATCACCAGGCCAAACGCCCCTGCCGCCATGAACAATGGCAGCGCATGTCCACTGATCCACTGGCTGCCCGCTCCTGCCGCCAGTGGGCCGATCAGGCAACCAAGGCCCCACAGTTGCGCGACGTGGGCGTTGGCCCGCACCAGCGCATCGTCGCGGTAACGCTCGCCGATCAGGATCAGCGACAAGGTGAACAAACCGCCGGCACTGGCGCCGAACAACACCCACAACGGCCAGATCAACAGGGTATCGATCAACAGCGGAACCGCCAGGCTCGATAAGGTCAGCGCCACCGCACAGCCCGTCAACAGCGCCCGGCGAGACACGCGATCGGCCAGGGCACCGATGGGCAACTGCAACAAGGCATCGCCAACCACCACGGTGCTGACCATCGCCAGCGCGATGTCGGCAGTGAAGCCCTGGCGCAGGCAATACACCGGCAAAAGCGTGAGGATCATGGCCTCGAACGCGGCAAACAACGAGACCGCCCAGGCAATCGCTGGCAAGCCTCGGCAAAACGTCCACAAATCGCTAAACGTAACGCTGCCGGCCTCGCTGCTCGGCCCACCGCTGCGGCCCAGCAACAGCAAGGGTGCGCTCAGCAGCAGACCGACACCCACCCAGAACCCGTAGTCATGATCGGTCCCCAGCGCGCCCAGCAGCAGCGGGCCGGACAACTGGCTCAGGGCATAGCTGCTGCCGTACAGCGCCACCAGTCGCCCACGCCATTTTTCAATGACCAGTTGATTGATCCAGCTTTCACCCAGGATGAACACCAGGGTCAGGACCACGCCAATCACCAGGCGCAGCAGCAACCAGACCGGATAGCTGGGCAACAGCGCCAGCAACCCGATGGACACCGCGCCGCCCCATAGGCACAGGCGCATCAATGCCGCCGTGCCGAACCGTGCCGCCAGCCGGCTCGACACCTTGGCTCCGAGCAACACCCCCACGGCCGGCATGGCGGCCATCACGCCAATGGCGAACGAGCCATAGCCCCAGCCCTCCAGGCGCAGCGACACCAGCGGCATGCTCACACCCAGGGCCAGGCCGACACTCAGGACAGACGCCAACACGGCGAAATAAGTCGCCCAACGCATTTCCACGCTCCTGTGGACAGTGATGTTTCAAGCCCTACGCAAAACAAATGTGGGAGCGAGCTTGCTCGCGATGACGGCGCAACATTCAACAAAGTCGTCGACTGTCATACCGCTATCGCGAGCAAGCTCGCTCCCACAGGGGGGATCAGCGCTGCATGAGACCCCGGACAGGATCCGGGGCCGTCATTCTCAGAGCTTGATCCAGGTCGACTTCAGCTCGGTGTACTTGTCGAACGCATGCAGCGACTTGTCGCGACCGTTGCCCGACTGCTTGAAGCCACCGAACGGCGCGGTCATGTCGCCGCCGTCGTACTGGTTGACCCATACGCTGCCGGCACGCAGGGCCTTGGCGGTCAGGTGGGCCTTGGAGATGTCCTTGGTCCATACCGCTGCGGCCAGGCCGTACGGCGTGTCGTTGGCGATCTCGATGGCTTGCTCGGCAGTATCGAAGGCGATGACCGACAATACCGGGCCGAAAATCTCTTCCTGGGCGATTTTCATCGCGTTGCTCACGCCATCGAAAATCGTCGGCTCGACGTACGTACCGCCCGTTTCCTCAAGGATGCGCTTGCCGCCGGCCACCAGTTTGGCGCCGTCGCTGTGCCCGGCCTCGATGTAGGACAGCACGGTGTTCATCTGCTGGGTATCGACCAGGGCGCCGACATTGGTGGCCGGGTCCAGGGGGTTGCCCGGCTTCCAGCCCTTGAGGGCTTCGATCACCAGTGGCAGGAACGTGTCCTTGATGGAGCGCTCCACCAACAGCCGCGACCCGGCGGTGCAGACTTCGCCCTGGTTGAAGGCGATGGCGCTGGCGGCGGATTCGGCGGCGGCTTGCAGGTCCGGGGCATCGGCGAACACGATGTTCGGGCTCTTGCCGCCGGCTTCCAGCCAGATACGCTTCATGTTGGATTCGCCGGAGTAGATCATCAGTTGCTTGGCGATCTTGGTAGAGCCGGTGAACACCAGCGTATCGACGTCCATATGCAGGGCCAAGGCCTTGCCGACGGTGTGGCCATAGCCCGGCAGCACGTTCAGCACGCCTTTGGGAATGCCGGCCTCGATCGCCAGTGCGGCGATGCGGATGGCGGTCAGCGGGGATTTTTCCGACGGTTTGAGCACCACCGAGTTACCAGTGGACAGCGCTGGGCCGAGCTTCCAGCAGGCCATCATCAACGGGAAATTCCACGGCACGATAGCGCCCACGACACCCACCGGCTCACGGGTTACCAGGCCCAACTGGTCGTGGGGTGTGGCCGCCACTTCGTCGTAGAGCTTGTCGATGGCTTCGCCGCTCCAGCTCAACGCTTGGGCCGCGCCGGGAACGTCGATATTGAGGGAATCACTGATCGGCTTGCCCATGTCCAGGGTTTCGAGCAGGGCCAGTTCTTCGGCATGCTGCTTGAGCAGGCCGGCGAAACGAATCATGGTGGCTTTGCGCTTGCTGGGTGCCAGGCGCGACCAGGCGCCGGAGTTGAACGTGGCGCGGGCGTTTTCGACAGCACGCTGGGCGTCGGCGACGTCACAGCTGGCGATCTTGCCCAGCAGGCGGCCATCGACCGGGCTGAGGCAATCGAAGGTTTCGCCGGACACCGCATCGGTGTACTCGCCGTTGATGAAGGCGCGGCCTTCGATCTTCAGGTCGCGGGCGCGTTGTTCCCAGTCGGCACGAGTCAGGGTGGTCATGCGTGTGTCCTCCTCTTATTGAGTACGAACGTCGCGCGGTGCGCAGCGCTCAAAAGAATTCTGCCCAACCAGCCTGGTTTCGGCGCCGTTTTCGGCATAGGGCACCCGCCACCCTAAACCAGCGACTGGTCATGTTTCAATATATTTGACACAACCCTGGCAAACGACCTTGCGATGTTCGTTTTAATAAACATAGACTCGAGGCCTTCCAAGCGATCACTGGGGATCACCCGCATGAGCATTCAGGACATCGTTGATTTCAGCCAGGCCAATACCACCGCCGAACGTTATCGCCCGGACCCGGCCAAGGTGTTCAAGGGCGATCCCGAGCAAACCGTGTTCAACCACTACAGCAGCCCCTGCGGGCAAATGAACGCGGGCGTATGGGAAGGCGCGGTTGGCCAGTGGACGGTCAACTACACCGAACACGAATACTGCGAAATCGTCCAGGGTGTCTCGGTGCTGCGTGACGAGGATGGCAGCGCCAAGACCCTGCGGGCCGGTGACCGTTTCGTGATTCCAGCGGGGTTCAAGGGCACTTGGGAAGTGTTGGAGCCGTGCCGCAAGATCTATGTGGTGTTCGAACAGAAGGGGTGAGCCCCGCGGAACGCAGAAAAAGCTGCTGACATTCCAGCGCTGGCCAATGACCAGCCAAGCAGATGAAACTGCTCACGGGCGTTATGCCGCTGTCGGCACTACGGCTCTGCACAGGACGTGCAGCCAACCCGACAGAGAACGCCCTGACCTATCAACTACTGCAAGGAGGCAACATGCCCGTCTTACCCGATCAATGCGATCTGGCCATCGCTCGATACACCATCGGCCAAAAATGCACCCCTGAGTTGCTCAGGGAGGTTCGCGCCCTGGCCAACGGAGCGCTCGTTCGCGCCACAGGCCCGAAGTATCCTACGAGTTGGGATCTGCGCCCGCAGCGCATC
The DNA here is from genome assembly GCF_918698105.1 of Pseudomonas brassicacearum. GTDB lineage: Bacteria > Pseudomonadota > Gammaproteobacteria > Pseudomonadales > Pseudomonadaceae > Aquipseudomonas > Aquipseudomonas brassicacearum_F. The sequence goes on along the minus strand of NZ_CAKKMI010000052.1, from coordinate 28,070 downwards.
AACCTGCATACCAATGCCGATAGAATCATTGTCAGCATCCATTGCGGCTGATCTGCACCGTCGCTGGCGCATAACTGACACAAAAAAGGGCCCGTATCTCACGATACGGGCCCTTTTTTGTAAGAGGGAAAAATCAATTACTTGATTTTGCCTTCCTTGTAGATCACGTGCTTGCGAACAACCGGATCATATTTCTTGATCTCGATTTTGTCCGGGGTAGTACGCTTGTTCTTGTCGGTAGTGTAGAAGTGACCAGTACCGGCGCTCGAGATCAAACGAATCAATTCACGCATGATTAGCTCCCTTAAACCTTGCCATCGCGACGAAGTTCGGCCAGCACGACACTGATGCCACGCTTGTCGATGATACGCATGCCCTTGGCAGATACGCGCAGACGCACAAAACGTTTCTCTTCTTCAACCCAGAAGCGGTGATGCTGCAGGTTCGGCAGGAAACGACGACGGGTTTTGTTGTTTGCGTGGGAAATGTTATTCCCAGTCACCGGACCCTTACCGGTAACTTGACAGACTCTCGACATGCCTCAGCCCTCTAAAACCACATGCCCAACCCGGCATGGGTTGGCCGCTTAATCTCTCAGTCATTTGGCGCCAGGCGCCGCGTTTCTTTAAGGGTCTTACCGGCTACACCTACAGTGAAGGAACCGGGCCCCTAGAAAAGAGCGCTGCTTTATACCAGAAAGACCACAGTGCAACAACAGCCGATGTGATTTGTCTTCATGGCCAATCATCGACCAACCGCCCCGGACGGCGTGGGCAGCGGCTGGCGCAGCCCCTTACCGCTCGTCGCGGCACGCAGGTTTTTTCCACCCGCGGCGATTTTTAGCCCATCAACGCGTCGGCGCAGAGTGCCGGAAAATGCAAAAAGGGGATAGTCATTTAGCGGCGGGCCCACTAGGGTAGGCCTTTTCCAGACTGCACTCGCAGATGGGCCTTCGACTTGCACAGGAAACCGACCATGCGCCTCGCTGCCCTACCGTTGTTGCTCGCCCCTCTGCTGATCGCCCCGCAGGCCTTGGCCGCCGCCCTGAGCGTCTGTACCGAAGCCAGTCCGGAAGGGTTCGATGTCGTCCAGTACAACTCCCTGACGACTACCAACGCCTCCGCCGACGTGCTGATGAACCGCCTGGTGGACTTCGACACCGCCAGTGGCAAATTGGTCCCCAGCCTGGCCGAGCGCTGGGAAGTCTCCACCGATGGCCTGACCTACGTGTTCAAGCTGCGGCCACAGGTCAAGTTCCACCACACCGACTACTTTACGCCGCGCCGCGACCTGACTGCCGAGGACGTGAAATTCAGCTTCGAGCGCATGCTCGACCCGGCGAACCCTTGGCACAAGGTGGCGCAAAGCGGCTTCCCCCACGCCCAGTCCATGCAGTTGCCAGCGCTGATCAAGAAAATCGACGCGCTGGACCCGCTGACCGTGCGCTTCACCCTCGATCACGCCGACTCGACCTTCCTGGCGACGTTGAGCATGGGTTTTGCCTCCATTTACTCGGCCGAATACGCCGATCAGTTGATGAAGGCCGGTACGCCGGAAAAGCTCAACAGCCTGCCGATCGGCACCGGCCCGTTCATTTTCAACCGTTTCCAGAAAGATGCTTCGATTCGCTACAAGGCCAACGCGGATTATTTTGGCGGCAAGCCCCAAGTGGATCCCTTGATCTTTGCCATCACGCCGGACGCCAACGTGCGCCTGCAGAAACTGCGCCGCAACGAATGCCAGATCGCCCTGTCGCCCAAGCCACTGGACGTACAGGCCGCCAAGCAAGAACCTACGCTGAAGGTCGAGCAGACCGACGCCTTCATGACCGCGTTCGTGGCGTTCAACAGCCAGCATCCGCCACTGGACAAGCCTGAGGTGCGCCAAGCCATCAACCTGGCCTTCGACAAGGCCAGCTACCTGACGACCGTCTTCGAAGGCACTGCCGAAGCCGCCAACGGCCCCTACCCACCCAACACCTGGAGCTATGCCAAAAGCCTGCCCGGCTACACCCATGACCTGGCCAAGGCCCGCGACCTGCTGGCCAAGGCCGGCTTGAAGGAAGGCTTCCAGACCACCATTTGGACCCGCCCTTCCGGCAGCCTGCTGAACCCCAACCCCAGTGTCGGCGCACAGCTGCTGCAATCCGACCTGGCGCAAATCGGCATCCAGGCCGAGATCCGGGTGATCGAATGGGGCGAGTTGATCCGTCGCGCCAAGGCCGGCGAACATGACTTGCTGTTCATGGGTTGGGCCGGCGACAACGGCGACCCGGACAACTTCCTCACGCCGCAGTTTTCCTGCGCGGCGGTCAAGTCCGGTACCAACTTCGCCCGCTACTGCAACCCCGACCTGGACAAACTGATCACCGCCGGCAAGACCACTGGCGAACAAGGTGTGCGTACCAAGCTCTACGAGCAGGCCCAGGCCCAGATCCAGCAGCAAGCCCTATGGCTACCCCTGGCGCATCCGACTGCGTTCGCCCTGACCCGCAAGGATGTGCAGGGTTACTCGGTCAGTCCGTTTGGGCGCCAGGATTACTCCAAGGTCAGCATCAAGTAACCCCTGCCCTCGGACATTTGAGGTTGCAGTGCCCCCTGTGGGAGCGAGCTTGCTCGCGATGGCGGCGTATCAGATGACATCGATGTTGACTGATCGACCGCTATCGCGAGCAAGCTCGCTCCCACAAAGGGTTCTAAGCGCTAAATATCGCCTACATCCACCCACACTCCGCCATCGACAGCGGCTCTCCATCGCCAACGATGAAATGGTCGAGCACCCGCACGTCGATCAGCTCCAGCGCCTCCTGAAGGCGCTCAGTGAGTACTCGGTCGGCCTGGCTGGGCTCGGTGTTGCCGGAGGGGTGGTTGTGGCACAGGATCAGCGCCGCGGCGTTGTGGGCCAGGGCGCGCTTGACGACCTGCCGGGGATGGACACTGGCGCTGTCGATAGAGCCGCGAAACAGCGCCTCGAAGGTCAGCACCTGGTGCTTGGAATTGAGGAACAGGCAGCCGAACACCTCGTGGGGTTCGTGACGCAGCATCGATTTGAGGTACTCACGCACCGCGAACGGGCTTTCCAGCGTGGTCTTTTCCCGTGCCCGTTCAGCCAAATGCCGACGACTCATTTCCTGAGCCGCTTGCAGCTGGGCAAATTTCGCCGGCCCGAGCCCCATATGATTACTGAATGTGATCTGATCGGCTTCAAGCAGCGCGCGCAGGCTGCCAAATTGAATCAATAGTTGTCGCGCCAGATCCACCGCGCTTTTGCCCGACACGCCGGTTCGTAAAAAAATCGCCAGCAGCTCGGCGTCCGATAGACTCCCCGCCCCTAGCGCCAATAACCGCTCCCGTGGCCGCTCGGCCGCGGGCCAATCGCGAATACTCATAGCATCTCCCTGATTGTGGGCGCCGCTGTTCCGTAGCGGTCGCTGTGATATCGTAGCCCATCTTTTTTGCAGGCGATTTGCACCCTGGCAGCTGCTGCCAAGGGGTTCGCCTTGCACTGACCACTGAAATCGAAAGGCAGGCCTATGCAGCGGCTGTATCGGAAACGCATCGTTCTGGGCGTCGGCGGCGGCATTGCCGCCTACAAGAGCGCCGAGCTGGTTCGCAGGCTTATCGACCAGGGCGCGGAAGTACGGGTCGTCATGACCCGCGGCGGCAGCGAGTTCATTACCCCGCTGACCATGCAAGCCCTGTCCGGGCACCCGGTCCACCTGGATTTGCTCGACCCCGCGGCCGAAGCCGCCATGGGCCATATCGAACTGGCCAAGTGGGCCGACCTGGTGCTGATCGCCCCGGCCACGGCCGACCTGATCGCCCGTTTGGCCCAAGGCATCGCCGACGACCTGCTGACCACCCTGGTGCTCGCCACCGACGCGGTGGTCGCCGTGGCGCCGGCCATGAACCAGGCCATGTGGCGCGACCCGGCGACCCAGGCCAACCTGCAATTGCTCGAAAGCCGCGCCCTGAAAGTCTTCGGCCCGGCCTCTGGCAGCCAGGCCTGCGGTGATGTCGGCATGGGCCGCATGCTCGAAGCCACCGACCTGGCCCAGTGCGCCGCCGACTGCTTCCAGCGCCAGGCCCTGACCGGCAAGCATGTGCTGATCACCGCCGGACCGACCCAGGAAAACATCGACCCGGTGCGCTACATCACCAACCACAGCTCCGGAAAAATGGGCTTCGCCCTGGCCGAAGCTGCCGTGGAAGCCGGCGCCCGGGTGACGCTGATCACCGGCCCCGTGCACTTGCCGACCCCGGACCGAGTCACGCGCATCGACGTGGTCAGCGCCCGGGACATGCTCGCGGCCTGCGAAGCGGCCATCCCGTGCGACCTGTTCATCGCCTCGGCGGCGGTGGCGGACTACCGTCCCGAAGTCGTTGCCCCGCAAAAATTGAAGAAAGACCCTACAAGCGGCGACGGCCTGCTACTGCAAATGGTGCGCAACCCGGACATCCTGGCCAGCATCGCCACCCGCCCCGACCGCCCGTTCAGTGTCGGCTTTGCCGCCGAGACCGAACACCTGCTCGATTACGCCGCACGCAAGCTCAAGGACAAGAACCTCGACTTGATCGTCGCCAACGACGTGGCCAACCCGAGCATCGGCTTCAACAGCGAAGAAAACGCCTGCAGCGTGATCGACCGCCAGTTGCACGCCACACTTTTCGCCCAGACCAGCAAGAGCAAGATTGCCCGCCAGCTGATCACTTTTATCGCCGAACGTCTGAACCAGGTTTAATGTCATGCACGCCCTACAAGCCAAGATCCTCGACCCACGCATTGGTAACGAATTCCCGCTGCCGCAATACGCCACGCCGGGCTCCGCCGGCCTCGACCTGCGGGCGATGCTCAAGCAGGACACGGTCCTGGAGCCTGGCCAGACCCTGTTGATTCCTACCGGTCTGTCGGTGTACATCGGCGACCCGGGCCTGGCGGCGCTGATCCTGCCGCGCTCGGGCCTGGGCCACAAGCACGGCATCGTGCTGGGCAACCTGGTGGGCCTGATCGATTCCGACTACCAGGGCGAACTGATGGTGTCGTGCTGGAACCGCGGCCAAACGGCCTTCAACATTGCCGTGGGCGAACGCATCGCGCAGTTGGTGCTGGTGCCAGTGGTCCAGGCCCACTTCGAACTGGTCGAAGAATTCGACGAAAGCCAGCGCGGCGCGGGTGGTTTCGGGCATTCCGGCAGCCATTGACTAGTGGTTACAGGCCGGGCGTCCTGCCCGGCCCGTTTGTGAAGCTTGTGTTTCAGGGCAAAAAATGCGCAATGGCTTTCTGCTAGGTTTCCCACCCGGAATCAATGTATTAGGCGAGCGAGGCCAGGGTAACGCTGTCTCATGGCACTTTCCCACCACGAACTCTCTGTCAAAAACGCCGTCATACCCTTCAGCTTGAGCCTGCCGACGCTAACCGCCGGCCTGTCCAGTCACTTTCCTGATAGAGCGCCCCGCCCATGAACACCCCAGCCGCAATCGCCCCGATCTTCCCTGACAGCATCTTCCGCGCCTACGACATCCGTGGCGTGGTACCGGAAACCCTCACTGCCGAAACCGCCTACTGGATTGGCCGCGCCATCGGCTCCGAGAGCCTGGCCCAGGGTGAACCGAATGTGTGCGTCGGCCGTGATGGCCGCTTGTCGGGCCCTGAGCTGGTCGCACAGTTGATCAAAGGCGTTGCCGACAGTGGCTGCCACGTCAGCGACGTGGGCCTGGTGCCAACCCCGGCGCTGTACTACGCCGCCAACGTGCTGGCCGGCAAATCCGGGGTGATGCTCACCGGCAGCCACAACCCGTCGAACTACAACGGCTTCAAGATCGTCATCGCCGGCGACACCCTCGCCAACGAGCAGATCCAGGCCCTGCACACCCGCCTCAAGACCAACGACCTGAGCAGCGGCCAGGGCAGCGTGACCAAGGTCGATATCCTGCCGCGCTACAACGACGAAATCGTCAAGGACGTGAAACTCGCCCGCCGCCTGAAAGTGGTGGTCGATTGCGGCAACGGCGCGGCAGGCGTGATCGCCCCGCAACTGATCGAAGCGCTGAACTGCGAAGTCATCCCGCTGTTCTGCGACGTGGACGGCAACTTCCCTAACCACCACCCGGACCCGGGCAAGCTGGAAAACCTCGAAGACCTGATCGCCAAGGTCAAGGAAACCAACGCCGACCTGGGCCTGGCCTTCGACGGCGACGGCGATCGCGTGGGCGTGGTGACCAATACCGGCAGCGTGGTATTCCCGGACCGCCTGCTGATGCTGTTCGCCAAGGACGTGGTGGCGCGCAACCCCGATGCCGAAATCATTTTCGACGTTAAGTGCACCCGTCGCCTGGTGCCGCTGATCAAGGAATACGGCGGTCGCCCGCTGATGTGGAAAACCGGTCATTCGTTGATCAAGAAGAAAATGAAACAGAGCGGAGCCCTGCTGGCCGGCGAAATGAGCGGGCACATCTTCTTCAAGGAACGCTGGTTCGGTTTTGACGACGGCATCTACAGCGCCGCGCGCCTGCTGGAAATCCTCAGCAAAGAGAAATCCACCGCCGAAGAGCTGTTCGCAACCTTCCCAAACGATATTTCTACGCCAGAAATCAATATCCATGTGACCGAAGAGAGCAAATTCAGCATCATTGATGCACTGCACGACGCTCAATGGGGCGAAGGCGCCGAACTGACCACCATCGACGGTGTGCGGGTCGACTATCCCCATGGCTGGGGCCTGGTTCGCGCATCCAACACCACACCGGTGCTGGTACTGCGTTTCGAGGCCGACAACGAAGCCGAACTGCAGCGCATCAAGGATGTGTTCCACGCCCAACTCAAACGTGTTGCACCTGATCTCCAACTACCGTTTTGATTTTTTGAAGCACTACCGGAGCCCTGAATGACCCTCGAACGCGAAGCCGCCGCCAATACCGCCAAGGTCCTGTCCGAAGCGTTGCCTTATATCCGACGCTACGTCGGCAAGACCCTGGTGATCAAATACGGCGGCAACGCGATGGAAAGCGAGGAGCTCAAGACCGGCTTCGCCCGCGACATCGTGCTGATGAAGGCCGTGGGCATCAACCCGGTGGTGGTGCATGGCGGTGGTCCGCAGATCGGCGACCTGCTCAAGCGCCTGTCGATCGAAAGCCACTTCATCGATGGCATGCGCGTGACCGACGCGCAGACCATGGATGTGGTGGAAATGGTCCTGGGCGGTCAGGTCAACAAGGACATCGTCAACCTGATCAACCGCCATGGCGGCAGCGCCATCGGCCTGACAGGCAAGGACGCCGAGCTGATCCGGGCGAAGAAACTCACCGTCACCCGCCAGACTCCGGAGATGACCCAGCCGGAAATCATCGACATCGGGCATGTGGGCGAAGTGGTCGGCATCAACACCGACCTGTTGAACCTGCTGGTCAAGGGCGACTTCATCCCAGTCATCGCGCCTATCGGCGTGGGCGCCAACGGCGAGTCGTACAACATCAACGCCGACCTGGTGGCGGGCAAGGTTGCCGAGGCACTGAAAGCTGAAAAGCTGATGCTGCTGACCAACATCGCCGGCCTGATGGACAAGTCGGGCAAAGTCCTGACCGGACTGTCGACCCAACAGGTCGATGAACTGATCGCTGACGGCACTATCTACGGCGGCATGCTGCCGAAGATCCGTTGCGCGCTGGAAGCGGTACAAGGTGGCGTCGGCAGTTCGTTGATCATCGACGGCCGGGTACCGAATGCGATCCTGTTGGAGATCTTCACCGATACGGGTGTGGGCACGTTGATCAGCAATCGCAAGCGTCCTTAAGCGATACCGGTAAAAAAAGACCCCGCTCAACCTGGTTGAGCGGGGTCTTTTTTTACACCTCTTTTTCAGATGATGCTTTTGTGGCGAGGGAGCTTGCTCCCGCTCGGTCGCGCAGCGACCGCAAAAATATTGGGGCCGCTGCGCCCGAAGCGTCGGACCGGCCCAGCGGGAGCAAGCTCCCTCGCCACAAGATCAAAATCAGCGGGCTTCTTAGACGCCGAACTGCGCCCGATAAGCCTCAACCGCCGGCAAATGCTGCTTGAGCTGTGGATCGTCGGCCAAAAACTCCAGCACCTGGTTCAGCGACACAATGCTGATCACCGGAATGCCGAAGTCGCGCTCCACTTCCTGGATCGCCGACAGCTCACCGTTGCCGCGCTCCTGGCGATTCAGGGCGATCAGCACGCCAGCGGCCTTGGCGCCTTCCTGGGAACCGATGATCTGCATCACTTCACGGATGGCCGTGCCGGCAGTGATGACGTCGTCGATGATCAACACGTCGCCAGTCAGCGGCGCCCCCACCAGGCTGCCACCTTCGCCATGGGCCTTGGCTTCCTTGCGGTTGAAGCACCAAGGCAAGTCGCGGCCGTGATGTTCGGCCAGAGCGACGGCGGTGGTGGCGGCCAGCGGGATGCCTTTGTAGGCCGGGCCGAACAGCACGTCGAACGGGATGCCGCTCTCGACGATGGCTGCCGCATAGAAACGACCCAGTTGCGCCAGGGCGGAACCGGTGTTGAACAGGCCGGCATTGAAGAAGTACGGGCTGGTGCGCCCGGACTTGAGGGTGAACTCACCGAAGCGCAAAACGCCGCGATCGATGGCAAAGCGAATGAAATCGCGCTGATACGCCTGCATGAAAAAAAGCCTCAAATACCGCGGATTTAGCTAAATAGGTACACGGCGTGTATCATACACGCACGTGATTTTTGGGGCCATTTATGCGGATCATCAGTGTGAACGTCAATGGTATTCAGGCTGCAGTCGAGCGTGGTTTGCTCAGTTGGCTGCAAGCACAGAATGCCGACGTCATCTGCCTGCAGGACACCCGCGCCTCCGCCTTTGAACTGGACGATGCAGCCTTCCAACTGGATGGTTACTTCCTTTATGCCTGCGATGCCGAAGTCCCCGCCCAGGGTGGCGTGGCTTTGTACTCGCGGCTGCAACCGAAGGCTGTCATCAACGGTCTCGGTTTCGAGACGGCGGACCGCTACGGGCGCTACCTGCAAGCCGATTTCGACAAGGTCAGCATCGCGACCTTACTGCTCCCTTCGGGGCAGAACGGCGATGAAGATTTGAATCAGAAATTCAAGTTGATGGACGACTTCGCCCGTTACCTGGATAAACAGCGGCGCAAACGTCGCGAGTACATTTATTGTGGCTCGCTGTACGTGGCGCAGCAGAAGCTGGATATCAAGAACTGGCGCGACAGCCAACAATCTCCTGGCTTCCTGGCGCCGGAACGGGCCTGGATGGACGAGATCATTGGCAACATGGGTTACGTCGACGCCCTGCGCGAAGTCAGCCGTGAAGGCGACCAGTACAGCTGGTGGCCGGACAACGAACAGGCTGAGATGCTCAACCTCGGTTGGCGCTTCGACTACCAGTTGCTGACGCCAGGGCTGCGCCGCTTCGTACGCAGCGCTCGCCTGCCGCGCCAACCACGGTTCTCGCAGCATGCGCCGCTGATCGTGGATTACGACTGGACGCTGACCATCTAAGCGTACCGGCGACATCCCCCAGGTCGACCGTCCAAAGAAAATGCCCGTCTCGCAAGAGACGGGCATTTTTTATGGCGAACGCTACCGCTCGGAACCTCAAGCCACGGCAAAAAACGGCAGGGCAAGGTACAACTTGATGACGATGACGTTAATGATATCGATGAAGAACGCCCCCACCATCGGCACCACCAGGAACGCTATCTGTGAAGGCCCATAGCGCTGCGTCACTGCCTGCATGTTGGCGATGGCCGTCGGCGTGGCACCCAGCCCAAAACCGCAATGCCCTGCCGCCAAGACGGCGGCATCGTAATGACTGCCCATGATTCTGAACGTCACGAAAATCGCAAACAGCGCCATGACCAATGTCTGGGCCGCCAGGATAATGAAGATCGGCAAGGCCAGCGACGCCAGGTCCCACAACTTGAGTGACATCAGGGCGATCGCCAGGAACAGTGACAGGCTGACATTGCCGAGCACGGACACTTCTCGCTCAAAGACCTGATACAAGCCAAGCGCCGAAAGGCCATTGCGCAAGACCACCCCCACGAACAAAACGCAAACAAAGGTCGGCAACTCGAAGGCGGTGTCGTGGAGCTGCCCATTCAAGAGCGTGCCGACCAACAGGCTGACCGCAATCAGCGCCAACGTCTCGATAAACGAAAACGGCGTAATCGAGCGCTCTTTGTTCGGCTGCTCGAACCCCTTGGGCACCCGGGGCATTTCTGGCTCAAGGCCGACGGGTGACTGGACACGCTTGATGAGCAGGCGCGCAACCGGCCCTCCGATCAAGCCACCCAACACCAAGCCAAACGTCGCGGAAGCCATCGCAAGCTCGGAGGCGGAAGCCAGACCGTATTTCTCACTGAACACCGCCCCCCACGCCGCGCCGGTACCGTGACCGCCCGCCAAGCTGATCGAGCCTGTCAGCAACCCCATCAACGGATCGAGCCCCAGCGCTTTTGCGAGCCCGATGCCCATGGCATTCTGGACCACCAGCAGACCGACGACCGCCAGCAGGAAAATCCCCACCACGCGCCCGCCTTTCTTCAGGCTGGCGAAGTCTGCGCTCAGGCCAATCGTGGCAAAAAATGCCAGCATCAGCGGTGTCTGCAATGAAGTATCAAATCGAACTTCAACTTCAAGCCCGCGCAAAGCCAGGAGAGCCAGGGCAACTACCAACCCGCCCGATACAGGCTCAGGAATATTATAGGCGCGTAGAAAACCAACACGTGTAACAAGTCCGCGCCCCAACAAAAGGACTAGAGAGGCGGCGACAAGTGTTCCATAGAAGTCAAGCTGCAACATGAGTGTTTATTCTTTGAACATGTATTCAGGGGCGGACTTTTTACCTGGGCACGCCTCTTGAACAGGTTGATTGCCTCAACACTGATTGGCTTTGAATTCAAGGACCTTCAATGGTCTGAATATATCGAAATATTTCTAAAGGAATATAACTTGGCGCAACTCTATCAATCGAAGTGTCTTATTGCCAAGCATAGAGATTGCACTGGAACTGTGCAGTTGTGACTGGAAGTGTAAGAGCGGTATATGTGCACGATAACTGGCGACGCAATGGGACGCTGCACACAAAGAGAAACATTTACAACTTCAAAAAAAAATGCCCCGATAAGTCGGGGCATTTTCCTTGAATCGCAACGCCGATGGTTATTTGACCAAGCGCCAGGTAAACGGATACCGATACGGCAGCCCTTCATTGGCCTTCACGCCACCGATGATGGTCAATACCAGCGCACCGATGGCCACCAGGCCGAACAGGAAGAAGCCGATTACCACGACCATCAACAGCAGGCAGATCGCCGAGGCAATCGCCACGGTGATTTGGAAGTTCAGCGCTTCCTTGCCCTGGGCATCGATGAACGGGTCGGACTCACGCTTGAGCTGCCAGAGCACCAGCGGCCCGATCAGCGTGCCGAACGGAATCCAGATCCCCAACAAGGCGGACAGGTGACAAAACATTGCCCATTGACGCGCCTCTTTGCTCGGCTGGGGCAGCAGGATTTGCTCATCACTCATGACGCTCTCCTTGTCTTGAAGCGGGTATCGGTCAGTCAGCCAATGCGGCTTTTTGCAGTTCGAAGATCTCGTTCATGCCTTTCTTCGCCAACTCCAGCATAGCGTTCAATTCTTCCGGCTGGAATGGCGCGCCCTCGGCAGTGCCCTGGACTTCGATGAAACCGCCGGCACTGGTCATGACCACGTTCAGGTCGGTCTCGGCGGCGGAGTCTTCCAGGTAATCCAGGTCCAGCACCGGCTCGCCCTGGTACATGCCCACGGACACCGCGGCGATCATTTGTTTGAGCGGGTCGCCGCCCTTGAGGCCACCGCGCTTCTTGATCACTTTCAAGGCATCGACCAGGGCGACCATGGCGCCGGTAATGGACGCAGTACGCGTGCCGCCGTCGGCCTGGATCACATCGCAATCGACATACAGCGTCACGTCGCCCAACTTGGACATGTCCAACGCAGCACGCAGCGAGCGGCCGATCAAGCGCTGGATTTCCAAGGTACGACCGCCCTGCTTGCCACGGCTGGCCTCACGTTGGTTCCGCTCACCGGTGGCGCGCGGCAGCATGCCGTATTCGGCCGTCAGCCAGCCCTGGCCCTGGCCCTTGAGAAACCGTGGCACGCCGTTTTCGACGCTGACGGTGCAGATGACCTTGGTATCACCGAATTCGACCAGTACAGATCCCTCGGCGTGTTTGGTGTAGTTGCGGGTAATGCGGATCGAGCGAAGCTGATCGGCAGCGCGACCACTTGGACGTTTCATAGGGAGTACCTGTACAGAGGACGGAAAACTGCCGAGCATTATAGAGCCGTGAACCGTCATAGGGCAGTTAAACGTAGCACGGCTCTAAAAAGCCGGCGCGAGCGAAGCGGCGCCAAGGCCCGCCCGACGGGCTGCTGCGCTTTGTCGCAAGTGCGGTTGGGGCATACGCCTCACTGCGCTACAATCCTGCGCCTTTGCTGCCCTCGGGCTTTTATCTACAGATCCCAGGCCCACGACCACCGTCGTGCCGGCCTGCATTGCGAGGAACCTCCATGGTGCACAGCATGACCGCCTTCGCCCGCGTCGAAAAAGCCGGGGCCCAAGGCACGCTGAGCTGGGAACTGCGCTCGGTCAACAGCCGCTACCTGGAGCCGCACCTGCGCCTGCCCGAGTCTTTCCGCGACCTGGAAGGGGGGGTGCGCGAAGCACTGCGCCAGGGCCTGTCCCGGGGCAAGCTGGAATGTACCCTGCGCTTCACTGAAGAAAGCACCGGCAAAGCCTTGCAGGTGGACCGCGAGCGCGCCGCGCAACTGGTCGCCGCCGCCGAAACCGTCGCCGGCCTGATCAAGAACCCTGCTGCCTTGAATCCACTGGAAGTCCTGGCCTGGCCCGGTGTGCTGGTGGGCGATGCGAGCGACCCGCAGGCGCTGAACGCCGAGGCGATGGCGCTGTTCAATGAAGGTCTCAAGGAACTCAAGGCCGGCCGCGAGCGCGAAGGCGCGGAGCTGGCCCGGCTGATCAACGAGCGCCTGACCTCCATTGAAGAAGACGTCAGCACCCTGCGCGAACTGGTCCCGCAGATGCTCGCCACCCAGCGCCAGAAAGTCCTCGACCGCTTCACCGACATGAAGGCCGAGCTGGACCCGCAACGCCTGGAACAGGAAATGGTCATGCTCGCGCAAAAGAGCGACGTGGCCGAAGAACTGGATCGCCTGAGCACCCACATCATCGAAGTTCGCCGGGTGCTCAAGTCCGGCGGTGCGGCCGGTCGCCGCCTCGACTTCCTGATGCAGGAACTCAACCGCGAAGCCAATACACTGGGCTCCAAAGCCTTCGACCCGCGCAGCACCCAGGCGGCGGTCAACCTCAAGGTGTTGATCGAGCAAATGCGCGAACAAGTGCAAAACATTGAGTAAGGCTCACAACATGACCCACAGCACCGGCACTCTGTACATCATTTCCGCGCCCTCGGGCGCCGGCAAGACCAGCCTGGTCAAGGCACTGATCGACGCCGAGCCGCAGATCCGCGTCTCGGTCTCGCACACCACCCGCGCCATGCGCCCGGGCGAAGTGAATGGTGTGAACTATCACTTCGTCGACCGCGAAGAGTTCGTGAAGATGGCCGAACACGGCGACTTCCTGGAGCGCGCCGAAGTTTTCGGCAACCTTTATGGCACTTCGCAAAGCTACTTGCAGCAGACCCTGGACGAAGGTCACGACCTGATCCTGGAAATCGACTGGCAAGGCGCCGAGCAGGTGCGCAAGCTGATGCCCCAGGCCCGTTCGATCTTCATCCTGCCGCCGAGCCAGCAAGCCTTGCGCCAGCGCCTGACCAACCGCGGCCAGGACAGTGACGACATCATCGAAGGGCGGATGCGCGAAGCGGTCAGCGAGATGAGTCACTACGTCGACTATGACTACCTGATCATCAACGACGATTTCGCCCACGCGCTGGACGACCTGAAGGCGATTTTCCGCGCCAGCCAGCTGCAACAGAAACGCCAACAGCAACGTTTCGGTAAATTATTGGCCGAATTGTTGGGCTGAACAGCCCTTCCCAAAACCGCTGCGACGGCTTTACATTGGTAGTCGCAGCGCGCCGAGGGGTTTGGTTAAAAAATCAGCGCTTCCCTAAACGCTGGTGTTTTTTTAAACTGTCGAGTCCGCTCGCCCAACCGGGCAGCGCGCATATTGCATTCGCTCCGAGGAATACCATGGCCCGCGTAACCGTTGAAGACTGCCTAGAACACGTGGAAAACCGCTTTGAGCTGGTCATGCTCTCTACCAAGCGTGCCCGTCAACTGGCCACCGGCGGCAAAGAGCCATTGGTCCAGTGGGAAAACGACAAGCCTACCGTGGTAGCGCTGCGTGAAATCGCCGAAGGCCTGATGAGCTACGAGTTCATCGCCAACGCTGAAATCGTCGAAGACGAACCGCTGTTCGCAGCGTTCGAGGACGAGTCCAACGAGGCGGTCTAAGCCTATGCCTGGTCGACGTAGCACGGCGCGGGGTCACAGCAAACGGCAGGAGTCATCATGCCGAGCATAGACGCCCTCGCCGATCGCTTATCGGCCTACCTCGGCACGGACCAGGTCAACCTGGTCCGCCGAGCCTATTTCTACGCCGAACAAGCCCACGACGGCCAACGCCGCCGCAGCGGCGAGGCGTACGTCACGCATCCCCTTGCGGTGGCGAATATTCTTGCCGACATGCACATGGACCATCAGAGCCTGATGGCGGCGATGCTGCATGACGTGATCGAAGACACCGGCATTGCCAAGGAAGCGCTGCAAGCGCAGTTCGGCGAAACCGTGGCCGAACTGGTCGACGGGGTCAGCAAGCTGACCCAGATGAACTTCGAGACCAAGGCCGAGGCCCAGGCCGAAAACTTCCAGAAAATGGCCATGGCCATGGCCCGCGACATCCGCGTGATCCTGGTCAAGCTCGCCGACCGCCTGCACAACATGCGCACCCTGGAAGTGCTGTCCGGCGAAAAACGCCGACGCATCGCCAAGGAAACCCTGGAAATCTACGCCCCCATCGCCAATCGCCTGGGCATGCACGCGATCCGCATCGAGTTCGAAGACCTCGGCTTCAAGGCCATGCACCCGATGCGTTCGGCGCGGATCAACCAGGCCGTCAAGCGCGCCCGGGGCAACCGCAAGGAAATCGTCAACAAGATCGAAGAGTCCCTGAGCCACTGCCTGGCCATCGACGGCATCGAAGGCGAAGTCAGCGGGCGGCAGAAACACCTCTACGGCATCTACAAGAAAATGCGCGGCAAGCGTCGGGCCTTCAACGAGATCATGGACGTCTATGCGTTCCGGATCATCGTCGACAAGGTCGACACCTGCTACCGCGTACTGGGCGCTGTACATAATTTGTACAAACCGTTGCCGGGGCGGTTCAAGGATTACATCGCGATCCCCAAGGCCAACGGCTATCAGTCGCTGCACACCACGCTGTTCGGCATGCACGGCGTACCCATCGAAATCCAGATCCGCACCCGCGAAATGGAAGAGATGGCCAACAACGGCATCGCCGCCCATTGGCTGTACAAATCCAGCGGTGACGAGCAGCCCAAGAGTACCCACGCCCGCGCCCGGCAATGGGTCAAGGGTGTGCTGGAAATGCAACAGCGTGCCGGCAACTCCTTGGAATTCATCGAGAGCGTGAAGATCGACCTGTTCCCGGACGAGGTCTACGTCTTCACGCCCAAGGGCCGGATCATGGAGCTGCCCAAAGGCTCCACGGCCGTGGACTTTGCCTATGCGGTGCACACCGACGTCGGCAACAGCTGCATCGCGTGCCGGATCAACCGCCGCCTGGCACCGTTGTCCGAACCACTGCAAAGCGGTTCCACGGTGGAAATCGTCAGTGCCCCGGGCGCACGGCCCAACCCGGCGTGGCTCAATTTCGTGGTCACCGGCAAGGCCCGCACCCATATCCGTCACGCCTTGAAACTGCAACGCCGCTCCGAATCCATCAGCCTCGGCGAACGCTTGTTGAACAAGGTGCTGAACGGTTTCGACAGCTCGCTGGACAAGATCCCGGGCGAGCGCGTGCAGGTGATGCTCCACGAATACCGCCTCGAATTGATCGAAGACCTGCTCGAAGACATCGGCCTGGGCAATCGCATGGCCTACGTCGTCGCCCGTCGCCTGCTCGGCGAAGGCGAACAGTTGCCAAGCCCCGAAGGCCCGCTGGCGATTCGCGGCACCGAGGGCCTGGTGCTCAGTTATGCCAAGTGTTGCACGCCGATCCCGGGCGACCCGATTGTCGGCCATTTGTCCGCCGGCAAAGGGATGGTCGTGCACCTGGACAACTGCCGCAACATCAGCGAAATCCGGCATAACCCGGAAAAATGCATCCAGCTCTCCTGGGCCAAGGATGTCACCGGCGAATTCAACGTCGAGCTGCGGGTCGAGCTGGAACACCAGCGCGGCCTGATCGCCCTGCTGGCCAGCAGCGTCAATGCCGCCGACGGCAATATCGAAAAAATCAGCATGGACGAGCGCGATGGCCGCATCAGCGTCGTCCAATTGGTGGTCAGCGTGCACGACCGTGTGCACCTGGCCCGCGTGATCAAGAAACTGCGCGCCCTGACCGGCGTTATCCGCATCACCCGCATGCGCGCATAGCGCCTCAATAGCCCTATTCCTTACAAGGAGTCATCAATGACCAAGACCGTTATCACCAGCGACAAAGCCCCAGCCGCCATCGGCACCTATTCCCAGGCGATCAAGGCCGGCAACACCGTGTACATGTCGGGCCAGATCCCACTGGACCCGAAAACCATGGAGCTGGTGGAAGGCTTCGAAGCCCAGACCGTGCAGGTGTTCGAAAACCTCAAGGCCGTGGCCGAGGCCGCCGGTGGTTCGTTCAAGGACATCGTCAAGCTGAACATCTTCCTCACCGACCTGAGCCACTTCGCCAAGGTCAACGAGATCATGGGCAAGTACTTCGACCAGCCTTACCCTGCCCGCGCCGCCATCGGCGTGGCCGCCCTGCCAAAGGGCGCTCAGGTTGAGATGGATGCCATCCTGGTCATCGAGTAATAAGGCCGGCGCAGCCTCCCCCGCTGCGCCGTTTTCGTCTTGAAAGGATTCCACCATGCGCAAAGCGCTTGCTCTCTCGCTGGCAGCCCTGCTTCTGGGCGGCTGCGCCAGCGACCCTGCCGACCGTGACATTAGCGGCACTTGGATCAACCAGGCAGCCATCGACGCTGCCGCCAAGGGCGGCCCGCTTCGCGAAGCGCTGCAGGGCTATGGCCCGAATCTGGAATGGGACGTCAACACCCGAGCCGGCCAGGCGCGCTACACCAACGGTTTTGAAAACGTCGAAGGCAAATTGCTGGGCGAAGAAGACGGCGCCTGGAAAGTTGATTTCTACGGCAGCTCCGCCAGCGAACTCAAGCGCGATGGCGACCAGTTGAGCCAGGCCGCCACCGAGAACGAACCGCAGCAGATGTTCGACCGCGCGCAAGTCCAGGTCCCGGAAGGCGCGCCCATCGGCGCCAGTTTCGAGCGTGCGCTGTATGCCGCCTATCTGGGCGGCACCTGGAACATAGCCAGCGGTCCCGGCCAGGGCGCCACCGTGCAATTCCAGCCCGACGGCCAGGTCAGCGGGCTGCCGGGTGCCGATCGCTACGCCTTGTGCCTGGCGGGCGATTGCGCCTCCATGAGCGGTGGCAACGACAACATCTGGTTGCAACAGAACGGCCAGGGCAACACCTGGATCTTTGCCCGCGACGGCAAGAAACTGGAAATTTTCCAGACCGTGAATGCGGCGCTGGCGGATGAAATGCCTTCGTTCACGCCGGGTGATCGCAAGTGGGTGCTGGAAAAGCAGTAATGCGATCCAGGTGACAACAAAAATCCCCTGTGGGAGCGAGCTTGCTCGCGATAGCGGTGTAACAGTCAATCTTGATGTTGAATGTTATGGCCTCATCGCGAGCAAGCCCGCTCCCACAGTTGGTTTTGGGGTGGCTGTAGTCAGCAGCGCCCTTCCAGAATCGCCGCATACCCCTCGCGAAAACTCGGATACCGTGGCGTCCATCCCAGGGCTTTTGCCCGGGCATTGCTGCAGCGCTTGCTGCCGGCGCGACGCACACTGGCGTCTTCGGCCCATTCGGTCACGCCCATGTATTCGCGCAACCAGCCCACCACCTCGGCCAGCGGCGCAGGGGCGTCGTCGACGCCGATGTAGCAATCGTCCACCACCTGACCCTGGCGATCGGCCTCCAACAGGAACGCCAGCAAGCCGGCCGCGTCATCAGCGTGGATGCGATTGGCGTAGAGCGGGGGGTCGATCACGACGCGATAGCCTTGGCGCACCTGGCTCAGCAACCATTCCCGACCCGGGCCGTAGATGCCGGTCAGGCGCACGCGGCTGGCCGGGATGCCGCTGTCCAGGGCCACTTGCTCGGCTTCGAGCATTAGCCGTCCGGAATACCCGCCGGCCACGGTGGGCGAGGTTTCATCCACCCATTCGCCCTGCTGTTGCCCATAAACGCTGCTGCTGGACACAAAAAACAGACGCTTGGGCCGCTGGCCATGCTGCTTCAACCAGCTCAACACATGCTGCAACCCCTCGACATAAGCCGTGCGATAACCCGCTTCGTCATGGTCGGTGGCCGCGGCGCTGTACACCAGATAATCCAGCGACCCGGTGGGCCAGTCGGCGGGACATTGCTCGCTGAACAGATCCCCCGCCACCCCGATGACGCCTGTCGGCAGGTTCGAAACCGTGCGTCGCAGCCCATGGACTTGCCAATGTTCGGCCACTAACTGGCTGGCCAGGCGGCCGCCGATATCACCGCAACCGGCGATCAAAACAGAAGGCGCGGACATCAAGAACTCCTCTGGCAAAGCCGCAGACTAGCCTCCGTGGGGGACGAGCGGCTAGCCATGTGAGAAAAAAAGTTACTGTATTACTTTTGTTAACAAGAATTACTTGCAATAATGCCCGCCACTTTTGTTCTCGGCCCACGAGGCCTGGAAGAACATCAAACCTTCTTTTCCTCTCAGGTCCGGCCAGCATGAAACGTTCTCTAGCCCCCGCTTCGCCAACCAATCGACCTCGTGCCTGGAGCACGGTAGCCGCCCTGCTGTTCAGCCTGCTGCTGGCACCTGCCGCCGTGTTCGCCGATGCACAAACGCCCGCCACGCCCCCTGCTACAACCCCGGCCACCGCACCGGCTGCGGCCCAGGCACCGGCCGACCCGGCCGCTCCCGTTGCGACGCCCGCCGCCACCGACCCAGCCCAAGCCGTCGAGGCCGTCGCACCTGAAGTGCTCGAAGCCGACAACTCCCTGGGCATGGCCCACGACCTGTCGCCATGGGGCATGTACAAGAACGCTGACATCATCGTCAAAATCGTGATGATTGGCCTGGCCATCGCCTCGATCATCACCTGGACCATCTGGATTGCCAAAGGCTTCGAGCTGCTGGGCGCCAAGCGTCGCTTGCGCGGTGAAATCGCCGCCCTGAAAAAAGCCACCACCCTCAAGGAAGCCAGCGCCACTGCCGCGAAGGCAGGCACTCTTGCCAACCTGTTGGTGCATGACGCACTCGAAGAGATGCGCCTGTCGGCCAACAGCCGCGAGAAAGAAGGCATCAAGGAACGCGTGAGCTTCCGCCTCGAGCGCCTGGTCGCCGCCTGCGGTCGCAACATGAGCAGCGGCACCGGCGTGCTCGCCACCATCGGCTCTACCGCGCCGTTCGTCGGCCTGTTCGGCACCGTGTGGGGCATCATGAACAGCTTCATCGGCATCGCCAAGACCCAGACCACCAACCTCGCCGTCGTTGCACCCGGCATCGCCGAAGCCCTGCTGGCAACGGCACTGGGCCTGGTCGCGGCGATCCCGGCCGTGGTGATCTACAACGTCTTCGCCCGCTCCATTGCCGGCTACAAGGCCCAGGTCTCCGACGCTTCGGCCGAAGTCCTGCTGCTGGTCAGCCGCGACCTCGACCACCTGCCGCCCGAGCGTGGCTCGCAACCGCACATGGTGAAAGTGGGGTAATCGGCCATGGGCCTGCATTTGAAAGAAGGCGCAGACGACGATCTGGCCGAGAACCACGAAATCAACGTCACGCCGTTCATCGACGTGATGCTGGTGCTGTTGATCATCTTCATGGTGGCCGCCCCGCTCGCCACCGTGGACATCAAGGTGGACCTGCCGGCGTCGACGGCCAAGCCCTCGCCACGGCCGGAGAAACCGGTGTTCCTCAGCGTCAAGGCCGACCAGCGCCTGTTCCTGGGTGAAGACGAGGTCAAGGCCGAAACCCTCGGCGCGACCCTCGACGCCAAGACCCAAGGCAAGAAAGACACGACGATCTTCTTCCAGGCCGACAAAGGCGTGGACTACGGCGACCTGATGAGCGTGATGGACGCACTGCGGGGCGCTGGCTACCTGAAGGTCGGCCTGGTCGGACTCGAGACGGCGCCCAAGAAATGATCACGACGCGCCAAAAGCTGACGCGATACAGCGCTAGCCTGGTGGTGGTGCTGGGCGTGCATGCGCTCGCCATCGCCCTGGCGTTGAACTGGACATCGCGCCCGCCCATCGAATTGCCTCCCCAGGCGATGATGGTCGAGCTGGCGCCGGTGCCCGCCCCGCCGCCACCGGCACCGCCGAAAGTCGTCACACCGCCGCAACCGCCCGAGCCGGTCGAAGAATTGCCGCTGCCCAAGCTTGCCGAAGCGCCGAAGCCGGAGATTTCCGTGCCCAAGCCGGTCAAGCCCAAGCCAAAGCCGCAACCGCCCAAGCCCAAGCCGGTGGAGAAGAAGCCCGAGCCGCCGAAGGAACAGCCGTCGGAGCAGAAGCCCAGCGACACCCCGCCGACCCAGTCAGTGGCCGAGAAGTCCGCACAACCGGCGCCCGGCCCGTCGCCTGCGCAATCGGCTGCCAAGGCCAATTGGCAAGGCACACTGCTGGCGCACTTGGGCAAGTACAAGGACTACCCGGTCAGGGCCCGGCAGATGAACAAGGAAGGCACCAACCGCCTGCGCTTCGTGGTGGATGCCGAAGGCAACGTGTTGTCATTCGAACTGGTGGGCAGCTCCGGCACGGACTCCCTGGACCGGGCCACCCTGGAAATGATCCGCAAAGCCCAACCGCTGCCCAAGCCGCCGGCGGAGCTGCTGACCAACGGCACCATCGAACTGACGGCACCGTTTGTGTACTCCATCGACAAGCGCCGGCGCTGACCCAAATTTGCAAGCCCCTGTAACAGGGGCTTCTTATTTTGTGGCGAGGGGATTTATCCCCGTTGGGGCGTGCAGCGGCCCCAAAAAAGCTACTGATACATCTTTCTTGATTGCCACATTGCTGGAGCTTTGGGGGTGCTTCGCACCCCAGCGGGGATAAATCCTCTCGCCACAGAGACATTGGACAGTGTCACACCGCACCCCCAGTCTGATAACGTGCGTCTATCGATTGCAGCCGGTATGCTTGGCTCGCAACTTCACGGACGCTCGCCATGACCCTCACAGAATTACGCTACATCGTGACCCTCGCCCAAGAGCAGCATTTCGGCCATGCGGCCGAGCGTTGCCACGTCAGCCAGCCGACGCTGTCGGTGGGCGTGAAAAAGCTTGAAGACGAACTCGGTGTGCTGATTTTCGAGCGCAGCAAAAGCGCCGTGCGCCTGACCCCGGTGGGCGAAGGCATCGTCGCCCAGGCACAAAAGGTCCTGGAGCAGGCCCAGGGCATTCGCGAACTGGCCCAGGCCGGCAAGAACCAGCTGACCGCCCCGCTGAAAGTCGGCGCGATCTACACCGTCGGCCCGTACCTGTTCCCGCACCTGATTCCGCAACTGCACCGGGTCGCCCCGCAGATGCCGTTGTACATCGAAGAAAACTTCACCCATGTGCTGCGCGACAAGCTGCGCAACGGCGAGCTGGACGCGATCATCATCGCCCTGCCGTTCAACGAAGCCGACGTCCTGACCCTGCCGCTCTACGACGAACCGTTCTACGTCCTGATGCCGGCCCAGCACCCCTGGACCCAGAAAAAAACCATCGACGCCGCCCTGCTCAACGACAAGAGCCTGCTGTTGCTTGGCGAAGGCCACTGCTTCCGCGACCAAGTGCTCGAAGCCTGCCCGACCCTGACCAAGGGCAGCGAGGGCGCCAAGCACACCACGGTGGAGTCCAGCTCCCTGGAAACCATCCGCCACATGGTCGCCTCGGGCCTGGGCATTTCGATCCTGCCGCTGTCGGCGGTGGACAGCCATCATTACGCCCCCGGCGTGATCGAAGTCCGCCCACTGACGCCGCCCGTGCCGTTCCGCACCGTTGCCATCGCCTGGCGCGCCAGTTTCCCGCGGCCCAAGGCCATCGAGATCCTCGCCGACTCGATCCGTCTGTGCTCCGTGGCCAGGCCGCCCGCTGGCAAGTAAGCCACGGCCATGACTGAGCTGTCGAAAGTGCCGGTCACGACACTCAAGGGTGTTGGTGAAGCCATGGCCGAGAAACTGGCCAAGGTCGGCCTGGAAAACCTCCAGGACGTGCTGTTCCACCTGCCCCTGCGTTACCAGGACCGCACCCGTGTGGTGCCCATCGGCCATCTGCGCCCGGGACAGGATGCGGTGATCGAAGGCACCGTCAGCGGCGCCGACGTGGTCATGGGCCGTCGGCGCAGCCTGGTGGTGCGCCTGCAGGACGGCACTGGCGGGCTCAGCCTGCGCTTCTATCATTTCAGCAATGCACAAAAGGAAGGCCTAAAGCGTGGCACCCGCGTGCGCTGCTACGGCGAGGCACGGCCCGGGGCTTCGGGGCTGGAGATCTATCACCCGGAATACCGCGCCATCACCGGCGACGAACCGCCACCCGTGGATGAGACCCTGACCCCGGTCTATCCACTCACCGAAGGCCTGACCCAACAACGCCTGCGCCAGCTCTGCCAGCAAACCCTGACCCTGCTCGGCCCCAGCAGCCTGCCCGACTGGCTGCCCACGGAACTGGCCCGGGATTACCACCTGGCGCCCCTGGCCGATGCGATCCGCTACTTGCACCATCCGCCCGCCGATGCCGATGTCGACGAACTCGCCCTTGGCCATCACTGGGCCCAGCATCGCCTGGCGTTCGAAGAACTGCTGACGCATCAGTTGTCCCAGCAACGCCTGCGCGAAAGCCTGCGTTCCCTGCGCGCCCCGGCCATGCCCAAGGCCAAGGACCTGCCGGCCCGCTACCTGGCCAACCTCGGTTTCACCCCCACCGGCGCGCAGCAACGGGTCGGCAACGAAATCGCCTACGACCTGAGCCAGCCCGAGCCGATGCTGCGGCTGATCCAGGGTGATGTCGGCGCCGGCAAGACCGTGGTCGCCGCCCTCGCCGCCCTGCAGGCCTTGGAAGCGGGTTATCAAGTGGCATTGATGGCGCCCACCGAGATCCTCGCCGAACAACATTTCATCACCTTCCAGCGCTGGCTCGAACCGTTGGGCATCGAAGTCGCCTGGCTGGCCGGCAAGCTCAAGGGTAAGAACCGCGCCGCCGCCCTGGCACAGATCGCCGAAGGCGCGCCCATGGTGGTCGGCACCCATGCGCTGTTCCAGGACGAAGTGCAATTCAAGAACCTGGCCCTGGTGATCATCGACGAACAGCACCGCTTCGGCGTGCAACAGCGCCTGGCCCTGAGGCAGAAAGGCGTCGGTGGGCGGATGTGCCCTCATCAATTGATCATGACCGCCACGCCGATCCCGCGGACCCTGGCGATGAGCGCCTACGCCGACCTCGACACCTCGATCCTCGACGAACTGCCGCCCGGCCGTACGCCGGTCAACACCGTGCTGGTCACCGACACTCGACGGGTGGAAGTGATCGAGCGCGTGCGCAGCGCCTGTGCCGAAGGGCGCCAGGCTTATTGGGTGTGCACGCTGATCGAAGAGTCGGAAGAACTGACCTGCCAGGCGGCCGAAACCACCTATGAAGACCTCACCGCCGCCCTCGGCGAGTTGAAGGTCGGGCTGATCCACGGCCGCATGAAGCCCGCCGAGAAAGCCGCCGTCATGGCTGAATTCAAGGCCGGCGCCCTGCAACTTCTGGTTGCCACCACGGTGATCGAGGTCGGCGTCGACGTGCCCAATGCCAGCCTGATGATCATCGAAAACCCCGAGCGCCTGGGCCTGGCGCAGCTGCACCAGTTGCGCGGCCGCGTCGGTCGGGGCAGCGCCGCCAGCCATTGCGTCTTGCTCTATCACCCACCGCTGTCGCAGATCGGGCGCCAGCGGCTGGGGATCATGCGCGAAACCAACGACGGTTTCGTCATCGCCGAAAAAGACCTCGAATTACGCGGCCCCGGTGAAATGCTCGGCACGCGCCAGACCGGTCTGCTTCAATTCAAGGTAGCCGACCTGATGCGCGACGCCGACCTGCTCCCCGCCGTACGCGATGCCGCCCAGGCGCTGCTGGAGCGCTGGCCCGAGCACGTCAGCCCGCTACTGGATCGCTGGCTGCGGCACGGGCAGCAATACGGCCAAGTGTGAGCACGTGCTCAGTTTTCCGGACGCGCGTACCGGACAAGCTGGTTATACTGACCAACTTGTAGGAAAACGGATACAGACCATGACAGAAGCTGCCCTCGTCCCCGAATCACCGCACGCTCCGTCTGTTATTCGGCTGTTGCTCGAGAAATTGGGCATCGGCTTTGACGAAGTGCTCGAACACCCCGGCCTGAACCCTGCCCGCAAAGTACAGGCGGTGTTGCTGCACGATGCCGTTGGCGCGCTGATGGTACTGTTTCCGCAAAGCCAACTGCTGGACCTCAACCGCCTGGCTGAGCTCACCGGTCGCAAACTCACGGCAGTGCCGACCGAACGCCTGGAACGCATGCTCGGCAAACACAGCCTGAGCCTGCTGCCCGGCCTGCCGGCGCTGACCAGCTCGCCGTGCCTGTACGAAGAAAGCCTGCTGCGCGAACCGAAGTTGCTGATCAACTCCGGCGAACCGGGGCTGCTGCTGGAAGTCACCAGCGAAGCGTTCAAGACCATGCTCACCAAGGCCAGCGCCGCGACGTTCGGCGAGCCCCTGAGCAACATCACCCCCAACCTGGACCGCCCGGACGACGACCGCAAGGAAATCACCCTGGCCGTGCAGGCATTCACCGCCCGGCGTATCCAGCAACGGCTGGAAGAAACCATCGAGATCCCGCCGCTGGCTGAAACCGCGCAAAAAATCATCAAGCTGCGGGTCGACCCGGACGCGACCATCGATGACATCACCGGCGTGGTGGAAACCGACCCGGCCCTGGCCGCGCAAGTGGTGAGCTGGGCGGCATCGCCCTACTACGCCTCACCGGGCAAGATTCGTTCGGTGGAAGATGCCATCGTGCGGGTCCTGGGCTTCGACCTGGTGATCAACCTGGCGCTGGGCCTGGCGCTGGGCAAGACCCTGAGCCTGCCCAAGGATCACCCGCAACACACCACGCCGTACTGGCACCAGTCGATCTACACCGCCGCCGTCATCGAAGGCCTGACCCGCGCCATGCCGCGCGCCCAGCGACCCGAAGGCGGCCTGACCTACCTCTCTGGCCTGCTGCACAACTTCGGTTACCTGCTGCTGGCCCACGTGTTCCCGCCGCACTTCTCGCTGATCTGCCGGCATCTGGAGGTCAACCCGCACCTGTGCCACAGCTACGTGGAACAGCACCTGCTGGGCATCAGCCGCGAGCAGATCGGCGCCTGGCTGATGCGCTACTGGGACATGCCCGACGAACTGGCCACCGCCCTGCGCTTCCAGCACGACCCGCACTACGACGGCGAATACGCCGCCTACCCGAACCTGGTGTGCCTGGCCGTGCGCCTGCTGCGCTCGCGCGGTATCGGCTCCGGCCCGGACGAGGAAATTCCCGATGCGTTGCTCGAACGCGTAGGCCTGTCTCGGGACAAGGTCAACGACGTAGTCAGCAAAGTGCTCGAGGCTGAAGTGCTGCTGAGGGAGCTGGCGTCGCAGTTCGGCCACGGCTGAAAACGGCTCTGTGTCAGGCGGACGAGCTCCTGTGGCGAGGGAGCTTGCTCCCGCTCGGCTGCGCAGCAGACGCAAAACCTGCCGACGCGATCCGCCTGGAGGACCGCGTCAATCCATTTGGGGCCGCTTCGCAGCCCAGCGGGAGCAAGCTCCCTCGCCACAGGGGAATCACTAGGCTTTCGGTTTCCTCGGCCTCAGGTATTTGGTCAGCCCCTGGAACCAGATCACCAGCGCCGGGTTGCCCTTGATCTGGATCGACTTGTCCTGAATCCCCGTCATGAACGCCAGTTGCTTGTTCTTGGCCTGCATCGTGGCAAAGCCATAGGCGGCGTCCTTGAAGGCAATGGCGAACGCAGGCTCCGGGTAAGTGCCGGACTGGCTAGTGATGCGCTGGTTTTTCACGGTGAAATGCCGGGCGACCTTGCCGTCCAGGGTTTGCAGCTGGAACACCAATTCCTTGTCGCCCAACTGCTGCTGGAACGCAGGATTGGTCCGACTGGCCTTGCCCATCAACAACCCCAGCATCCACAGCAGAAAACGAAATTTCATGGGCACAACCTCGTGATGAAAGATGATTGGCTGGCAGTTTAGCGATTCTTCGGCGTAACGCCATCATCGGATCGGTTTAGCGGAAGATCAGCTTGTTTTCGCGAAAGATGACTGCCAAGTCACGAAACCAAAAATCAAAAAATCGCAGCCTTCGGCAGCTCCTACATCGATTTCCGTAGGAGCTGCCGAAGGCTGCGATCTTTTGATCTTTTTGCTCTCCTGTTCCTCGGAGATTTCCTTCAAAACGCCGGGCTGTTCATGAACTAGGCAGGGCTTTCGAGCGCCGCTAACCTCTGTTCGTCATCGCAAAAAACGGTGACACGGACGTGCAAGTCCGGTACATATCGGCGCGCGAACTGCCACACCAATCGGCTCATGCTCATATTGGTGCGTTTATGGCGGCTGCGCGCGGGAGACTCTCGAGGTCTGCCGGGGTCCGATATGCCCGGTCTTGCACACCCGCGCGTAGCTGCCACCTCTTTCGGTGCAACGAAAGGTGTCAGCTTCCAATCAATTACATATCGGGTAATTAATCATGTTCAAAGCAACTCCGAATCCTCCGCAAAGCGGCCACAAATCCCGCGTCGAAATGCAGGAAGAAAAAAAGCTCGATGACGCCGCCACCCGCGCCCTCGACTACTACCTCAACCCCAAGCCCGCCTCACCGCCCGAACCCGACAGCACCCAGCTGTTCATCGTCGCCCCCCACATCGACACCGAAACCCTGCTGGCCAACGCCTCCGAAGACCTGCTCTCCATCAGCACCATCGCCGCCGACCTGGCTGATGACGTGGATGACTCACGCCGCTGTGCCGCCCTGGCGATCAGTCGTATGGCCGACGGGGTGCAATTGTTGGTTGAGCGGGCGTTGGATCGTTTGGAAACCAAGGAGATGGCGGCGCCTGGGGCCAAGGGGTAGCGCTTGCATTGATGCAAGCTGAGCCGACGCCATCGCGAGCAAGCTCGCTCCCACAGGGTTCTGTGTCGAACCGAATCCCAAGTTCAACACCATTCCACTGTGGGAGCGGGGTACGGCCGGAGAGCCAGGTCGGCTGTTAGGCCGCCTCGCGAGCAAGCTTTGCTCCCACAGGTCCTGCTCAAACAAGTCTGATGGGTATGTGGCCGCAAGAACCAGGTCGGCTGTCAGGCCGCCTCGCGAGCAAGCTTTGCTCCCACAGGTCCTGCTCAAACAGAGCTGATGGGTGTACGACCTCAAGAGCCAGGTCGGCTGTTAGGCCGCCTCGCGGTGGACGTTGATCTCGGCGCCCCGTTAAGCCTTTTTTGCTTACTTTTTTTGGCGTCTGAAAAAAAGTGAGCCGCCGTAAGGGCGGAACCCTAAGTCGTCGTTACCGCAGCAACGGATATGTACTCAATCAACAGAATCCTGGCCGGCCATAAAGCCGCCATCGCGAGCAGGCTCGCTCCCACAGGGATCGGGGGCAGGCGCGGATATTTCAGCCAACACAAAACAACTGTGGGAGCGAGCTTGCTCGCGATGGCGGGGTGTCAGTCGACATGAATGCCAACTGAACCGACG
>NZ_CAKKMI010000051.1:0-48901 GCF_918698105.1 Pseudomonas brassicacearum | reverse complement strand
CGCGATGGCGTCCGATCAGCCAGCATTGATGTCGACTGATGCACCGCCATCGCGAGCAAGCTCGCTCCCACAATGGGGCTGGCTGCGACATAGGTGTAACGGCCAGATCCATGCTAAGCGGCTAATATGGCACTTCAACGGCAAGCTGTTGCCGGATGTGTATCGCTGTAGTTGGAAAAACCCTCATGCAAAGCGCCTATACCGTCCTTATCCTGTTGATGCTGGTGGGCGTGTCGCGCCTGATCGGGCGATTGATCCCGTTGCCGTTGCCCCTGGTGCAGATCGCTGCCGGTGCCTTGTTGGCCTGGCCGTCCCTGGGCCTGCACGTAGCGCTCGATCCCGAACTGTTCCTGTTTCTCTTCTTGCCCCCGCTGCTGTTCTCCGATGGCTGGCGCATGCCCAAGCGCGAGTTGTGGCGCCTGCGCGGGCCGATCCTGACGCTGGCGGTGGGTTTGGTGTTGTTCACGGTGGTGGGCGCCGGTTATTTCATTCACTGGCTCTTGCCGAGCATCCCACTGCCGGTGGCTTTCGCCTTGGCAGCAGTGCTGTCGCCGACCGACGCGGTGGCGGTGTCGGCGATTGCCCGTGACCGCTTGCCTGCGCCGTTGATGCACATGCTCCAGGGCGAGGCGCTGATGAACGATGCGTCGGGCCTGGTGACCTTCAAGTTCGCCTTGGCAGCGGCGATCACCGGCGTGTTTTCCCTGGCGAATGCCAGCCTGACCTTCGTCCTGGTGGCGGTTGGCGGCCTGTTGGTGGGCGTGGGCTTGAGCTGGCTGGTGGGCCGCTTGCGGGCGTGGATGATTGCTCGGGGTTGGGACGATCCGGCCACCCATGTGGTGTTCATGTTGCTGCTGCCGTTTGCCGCCTATGTGCTGGCCGAACGCCTGGGCGCCTCGGGCATTCTCTCGGCGGTGGCGGCGGGGATGATGCAGAGCTGGCTTGACCTGCTGCCGCGCCAGACCGGCACGCGACTGCTCAATCGCAGTGTCTGGTCGCTGTTGGAATTTGCCTTCAACGGCTTGATCTTCCTGCTGCTGGGCCTGCAATTGCCGGACATCATCAAGGCGGTGACCCGTCACGAAGCCACGTTGTGGCCGACGTTGCTCTACCGCTGCCTGGACTTGGTGGCGATTTTCCTGGTGTTGCTGGTGCTGCGGTTTGTCTGGGTGCAAAGCATCTGGCGCTTGTCCGGGCTGCTGCGACGCTGGCGCGGCAAGGGCGAGTTGACCTTGGTGCCGGACGCGCGCTCCTGCTGGCTGCTGACCTTTGGCGGCGTGCGCGGGGCGGTGACATTGGCGGGCGTGTTGTCGGTGCCGTTGCTGCTGGGGGCGGGCGAGCCGTTTCCCGAGCGCGATCTGCTGATCTTCATTGCTGCCGGGGTGATTCTGTTGTCGTTGATAGCGGCCTGCGTCGCCTTGCCATTGCTGCTGCGGGGCATCGAGAAGAGCCCCGACGACAAGCGTCGCAACGAAGTTCGCGAGGCCTGGCGCAAAACCGCTGAAGCGGCGATTCATGCGCTGGAAGTGGAGGAACCGGCCGAAGCGACCAATACGCCGGATGCGGCCCAGGCGGCGCTGGCGACCGAGGTCAAGGCGCGGTTGATGTCTGAGTATCGCCATCAGTTGGAAGTGTTCAACGACTCCGCCGAAGCGCAGGCGTTGGCGTTGGAGATGGACCTGCTGGAACGCCGGCTGCGCTTGAAGGCTTATCGGGCGCAACGGTTGGAGTTGTATCGACTTAGTCGTCATCACCAGATTGGGGATGATGTGTTGCGTGAGGTGTTGGGGGAGTTGGATTTGGCGGAGGCGAATTTGGGGTTGGGTAAATAACGGCAGGGTCAGAGCGGAAGATAGGCCTTCACACCGGCGATCACGCCTTGCATGTCTTCAGAGCCCAGGCGAGGAACGAAGTACTCTCGACCGTTGGATCGAGTCTTTCTGTGCAGCTTGTCCAGACGTTCAAAACTCACGGTATAGATCATGTCGCACTTTACCCACAGTTCTTTGTAGCCATCGGACTGGAGGGGATTGGTGCGGAGCAGGTGGTGCCAGTCCTGCTGAGTCTGTGGCGTTGTGGAGGAAATCGGCACCACGGTACAGAGCTTGCGACTGTGTGTGGCAGTAGGGGAGATCACCACCACCTTGCGGATCTTCAGCATTTCAGGCGCAACAAAGCCCCGCGTGAAGTCGCAAAGAAGAACATCGCCTTGCTTGGGATGGTAATAAAGAGGCATTCCTTATCCTCATAAAAAAGCAAAGCCGCCCGAAGGCGGCTTCAATCGACACGCAGTTGAGCTTGCTTCGCCCTTTCTGCGCCGCTGGATCAACCCCGAGAGGGACCCAGACTCCTGCCAGCTCTCGCTGGTGACGGGGTCGATTATGGCTACCGGCAATAGCGAATTCAAGCCGGCTTGAACCCTCGTCACAGGGTTAAATGAGGTTTTTCGGTGTACAACTTTAGCGAAATCAGAGGCTTGGCGTCCGCGGTACGTTTTATGTCTTTTCTTGTCTGAGCAGACAGATTGTCGTCTGTCAGACGCACCGAAGTTTCCGACAAGTTTTTAAGGTTGTCCGTCGGAAGCGAGGGCTCTAGCCTCTGGGTGTCGCTGCCAATTCAGCGACCGGACGTGAGAATCCGAACATCTCTATGAGCACAGTTTCTGCACAATCCAAGTGCTGGGCTTTACATCTTCAGCTCTAGGGAGCAAGCAATTCGATGATCAAAGAACCTCAAAATCCGCCAAAACCTGCCTCCACTTTCCCTTACGGCGATTACGCCCCCGAAAAGCTGCAAGAAGCAGCTGACCGTGTGCTGGACCAATACCTCAAACCTGACGACAGCAAGTCAGAACCCAAGCCCTCAATGCAGTTATTCACTGTGGCTGACGGTATCGACACCGAAGTGTTGCTGGCCAACCTCAGTGAAACCCTGGCTTCGGCCAATGCAATGCTCAACGACCTTGCCTTCGATCAGGACGGCTCGCGACGACATGTAGCATTGGGAGTGGTCCAGATGATTGAGTTGGGGATGTTGTTGGCGAACAAGTGCCTGGATCGGGTAGAGCTTCGGACTTGATGTAATAAGTGCTGGCCTCATCGCGAGCAAGCGTTGCTCCCACAAGGGTTTGTGGTGTTCACAGATATGGGGGCCACACCAAGCCTTTGTGGCGAGGGAGCTTGCTCCCGCTGGGCCGCGAAGCGGCCCTAAAACCGGGCAGCGCGGTATGTCAGGCAGATTGAGTTGACTGCTTTGGGGCCGCTGCGCAGCCCAGCGGGAGCAAGCTCCCTCGCCACAACAGCGGTCCGCTTCAGCGCGATACAGCCATCAGCCCCGACGTTGGATGAACGCGCGGATCCGCTCCGCCGCTTCCACGCATTCGGCCAAGGGCGCGACCAGGGCCATGCGCACGCGTCCGGCGCCTGGGTTGACGCCATCTACATCGCGGGACAGGTACGAGCCCGGCACCACGGTCACGTGTTCCTGTTCGAACAGTTCCCGGCAGAACGCCGCGTCGTCGCCCGCTACGTTCGGCCACAGGTAGAAGCTGCCGTCGGGGCGTTGCACGTCCAGCACCGGGCTGAGGATTTCCAGCACGGCGTCGAACTTCTCCCGGTACAGCGCGCGGTTGGCGCGTACGTGCACTTCGTCGTTCCACGCGGCGATGCTTGCCAGTTGGGTCTGAACCGGCATCGCGCAGCCGTGGTAGGTGCGGTACAGCAGGAAACCCTTGAGGATGTCCGCGTCGCCAGCGACGAAACCGGAGCGCAGGCCGGGCAGATTGGAGCGTTTGGACAGGCTGTGGAACACCACGCAGCGCTTGAAATCCTTGCGACCGAGTTCGACGCAGGCGCTGAGCAGCCCCGGCGGCGGGGTCTGTTCGTCGAAGTAGAGTTCGCTGTAGCACTCGTCCGCTGCGATGACGAAATCATATTCGTCAGCCAGGGCGATGAGTTTTTTCAGTACATCCACCGGAATCAATGCGCCGGTCGGGTTGCCCGGGGAGCACAGGAACAGGATCTGGCAGCGTTTCCAGATGTCCGGCGAGACGGCATCGAAATCCGGGTTGAAGCCGTTCGCGTCCAGGCACGGCAGGTAGTGCGGCTTGGCCCCGGCCAGGAACGCCGCGCCTTCGTAGATCTGATAGAACGGGTTCGGGCTGACCACCAAGGCGTCGTCGCCACGGTTGACCACGGTCTGGGTGAAGGCGAACAGGGCTTCGCGGGTGCCATTGACCGGCAGCACATGGCGCGCCGGGTCCAGCCAGCCGTTCGGCACGTTGAAGCGGCGCTCGCACCAACCGGTGATGGCCTCACGCAATTCCGGGATGCCGAGGGTGGTCGGGTACACGGCCATCTTTCCCAGATTGCTGGCCAGGGCTTCAGCCACGAAGCTGGGCGAGCGATGCTTGGGCTCGCCGATGGATAGGGCGATCGGGCGTTTGTCCGGATTGGGCGTGACGCTGCCAAGCAAGGCGCGGAGCTTTTCGAACGGGTAGGGCTGGAGCTGGTTCAGGGCGTTGTTCATCGAGGGCCTCGTCAATGTGGGCGCGGTCCTTGTGGGAGCCGAGCTTGCTCGCGATGGCGGTGAGTCAGGCAGCATCAATGCTGGATGCTCCGTCGCTATCGCGAGCAAGCTCGCTCCCACAGAGGGAAATTGTTTGTTCAGATGCTGATACGTGTCAGGTGAGCATCAGGTTCCTGGCTGACGCTCAAATGCTGCACGATCGCTTCCTGCAGGCGGCTGCACAGCTGCGGATCGGACAGCGGCTGGTTATGCGCGTCGGTGATGAAGAAGACGTCTTCCACCCGTTCGCCGAGGGTGGCGATCTTTGCGTTTTGCAGCGACAAGTCGAACTCCAGGAAGATATGGCCGATCCTCGCCAGCAGGCCCGGGCGGTCCGGAGCGCTGAGTTCCAGCACGGTGACCTGGCGCTGGGCGTCGTTGTGGATCGTCACCTGCGGCGCGAAGGCAAAATGCTTGAGCTGGCGCGGCACCCGGCGCTGGATGATGGTCGGGTAGTCCGCCGGGTTGCGCAGGGCTTCGGTCAGGCCGTCGCGGATCTGCTTGACCCGCGCCGGGTTGTCGCCAATCGAGTCGCCGTCGGTGTCGAGCACGATGTAGGTGTCGAGGGTGAACTGGCTGCTGGAGGTAATGACCCGGGCGTCGTGAATGTTGAGGTTGAGCTGGTCCATCGCCGCCACGGTCACGGCGAAGAAATCGTGCTGGTCCGGGGCGTAGATGAAGATCTGCGTGCCGCCCTCGAACTCGCGCTGGGTGGTTTCCTTGATCAGCACCAGCGGTCCGCCATCGGCCGGTTGCTGCAGGATCGCGTCGCTGTGCCAGGCCACGTCGCCGGCGGTATGGCGCAGGAAATAGTCATCGCCCAATTGCGACCAGAGCTGCTCGACGTCGTCCGGATCGGTGCCACCGCGCACCAGGATGTCCAGGGCCGCACTTTGGGTGCGACGGATCTGCTCTTCGCGGTCCACCGGGTTTTCCAGGCCGCGGCGCAGGGCGCGCTTGGTCTCGGTGTAGAGCTGGCGCAACAGGCTGGCGCGCCAGGAGTTCCATAGGGTCGGGTTGGTGGCGTTGATGTCGGCCACGGTCAGCACGTAGAGGTAATCCAGGCGTGTTTCATCGCCGACGATCTGGGCAAAGTCGTGGATCACCTGCGGGTCGGACAAGTCCTTGCGCTGGGCAGTGGTCGACATCACCAGGTGGTTCTGCACCAGCCAGACGATCAGCCGGCTGTCCCACAGGGGCAGTTGATGGCGCTGGCAGAACGCCTCGGCATCCACCGCGCCAATCTCGGAGTGGTCGCCCTGGCGGCCCTTGCCGATGTCGTGGTACAGCCCGGCCATGTAGATCAGTTCAGGCTTGGGCAACTTGGCCATGAGCTTGCTGGCCAGCGGGAATTTTTCCGACACCTGGGTGTACTGCAGCTTACGCAGGTGCTTGATCAGGTTCAGGGTGTGGGCATCGACCGTATAGATGTGGAACAGGTCATGTTGCATCTGCCCGACGATGAAACCGAACTCCGGCAGATAACGCCCGAGGATCCCGTAGCGGTTCATGCGCCGCAGGTTGCGGTGCACGCCGATCTTGCACTTGAACAGCTCGATGAACAGGCTGGTGTTGCGGATGTCGTGACGGAAATCGTCATCGATCAGGTGACGGTTTTCCCGCAGCAGGCGAATGGTATCGGCGCGTACACCCTTGATTTCCGGCTGCTGGGCCATGAGCACGAAGATTTCCAGCATGGCGAAGGGCGTGCGGCGGAAGACATTGGCGTTGCGCGCCTCGATGTAACCGTCGTGCAGTTGGAAACGTGAGTTGATCGGCTGCGGCGGTTCTTCGTCTTCGGGGGCGAGGATGACTTCCTCGAAGTGCTGGATGATCAGTTCGCTGAGCTGGGCGATGCTCATCACCACGCGGTAGTACTGCTGCATGAAGTTTTCGATGGATTGCTTGGCATCTTGCCCCTCGAAACCCAACAGGCTCGCAATGGAGCGCTGGTGGTCGAACAGCAGGCGGTCCTCGGAGCGCCCGGCCAGCATGTGCAGGGCGTAGCGGACCTTCCACAGGAATTCCTGGGACGAGGCCAGCAAGGCGTTTTCGCTTTCCACCAGGAAACCTTCACCGGCCAGGGCGCGCAGGTTCAGCGTGCCGTACTGGCGCCGTGCGACCCAGAGGATCGTCTGGATGTCCCGCAGCCCGCCGGGCGAGCCCTTGACGTTGGGCTCCAGGTTGTATTCGGTGTCGTTGTACTTGTGGTGGCGGGCCTTCTGCTCGGCGCGCTTGGCCAGGAAAAAGTCCTTGCTGGGCCACATGTGCGCTGTGCTGGTGACATCGAGCATGCGCTGGCGCAGGTGCTCGGGGCCGGCGATGGTGCGGCTTTCCATCAGGTTGGTGATCACCGTCAGGTCGGCGCGGGCCTCGTCGGCGCATTCCTGCACCGAGCGCACGCTCTGGCCGACTTCCAGGCCGATGTCCCACAGCAGCGTCAGGAACCGCTCGATGGAGTCACGAAAAATTTCATGATCGGCGCTGTCCAGCAGGATCAGCAGGTCGATGTCGGAGTAGGGGTGCAGCTCGCCGCGCCCATAGCCGCCCACCGCCACCAGGGCGATGTCGGCATCTTCGCTCCAGTTGAACTGCTCCCAGGCCTTTTGCAGGATGTTATCGACGAACCAGGCGCGGTCCTCGATCAGCCGCCGAATGTCCCGGCCATTGCGAAAGCGCTGGTCGAGCACTTCGTGGGCCTGGCGGATCGCCTTCTTGAACGCCGAGATGGGGCTTGCCTTCAGGGCCAGTTCAGCCTGGAACTGGCCGCGGTCGAAGAGTTCGGGATCCACCTGCGGCATTGAATGACTTTCCTTTCTATCTATAGGCTGGGTTCGAATCAGGCGGAAACGCGAGGGATGGTGTCATCGCTGCGCAGGGTGAAGATCTCGTATCCGGTCTCGGTGACCAGCAAGGTGTGTTCCCACTGGGCCGACAGCTTGCGATCCTTGGTGATGGCAGTCCAGCCATCGCCCAGCACCTTGGTGTCGGCGCGGCCCTGGTTGATCATCGGCTCGATGGTGAAGGTCATGCCCGCCTGCAGCTCCATGCCCGTGCCGGCACGGCCGTAGTGCAGGATCTGCGGTTCTTCGTGGAACACCTTGCCGATGCCATGGCCGCAGAACTCACGCACCACCGAGAAGCCGTTCTTTTGCGCGTGCTTCTGGATCACCTCGCCGATGTCCCCCAGGCGGCAGCCCGGCTTCACCAGTTCGATGGCCATGTACATGCATTCCTGGGTGACCTTCGACAGGCGCTCGGCCCACTCCGGCACGTTGCCGACATGGAACATGCGGCTGGTGTCGCCGTGAAAGCCGTCCTTGATGACGGTGACGTCGATGTTCAGGGTGTCGCCATCCTTCAACGGTTTTTCGTTGGGGATGCCGTGGCAGACCACGTGGTTGATCGAGGTGCAGATCGACTTCGGGAAGCCTTTGTAGTTGAGCGGGGCCGGGATGGCTTTCTGCTCGTTGACGATGTAGTCGTGGCAGATGCGGTCCAGCTCTTCGGTGGTCACGCCGGGCTTGACGTAGTCGGCGATCATCTCCAGCACATCGGCGGCGAGCTTGCCGGCAACACGCATTTTGGCGATGTCCTCGGGGGTCTTGAGGGTAACGGTCATACAGGCTCTCTCTGCGCCCGACGGCGCTGTTCAAAGCGAAATGGGCGGCGGATGATGATTCACGTGGCCCTGAAAGAGGCGATTCTAACAGACGATCAGTACAAAGAGCTCCCCAGCCCGAACTCTGTGGCAAGGGGGGCGAGTGGGAGCAAAGCTTGCTCGCGAAGCAGGCGACTCGATTTCTGAAGGACCGCGTAGCCTTCATCGCGGGCAAGCCTTGCTCCCACATTCCACTCACCGCAGAGGATTTCAGAATCCGTGTTCCGTTTTCGCCCTTGCTGTGGTATAAAATGCGCCGCTTTCCGGGGATGACCCCGTAAGCTTAAATCCACACACGTGTCGACACGATGACCTGGGTGCCTTTGGCTATATAGCCGCTGGTTGGTCATTGGGATACGTGGAGGCCAAACCCGACTTATCAAGGAACTATCATGTCCCAAGTCAACATGCGCGATATGCTGAAGGCCGGTGTGCACTTCGGTCACCAGACCCGTTACTGGAACCCGAAAATGGGCAAGTACATTTTCGGCGCGCGTAACAAGATCCACATCATCAACCTTGAAAAAACCCTGCCGATGTTCAACGAAGCACTGACCTTCGTAGAGCGCCTGGCCCAGGGCAAAAACAAGATTCTGTTCGTCGGCACCAAGCGTTCCGCTGGCAAGATCGTTGCTGAAGAAGCAGCACGTTGCGGTTCGCCGTACGTCGATCACCGCTGGTTGGGCGGCATGCTGACCAACTTCAAGACCATTCGCGCTTCCATCAAGCGTCTGCGTGACCTTGAAGTCCAGTCCGAAGACGGTACTTTCGCCAAGCTGACCAAGAAAGAAGCGCTGATGCGCACTCGCGATCTTGAGAAGCTGGACCGCTCCCTGGGCGGTATCAAGGACATGGGCGGTCTGCCTGACGCACTGTTCGTGATCGACGTTGACCACGAGCGCATCGCGATCACCGAAGCCAACAAGCTGGGTATCCCGGTCATCGGCGTTGTCGATACCAACAGCAGCCCGGAAGGCGTTGACTACATCATCCCAGGCAACGATGACGCCATCCGCGCCATCCAGCTGTACATGGGTTCGATGGCTGACGCTGTTATCCGTGGTCGCAACAACGTGAATGGCGGCACCGAAGTCTTCGCTGAAGAAGCTCCGGCAGCAGCCGCTGAGTAATCGACGCCCCTGGCGTTGACTCAGTAAGCAAAAAGGGGGCTTGGCCCCCTTTTTGCCACCTCGAAAACCATTTGCCGCCAGTGCAGTGATTTGTTTGTAACCTGCCGCGGCCTATAAGCAGTGGTTTTCCAGGAAGAATTGATCGCCCGTTCGATCGGGTGGAATGGTTGAAAACCTATCCAAGAGGATTTTGAAATGGCAGAGATTACTGCAGCGTTGGTCAAAGAACTGCGCGAGCGTACCGGCGAAGGCATGATGGACTGCAAGAAAGCCTTGACCAAGGCTGGCGGCGACATCGAGAAAGCCATTGATGACATGCGTGCTTCGGGCGCCATCAAGGCTGCCAAGAAAGCCGGCAACATTGCCGCTGAAGGCGCCATCGGTATCAAGGATGACGGTAAAGCTGCCGTTATCATCGAAGTCAACTCGCAGACCGACTTCCTGGCCCTGCAAGACGACTTCAAGGCATTCGTTGCCGCCAGCGTCGAAAAAGCATTCGCCGACAAACTGACCGACGCAGCTCCGCTGATCGCCGCTCAGGAATCGGCTCGTGAAGCCCTGGTTGCCAAAGTTGGCGAAAACGTCAACATTCGTCGCCTGGTTCGCATCGAAGGTGATGTTGTCGGTTCCTACCTGCACGGCAACAAGATCGGCGTCGTTGTAGCCCTCAAAGGCGGTAGCGTCGAACTGGCCAAGGACATCGCGATGCACGTTGCTGCCAGCAACCCTGAGTTCCTGCTGCCTTCGGAAGTTTCCGCTGACGCCATCGAGCGCGAAAAAGCCGTGTTCATGCAGCTCAACGAAGACAAGATCAAAGGCAAGCCAGCCGAAATCGTTGAAAAAATGGTTGCCGGTCGTATCACCAAGTTCCTGGCTGAAGCCAGCCTGGTTGAGCAGGCGTTCGTCAAGAACCCTGAAATCAAGGTCGGTGAACTGGCCAAGAAAGGCGGCGCTGAAATCGTTTCCTTCACCTACTTCAAAGTGGGCGAAGGCATCGAGAAGCCAGTAGACAACTTCGCTGAAGAAGTTGCTGCTCAGCTGGCTGCCAGCAAGCAATAAGACAGTTTTTATAACTGTCGCCCAGAAGAGGCTGCCCGCTTAACGCGCGCAGCCTCTTTTTGGATGGGGATGCCGATTTATATTGGTTTCCTGTCGGAACTGGCTTACAAAGCCGTGTCCGATGGCGCTGTGTCAGCGCCAAGCTAGAGTGAACGCAGGCTGTAAACAGCCGCAGAGAATTTTTTGAACACATACGCCGCAGGAGAGATTCGCAATGGCTCAGCAGGGCAGTGGTTATCAGGCTCGCTATAAACGCATTCTACTCAAGCTTAGCGGCGAGGCCCTGATGGGCTCGGAAGAGTTCGGGATCGATCCGAAAGTGCTGGATCGCATGGCCCTGGAAGTCGGGCAACTGGTCGGGATCGGCGTTCAGGTCGGCCTGGTCATCGGCGGCGGCAACCTGTTCCGCGGCGCAGCGCTGAGCGCGGCCGGCATGGATCGGGTCACGGGCGACCACATGGGCATGCTGGCCACTGTGATGAACGCCCTGGCTATGCGTGACGCGCTGGAGCGTGCCAATATCTCGGCCATCGTGATGTCGGCCATTTCCATGGTTGGCGTAACCGATCACTACGACCGCCGCAAAGCCATGCGCCACCTCAATGCCAAGGAAGTGGTTATTTTTGCCGCCGGTACCGGCAATCCGTTCTTCACCACGGATTCGGCCGCCTGCCTGCGAGCGATCGAGATCGATGCCGATGTCGTGCTCAAGGCAACCAAGGTCGATGGTGTGTATACCGCTGACCCGTTCAAAGACCCACATGCCGAGAAGTTCGATCATCTGACCTACGATGAAGTGCTGGATCGCAAACTGGGCGTAATGGACCTCACGGCTATCTGCCTGTGCCGTGACCACAAGATGCCGCTACGTGTCTTTAATATGAACAAGCCCGGTGCCCTGCTGAATATCGTCCATGGCGGCGCCGAAGGAACACTGATCGAGGAAGCGCAACAATGATCGACGACATCAAGAAAGACGCCCAGGCGCGCATGCAAAAATCCCTTGAATCGCTGAGTCACGCATTCGGCCAGATTCGCACCGGCAAGGCTCACCCCAGCATCCTGGGCAGTGTGATGGTGCCTTACTACGGCGCCGATACGCCGTTGAGCAGTGTCGCCAACGTCACGGTCAAGGATTCGCGCACCCTGCAGGTTGTAGCCTTTGAGCGCAACATGCTGGCAGCGGTCGACAAGGCGATCCAGAGCGCCGGGCTGAACCTCAATCCGACCAACCTGGGCGAGTTGTTGCTGATCTCCATGCCTGCCCTCACCGAGGAAACGCGCAAGGGCTTCACCAAGCAGGCGCGCAGCGCTGCCGAAGACGCCCGGGTGGCCGTGCGCAACATTCGTCGCGACGCCTTGGGCGAGCTGAAGAAGCTGGTCAAGGATAAGGAAATCAGCGAAGACGAGGAGCGTCGCGCCGCCGCCGATATCCAGAAGCTGACCGACAAGGCAGAGGCTGATATCGACTCGGCCACCAAGCAAAAAGAAGCGGACCTGATGGCCGTATAAGGGTCTCGCTTTCATGGAAAAGACCAAGCAGGCCGTGCCGTTCGCGGTACCGCGCCATGTGGCGATCATCATGGACGGCAATAACCGCTGGGCCAAGAAACGCTTTATGCCTGGCGTCGCCGGGCACAAGGCGGGGGTTGATGCGGTTCGTGCGGTCATAGAGGTGTGCGCCGAGGCCGGGGTCGAGGTGCTGACCCTGTTCGCCTTCTCCAGTGAGAACTGGCAGCGTCCGGCCGATGAAGTCAGCGCCTTGATGGACCTGTTCCTCAAGGCCCTGCGTCGCGAGGCCAAGCGCCTCAACGAGAACAAGATCAGCCTACGGATCATTGGTGATCGCTCGCGCTTCCATCCTGAATTGCAGGCCGCGATGCGCGAAGCCGAGACCGCGACGGCGGGCCCTGATCGGTTTGTCCTGCAGATCGCCGCCAATTATGGTGGTCAGTGGGACATTGCCCAGGCTGCCCAGCGGCTGGCGCGGGAAGTCCAGGCCGGGCACTTGCGCCCGGAAGACATCACGCCGGAACTGCTGCAGACCTGCCTGGCGACCGGCGACCTGCCGTTGCCGGACCTGTGCATCCGTACCGGTGGCGAGCATCGCATCAGCAATTTCCTGCTCTGGCAGTTGGCCTATGCCGAGTTGTACTTCTCCGACCTGTTCTGGCCGGACTTCAAACACGAAGCCATGCGCACCGCACTGGCCGATTTCGCTTCCCGTCAGCGTCGTTTCGGTAAAACGAGCGAGCAGATCGAAGCTGGAGCCCGGGTTTAATGCTTAAACAACGAATCATCACTGCCTTGATCCTGTTGCCCATCGCCCTGGGTGGTTTCTTCCTGCTCGAAGGCGCCGGTTTTGCGCTGTTCATCGGGCTGGTCGTGACCTTGGGTGCGTGGGAATGGGCGCGGCTGGCGGGTTTTCCTGCGCAGTCGGCGCGGGTGGCCTACGCCGCTGCCGTGGCGGCCATGCTGTTCATCATGTACGTGGTGCCTGGCCTTGCGCCTTGGGTGCTGGGCGCCGCAGTGCTGTGGTGGGCGACAGCGACCTTCCTGGTGCTGACCTACCCGCAGACGACCCATCATTGGGCCAATGCCGCGACCAAGCTGGTCATCGGCCTGTTGATCCTGCTGCCGGCCTGGCAGGGGCTGATCTGGATCAAGCAAGGCCCGCTGGGCAACTGGCAGATCATGGCCGTGATGGTGCTGGTCTGGGGTGCCGACGTCGGCGCCTATTTTTCCGGTAAGGCCTTCGGCAAGCGCAAGCTGGCGCCGAAGGTCAGCCCTGGCAAGAGCTGGGAAGGGGTCTATGGTGGCCTGGCCTTGAGCCTGGTGATCACGACCGTGGTCGGTTTCGTGCGGGACTGGACCGTCGCGCAGCTGTTGATGGGCCTTATTGGCGCCGCCCTGATCGTATTTGTCTCCGTGGTCGGCGACCTGACCGAAAGCATGTTCAAGCGTCAATCGGGCATCAAGGACAGCAGTAACCTGCTGCCCGGCCACGGTGGCGTGCTGGATCGCATCGACAGCCTTACCGCCGCGATCCCGATCTTTGCCGTGCTGTTGTGGATGGCGGCGTCGTGAGTCGCCCCCAGCAGATCACGGTCCTTGGTGCGACCGGTTCGATCGGCCTGAGTACGCTTGACGTCATTGGTCGGCATCCGGAGCGTTACCAGGTGTTCGCCCTCAGTGGCTTCACGCGCATGAGTGAGTTGCTGGCCTTGTGCATACGCCACACGCCGCGGTTTGCCGTGGTGCCTGAGGCCGCCGTGGCGCGGGCGCTGCAGGACGATCTGCGCGTCGCTGGCTTGCAAACCCGTGTGCTGGTGGGGGAGGAGGGCCTCTGCCAAGTGGCGTCCGACCCCGAAGTCGACGCCGTGATGGCGGCAATTGTCGGTGCGGCGGGCTTGCGTCCGACGCTGGCGGCGGTGGAAGCCGGCAAGAAGATCCTGCTGGCCAACAAGGAAGCGCTGGTGATGTCCGGCGCGCTGTTCATGCAGGCTGTGCGCAAAAGCGGTTCGGTGTTGCTGCCCATCGACAGCGAGCACAATGCGATTTTTCAATGCATGCCGCAGGATTTTTCCCGTGGCCTCGGCGCGGTGGGTGTCCGGCGGATTTTGCTGACAGCCTCCGGTGGTCCGTTCCGGCAGACACCGCTGGAAGAATTGGTGCATGTTTCACCTGAGCAGGCTTGTGCGCACCCGAACTGGTCCATGGGGCGCAAGATTTCTGTGGATTCGGCCAGCATGATGAACAAGGGGCTGGAGCTGATCGAGGCCTGCTGGCTGTTCGATGCCAAGCCGTCCCAGGTCGAGGTGGTGATTCATCCCCAGAGCGTGATTCACTCCCTGGTGGACTATGTCGACGGCTCGGTGCTGGCCCAATTGGGCAATCCGGACATGCGCACCCCGATCGCCAATGCCCTGGCCTGGCCGGAGCGCATCGATTCGGGCGTTGCACCGCTGGACCTCTTCGCCATCGCTCGCCTGGACTTCCAGGCGCCCGATGAGCAGCGTTTCCCCTGCCTGCGCCTGGCGCGCCAGGCGGCCGAGGCGGGCAATAGTGCCCCGGCGATGCTTAACGCCGCCAATGAAGTGGCGGTTGCAGCGTTTCTCGATGGACGTGTCCGTTACCTCGAGATCGCGAGTATCATCGAGGAAGTCTTGAATCTCGAGGCCGTGGTTTCGGTCAATGACCTCGATACTGTGTTTACGGCGGATGCCAGGGCTCGTGAATTGGCGGGCCAATGGCTGCAGCGCCACGGGCGTTGAAGCTGCGATACGTTAGCCAGGGTTGCCCTGGACAGGATTGCGGAGAAAACAGATGAGCGCGCTCTATATGATTGTCGGCACCCTGGTTGCGTTGGGGGTGTTGGTCACATTTCACGAATTCGGTCATTTCTGGGTCGCGCGGCGCTGTGGCGTCAAGGTCCTGCGTTTTTCCGTGGGCTTTGGCATGCCTTTGCTGCGCTGGCACGACAAGAAAGGCACCGAGTTCGTCGTCGCGGCCATCCCGCTGGGCGGCTACGTCAAGATGCTCGATGAGCGCGAAGGCGAAGTCCCGGCCGACCAGCTCGATCAATCCTTCAATCGCAAGACCGTCCGTCAGCGTATCGCCATCGTCGCGGCGGGGCCGATTGCCAACTTCCTGCTGGCCATGGTGTTTTTCTGGGGCCTGGCCATGCTGGGCAGCGAGCAGGTGCGTCCGGTCATTGGTGCGGTGGAGTCGGGTAGCGTTGCCGCCCGTGCCGGGCTGGGTGCCGGGCAGGAAATCGTCGCTATCGATGGCGAGCCGACCTCGGGCTGGGCAGCGGTCAATCTACAGCTGGTGCGTCGCCTGGGTGAGAGCGGTTCGTTGCAATTGATGGTGCGCGAGCAGGGCTCCACGGTGGATTCACCTCGCGAACTGGCCTTGGACAACTGGCTCAAGGGCGCCGACGAGCCGGATCCGATCCGGTCGCTGGGGATCCGGCCATGGCGTCCGGCAATGCCGCCGATACTCGCCGAGCTCGATCCGAAAGGCCCGGCCCAGGCCGCTGGCCTGAAGACCGGCGATCGGTTGCTGGCACTCGACGGCCAGCCGGTCAGCGACTGGCAGCAGGTGGTCGATTCGGTTCGTGTACGTCCTGATACTAAAATTGTGCTGCGCATCGAGCGCGACGGTGCTCCAATCGATGTTCCGGTGACCCTGGCCGCCCGTGGTGAGAGCAAGGCACCGACCGGTTACCTGGGGGCGGGCGTCAAGGCTGTCGACTGGCCGCCGGAAATGATTCGCGAGGTCAGTTTTGGCCCTTTGGCGGCGATTGGCGAGGGTGCGCGTCGTACCTGGACCATGAGTGTCCTGACGCTGGACTCGCTCAAGAAAATGTTGTTCGGCGAGCTCTCGGTAAAAAACTTGAGTGGACCGATAACCATTGCTAAAGTGGCGGGCGCTTCTGCCCAGTCGGGCGTCGCTGATTTCCTGAATTTCCTTGCTTATCTGAGCATTAGCCTGGGGGTTCTGAATTTGCTGCCCATCCCGGTACTGGATGGGGGGCATCTGCTGTTTTATCTGATCGAGTGGGCGCGTGGTCGTCCCTTGTCGGATCGGGTGCAGGGTTGGGGGATACAGATCGGTATCAGCTTGGTGGTCGGGGTCATGTTGCTTGCCCTTGTCAACGATCTGGGTCGTCTGTAACGCTTCGCTGAATTGCGAATCTGCCGCATTTTGCGGCA
The DNA here is from genome assembly GCF_918698105.1 of Pseudomonas brassicacearum. Classification (GTDB taxonomy): domain Bacteria; phylum Pseudomonadota; class Gammaproteobacteria; order Pseudomonadales; family Pseudomonadaceae; genus Aquipseudomonas; species Aquipseudomonas brassicacearum_F. Next base: position 32,768 of record NZ_CAKKMI010000051.1, on the reverse strand, counting down.
GTTTGTTTATTGCCAGTTGGAATAAGAAAGGACTTCATGAAACGTCTGCTGCTAACTGCGGTTCTCACCGTATTGATGATCGCCGAAGTTCACGCCGAGTCCTTCACTATCTCTGATATTCGCGTCAATGGCCTCCAGCGGGTCTCCGCGGGTAGCGTCTTTGGTGCCTTGCCGTTGAACGTCGGCGAGCAGGCGGATGATCGGCGCCTGGTGGAATCCACGCGTGCGCTGTTCAAGACCGGCTTCTTTCAAGATATCCAACTGGGCCGTGACGGCAATGTCCTGGTCATCACCGTTGTCGAGCGTCCGTCGGTCGCCAGTATCGAGATCGAAGGCAACAAGGCGATCTCCACTGAAGACCTGATGAAGGGCCTCAAGCAATCCGGCCTGGCCGAAGGCGAGATCTTCCAGCGCGCCACCCTCGAAGGTGTGCGTAACGAGCTGCAACGCCAGTACGTTGCCCAGGGCCGCTACTCGGCCACCGTCGACACCGAAGTGGTGCCGCAACCGCGCAACCGCGTCGGCCTGAAGGTCAACATCAACGAAGGCACCGTGGCAGCCATCCAGCACATCAACGTGGTGGGCAACACGGTTTTCCCTGACGAAGACCTGATCGACCTGTTCGAACTCAAGACCACCAACTGGCTGTCGTTCTTCAAGAACGACGACAAGTACGCCCGTGAAAAACTCTCCGGTGACCTGGAGCGCCTGCGTTCCTACTACCTGGACCGCGGCTACATCAACATGGACATCGCCTCGACCCAGGTGTCCATCACACCGGACAAGAAGCACGTCTACATCACCGTCAACGTCAACGAAGGCGAGAAGTACACCGTTCGTGACGTCAAGCTCAGCGGCGACCTGAAAGTGCCTGAAGACCAGGTCAAGTCGCTGCTGCTGGTGCAGAAGGGCCAGGTGTTCTCGCGCAAGCTGATGACCACCACGTCCGAGCTGATCACCCGCCGCCTGGGTAACGAGGGCTACACCTTCGCCAACGTCAACGGCGTGCCACAGCCGCACGATGAAGACCACACCGTCGACATCACCTTCGCCGTGGACCCGGGCAAGCGTGCCTACGTCAACCGCATCAACTTCCGCGGCAACACCAAGTCCGAGGACGAAGTGCTGCGCCGTGAAATGCGCCAGATGGAAGGCGGTTGGGCGTCGACCTACCTGATCGACCAGTCCAAGACCCGCCTGGAGCGCCTGGGCTTCTTCAAGGAAGTCAACGTCGAGACCCCGGCCGTACCGGGCGTCGATGACCAGGTCGATGTGAACTACAGCGTCGAAGAGCAGGCTTCCGGCTCGATCACCGCCAGCGTCGGTTTTGCCCAGAGTGCCGGTTTGATCCTCGGTGGCTCGATCACCCAGAACAACTTCCTGGGTACCGGTAACAAGGTCAGCATCGGCTTGACCCGTAGTGAGTACCAGACCCGCTACAACTTCGGTTATGTGGACCCCTACTGGACCGCTGATGGTGTGAGCCTGGGCTACAACGCCTTCTACCGCACCACCGACTATGACGAGCTCGATTCTGATATCTCCAGCTATGCGGTGGACAGTTTCGGTGTTGGCGCCAACGTGGGTTATCCAATCAGCGAAACCTCGCGCCTGACGTTCGGCCTCACCGCCCAGCAGGACAAGATCAACACCGGTAAGTACACCGTTGACGAGATCTTCGATTTCGTTAACAAGGAAGGCGATAGCTACCTGAACTTCAAGGCGTCTGCCGGTTGGTCCGAGTCGACCCTGAACAAGGGCGTACTGGCGACCCGTGGCCATTCCCAGAGCCTGGTTCTGGAAACGACTACGCCTGGCAGCGACCTGTCGTTCTTCAAGCTCGACTATCGTGGCCAGCTGTTCCAGCCGTTGACCGACAACTACACCATGCGCCTGCACACCGAGCTGGGCTACGGTGACGGTTACGGTTCGACCGATGGCCTGCCGTTCTACGAGAACTACTACGCCGGTGGTTTCAACTCGGTGCGTGGCTTCAAGGACAGCACCCTTGGTCCTCGCAGTACGCCAAGTAAAGGCACCAATCCAGGTACAGTTGCAGACCCAGACCAGGATCCACTGCCATTCGGTGGCAACGTCCTGATCCAGGGTGGCGCCGAAATCCTGTTCCCGATGCCGTTCGTCAAGGACCAACGCTCCCTGCGTACCTCGGTATTCTGGGACGTGGGTAACGTATTCGACTCCTCGTGCAGTGACACCACCAACGCCAACGGTACTAGCTCCAACACCAAGTGTAATGACATCAGCCTGAGCAACATGGCCAGTTCCGTCGGCGTGGGTGTGACCTGGGTCACCGCGCTGGGTCCTTTGAGCTTCGCATTGGCGATGCCGATCAAGAAACCGGATAACGCTGAAACCCAAGTGTTCCAATTCTCCCTCGGCCAGACGTTCTAAGCGTCTGACCCATGACAACGACAATGGATTTTGTAGGAGTACATCGTGCGTAAGTTGACTCAATTGGTTCTCCTGGCGACCGTACTGGTCGCCGGTCCGGCTTTTGCCGACATGAAGATCGCCGTGCTGAATTATCAGATGGCCCTGCTGGAATCCGACGCGGCGAAAAAGTACGCCGTGGATGCGGAGAAGAAATTCGGCCCGCAACTGACCAAGCTCAAGGGCCTGGAAAGCAGCGCCAAGGGCATTCAGGATCGTCTGGTGGCCGGTGGCGACAAGATGGCCCAGGGTGAACGCGAGCGTCTGGAGCTTGAATTCAAGCAAAAGGCCCGTGACTTCCAGTTCCAGTCCAAGGAGCTGAACGAAGCGAAAGCTGTTGCCGACCGCGAAATGCTCAAGCAACTCAAGCCTAAACTCGACAGCGCTGTGGAAGAAGTCATCAAGAAAGGTGGTTTTGACCTGGTGTTCGAGCGTGGCGCAGTGATCGATGTCAAGCCTCAATACGACATCACGCGCCAAGTGATCGAGCGCATGAATCAGCTGAAGTAATCCATGACAGCGACTATCAAGCTCGGCCAGTTGGCCGAGTTCCTCGGCGCCACCCTGCGTGGCGACCCGGAGAAGGCAATTACTGGGCTAGCCACTTTGCAAGAGGCTGGCCCAGCTCAGTTGAGCTTTCTGGCAAATCCTCAGTACCGCAAGTACCTGGCCGACAGCCGGGCGGCCGCGCTGTTGCTCAAGGCCGCGGATGGCGATGGGTTTGCCGGCGATGCCCTGATCGTGCCCGATCCGTACCTGGCGTATGCCCGCATTTCCCATCTGTTCGACCCCAAGCCGAAAGCGGCTGCCGGTATCCATCCCAGCGCAGTGATCGCGGCGGATGCCGTGGTTGACCCCACGGCCAGTGTCGGCCCGTTCGTGGTCATCGAAAGCGCGGCCCGAATCGGAGCTGGCGTCACGTTGGGTGCCCATTGTGTCATTGGCGCGCGCAGCGAGATCGGTGAAGGCGGTTGGCTGGCACCACGGGTCACCCTGTATCACGATGTGCGCATCGGCAAGCGGGTCGTGATTCAGTCCGGCGCGGTGCTGGGCGGCGAAGGGTTCGGTTTTGCCAACGAGAAGGGCATCTGGCAGAAAATTGCCCAGATCGGCGGCGTCACCATTGGTGATGACGTGGAGATTGGCGTCAACACCGCGATCGACCGCGGTGCCCTGGCCGACACGGTCATCGGCAATGGCGTCAAGCTCGACAACCAGATCCAGATCGCCCACAACGTCCAGGTCGGTGACCACACCGCCATGGCCGCCTGCGTGGGCATCTCCGGCAGCACCAAGATCGGCAAGCACTGCATGCTCGCCGGTGGCGTGGGGCTGGTGGGCCATATCGATATCTGTGACAACGTGTTCCTGACCGGGATGACCATGGTGACCCACTCGATTACCGAGCCAGGTGCCTATTCTTCCGGTACGGCCATGCAGCCGGCAGCCGAATGGCGCAAGAGCGCGGCGCGTATCCGCCAGCTCGACGACATCGCGCGGCGCCTCAAGCAGGTGGAAAAGCGTGTAGGGGACGTGACCCCTGGCGGTAATGCTTCATCAGATGGCTGATACCATTTCCATATCAAGTGTGCACAGCCGTTAGGGCTTCTTGATTTGCTAGCGGAGTGCGCGTCACTCGTGCGCTTCCAATCTTTACATAGGCTTCCCCCCGAAATGATGGACATCAACGAGATTCGCGAATACCTGCCTCACCGTTACCCGTTCCTGCTGGTGGATCGGGTGGTGGACCTGGACGTTGAAGGCAAGCGCATTCGTGCCTACAAGAATGTCAGCATCAACGAGCCGTTCTTCAATGGTCACTTCCCCGCGCATCCAATCATGCCGGGCGTATTGATCATCGAAGCGATGGCTCAGGCTGCCGGGATCCTTGGTTTCAAAATGCTCGACGTAAAACCTGCCGACGGCACGCTCTATTACTTCGTCGGTTCCGACAAGCTGCGTTTCCGCCAGCCGGTCACTCCGGGCGATCAGTTGATCCTCGAAGCCAAGTTCATCAGTTGCAAGCGCCAGATCTGGAAATTCGAATGCCAGGCTTCGGTCGACGGCAAGCCAGTCTGCTCCGCTGAAATCATCTGTGCGGAACGCAAACTATGAGTTTGATTGACCCTCGCGCAATCATCGATCCGACGGCCGTTTTGGCCGCCGATGTCGAGGTCGGCCCGTGGTCGATTGTCGGCGCAGGTGTGGAAATCGGCGAGGGTACGGTGATCGGTCCCCACGTAATTCTCAAGGGACCGACCCGGATTGGTCGGCACAATCGCATTTACCAGTTTTCTTCGGTAGGCGAGGACACGCCCGATCTCAAGTACAAAGGTGAAGAAACCCGTCTGGTCATTGGCGATCACAACGTGATCCGCGAAGGCGTGACGATTCACCGTGGCACCGTTCAGGATCGTTCCGAAACGACCTTGGGCGACCACAACCTGATCATGGCCTACGCGCACATCGGCCATGACAGCGTGATTGGCAACCATTGCATCCTGGTCAACAACACCGCGCTGGCCGGCCATGTGCACGTGGACGATTGGGCGATCCTGTCCGGGTTCACCCTGGTGCACCAGTATTGCCATATCGGCGCCCACAGCTTCTCTGGCATGGGCACTGCCATCGGCAAGGACGTCCCGGCCTATGTCACGGTGTTCGGCAACCCGGCCGAAGCCCGCAGCATGAACTTCGAAGGCATGCGCCGTCGTGGTTTCAGCGAAGAGGCGATTACGGCGCTGCGTCGCGCCTATAAGGTCGTGTATCGCCAGGGCCTGACGGTCGAGCAAGCACTCGCCGAATTGGCCGAGGCTTCGGCGCAACACCCGGAAGTCGCGATCTTCCGTGACTCCATCCAGTCTTCGACCCGCGGCATCACTCGCTGACCATGGCTAATTTGCGTATTGCACTGGTGGCGGGAGAGGCTTCCGGTGACATTCTGGGCGCCGGTTTGATGCGCGCGCTCAAGGTGCAACATCCCGCTGTCGAATTCATCGGTGTTGGCGGGCCGTTGATGGAGGCCGAGGGTCTGGTGTCCTATTTCCCGATGGAACGCCTGTCGGTGATGGGCCTGGTGGAAGTGCTCGGGCGCCTGCGCGAGCTGCTGGCCCGGCGCAAGAAGCTGATCCAGACCCTGATTAACGAAAAACCGGATGTGTTCATCGGCATCGATGCGCCGGATTTCACCCTCAATATCGAACTCAAGTTACGTCAGGCCGGTATCAAGACCGTGCATTACGTCAGCCCGTCGGTCTGGGCCTGGCGGCAGAAGCGGGTGCTCAAGATTCGCGAGGGTTGCGACCTGATGCTGACGCTGCTGCCGTTCGAAGCCCGGTTCTACGAAGAGAAGGGCGTGCCGGTGCGGTTTGTCGGGCACACTCTGGCCGATACCATTCCCCTGGAAGCCGACCGCGACGCGGCCCGCCAGGCATTGGGCTTGCCCGAGGGGCCGTTGGTGGCCTTGATGCCCGGTAGCCGAGGTGGCGAAGTGAGTCGCCTGGGTGGCCTGTTTTTTGATGCTGCCGAACGCCTTCGGGCGCTGCGCCCCGGTGTACGTTTTGTCCTGCCGTGTGCCAGTGCGCAGCGTCGCGCCCAGTTGGAAGCGCTGCTGGTCGGCCGCGATTTGCCTATAACGCTGCTTGACGGTCGTTCCCATGAAGCATTGGCGGCCTGCGATGCGGTGTTGATTGCCTCCGGCACTGCTACCCTTGAGGCACTGTTGTATAAACGCCCGATGGTGGTCGCCTATCGCCTGGCGCCGCTGACGTTCTGGATTCTCAAGCGCATGGTCAAGAGTCCCTACGTGTCCTTGCCGAACCTGTTGGCCCAACGCTTGTTGGTGCCGGAGCTGTTGCAGGACGAGGCGACCGCCGAGGCGCTGGCCACCACGCTGTCGCCCTTGATCGACGGCGGCGAGGAACAGACCCGGGGCTTTGATGAAATCCATCGTACCTTGCGTCGTGATGCTTCCAACCAGGCCGCGGACGCGGTACTGACCCTGATTGGCGCAAAACCATGAGCAACCCAAAGCTACAGATGGGCCTGGATTTCAACCTGGTCGCCGAAGTGGAAGAACTGGTGGCCGGTGTCGATGAAGTGGGGCGTGGCCCGTTGTGCGGCGCGGTTGTGACGGCGGCGGTGATTCTCGACCCGAACCGGCCGATCCTGGGCCTCAACGATTCGAAGAAACTCACTGAAGCCCGTCGCGAAAAGCTCTACGACGAGATCTGCGAGAAAGCCCTGAGCTGGTGCATCGCCCGGGCCGAAGTCGAAGAAATCGATGAACTCAATATCCTGCACGCCACCATGCTTGCCATGCAGCGTGCCGTGCAGGGCCTGCACATCACGCCGAAACTGGCGATGATCGATGGCAATCGCTGCCCGAAACTGTCTATGCGCGCCGAAGCGGTGATCCAGGGCGACGGCAAGGTGCCGGCCATCGCGGCAGCCTCGATCCTGGCAAAGGTCAGCCGTGACCGGGAAATGAGCGCTTTCGAGTTGATCTACCCAGGCTACGGCATCGGCAGCCACAAGGGCTACCCGACTCCCGTTCATCTCGAAGCCCTGGCGCGCCTTGGGCCAACGCCGATTCATCGGCGTTCGTTCGCCCCGGTGCGGCTGGCTTATGAAGCTCGTGATGGCTTGATTGTGAATAATCAGATTACGGTTTCTTGATGTCGGCTTTTGTGGCGAGGGGATTTATCCCCGCTGGGGCGCGAAGCGGCCCTTTAGCTGACAACTCGATGCCTGATGGGCTTTGGGGCTGCTTCGCAGCCCAGCGGGGATAAATCCCCTCGCCACAAAAGTAATGTGCACATTCGCTTGGCAGGGTGCTCATGGCTGATGTTTTACCCAAGGCCCGGTACAATCCGGGCCTTGTTGTTTTCATGACTTAACGCAGGATCACTATGCCGGCTTCATTCGTTCATCTACGCCTGCACACTGAATACTCCCTGGTCGACGGTCTGGTGCGGATCAAGCCCCTGGTCAAGACCCTGGTGGGCATGAACATGCCTGCCGTGGCGGTCACCGACCAGAACAACATGTGTTCGCTGGTCAAGTTCTACAAGGCCGCCATGGGCGCCGGGATCAAGCCGATCTGTGGCGCCGACCTATGGCTGTCGAACAAGGACCCGGACGCCCCGCTGAGCCGTATCAGCCTGTTGGTGATGAACGCCCTGGGTTATCGCAACCTCACCGAGCTGATCTCCCGTGGTTTTATCGACGGCCAGCGCAACGGCTCGATCATCATCGAGCGCGAGTGGGTAGCCGAGGCCAGCGAAGGGCTGATCATGCTGTCGGCGGCCAAGGAAGGTGAAATCGGCCTGGCCCTGCTCAGCGGCAACCCTGAAGAAGCCGAGACGCTGGCCCGCGACTGGATGGCGGTGTTCCCGGATCGCTTCTACATCGAAGTGCAGCGCACCAACCGTCCCAATGACGAAGAGCACCTGCACGCCGCCGTCGCCCTGGCCGACAAGATCGGCGCGCCGCTGGTGGCGACCAACGATGTGCGTTTTATCAAGCAGGAAGATTTCGAAGCCCACGAGACCCGCGTCTGCATCGGTGAGGGCCGTGCCCTCGACGATCCGCGGCGGTCGAAGAACTACAGCAACCAGCAATACCTCAAGAGCGCCGAGGAAATGGCCGAGTTGTTCAGCGACCTGCCCGAGGCGCTGGAAAACACGGTCGAGATCGCCAAGCGCTGCAACATCGAAGTGAAGCTGGGCAAGCACTTCCTGCCCAACTTCCCGATCCCCGATGGCATGACCATCGACGAATATTTTCGCAAGGTGTCTTTTGATGGCCTGGAGGATCGCCTCAGCGTCCTGCTGCCCAAGGACACCACCGAAGATTACGAAGCCAAGCGCCAGGTCTATGTCGATCGGTTGAATTTCGAGCTGGATATCATCATCCAGATGGGCTTTCCCGGTTACTTCCTGATCGTGATGGACTTTATCCAGTGGGCCAAGAACAACGGCGTGCCGGTGGGCCCTGGCCGTGGATCGGGTGCCGGGTCGCTGGTGGCCTATGTGCAGAAGATCACCGACCTCGACCCGCTGGAATACGACCTGCTGTTCGAACGTTTCCTCAACCCGGAACGGGTCTCCATGCCCGACTTCGACGTCGACTTCTGCATGGACGGTCGCGACCGGGTGATCGACTACGTGGCCGAGAAGTACGGTCGCAACGCGGTGAGCCAGATCATCACCTTCGGTTCCATGGCCGCCAAGGCGGTGGTGCGTGACGTGGCGCGGGTGCAGGGCAAGTCCTACGGCTTGGCGGATCGTCTGTCGAAGATGATTCCGTTCGAAGTCGGCATGACCCTGGAGAAGGCCTACGAGCAGGAAGAAATCCTGCGGGACTTCATCAAGGTCGACGAAGAGGCCGCGGAAATCTGGGAGATGGCCCGCAAGCTCGAAGGCGTGGTGCGTAACGTCGGCAAGCACGCCGGGGGCGTGGTGATCGCGCCGACCAAACTGACTGACTTCTCGCCGATCTATTGCGATGAAGAGGGCGACGGCCTGGTGACCCAGTTCGACAAGGATGACGTCGAGGCGGCGGGCCTGGTGAAGTTCGACTTCCTCGGCCTGCGCACCCTGACGATCATCGACTGGGCGCTGAAAACCATCAACCGTGACCGGGCCAAGGTCGGCGAAGAGCCGCTGGACATTGCCTTCATCCCGCTGGATGACAAGCCGACCTACAGCCTGCTGCAAAAAGCCGAAACCACGGCGGTGTTCCAGCTTGAATCCCGGGGCATGAAGGAGCTGATCAAAAAGCTCAAGCCCGACTGCCTGGAAGACCTGATCGCACTGGTGGCCTTGTTCCGCCCAGGCCCTTTGCAATCGGGCATGGTGGATGACTTCATCAACCGTAAGCACGGCCGCGCCGAGCTGGCATACCCGCACTCGGATTATCAGTACGAAGGCTTGAAACCGGTGCTGGCACCGACCTACGGCATCATCCTGTATCAGGAACAGGTGATGCAGATTGCCCAGGTCATGGCCGGTTATACCCTCGGTGGCGCGGACATGCTGCGTCGAGCGATGGGTAAGAAAAAGCCCGAGGAAATGGCCAAGCAACGCGGCGGTTTCATTGAGGGTTGCGCGACCAACGGCATCGACCCGGACCTGGCCGGTAACATTTTCGACCTGGTGGAAAAATTCGCCGGCTACGGCTTCAACAAATCCCACTCCGCCGCCTATGGCCTGGTGTCGTACCAGACCGCGTGGCTGAAGGCACACTACCCGGCGCCGTTCATGGCCGCGGTACTGTCGGCGGATATGCACAACACCGACAAGGTCGTGACCTTGATCGAAGAAGTGCGGACCATGAAGCTGCGCCTCGACGCACCGGACGTGAACGCTTCGGAGTTCAAGTTCACGGTGAACGACGAAGGCCGCATCATTTACGGCCTGGGCGCGATCAAGGGCGTGGGCGAGGGGCCGGTGGAGGCCATCACCGAAGCGCGCCAGGACGGGCCGTTCAAGGACCTGTTCGATTTCTGCGCGCGGGTTGACCTCAAGCGTATCAACAAGCGCACCCTTGACGGTTTGATCCGCAGTGGCGCGTTGGACCGCTTGGGCCCTTACTTCCAGGATGAGCCCAAGGCCTACCAGGCCAACATCGACCGCAACCGCGCGGTGTTGCTGGCGGCGATGGAGGAGGCGATCAAGGCCGCCGAACAGACCGCCCGTACCCATGACAGCGGCCACGCCGACCTGTTCGGCGGGCTGTTCGTCGAAGAAGACGCCGATGTCTACGGCAACCATCGCAAGGCCAAGGAGCTGACCCTCAAGGAACGCCTCAAGGGTGAGAAAGACACCTTGGGCCTGTACCTCACCGGTCACCCGATCGACGAATACGAAGGCGAGATCCGCCGCTTCGCCCGTCAGCGCATCATCGACCTCAAGCCGGCGCGCGATACGCAAACCGTCGCTGGCATGATCATCGCCCTGCGGGTGATGAAGAACAAAAAGGGCGACAAGATGGGTTTCATCACCCTCGACGACCGCTCCGGGCGCATCGAGGCCTCATTGTTCGCCGATGCGTTCCACTCGGCGCAGTCGCTGTTGCAGACCGATGCGATGGTGGTGGTGGAAGGCGAGGTCAGCAACGATGACTTTTCCGGTGGCCTGCGCCTGCGGGTCAAGCGAGTGATGAGCATGGAGGATGCCCGTACCAACCTGGCCGAAAGCCTGCGCCTGAAGTTGCAGACCCAGGACCTCAAGGGCGATCAGCTACGCTGGTTGGGCGAATTGTTCAAGCGCCATCGCGGTGCCTGCCCGATCACCATGGAGTACGTACGCCCTGACGCCAAGGCTGTGTTGCAGTTCGGCGAAGGCTGGCGAATCGATCCGGCGGATGCGTTGATTCAAGCCTTGCGTGACCAGTTCGGCAAAGACAACGTCTTCCTCCAATACCGTTGACGGCCAGGGGCCATTCTTGAAACCGGAATGCCCCTGATCTCGACCCGAATTTTTAATCTCGACCTGAACGCGCCTCTCCCTTAAGGTAGGCGCGAATAGACAACCGGCCGGCCCAAGCTCTCTTGGACGTCGACCCAAGACGGACGCCTATGAACCCGAATTTTCTAGATTTCGAACAGCCGATCGCCGACCTGCAAGCCAAGATCGAAGAGTTGCGCTTGGTCGGTAATGACAATTCGCTGAATATCGGCGATGAAATCTCTCGTCTGCAGGACAAGAGCCGCACGCTGACCGAAGACATCTTCGGCAAGCTGACCAGCTGGCAGATCGCCCGCCTGGCGCGTCATCCCCGTCGTCCCTACACCCTGGACTACATCGACCACATCTTCACCGAGTTCGATGAGCTGCACGGTGACCGTCACTTCTCCGACGACGCCGCGATCGTCGGCGGTGTCGCCCGCCTGGACGAGCAGCCGGTGATGGTTATCGGCCATCAGAAAGGCCGCGAAGTGCGCGAGAAGGTGCGCCGCAACTTCGGCATGCCGCGTCCGGAAGGCTACCGCAAGGCCTGCCGCCTGATGGAAATGGCCGAGCGCTTCAAGATGCCGATCCTGACCTTCATCGACACGCCGGGCGCCTACCCGGGCATCGACGCCGAAGAGCGCAACCAGAGCGAAGCGATTGCCTGGAACCTGCGTGTCATGGCACGCCTGAAAACCCCGATCATCGCCACTGTAATTGGCGAAGGTGGTTCCGGCGGTGCACTGGCCATCGGTGTCTGCGACCAGTTGAACATGCTGCAATATTCCACCTATGCGGTGATCTCGCCGGAAGGCTGCGCCTCGATCCTGTGGAAAACCGCCGAGAAGGCGCCGGATGCCGCCGAGGCCATGGGCATTACCGCCGAGCGCCTCAAAGGCCTGGGCATCGTCGATAAAGTGATCAACGAGCCAGTCGGCGGCGCTCACCGCGACCCGGCTGCTGCTGCGGCGCTGATTCGTGCCGAGCTCAGCTCGCAATTGTCGATGCTCAAGAAGTTCGACAACGAAGCGCTGCTGGCTCGTCGCTACGAGCGGTTGATGAGCTACGGCCTCTGATTCAAGCGCTGTACCCCTGTGTGGGAGCGAGCTTGCTCGCGATGACGGGTTAACATTCAACAGATAAGTTGACTGATACACCGCTATCGCGAGCAAGCTCGCTCCCACATTTGATTTGTGTGAAGGCAGTTGCGATGAATCAGCCCACGATTGATCTGCCAACCCGGCTCCTCAAACACATGCTCCCCTGGCGCAACGCCGCCACCTGGCGCATCGCCTTCTCTGGCGGCCTCGACTCCACCGTCCTGCTGCACCTGCTCGTAACCCTTTCGCAACGCCAACCCTTGCCCGCATTGAGCGCGATCCATGTGCATCATGGCCTCCAGGCTGTAGCTGAGACGTGGCCGGATCATTGTCGTTCGGTCTGCGCGGCCCTGGGCGTGCCGCTGGCGGTGGTGACTGTGCAAGTGCGCCCTGGCGCCAGTGTCGAGCGCGCCGCGCGGGAAGCGCGTTACGCGGCCTTTGTAGCGGCGATCCACAGCAATGAAGTGCTGCTCACTGCCCAGCACCGCGATGACCAGGCCGAAACCCTGCTGTTTCGTTTATTGCGCGGGGCAGGGGTGAAGGGCTTGGCGGCGATGCCGCCGCAGCGTTCGTTGGGCCAAGGGCATTTGCTGCGGCCCTTGCTCGATGTGCCGCGGGTGGAGCTGGAAGCCTATGCGAGGCAGCACGGCTTGAGCTGGATCGAAGATCCCTCCAACGACGACCATCGGTATGCGCGCAATTACCTGCGCCAGCGGGTCTTTCCAGTGCTGGCCGAGCAATGGCCGCAAGCTTCGACGACCCTGGCGCGCAGCGCTGCGCACATGGGTGAAGCCCAGGGTTTGCTGGACGATTTGGCGCGAATCGACCTGGCCCAGGCCGCCACCCCGGGCGTGTTCGACTGGCTTGGGCTGCCATCCCTGGCGCTGACGCCTTTGCGGGCGTTGTCGCCGGCCCGTCAGCGCAACGCCTTGAGTCACTGGCTGGCACCGATGACCCTGCTGCCCGACAGCGATCACTGGGCTGGCTGGGACTCGCTGCGCGATGCCGCCGACGATGCCCGGCCAATCTGGCGCCTGGCCGGCGGCGAGTTGCACCGGGCCGCCGGGCGGGTCTGGTGGTTATCCGACCACTGGCTATGTTCGCTGCCAGGCACCGTCGACTGGGCCGATCCGACGGTTGCGCTGCGCTTGCCGGGCAATGGTCGAGCGGTGCTCAGCGGCACGCCACCTGCGGGGCCGCTGAGCGTGCGCTATCGTCAAGGCGGCGAGGTGATGGCGTTAGCGGGGCGTGGTCACCGTGACCTCAAGCGTTTGCTCAATGAAAAGGCCGTGCCGGCGTTCGTTCGCGGCCGATTGCCGCTGCTCTTTCAGGGCGAGCAATTGCTGGCGGTGGCCAACCTGGCCGGGCTCGATGCTCCGGCTGATGGCAGTTGGCAATTGATCTGGACGCCAGGAAGCCAAGATCTGGGTTTGAGCTGAAAGGGGCTTTCCGGTAGACTACGCTCCCTTCTTGATACAACTTCTGTGGATTCGCCTGAATTGCAGGAGTTGCCGATTACCAAGCAGTCTTTGCTGGGCGATTCCAAAAAATGTGTAGCGAGCAACGTACCGGTGATTTCACTTCCGGTCTGTCCCAACGCGGCGGTTTTTTTGAAAGGTGCACTGTGATTAATGCAGGTGATCGGGGGCTTCGGCCTTCCTTCGCTTTCCCCGGCGGCTCGGACCGCTTTAACGCAGACTTCTAGGGTTTTTCATGACGCGCTACATATTCGTCACGGGCGGTGTTGTTTCTTCATTGGGGAAAGGCATTGCCTCGGCTTCATTGGCGGCCATCCTGGAGGCGCGGGGACTTAAGGTCACCATGCTCAAGCTGGACCCGTACATCAACGTTGACCCGGGCACCATGAGCCCGTTCCAGCACGGTGAAGTGTTCGTCACCCACGACGGCGCCGAGACCGACCTGGACCTGGGCCACTACGAGCGGTTCATCCGCACGACCATGACCCAGAACAACAACTTCACCACCGGCCGTGTCTACGAACACGTGCTGCGCAAGGAGCGTCGTGGTGACTACCTGGGCGCGACCATCCAGGTCATCCCGCACATCACCGACGAGATCAAGCGCCGCATCATCAAGGGTGCTGGCGATGCCGACGTGGCGATGGTCGAAATCGGCGGCACCGTGGGCGACATCGAGTCCCAGCCGTTCCTCGAGGCCATCCGCCAGTTGCGTTTCGAAATCGGCGCCAAGCGCGCGATGCTGATGCACCTGACACTGGTGCCGTACATCGCCACCGCCGGCGAAACCAAGACCAAGCCCACCCAGCACTCGGTCAAGGAACTGCGCTCCATCGGCCTGCAGCCAGACGTGCTGATCTGCCGCTCCGATCACCCGATCGACATCTCGTCGCGTCGCAAGATCGCCCAGTTCACCAACGTTGAAGAGCGTGCGGTCATCGGCCTGGAAGACGCCGACACCATCTACAAGATCCCGGGCATCCTGCACTCCCAGGGCCTGGACGATTTCGTCGTCGAGCGTTTCGGCCTGCAATGCGCCAGTGCCGACCTGTCCGAGTGGGAAGCCGTGGTCGATGCCAAGCTCAACCCGGAGCACGAAGTCACCATCGCCATGGTCGGCAAGTACATGGAACTGCTGGACGCCTACAAGTCGCTGATCGAGGCGATGAGTCACGCCGGCATCAGCAACCGTACCAAGGTCAACCTGCGCTACATCGATTCCGAAGACATCGAGAACCAGGGCACCGGCCTTCTCGAAGGCGCCGATGCGATCCTCGTGCCGGGCGGCTTCGGCCTGCGGGGCGTGGAAGGCAAGATCACTGCCGTGCAATACGCTCGCGAAAACAAAGTGCCTTACCTGGGTATCTGCCTGGGCATGCAAGTGGCGGTCATCGAGTTCGCCCGTAACGTGCTGGGCTGGAAAGACGCCAACTCCACCGAGTTCGATCGCGCCAGCGGCCATCCGGTCGTGGGCCTGATCACCGAGTGGGAAGATGCCACCGGTGCTGTGGAAGTGCGTACCGAAAGTTCGGACCTGGGTGGCACCATGCGTCTCGGTGCCCAGGAATGCCTGCTGGAAGCCGGCTCCAAGGTCCACGATTGCTACGCCAAGGATGTGATCGTCGAGCGTCACCGTCATCGCTACGAAGTGAACAACAACCTGCTGCCGCAGTTGATCGAAGCCGGCCTGAAAATCTCCGGTCGTTCCGGTGACGGCGCGCTGGTGGAAGTGGTCGAGGCCCCGGATCATCCATGGTTCGTCGCCTGCCAATTCCACCCCGAGTTCACCTCGACGCCACGGGACGGTCATCCGTTGTTCAGCGGTTTCGTGAAGGCCGCTTTGGCTCAACACCAGAAAAAGGCATAAGACGATGGCCCAGAAGATCATTCGTGTCGGCGACATCGAGATTGCCAACGACAAGCCCATGGTGCTGTTTGGCGGCATGAACGTGCTGGAAAGCCGTGACATGGCGATGCAGGTCTGCGAAGAGTACGTGAAGGTCACCCAGAAACTGGGGATCCCTTACGTGTTCAAGGCCAGTTTCGACAAGGCCAACCGCTCCTCCGTGACGTCCTACCGTGGCCCGGGCCTGGAAGAAGGCATGCGGATCTTCCAGGACATCAAGCAAGCCTTTGGCGTGCCGATCATCACCGACGTCCACGAGCCGGCCCAGGCTGCAGTCGTCGCCGAAGTCTGCGACATCATCCAGTTGCCGGCCTTCCTGTCGCGCCAGACCGACCTGGTGGTCGCGATGGCCAAGACCGGCGCGGTGATCAATATCAAGAAAGCCCAGTTCCTCGCGCCCCAGGAAATGAAACACATCCTGAGCAAATGCGAAGAGGCTGGGAATGACCAGTTGATCCTCTGCGAGCGCGGTTCGAGCTTCGGCTACAACAACCTGGTAGTCGACATGCTCGGCTTCGGCATCATGAAGCAGTTCCAATACCCGGTGTTCTTCGATGTGACGCACGCCCTGCAGATGCCGGGCGGTCGCTCCGACTCCGCCGGCGGTCGTCGCGCCCAGGTGACCGACCTGGCCAAGGCTGGCATCAGCCAATCCCTGGCTGGCCTGTTCCTTGAAGCCCACCCGGATCCGGACAATGCCAAGTGCGACGGCCCTTGTGCCTTGCGCTTGAACAAGCTGGAACCTTTCCTGTCTCAGCTCAAGGCGTTGGACGAGCTGGTCAAGAGTTTTCCGACGATAGAAACCGCGTAACGCGGTTTTCTCCGGTAAAGTACCGCTCGATTATCGCTCTGGCCCGCTGGCCGCACTGCTCTTGTGGGAGCATGGCTTGCCAGCGATGGCGTCCTTGAGGGCCCCATCGCCGACAAGCCGTGCTCTTGTGGCGAGGGAGCTTGCTCCCGCTGGAGTGCGAAGCGCTCCCATTCGGTCTCTTTTGGCTGAGTCGCAGCTGAGAGTGAGCAAGTTTTCTGCAACGTTCTAGTCAACTTTGGAGTGTTTACAACAATGGCAAAAATCGTCGACATCAAAGGTCGTGAAGTTCTCGACTCCCGTGGCAACCCCACTGTTGAAGCGGACGTGCTTCTCGACAACGGTATCATCGGCAGCGCCTGCGCGCCGTCCGGTGCTTCCACTGGCTCGCGCGAAGCGCTGGAGCTGCGTGATGGCGACAAGAGCCGTTACCTGGGCAAGGGCGTGCTCAAAGCCGTCGCCAACATCAACGGTCCGATCCGCGACCTGTTGCTGGGCAAGGATCCTGCCGACCAGAAAGCCCTCGATCACGCGATGATCAAGCTCGACGGTACCGAAAACAAAGCCACCCTGGGCGCCAACGCGATCCTCGCCGTGTCCCTGGCCGCTGCCAAGGCCGCTGCCCAGGACCAGGACCTGCCGCTGTACGCCCACATCGCCAACCTCAACGGTACCCCGGGTGTCTACTCGATGCCGGTGCCAATGATGAACATCATCAACGGCGGCGAGCATGCCGATAACAACGTCGACATCCAGGAATTCATGGTGCAGCCGGTTGGCGCCAAGACCTTCTCCGAAGGCCTGCGCATGGGCACCGAGATTTTCCATCACCTCAAGGCTGTGCTCAAAGCCCGTGGCCTGAGCACCGCGGTTGGCGACGAAGGCGGTTTCGCACCGAACCTGGCGTCCAACGAAGACGCGCTGAAAGTGATCTCCGAAGCCGTGGCCAACGCTGGCTACAAGCTGGGCACCGACGTGACCCTGGCCTTGGACTGCGCCGCCAGTGAATTCTACGAAGACGGCAAGTACAACCTGTCCGGCGAAGGCCAGGTGTTCACCGCCGAAGGTTTCGCCGACTACCTCAAGGGCCTGACCGAACGCTATCCGATCATCTCCATCGAAGACGGCCTGGACGAGTCCGACTGGGCTGGCTGGAAAATCCTCACCGACAAGATTGGCGAGAAAACCCAACTGGTGGGTGACGACCTGTTCGTGACCAACACCAAGATCCTGAAAGAAGGCATCGACAAGAAGATCGCCAACTCGATCCTGATCAAGTTCAACCAGATCGGCACCCTGACCGAAACCCTGGAAGCCATCCAGATGGCCAAGGCTGCCGGCTACACCGCCGTGATCTCCCACCGCTCCGGTGAAACCGAAGACTCGACCATTGCCGACCTGGCCGTGGGCACTGCGGCAGGCCAGATCAAGACCGGCTCGCTGTGCCGTTCCGACCGCGTTTCCAAGTACAACCAACTGCTGCGTATCGAAGAGCAGTTGAACGGCAAGGCCAAGTACAACGGTCGCGCCGAGTTTCGCGGTTAAGCAGTAAATGGTAAAAAGACAGCGGATTGTGTCGAAAAGGTCGCCATGGCGGCGGTTTTGCCTCTAATCTGATGCCTTATCAAGCACAAGCCTGGGTTTTCCAGGCTTCGTGCTATCAGACGCTTCAAAGTTTGGCATGGCGGTCTTTTTTCACTGGATACCTGATATTCGATGCGCAGTCCCAATTGGTTGTTTCTTGTCTTGCTCCTGTTGCTGGCCGGTCTGCAGTACCGCCTGTGGGTGGGCAATGGCAGCTTGGCGCAAGTGGCCGACCTGACTCAGCAAATTGCCGACCAACACGCCGAGAACGAGGCGCTGCTGGAGCGTAATCGGGTGATGGACGCTGAAGTGACCGAGCTGAAAAAAGGCATGGAGACCGTTGAAGAGCGGGCTCGCCATGAACTGGGCATGGTCAAGGAGGGCGAAACCCTCTACCAGTTGGCCCAATGAGTATCCGTTTGCCGGCCTTCTGGGCCGTGATTCCCGCCGCGGGCGTTGGCGCTCGTATGGCCGCCGACCGTCCCAAGCAATACCTGCAACTGGGCGGACGCACAATTCTTGAACACAGCCTCGGCTGTTTCCTCGACCATCCCACCGTCAAGGGCGTGGTGGTCAGCCTTGCACATGATGATCCTTACTGGCCGACCCTGGCCTGTGCCAACGACACCCGCATCCAGCGCGTCGACGGTGGCGAACAACGTTCGGATTCAGTGCTCAATGCCTTGCTGTACCTGCACGAGCAGGGCGCCGACGATCACGACTGGGTGCTGGTGCACGACGCCGCCCGGCCCAACCTGGCGCGGGATGACCTGGACACCCTGCTCAGCGAGTTGGCGACCGATCCGGTCGGCGGCCTGCTGGCCGTCCCGGCGCGCGACACCCTCAAGCGCGTCGACAAACACGGCCGCGTGCTGGAGACCGTTGATCGCAGCGTGATCTGGCAAGCCTACACGCCACAGATGTTCCGCCTCGGCGCCTTGCACCGGGCCCTGGCCGACAGCCTGGTTGCAGAGGCGCTGATTACCGACGAAGCGTCCGCCATGGAGTGGGCCGGGCAAGCGCCGCGGCTGATCGAAGGGCGGGCCGATAACATCAAGATCACCCGGCCGGAAGACCTGGAATGGTTACGCCAGCGGTGGGCGAATCGGCATTAAGCCGGTTCTGTTTCCTCGTTAGATCGTCATCGTCTGGGCCGGCGCCATCGCGAGCAAGCTCGCTCCCACAGTGGGTTGGTGTGAGCACTTGACCATCATTCGACGATAACCCCTGTGGGAGCGAGCTTGCTCGCGATGGCGTCACCCCAGACGACAAAAAAACCACTGTCATCCCCGATATTCCGGCCGCCCAGCCAGCCCTTCCTTCAAATAATCCACCAACTTGCGCACCTTCGGCGACAGGTGTCGCTGCTGCGGGTACAACGCCCACACCGCCGTATTCGGCGGCTGATGAGCCTCCAGCAGCGAGATCAATGCACCACTGTGCAAATGCTCCAGTACGTAATAATCCGGCAACTGGCACAACCCCACCCCTTGTAGCGCCGCGTCCAGCACCGCTTGCCCACTGTTGCAGCGCCAGTTTCCCTGTACCCGTTGGGAAAATTCCCGCCCGTTCTGCTCCAACTGCCAGATGTCGGAGCTGCCGATCAGGCAATTATGGCGGCTCAGTTCCGACAAGCTATGGGGCCGCCCGTAGCGTTCCAGGTAAGAGGGTGAAGCGCACAGGTACATGCGTCGTGGTGCCAGGCGCGTGGCGACCAGGCGCGAGTCCTGCAAGCGACCCAGGCGAATCGCCAGGTCGAGGCTTTCGTGCACCAGGTCCAGAGGGCGGTTGCTCAGTTCGATGTCTACCCGCAACTGCGGGTACAGCCCCATGAATCGCGTTACCAGCGGCACGATAAACCGTTCGCCATAGGCCACGGCGCAGGTCATGCGCAGCATGCCCTTGGGTTCGCTGGTGAGATCGCCGACCGCCCGCAGTGCTTCCTCGCGCCCGTCCTGCAGGCGTTGGCAATGCTGCAAAAACGTCTGGCCGGCCTCGGTGAGGGTGACCCGGCGGGTACTGCGGTAGAGCAAACGTGTCTGCAAACGCTCTTCAAGCCGTACGATTTGTCGACTGATATGGGAAGACGAAACCCCGAGACGTTCGGCGGCGGCGGTGAATTGACTGCATTCGGCCACGGCGACGAACTCGTCGATCCCTTCCCAGCGGTTATCGGACATGAAGGATTATCCCTGTGCAGCAATAATGTTTTGCTTTTGATTGGATTATTCATCGTCCGGCGGAGGATTACACTCCCGGTCTTGTTTTTATTTGCTGGAGAGTCCGGATGATCAAGTCGCGCGCTGCCGTTGCCTTCGAAGCCAAGAAACCCCTGGAAATCGTTGAAGTCGACGTCGCCATGCCCAAGGCGGGCGAAGTGCTGTTGCGCGTGGTGGCCTCCGGTGTCTGCCACACCGATGCCTACACCTTGTCCGGCGCCGACCCGGAAGGGATCTTCCCGTCGATCCTCGGTCACGAAGGCGGCGCTATTGTCGAAGCCATCGGCGAAGGCGTGACCTCGGTCGCGGTGGGCGACCATGTGATCCCGCTGTACACGCCGGAATGCGGCCAGTGCAAATTCTGTAAGTCGGGCAAGACCAACCTCTGCCAGGCGATTCGCGCCACCCAGGGCAAAGGCCTGATGCCGGATGGCACTTCGCGCTTTTCCTACAAGGGTGAGACGATTTTCCATTACATGGGCACCTCGACGTTCTCTGAGTACACCGTGCTGCCGGAAATCTCCGTCGCGAAGATTCAAAAAGACGCCCCGCTGGAAAAAGTCTGCCTGCTGGGTTGCGGCGTAACCACCGGTATCGGCGCGGTCCTCAACACCGCCAAGGTCAAGCCGGGTGACACCGTGGCTATCTTCGGCCTGGGCGGCATCGGCCTGTCGGCGGTGATTGGCGCGGTGAAGGCCAAGGCCTCGCGCATCATTGCCATCGACATCAACCCGGCCAAGTTCGAAATCGCCAAGCAACTGGGTGCCACCGATTGCGTCAACCCGAAAGACTTCGACCGTCCGATCCAGGAAGTCATCGTGGACATGACCGACGGCGGTGTGGATTTTTCCTTCGAGTGCATCGGCAATGTCCAGTTGATGCGTGCCGCGCTGGAGTGCTGCCACAAGGGTTGGGGCGAGTCGGTGATCATCGGTGTGGCCGGCGCCGGCCAGGAAATCTCCACCCGTCCCTTCCAATTGGTGACCGGGCGCGTCTGGCGCGGTTCGGCCTTTGGTGGCGTGCGCGGTCGCAGCGAATTGCCAAGCTACGTGGAAATGGCCGAGAAGGGCGAGATCCCGCTGGATACCTTCATCACCCACACCATGGGCCTGGAAGATATCAACAAGGCGTTCGACCTGATGCATGAAGGCAAGAGCATCCGCACCGTTATCCATTTCTGAGGTCGGTCATGAGTCTGGAAAACATTTCTTGCCAGAAGAGCTTCGGCGGCTGGCACAAACGTTACCGGCACCGTTCCGACGTGCTCGGTTGTGACATGGTGTTTGCCGTGTACCTGCCGCCGCAAGCCGAGCAGGGCGGCAAGTTGCCTGTGCTGTATTGGTTGTCCGGGCTGACCTGCACCGACGAGAATTTCATGCAAAAGGCCGGTGCCCAGCGCATGGCCGCTGAGCTGGGCCTGATCATCGTTGCACCGGACACCAGCCCTCGCGGCGCCGATGTGCCGGGCGATCCGGACGGTGCCTGGGACTTCGGCCTGGGGGCGGGCTTTTATCTGAACGCCACGCAGGATCCGTGGGCACGGCACTATCGGATGCATGACTACGTGGTGCAGGAATTGCCGGCACTCGTCGAAGCGCATTTCCCGGCTTCGGACAGGCGCGGCATCAGTGGTCATTCCATGGGCGGCCATGGCGCGCTGGTCTGCGCCTTGCGCAACCCGGGGCGTTACCGTTCGGTGTCGGCGTTTTCGCCCATCAACAATCCGATGGATTGCCCGTGGGGCCAGAAGGCTTTCTCTCGTTACCTGGGAGAAGACCGCTCGAAATGGCGTGAATGGGATGCCTGTGCATTGATTGCCGAGGCGCAGGAAAAGCTGCCACTACTGGTGGACCAGGGCGATCGCGATGATTTCCTGGCCAACCAGCTCAAGCCCGAAGCCCTGCAACAGGCGGCCAAGGCTGCCGACCATCCGTTGGAATTGCGCCTGCAGCCGGGCTACGACCACAGCTATTTCTTCATCGCCAGCTTCATTGATGACCACTTGCAGCATCATGCGCGCGCTCTAAACGCCTAATGCAGGTAGAATCACGCCCTGACAAAAATCGGGGCGTTTTTTTATGCGTATTGGCCACGGCTACGATGTTCACCGTTTCGCTGAAGGCGACTTCATTACTCTGGGCGGCGTGCGGATCGCACACGGCTTCGGGCTGCTCGCGCATTCTGACGGTGATGTCCTGCTGCACGCCTTGAGCGATGCATTGCTCGGCGCGGCTGCCCTGGGTGACATCGGCAAGCACTTCCCTGACACCGACCCACAATTCAAGGGTGTCGACAGCCGCGTGCTGCTGCGCCATGTGGTCGCGCTGATCCACGCCAAGGGCTGGAAAGTCGGCAATGTCGATAACACCATCGTTGCCCAGGCCCCCAAGATGGCGCCGCACATCGAAACGATGCGCCAATTGATCGCCGAGGATCTTCAAGTTGAGTTGGACCAAGTGAACGTGAAAGCCACCACCACCGAGAAGCTTGGCTTCGTCGGTCGCGAAGAAGGCATTGCCGTCCACTCCGTTGCCTTGTTGCTGCGTCCATGACTGAACTGGAACTGTTGGGGCCGCGTGCCTACGGCGAACCGCTGGGCAGCGCGGTACTCAAGGCCACTGCTGAAGATTTCCAGGTCGATGAAGTGCTCGACATCCCGTTGACCGGCGATGGTGAGCACCTGTGGATCTGGGTGGAAAAACGTGGTTTGAACACCGAAGAAGCCGCCCGGCGAATTGCCAAGGCTGCCGGCGTGCCGTTGCGTACCGTCAGCTACGCCGGGCTCAAGGACCGTCAGGCCCTGACCCGCCAGTGGTTCAGCGTCCAATTGCCGGGCAAGGCCGATCCGGATTTGTCGGCGGCAGAGAACGACACGCTGAAGATCCTCAAGACCGCACGCCACAGGCGCAAGCTGCAACGCGGCGCGCACTCGGCCAATGGCTTTACCTTGCGCCTGACCCAGTTCAAGGGGGACACGGCGGCGATCGACGCGCGTCTGCAGCAAATTGTCCGCCAGGGCATCCCCAACTATTTTGGCGCCCAGCGCTTCGGCCATGACGGCGGCAATGTCGTCGATGCCCGGGCCTGGGCGGCACGCAAGGCGTTGCCGGAACAGCGCAATGTGCGCTCGCGGCTGCTGTCCACCGCCCGCAGCTTTCTGTTCAACCGGGTGCTGGCGGCGCGGGTCGCCGACGGTACCTGGCAACAAGCCCAGGTTGGCGATTTGCTCGCCTTCACCGACAGCCGCAGTTTTTTCCCGGCCGGCGAGGCTGAATGCAGCGACCCACGCCTGGCCATTCTCGACTTGCACCCGACCGGGCCGCAGTGGGGCGAGGGACCTTCGCCTGCCACGGGCGCGACGTTCGAGTTGGAACAAGCCATCGCCGCGGGCGAGGCCGATTTGCGGGACTGGTTGATAAACGCGGGAATGAGTCACGAACGTCGCATCCTGCGACTGCCCATTGGCGGGCTGTCGTGGCATTATCCCCAGCCTGACATTCTGCAACTGGAATTCGTCCTGCCGGCCGGATGTTTCGCCACTGTCTTGGTGCGCGAACTCGTCGATCTGGTGCCGGTGGGGCAGACGGACAGCCCATGCGTATTCTGATTTCTAACGACGACGGGGTGACTGCACCCGGTCTTGCCGCGCTTTATGCTGCGCTGGCGGATTTTGCCGAGTGCGTGGTCATCGCCCCGGACCAGGACAAAAGCGGCGCCAGCAGCTCGCTGACGCTCGACCGTCCGTTGCACCCCTGCTATCTGGATAACGGTTTCATCAGCCTCAATGGCACCCCGACCGATTGCGTGCACCTGGGCCTCAACGGCTTGCTGGAGCGTGAGCCGGACATGGTGGCGTCGGGTATCAACCTGGGCGCCAACCTGGGAGACGACGTACTGTATTCCGGCACGGTTGCCGCCGCCCTGGAAGGTCGCTTCCTGGACAAGCCATCGTTTGCTTTTTCGTTTGTTTCGCGGCAGGTGGATAACTTGCCGACCGCCGCCTATTTCGCCCGTAAACTGGTCGAAGCCCACGGCGAGCTGGACCTGCCGCCACGCACGGTGTTGAACGTGAATATCCCCAATCTGCCGCTCGATCACATCCGTGGCATCCAGCTCACACGCCTGGGCCACCGTGCCCGCGCCGCCAAGCCGATGCACGTCGTCGACCCGCGCGGCAAGGCCGGTTACTGGATCGCCGCCGCCGGTGATGCCGAAGACGGCGGGCCGGGCACTGATTTCCATGCGGTGATGCAAGGTTATGTCTCGATCACGCCGTTGCAACTGGACCGTACCTTCAACGACGCCTTTCGAAATCTCGATGGCTGGCTGGAGGGGCTGCGCTGATGGCTCGTGAGCAAGACGATATGCTGCGCCGCGGAATCGGCATGACCTCCCAGCGCACTCGTGAACGACTGATCCAGCGTCTCTACGAAGAAGGCCTCTCCAACGCCCAGGTGTTGGAGGTGATTCGCCGCACGCCGCGCCATCTGTTCGTCGATGAAGCCCTGGCCCATCGCGCCTATGAAGACACGGCGTTGCCGATTGGCCACAACCAGACCATTTCCCAGCCATACATGGTGGCCCGCATGAGCGAGTTGCTGCTGGAAGCGGGGCCGCTGGACAAGGTGATGGAGATCGGTACCGGCTCGGGTTACCAGACGGCGGTGTTGTCGCAACTGGTCGAGCGGGTGTTTTCCGTAGAGCGGATCAAGGTACTGCAGGATCGCGCCAAGGAACGCCTGGTTGAGTTGAACCTGCGCAACGTGGTGTTTCGCTGGGGTGATGGCTGGGAGGGTTGGCCGGCCCTGGCGCCATACAACGGCATCATTGTGACTGCGGTGGCCACCGATGTACCCCAGGCCCTGCTGGATCAGTTGGCCCCCGGTGGACGACTGGTGATTCCGGTGGGCGCCGGTGAAGTCCAGCAACTGATGCTGATCGTGCGCGAAGAACATGGTTTTTCGCGACATGTCCTGGGGGCGGTGCGCTTCGTGCCGTTACTCAATGGACCGTTGGCCTGAGCATTTATAAACAGACGCTGAATTCCGTGGCTTGGCCTGTGTCTTACAGCGGCACCGCTTTGCTGAACAGAGTCCAACGGCGTCGAGCAAACGTGTGCGGCGACACATTGCGCTTCATTAATAGAGGCGCAGTCCTAGCCAGCTATATTTGTATGAGTTCTGCCTGGACAGGCAGTTTCCAATTTTTCAGCCACCACAAAGGGAGCGGCGGGTGAGTCTCACAGTCATTGCGCAGCGTATGGGTATCACGAGCTTTCAGCGCCTGGTGACTGGCCTTGTCTTGAGCACTTTGCTGGTCGGTTGTTCCAGTACACCGTCGGGTAACGTCCGGGTGGTCGATCGCAACAGTGCAGCGCCTCAACGTCCTACAGTAACGACCGGTCAATACGTAGTCCGTCGCGGCGATACGCTGTTTTCCATCGCTTTCCGCTACGGCTGGGACTACAAAGCCCTCGCGGCACGCAACAACATTCCTGCGCCTTATACGATTCACCCAGGTCAGACGATTCGCTTCGATGGCCGTAGCGGTTCAACGCCGACTGCGGTGGTTACGCAGTCGGGTTCGACGCCTTCTTCGTCGAGCAAAACCACCGTCATTCGCCGGCCGGCAGGGGTTGGGACCGCGGCAGTACCGTCCGTCGCGAGCAAACCGACCCCCGTTCCGATGCCTCCGGCAGGCCCTGCCCCGACAGGCTGGGGATGGCCTTCTAATGGCGTTCTCATTGGAAAATTCTCTTCAAACGGTAGTTTGAATAAAGGAATTGATATCGCCGGGGATTTGGGACAGCCTGTTTTAGCCGCGTCTGATGGCACGGTTGTGTACGCCGGGAGTGGTTTGAGGGGCTACGGCGAACTCGTGATCATCAAACACAGCGATACCTACGTCAGTGCCTACGGTCACAACCGCAGGCTGTTGGTTCGGGAGGGGCAGCAGGTCAAAGTCGGACAGACAATTGCCGAAATGGGATCAACGGGAACAGACCGGGTGAAACTGCACTTTGAGATTCGCCGACAAGGTAAACCAGTCGATCCGCTGCAATTCCTGCCACGGCGTTGATTTGATTGTCAGCCTGTTCCGTCACGTAGAGGGAACAGGCTCCAGCGTTGCCAAGGATAAAGGCGTCGCTTGAGCTTGAGGTCGAACTCACCAAAGGACTATAACAATGGCTCTCAGTAAAGAAGTGCCGGAGTTTGACATCGACGATGAGGTCCTCCTTATGGAGACCGGCATCGCTATGGATTCGATGTCGAATGATGAAGGGGCAACTCCACCTTCCGTTCGTGCCAAATCCAAACACTCCGCTTCGCTTAAACAACATAAGTACATTGATTACACCCGGGCGCTGGACGCCACTCAGCTGTACCTCAACGAAATCGGTTTTTCGCCACTGCTCTCCCCCGAGGAAGAAGTTCATTTTGCGCGGCTGTCGCAAAGTGGCGACCCGGCCGGTCGAAAACGCATGATTGAAAGCAACCTGCGCCTGGTGGTGAAAATCGCCCGACGCTATGTCAATCGTGGGCTTTCGCTGCTGGACCTGATCGAAGAGGGCAACCTGGGCCTGATTCGCGCCGTCGAGAAATTCGACCCCGAGCGCGGCTTCCGTTTCTCGACCTACGCCACTTGGTGGATTCGCCAGACCATTGAACGGGCGATCATGAACCAGACCCGGACCATCCGGTTGCCGATTCATGTGGTCAAGGAACTGAACGTCTACCTGCGGGCCGCCCGTGAGTTGACCCAAAAACTCGACCATGAACCTTCACCCGAAGAAATCGCCAACCTGCTGGAAAAGCCGGTGGGAGAGGTCAAGCGCATGCTTGGGCTCAACGAGCGTGTCTCTTCGGTAGACGTCTCGCTGGGGCCGGACTCGGACAAGACCCTGCTGGATACCCTGACCGATGATCGTCCGACCGATCCGTGCGAGTTGCTCCAGGACGATGACTTGTCCCAGAGCATCGACCAGTGGCTTTCGGAGTTGACCGACAAGCAACGGGAAGTGGTGATTCGCCGCTTCGGCTTGCGGGGGCATGAAAGCAGCACGCTTGAAGATGTAGGCCTGGAGATTGGTTTGACCCGTGAGCGGGTTAGGCAGATCCAGGTTGAAGGTCTCAAGCGTCTGCGGGAGATTCTGGAGAAGAACGGCTTGTCGAGCGAGTCGTTGTTTCAATAGCTTCAAGGCAAGTGCAGCAGAAAAGCCCTGACTGGGTGTGATGCTGTTCACTTGGAAAAAAACGGCGCTTCCTATAGAGGGAGGCGCTTTTTTTTTGCTTGGGTTTGGGGGGATATCCGTTTTTTGCGTAACGACGGATTATGGTTCCGCTCTTACAGCGGCTCACTTTTGAAAAGCGCAAAAGTAAGCAAAACGCTCTTGCCCCACCACTCGGTGCCTCGCTTAGGCTCGGCATGCCTGAACGAAGGCATTGCTCCGTGGGCCGCCGCGAAGGGCCATCCATGGCCCAGCGCGGCTAACCCGGCATCCATGCCGGGTTGCCCACTGCGCAATACCTTCGTTCAGCCAGCGTGGTTTAACGGGGCGCCCCAGATCAAAAGCAAAAGCGAGGCGGCCTGATAGCCGACCTGGTTCTGGGCGGGACCGCGTTCCCTTGTGGGAGCGAGCTTGCTCGCGATGGCGGTGGGTCAGTTTGCGGTGATGTTGGATGTGCCGGCCTCTTCGCGAGCAAGCCCGCTCCCACAGTAGGTCTGTGTCGAATATAAATTTGTGTTTACTGAAGATCGAAATGTGGGAGCGAGCTTGCTCGCGATGGCGGTGGTTCAGTCATATGGATGTTGGGTTACTGGCCTCATCGCGAGCAAGCTCGCTCCCATAGGGGTTCAGTGTTGGACATGAATTTTGTATTCACTGGAGATTGCAATGTGGGAGCGAGCCTGCTCGCGATGGCGGTGGTTCAGTCACATGGATGTTGGGCTTGCTGGCCTCATCGCGAGCAAGCTCGCTCCCACAGGAGAAATGCGGTCCCGCCCAGAACCAGGTCGGCTGTTAGGCCGCCTCGCGGTGGACGTTGATCTCGGCGCCCCGTTAACCACGCAGGCCGAACGCAGGCATTGCGCAGTGGGCACCTCGGCATGGATGCCGAGGTAGCCGCGCTGGGCCATGGATGGCCCTTCGCGGCGGGCCCACGGAGCAATGCCGGAGTGAGGGCACACCGAGCCAAAGCGAGGTGCCAAGTGGTGGGGCATGAGCGCTTTGGTTACTTTCGACTGGGCCGGCTTCCGGGCTTTTCGAAAGTGACCCGCTGTAAGAGCGGAACATAATCCGCCGTTACGCAAAAAACGGATATACACACCACCCCTGAACCCCCCACACGTAAAACGATAGAACATCACGACTGGTTCAAAGCTTTCCGAAGGGGCGTTTCCCCAGTTCCGCCCTATTTGTAGGTTCAGCTTGTAAGCCTTTGCCTAGTGTTACGTAAGCGATCAGTTCCTCATCGTCGGGACAGACAGCTATAAACACCGTGATCTTTTTGTATTTATCTGATTTATAACGAAAATTTGTTGATGAACGTAGCGTGACAGAGCAAGCCACCTGTATCAGCCGCATTGCACACGCCCGGGAAGATACTAATATCAGTCCTGTGTCGACGGACAGACACACCCGTCAAGGATGATGGGAAGGAAGGACATCGCAGGACGCGATTCATCAGGACGATGAATAGGATTAAAGGGATTAGGGAAAAAATGTGGGCGGGTCAAACCGCCCCTTTTTTTGATTCAAAGATTGCCGGGCAAGCGTTCTTGGTTCTCAAGAGCACACCGGGCCGCGAGTCGAAAGGTTCGTGGGGTGATCCAGCAACTACTCCTGGAAGGCGTGTTAGCTAACCCAGTGAGACACGATGTCTCCAGGTCTTTCCGCAAAACTAAAAGGATTTAGATATGACACTGTCTCTTCAAGACATAAAACCTGAGCAAGTCGATGCGCTCAAAAAACAATCACAGGTTGCTTTTGACGAGCAAATCAAGCGTATGCAAGCGCTGGTGAGTGAGAAGCCGGCGCTGCAAGAGGTCCTCGATCAGAAGGTGCACCCAAAATCGTTGTGTGGCTGTGGATGCTCGCAGAACATTTGCGGCTATTTCTGCTTCGAAGGTTGCGGTAGCAGCTGTTATCCCCATTCCGAAACCATCCAGATTACTGCGTCCCCGGCCGTTATCGGACCAGACGCTCCTCAGCAAGGAACCCGGGTACGGTTTGTCGGCTATGCGACAGGTACGGGTACCAATGTCGAGATTTCCAATCTCTACCTGCAGGGCTCGGTGCCTGATGCCGAGAACCTCGTCAACGTCCCGTTGTCGCTGCAATTGACGATTAATCAAGGTTCGCTCTCCCTGTACTTCTTTGAAGGGACGCGCCTGCTGGCCGTGATGCTTCATCCATCGCAATATGCCTCGAACATCAGTGGGGAGTTCTCCGGCACTGGGTCCGGTACATTCCAACTGGTGTGAAGTAGTCAACCTGCAGTAATCAGCCCGGTTCCGGGCAAGAAAGCCCTGGCCTCAAACGCCGGGGCTTTTTTCGGGCTGGGATTTTTGTTCAGGGCGAAACAGAAAAAGCAAAAAGGCCCACAAGGGGCCTTTTCAGCGAACGATGGGTAATCAGCGTTCCAGGTCTGCGATTTTGCCAGTCTTGCCATCCCACTCTTCGGCATCCGGCAGCGCATCTTTCTTCTCGGTAATGTTCGGCCAGACGTCCGCCAGTTCGGCGTTCAGCTGGATGAAGTTCTCCATGCCGGCCGGCACTTCGTCTTCCGAGAAAATGGCATTTGCCGGGCATTCCGGCTCACACAGGGCGCAGTCGATGCACTCGTCCGGGTGAATGACCAGGAAGTTCGGGCCTTCGTAGAAGCAGTCCACCGGACAGACTTCTACGCAATCGGTGTACTTGCACTTGATGCAGTTGTCGGTGACGACGAAGGTCATTTCTAATTCTCTCCTCAGGCGGCGGCAGCGAAGCCCCTTCACGGTAGGGTCGCCAGGTTTGGGAGCGATAGTCTGCGAACCAGGCTAATAGTCCGCAGCATCCCAAACCGCGCGCGATTCTAACAGCTTGAAAGCCTGTATGTTAGATCCGTGTCTTCAATGTATAGAGTAAATCCAGTGCCCGACGAGGTGTCAGGTCGTCCAGATCGAGCTTGGCCAGTTCATCGAGTACCGGATGCGGCAGGCTGGCGAACAGGTCGCTTTGCTGTGGCGCGGCCGGTTTGCCCTTGCTCGGGCGCGGTGTTTCGTGGGGCAGGCTGGTGGTTTCCAGGCGGCTCAGGTGCTCGCGGGCACGGCTGATCACTTCGCTCGGCACGCCGGCCAGTTGCGCTACCGCCAGGCCATAGCTCTGGCTGGCCGGGCCGGGCAGCACGTGGTGCAGGAAGACGATGCGTTCGTTGTGCTCGGTGGCATTGAGGTGAACGTTGGCCACCAGCGGCTGGCTTTCCGGCAGTACCGTCAGTTCGAAATAGTGAGTGGCGAACAGCGTGTAGGCCCTCAAGTGCGCGAGGCGTTCGGCCGCTGCCCAGGCCAGGGACAAGCCGTCGAAGGTGCTGGTGCCGCGTCCGACTTCGTCCATCAGCACCAGGCTGCGTTCGGTGGCGTTGTGCAGGATGTTCGCGGTTTCGCTCATTTCCACCATGAATGTCGAACGTCCACCGGCCAGGTCATCGCTGGAACCGATCCGGGTGAAAATCCGGTCCACCAGGGACAATTCACAACTGGCCGCCGGGACGAAACTACCAATGTGGGCCAGTAGCACGATCAATGCGGTCTGGCGCATGTAGGTGGATTTACCGCCCATGTTCGGGCCGGTGATCACTAGCATGCGGGTGTTGTCGTCCAGGCTCAGGTCGTTGGCCACGAACGGCGTGGTCAGCACTTGCTCGACCACCGGGTGACGGCCTTGGCTGATGCGCATGCACGGCTCGCTGACGAAGCGCGGGCAGTTGAGGTCCAGGTTCAGCGCGCGTTCGGCCAGGTTGCTCAGCACGTCCAGTTCCGCCAGGGCGCCAGCGGTGTCCTGCAATGGCGGCAGTTGGCTGATCAGATCTTCGAGCAACGCATCGTAGAGCATCTTTTCCCGAGCCAGGGCGCGGCTCTTGGCCGACAGCGCCTTGTCTTCGAACGCCTTGAGTTCCGGGGTGATGAAACGCTCGGCGCCCTTGAGGGTCTGGCGACGGACGTAGTCGGCCGGGGCCTGTTCGGCCTGCTTGCTCGGCAGTTCGATGAAATAACCGTGGATGCGGTTGTAGCCGACCTTGAGGTTGGCAAGGCCCGTACGGGCTTTTTCCCGGGCTTCGAGGTCGATCAGGAACTGGCCGGCGTTCTCGCTCAGCGCTTGCAGCTCGTCGAGTTCGGCGTCGTAGCCGGTTTTCAGCACGCCACCGTCACGGATCACCGCCGGTGGGTTATCGATAATGGCTTTTTCCAGCAGCGCGGCCAGCTCCGGGTAGGTGCTGGTGGTGCGCGCCAGTTGCTGCAGGTGCGGCGCTTCGAGGTCGGTCATCGCTACCTGCAGTTCAGGCAACGCACCGAGGGCATCGCGCAGGCGCGCCAGGTCACGGGGACGGGCGTTGCGCAGGCCGATACGGGCGAGGATTCGCTCGATGTCGCCGATTTCCTTGAGCTGTGGTTGCAACTGCTCGAAGCGATAACGATCCAGCAGGCAGGTAATGGAGGACTGGCGCGCCAGCAGCACGGTCAGGTCCCGCAGCGGACGATTCAACCAGCGGGTCAGCAGGCGGCTGCCCATGGCGGTCTGGCAGCGATCGACCACCGATTGCAGGGTATTGTCGCGCCCGCCGGCCAGGTTGGTGTCCAGCTCCAGGTTGCGGCGGCTCGCGCCGTCCAGCACCACGGTGTCATCCAGGCGTTCGTGGCGCAGGCTGCGCAAGTGGGGCAGGGCGGTGCGCTGGGTTTCCTTGGCGTAGGCCAGCAGGCAACCGGCAGCGCCGATGGCCAGGGTCAGGTTCTCGCAGCCGAAACCCTTGAGGTCCTGGGTGGAAAACTGCTGGCAGAGACTTTTCAGCGCCGAATCACGCTCAAAATCCCACGGCGCGCGGCGACGCACGCCACGGCGTTTTTCCGCCGGTAGGTCTTTGGGCCAGTCATCTGGGATCAACAGCTCTACCGGATTGACCCGCTCCAGCTCCGCCAGCAGGTTTTCCCAGCCCTTGATTTCCAGTACCGAGAAGTTACCGCTGGTGATGTCCAACACCGCCAGGCCGAACAGGCGTTCATCGCCCAGCACGGCGGCGATCAGGTTGTCCCGGCGTTCATCCAGCAAGGCTTCGTCACTGACCGTGCCCGGGGTGATGATCCGCACGACTTGGCGTTCCACCGGGCCTTTGCTGGTGGCCGGGTCGCCGACTTGTTCGCAGATCACCACGGATTCGCCGAGCTTGACCAGTTTTGCCAGGTAACCTTCTGCCGCGTGGTAAGGAATCCCACACATCGGAATGGCCATGCCCGCCGATTGCCCACGCGCCGTCAGGGTGATGTCCAACAGCTTGGCGGCTTTCTTTGCGTCTTCGTAGAAGATCTCGTAGAAGTCGCCCATGCGGTAGAACATCAGTTGGTCGGGGTGCTGGTTCTTCAGGCGCCAGTATTGCTGCATCATCGGCGTGTGGGAGGACAGGTCGTTCACGGCTGTATTCATGGGTGTCAGGAAAGCTCGTTGAAAGGTGTGGGGCAAAAGGAGGGGCATTGGCCCGGCTTTTCCGCGATGGGCGCAAGGTTAACATGGGGG
>NZ_CAKKMI010000050.1:0-49079 GCF_918698105.1 Pseudomonas brassicacearum | reverse complement strand
GGGCTGACATTCAGCAGATGTGTTGCCTGTTCTGCCGCTATCGCGAGCAAGCTCGCTCCCACATTGGATCTCACTGGTTTTAAGTCAGTGCTTACTCAGGTTCGTGCTGCTTTCAGGCACTTCAAGTCAGTGAAATCCTTCTTCACCCCGTCGATTTTCTTCAGCAGCCGTTCGCGCTGGGGCGGGGTGCTTTCGGCCATCAGGTCCACCAGCAGGCTGCGGGCCTGGGCTTCGGTTTTGCTGAAGGCTTCGCGGTAGGCGGGGGTCCAGAGGCTTTCGCGGTTGACCAGCAATTGTTCGATGCGCTTGGGAAAGTCGGGGCTGTGGCGTTGGGCCACGGCTTCGCTGAACTGGTTTTGCCAGTGGGCGCGGTTGGCGATCCATTGCTGGTTCTGGTCACCCAGGGCGGTGGACCAGGCCATCACCCGTTGGCGTTGGGCGTCGTTGAGCGGGCCAAGCCAGTCGTCCAGGCGTTTGACCATGCGGTCGCTGCGTTCCTGGATCTGTTCCTGCAACGTCGGCTTGAGGTACTGCTGCTGGCGTTTGCGCTGGTCCTTGACGAAGGCGGCGTCCATGTCATCGACCTGGTCGTCGTTCAGGCCTTGCAGCAGTTCGATGGCCGAGGGGGTGATTTCCCGGGCGGTTTCGGCGATGGCAGCCTCGGCTTCCCGGGTGCGCTGTTGCAGGGCTTCGTCGGTCACCTGGTCGGTTTGCACCATGGTCTTGAGGCGATCCAGCCAGTCGAGGTAACCGGGCAATTGGGTGGTGCAGTGCCAAGTCAGGTGGTCCTTGAGGCGTTCGTCGAACCAGTTCTTTTGCTCGCCTCTGATGTCCAGGTAATCGTTGAGGGTCCAAGGGATGATCAGGTCGAGGTTGCGGTAGGCCAGGCCTATGCGGGTGCAGGCGGTGAGTGTCAGCAGCAGGGCGATGAACATGGCAGTGCGGGTCAACCAGCGCGGCATGAGCGAGTCCTTGCAAAGGCGTAGGTGCTTTGTTTGAGCATCGCAGACACGCGGCAGTTCAGCCGATTAAATGCGTAACGCTTAGTAAAAAGGGTGGGCCATCTTGAGGGTCAGCAGGCTGTCGCATTCGCTGTTGTGGCCGGAGTATGCCGAGCAACTGCTGCCGCTGAGGCTTGAGTCGCTGTAGATCAGGTCCAGGTCGATGCCCTTCCACGGGCGGGAAATTTTCAATGACCAGTCGCTGAAACTGCCGACATAACCGTTCTCGACCGACACTGGCGTATTGAGTTGGTGGGTGGTGTATTTGGCGCTGATGCCAATGCCGAACGGCACATTGCCACCCAGGTCGGCAAACAGCGTGCTGTTCTGTTTGTCCGGGTCGTTGCTCAGGGCCGCACCGAAGCGGCTGCCGAGCACGGTCAGGCCGCCGTAGAACTCCTGGCTGTCGAGGGTATCGACGGTGGGGTAGCTGTAGTGGATCAGGCCGACTTCGTAGCCCAGGGTCTGGTCGAAGGGTTGTTTAAAACCCATGTAGGAATCCACTTCCAGATCGGCGGATACGCCCGCGCTGGGTGACCACTGTCCCACGTACCAGCCGCTGTCGTGGCTCAGGTCCAGGCCACCATGGAACGAACCGGTGCTAGACGGGGTGACCAGGCCTTGGGCCATGCTGCGGCTGGGCGTGGTGCCGAGTTTGAGGTCGAAGTCGCCGAGTTCGCGCTGGAATACCTGCCCCTGGGCGAGGGAACAGGGCAACAGGCTGATCATCAGCAGAACAGTAGGGCCACGCATGCTTCACTCCATGAAAAGCGGGAAGCAGGATCGGTTATTAAGCTGAAACGCTTGAGCTAGAGAGGCGAAAGCATACCGACGAATGCTCGGCAGCGAGGGCCGTTCGTCGATTCATGGGAAATAGGCGGGGCGGGGGAGGGTTCCAGTCCAAGCGCTTCGAAGCTCAAAGCGCTTTGGGACCAGGTGACGCGCAGGTTACTTCTTGCCCAGGCTGATCTGCTTGGACGGGCCGAATGTCTGGCCGCTGACGCCTTTGGCAATTTGCTGGATCTCGCCGCCGGACTTGAGGAACGCAGCGATCTGGTCGTTGATCGACTCGCTGGTTTCAACGGCTGGAGCTGGCTTTGCTTTGCTGTTGGATGCTTTTACGCGCATGACGGCCATTAACCTGTAGATAATTAATTGGGCCAGGCATCGTACAGGAAATACTTGACAATTGCTTGGCAAATATCCTTCTGAATTATCGCTAGCGTGATGGAAATAACCAGCCGTTATCCGGCAATTATTGCCCTAAGCCTCTGTTTTAAATAACAACCGTGTGAAGAATATTGCGCCGATAGCGGACGGCACGCACCGTCACCGGTCTGACGAATGGCTGTGCCTCGGACGAAAACCCAGGAAAATCAACGGTTGTCCCTGGCCTTGCCGGCAAACCTTGCCGTCGGCCACGAATCGCGCCGCAAAACCGGGTAGAATGCCGCCCACGCAATGAGGGTATTGGAAATGGCTTTAGTCGGGCGCTACAACAGTTTGCAAGTGGTTAAACACACTAACTTCGGTTTATATCTGGACGGCGGTGCGGACGGCGAAATCCTGCTGCCCAATCGTTATATTCCCAAGGATATTCCCAGTGAAGATGAAGACTGGCTCAATGTTTTCATTTATCTGGACAGCGACGACAAACTGATCGCTACCACGGAAAAACCCAAAGTTCAGGTGGGTGAGTTCGCCAGCCTGAAAGTGGCTGAAGTCAACAGCATCGGCGTGTTCCTGGACTGGGGCCTGCCCAAGGATCTGTTGCTGCCGTACTCCGAAGAAAAGCGCCAGATGACCGCCGGCGAATACTGCGTGGTGCACGTCTACCTCGACAAGCACACCCGCCGCATCACCGCCACGGCGCGCCTGGATCGTTATCTGGACAAGACCCCGGCCAACTACACGCCGGGCCAGGAAGTGGATTTGCTGGTCGCCGAAGCCACCGACATGGGGTTCAAGGCGATCATCAACAACAAGCACTGGGGCCTGATCCACAAGAATGAAATCTTCAAGTTCATGCGCGCCGGCAAGCAGGAAAAAGGCTTCATCAAGGAAATTCGCCCGGACGGCAAGATCAGCCTGAGCCTGCAGCCCGTGGGCCAGGAAGCTGCCACCAGCTTGAACGCCAAGATCCTCGCCAAGTTGCGCGAAAACAACGGCACGCTGCCGGTCAGTGACAAGAGCGACCCGGTGCTGATCACCAGTCTGTTTGGCGTGAGCAAGGGCAACTTCAAGAAGGCCATTGGTGCGCTGTACAAGAATGGGCAGATTGTCATTCATGCGGATCGCATTGAATTGAGCTGATTGACGACAGAATCCTGTGGACCTGTGGACCTGTGGACCTGCGGTCTTGCAGGTTGTAGGTCTGTGGCGAGGGAGCTTGCTCCCGCTGGGGCGCGAAGCGGCCCCCGAGCCTGCCTCCTCGGTCTGCCTGATTGATTGAACACACCGGGTTTGGGGCTGCTTCGCAGCCCAGCGGGAGCAAGCTCCATCGCCACAGGTTGTTCCTATCTGTATACAAACCCCTGCACCTTTAGCATGCACCCACGCCCTGTTCGTGGGCGTATGCTTGCTCTTGCCCGGCTTTAACCGCCGCTACACACCCCGGTTTGTCTCACATTCTTCGCCTATGGCACGCATTCTGCGTAGTAAGGCGTATACAAACCATGCCGGCTCCCGTGCGCAGTATGGTGAGCAGGTCGGTACGGGGGCACGGCGGTACTCAAAGGAGCCCCGCGATGTCCGAGCAATTGCCCAACGGCTACAGCCCCCGCCTCTATAACGAGGACTTGGGCCCGCTGCCGCAGAAATGGAATTGGTACAACATCTTCGCCTTCTGGATGAGCGATGTGCACAGTGTGGGCGGTTATGTGTTTGCCGCCAGTCTGTTCGCGCTGGGGTTGGCGAGCTGGCAGGTATTGATTGCCTTGCTCGGCGGGATCTGCATCGTGCAGTTGATCGCCAACCTGGTCGCCAGGCCGAGCCAGCAGGCGGCGGTGCCGTATCCGGTGATCTGTCGGTTGGCGTTCGGGGTGTTCGGGGCGAATATTCCGGCGGTCATTCGCGGCTTGATCGCCGTGGCCTGGTACGGCATTCAGACGTACCTGGCCTCCAGCGCTCTGATCATTGTGGTGCTACGGTTTTTTCCTTCGATGGAAGCCTACGCGACGGCGCATTTTGCCGGTTTGTCCTACCTGGGCTGGTTCGGTTTCCTCAGCTTGTGGTTCGTCCAGGCGCTGGTGTTCTGGACCGGTATGGAATCGATCCGTCGTTTCATCGACTGGGCCGGACCGGTGGTGTATGCGGTGATGTTCCTGTTGGCCGGATGGATCGTGTGGAAGGCCGGTTGGAGCAATATCAGCTTCACCCTGGCGGAAAAGTCCCTGTCTGGTTGGCAGGCGTTCGGCCAGGTGATCGTGGCGACGGCGCTGGTGGTGTCGTACTTTTCCGGTCCGACCCTGAACTTCGGCGATTTCAGCCGTTACTGCCGAAGCATGTCTGACGTGCGCCGGGGCAATTTCTGGGGGCTGCCGGTGAATTTCCTGGCGTTCTCCCTGGTCACCGTAGTGATTGTTTCCGGGACCTTGCCGGTGTTCGGCGAAATGCTTCATGACCCGATCGCCACTGTGGCGCGCATCGACAACAGTGTGGCCGTCTTGCTGGGCGCCTTTGCCTTTGTGACCGCCACCATTGGCATCAACATTGTCGCC
Organism: Pseudomonas brassicacearum; assembly: GCF_918698105.1. Classification (GTDB taxonomy): domain Bacteria; phylum Pseudomonadota; class Gammaproteobacteria; order Pseudomonadales; family Pseudomonadaceae; genus Aquipseudomonas; species Aquipseudomonas brassicacearum_F. Next base: position 44,359 of record NZ_CAKKMI010000050.1, on the reverse strand, counting down.
AACTTTGTCTCTCCGGCGTTCGACTTCGCCAACGTCGCGCCCAGCAAGATCAGTTGGCGCGCTGGCGGCATGATCGCGGCGGTGGCCTCGATTTTCATCACGCCGTGGAACCTGTTCAACAACCCCGAAGTGATCCACTACACCCTCGACGTGCTGGCGGCGTTTATCGGGCCGTTGTTCGGGATCCTGCTGGTGGATTACTACCTGATCAAAAAACAGCAGATCGACGTCGATGCGTTGTTCAATGACGGGCCGAGCGGGCGTTATTACTACAGTGGCGGCATCAACTGGACCGCGGTGAAGGCGTTGATTCCGGCCACGTTGATGGGCGTGGCGATCACCTTTACGCCGTTGCTGCAACCGATGGCCAACTTTGCCTGGTTCACCGGTTGCTTCCTCGGCGGGGTGTTGTATTTCGCCTTGGCGCGACGTGAGCCGGCCGCGCAGTTGAACAAATCGCTCAGCCCAGCCGGCCAGGCCTGATCAACGCAGGGCGGTCTGGGCGCAAGGCCTTGCCGCGCCCTGGCTGGCGGGCCGCAGCAACAGGCCGCCGGCCAGCAGCAGACCGCTGCCGGCGATGATCAGCGCCGGTTGCAGGCCGCCGCTGAAATGGCTGCTCAGCGCCGCCAGCAGTGGCCCGCTGAGCTGGCCCACGGCAAAGCAGGCGGTCAACAGGCCAGCGTTGCGCTGGGTGGCGTGGGGCGACAGCTCCCGGGAGCGCAGCATCACCAGCTGCATGCAGGCCAGGAACGGCGTGCCACACAGGATCACGCCCAACGCCAGGCCCGGGCCGCTGCCCAGCAGGCAGGCAAATACCCCGGCGGCTTGCAGCCAGAGCGTACCGATCAGCCAGCGACCGGTGGTGTTCGGGGTGGGGCGACGCAGGCTGACCAACAACACGCCGGTGGCGGCGGCCAGGCCGAAGCAGGGCCAGAACAGGTCGGCCAGCCATTGCCCGTGGAACTGCGCCGAGGCCATTTGCGACAGGAACGTGGCCGGAATGATGTAGCCCACGCCGTACAAGGCGTACACCACACCGAGCCGAGCGATGCCACGGTTCGGCGAGGCGCTGACCGGCGCAGCAACGGCCGCGGCTGCGGCAGGTCGCGGCAGGATCGGCAAGATCACCAGCAACATCGCCAACGCCACGTCGGCATACACCAGCCACAGGGTTGCGGAAGTCTGGCCCAGCAGGTTCGAGCCCAACGCCAACAAACCTGTCAGAAAAATCCCCAATCCAGGTCCGGCAAATACCAGGGCGCCGTGCCGTGGCCGTCCCGCCGCCGCTGCCAAGGGCTGGCTCAGGGCGGTGATCATCACCATCACCCAGGCGCTCGCCACGCCGGTGCCAAAGCGCAATGCCAGGTGTGGCCAGAAACCCCAGGCCCAGAACGAGGCCAAGGTCAGCAATACACACAGCCACAGGCCGCCGAGCAACCGTCGCCGCACCTGCTCCGGGCGCCGGGCGAACATGGCGTCCAGCGCGCCGAGGAAATAACCCAGGTAGTTGGCCGCGGCAATCAGACCGGCGGCGGTCAAGTCGAGCTGACCTTCGCCGATCAAATGAGGTAACTGGGGCGTAAGGGCAAAGCGGCCAATGCCCATGGCCATCATCAGCGCGATGAAGCTGCCGAGCAGGCGAATTAGAGGTGACATGGTCGTTCTCCGGGTGTCGGGGCGAATGACCGTCAGGCTAGGACTGATGGACTTTCATTAAAAATGAATAATAGTGAGTAACTTGTTCTTTTTTGGAGAAGGTCATGGAGTTCAGCCAATTACGGATTTTCCAGGCCGTGGCCGAAGAAGGTTCCATCACCCGGGCCGCCGAACGCTTGCACCGGGTGCCGTCGAATCTTTCGACCCGGCTCAAGCAGCTTGAAGAGCAACTGGGCGTGGACCTTTTCCTGCGCGAACGTCAGCGTTTGCAGTTGTCACCGGCAGGAAAAGTCCTCTTGGACTATGCGGCCAAGCTGTTCGCCTTGCACGACGAAGCCCATGCGGCGGTGCAGGGTGGGCAGCCGGCCGGGGATTTTGTGCTGGGCACGATGTACAGCACGGCGGCGACGCATCTGCCGGACTTGCTGGCGACTTATCACCGGGCGTATCCGGCGGTGAATCTGCAAGTGCAGTCCGGGCCGAGTGGCGAATTGCTTGAGGGCCTGCTCACCAATCGTCTCGACGCGGCGCTGGTGGACGGCCCACTGGAGCTGGCGGGGCTCGATGGCGTGCCGTTGTGCGACGAGCGGTTGGTACTGATTACCGAGGCCGATCATGCGCCGGTACGCAGTGCACTGGATGTGCAGGGTCGCGCGGTGTTCACGTTCCGGCGTGGTTGCTCCTACCGGATGCGCTTGGAAGCCTGGTTTGCCCATGACCACGCGACCATGGGCCGGGCGATGGAAATCGAGTCTTACCAAGGGATGCTGGCGTGTGTGATCGCCGGCTCCGGGGTGGCGCTGATGTCGGAATCGATGCTCGCCAGCCTGCCGGGCCGCGAGCGGGTGGCAGTGCACCCGTTGGTCGAGCCGTTTGCCAGCGCCACGACCTGGCTGATGTGGCGCAAAGGCATGGTCGGGGCCAACCTCAATGCTTGGATTGAATTGCAACAACAGGCCTGGCCGCGAGCGCCCATGACGACGGCGCAATCGGCTTGAACTCCGAGAGGTGGATTTGGATCAATTCAGTAACAGATCATTGCAAACTGAGACGAGCATTGCGTAGAACATCGGACTATTATCAGTGCGAAGGGGCCACAGTAATTTGCCGCTCGTACCACCCTGAGGGGGCACCACGATGAAAGAGAAAATCCAGAATTGGCTTCACGACCTGGGTGTCGCGCTTGGCCTGATCGAGCCACCGATGCAACCGATACCGATCCGCACCGATGACGAGCAACGCCGCCGCCAACCGCGCCGCCGGTAAACCCACCAGGCATTTGGAGAGATCGCAGTTGCGGACCATTTCATTTGAGATGGCCCGCAACTGCGATCTTTTTATTGGTGATGTGAAACCCTGTGGCGAGGGAGCTTGCTCCCGCTGGCTGCGCAGCAGCCCCAAGATGTACCTATCACCGCAATGCATCAGACAGGGCGTCGGGGCCTGCTGCGCAGTCCAGCGGGAGCAAGCTCCCTCGCCACAGAAGCAAAAAAGGGGCGTGGCCACCGAAGCCACACCCCTCGAAGAAAACCGCCTCTCAGTGTTTGATCAAACCACCTTGGCCACCACATTCGGCCGTGGCGACAACACGCTCACCAGCACAAAACTCACCAACGCCACGCTCAGGCTGTAGTAGATCGGCGTATTGGCGTCCAGGCCGTCCTTGAGCATGAAGAACAGCGCGGTCAGGAAGCCCAGCGACATGCTGCTGATCGCACCGGCCGTGGTGGCGCGCTTCCAGTAGATGGCGCCGATCAGCGGGATCAGCATGCCACCCACCAACAGGTTGTAGGCCAGGGTCAGGGCGCTGATGACGTCGCTGACCACCAGGGCGATCACCAAGACCACCGCGCCCATCAGCAAGGTCGCGATGCGGTTTTCGTGGACGTCGCCGCTGCCGCTTTCACGGCCATGGCGCAGGCGTGGCAGCAAGTCCTGGACCACCGTGGTGGACGCCGCGAGCAGGCCTGCCGCAGCGGTGGACATCAAGGCTGCCAGGGCGGCGGCGATCACCAATCCACGAATGCCGTTGGGCAGGCTGGTCTGGACGATGCTGGCGAAGGCGTTGTTGACGTTTTCAAGGTCCGGCAGCAACACCTTGGCCGCCATGCCGATCAACGCACCGGCCAGGCCGTACAGCACGCAGTACAGGCCGGCGGCGGTGCCGGCCACTTTGGCCACGCCTTCGCTGCGAGCGGTGAACACCCGCTGCCAGATGTCCTGGCCGATGAAAATGCCGAAGAAGTAGATCAGGAAGTAGGTGAGGATGGTGTCCCAGCCAATCGCGGTGAAATCGAAGTAGCTGGCCGGCAAGGCCGCCACCATCGCGTCCCAGCCGCCGGCATCGCCGATGGACATCGGCATCAGCAGGAACACCAGGCCAACGGTCATGATCAGAAATTGCACGATGTCGGTCAGGGTCAGCGACCACATGCCGCCGATGGTGGAATACAGCACCACCACGCCGCCGCCCACCAGGATCGACACCCAGAACGGCAAGCCGAACAGCACCTGCATCACGGTGCCGATGGCGATGGTCGAGGTGGCACCGATCATCAGTGCGTAAACCAGCATGATCAGCGCACTGGCCTGGCGCGCAGCCGGGTTGTAGCGGCGCTCCAGCACTTGGGTCACGGTGTAGATCTTGAGCTTGAGCAACGGCTTGGCGAGGAACAGGCTCAGGCCGACGATGCCCAGGCCAATGGCGCCGCACAGCCAGAACCCGGAAATGCCGTAGACGTAGCCCAGGCGCACGGTGCCGATGGTGGATGCACCGCCCAGCACGGTGGCGGCCATGGTGCCCAGGTAAAAGCCCGGGCCGAGGTTGCGCCCGGCGACCAAGTAGTCGTCACGGGTCTTGGCGCGGCGCATGCCGTACCAGCCGAGGGCGATCATGCCGGTGGCGTAGATGAGAACGACGATTAAGTCCAAAGCCATGATGGCGTGTCTCCGATTCTATTTTTTATAGTGAGGTCGGGTGATTGATGCCTTTGTGGCGAGGGGATTTATCCCCGCTGGGCTGCGAAGCAGCCCCAATACAGGCCACTCAATCTGTCTGGCACACCGAGGCGCCAGGTTTAAGGGCCGCTTCGCGCCCCAGCGGGGATAAATCCCCTCGCCACACCCCCGGCCCATACACCGCCGCCGGCTCTGGAAACAGCCCCAGCAGCGTCAGGTACACCACCGAGGCCAGGCCCAGGGTCACCGGCAGGCTGATGTCGATCCCGCCAGCCAGCTCCCCCAGCGGCCCGACGAACTGCCCCGGCAGGTTGACGAAGCACAACCCCACCAGCGCGCTGGGGATCCATGCCCCCAGGCCGCGCCAGTTCCAGCCGTGGCTGAACCAGTAGCGCCCGCCGGTTTCACCGCGAGTGAACACTTGCAGGTCATCCGGGCAGTAGAAGCCACGGCGCACCAGCAGGCCGATGATCATGATCACCATCCACGGCGTGGTGCAGGTGATGATCAGCACGGCGAAGGTCGAGACGCTCTGCACCAGGTTCGCCGCGAAGCGCCCGATGAAGATAAAGGCAATCGACAGCACGCCGATCAGCAGCGTCGCCTTGACCCGCGACAGCACCCGTGGGAACACGCTGGACATGTCCAGGCCCGTGCCATACAGCGACGTGGTGCCGGTGGACATGCCGCCGATCACCGCGATCAGGCACACCGGCAGGAAGAACCAGCTCGGCGAAACTGCCAGCAATCCGCCCACGTAGTTGTTGGCTGCGATGTAGTCCGGTGCCTTGATCGCCACGATGGTGGCGGTGGCGAGGCCGAACAGGAACGGGATCAACGTCGCCAGCTGCGCCGCGATCACGGCCAGCATGATGCGGCGCTTGGGCGTGTTGCGAGGGATGTAGCGCGACCAGTCACCGAGGAACGCACCGAAGGAAATCGGGTTGCTCATGGCCACCAGCGCCGCACCGATGAACGCCGCCCAGAAGCCCGGCTGGCCGAGGCTGACCGTGCCGGCGAACTGGCTGTCGAAGGTCGGTGCGAAGGCGAAAATACCCAGCAGGAACAGCAGGCTGGCGGCCCACACGGCGATGCGGTTGACCCACAGCATGAAGCGGAAGCCGTAGATGCACACCGTCAACACCAGCAGGGCGAACAGGCCGTAGGCCAGGCCCAGGCTCAGGTCGGTTTCCGGCACGCCGATCAGCCGCTTGGCGCCGCCGATCAACGCGTCTCCGGAACTCCACACCGACAGCGAGAAGAACGCGATGGCGGTCAGCAACGAGAGGAACGAGCCGACGATTCGCCCGTGCACGCCGAAGTGCGCACCGGAAGACACCGCGTTGTTGGTGCCGTTGAGCGGGCCGAACAGGCCCATGGGCGCGAGGATGATCGAACCCACCAGGACGCCCAGCACAATGGCCCAGACCCCGGCCTGGAATGACAGGCCGAACAGCACTGGGAAACTGCCGAGCACGGCGGTGGCGAAGGTGTTGGCGCCGCCGAAGATCAGGCGAAACAGGTCGCTTGGGCCGGCGGTTCGTTCGTGGTCCGGGATCTGTTCGACCCCGAAGGTTTCAATTTGCGTAAGGCTGTTGTCGTTATTGTTATGCATGATCTGCTCCGATCATAAAGGCGCGCCCGTCGTGTGCGGGCGTCACCTGTTGCTAAGGGGGTGGCAGCCCTTCCGGCATTGCGGACAAATGTTCGTGGCAGGCCAGCCATAGGCCTTGTTGTTCTTGGCGAAACACAATGGTTTCGCGCTCCTGGCTAAAGTGAAGCTCCCCTTGCATGCGCAGCTCGGTGGCCACGTCATGGATGAAAATCGCCACGTCCCCTTGCAGGCTGACGAAGGCGTTGCTCGAGGTGCAATTGAGCACCTCGAAGCCATCCTCGGACCGCCAGCGATCCCACAACGCCTGGTAGGCATCGCGTGACAGCAGGGGCTGTTCGAGGGTGTAGAACACGAAACTCGCATCGGCCGTGAACGCGCCGAAGTAGGCGTCGCGGTCATTGCGGGCGAAGGCCGACACCAAATTTGCAGCGGCCTGGAGCACCTGGTCCTGTTCGTTCATGGCCGCACCTCAGCGATGAACAACGCCAGGCAGTACGCAGAGCATCTCGTACAGCAGGTTGGCGCCCAGCAGCGAGGTGTTGCCGGTGGTGTCGTACGGCGGCGAGACTTCTACCAGATCGCAACCGACCAGGTCGAGGCCCTGGCAGCCACGGACGATTTCGATCGCCTGGATGGTGGTCAGGCCGCCGATTTCCGGGGTGCCGGTGCCGGGCGCCCAGGCCGGGTCGATACCGTCGATGTCGAAGCTCAGGTACACCGGGCCGCCGCCGACTTTCTCACGCACTTCGGCCATCAGCGGGGCCAGGGATTTGTGCCAGCACTCTTCGGCCTGGACCACGCGAAAACCCTGGTTGCGACTCCAGTTGAAATCATCGGCGGTGTAGCCCTGGGCCCGCAGGCCGATCTGCACCACGCGGTCGCAATCGAGCAGGCCTTCTTCCACGGCGCGACGGAAGGTGGTGCCGTGGGCGATCTTCTCGCCGAACATGTGGTCGTTCACATCGGCGTGGGCGTCGATGTGCACCAGGCCGACCTTGCCGTGTTTCTTGTGGATGGCCCGCAGGATCGGCAGGGTGATGGTGTGATCGCCACCCAGGGTCAGGGGGATGACGTTGTGTTCGAGGATCTTGTGGTACGACTCTTCGATGATCCGCACCGCGTCCAGCAGGTTGAAGGTGTTGATCGGCACGTCGCCGATGTCGGCCACCGACAGCGAGTCGAACGGCGCGGCGCCAGTGGCCATGTTGTAGGGGCGGATCATCACGGATTCGGCGCGGATCTCCCGCGGCCCGAAACGGGTGCCGGCGCGCAGGGAGGTGCCGATGTCCAGCGGCACGCCGACGAACGCAGCGTCCAGGCCGGCAGCGGTTTGCAAATGGGGGAGTCGCATCATGGTGGCGATGCCGCCGAAGCGCGGCATTTCGTTGCCGCCCAGTGGTTGGTGAAGAATCTTGTCCACGGGTAGGGCCTCATCGTTGTTTTATTTATCAGGGGCCGATTCTGCGAAAAGCCGTTGCCGTGAAGAATCGCTGGCGGCAAATACTTAGTTCAGATTTTTCTAAACTAATGGCGGGCAGGGCGATAGACTCTCGCGATTGATCTGTCGAGGTTAATGGTGGGTGCAAGCCTGTGGGAGCAAGGCTTGCCCGCGATGAAGTTCATGCGGTTTCCTCTGGAACCGAGGCGCCTGTATCGCGAGCAAGCTTTGCTCCCACAGATAAATCCCCCTCGCCACAAAGTTTGCAGTGACCCGTCTGTATGGAGACACCCCCAATGGCCAACGCTCTACCCGACCTGAAACTGCTGCGCATTTTCGTCAGCGTGGTCCGGCACCAGGGTTTCGCCAATGCCCAGCACGAGCTCAACCTGTCCACGTCGGCCATCAGCACCTACATGAGCCAACTGGAATCTGCCCTGGGCCTGGTGCTGTGTCATCGTGGCCGGGGTGGGTTCAGCCTGACCAGCAAGGGCGAGCTGTTCCATCAGGAAACCTTGCGCCTGTTGGGCGAACTTGAAGGGTTCGAGCAGTACGCCGCCGCGCTCAAGGGTGAGCTGCGCGGCACCTTGAACCTGGGGGTGATCGACTCCACGGTCAGCGACAAGGCCTTGCCGTTCGCCGAAGCCATCGGTGCCTACAGCCAGGAGCATCCGGCGGTGCATTTGCACCTGTCGGTCATGAGCCCTTACGAGTTGCAACTCGGTGTGCAGGACAACCGCCTGGACCTGGCCATCGGTGCGTTTTCCACGCGAATGAGTGGGCTGGTCTACATGCCGCTGTACCGTGAGCAGCACTGGTTGTATTGCAGCAACCGCCACCCGTTGTTCAACGAGCGGCGTATCCCCGAGCAGGTCATCACCCAGCAGCGCATGGTCGGGCGCGGTTACTGGAGCCAGGCCGAACTGGCCCGTCATGGCTTCAAGCACAGCGCGGCGACGGTGGAGAGCATGGAGGCGCAGTTGATCCTGGTGTTGTCCGGGGCCTACGTCGGCTATCTGCCCGAGCACTACGCCCAGGCCTGGGTCGACAAGGGCGACTTGCGCGTGCTGCTGCCGGCGACTTTCGGCTATCAGGCGCCGTTTTCGATGATCGTGCGCCGCGGCCGCAGCCGCGAGCCGCTGATCCAGACCTTCCGCGATTTGCTCAAAGCTCAACTGAATCAGGCCTGACCATGTCCAGAACTCAATGCCCGCGCTGCCAACGACCGCAAAGCCACTGCCTGTGCCCATTGATCCCCAGCCTCGACAGCCGCACCCGCGTCTTGCTGTTGCAGCATCCCAGCGAAGTGAGCCATGCGTTGAACACGGCCAGGCTGGCGGCGTTGGGGCTGCGCAATGCTGAACTGATCGTGGGCGAGGTGTTCGAGGATTTGCCCAGGTTGCTCAATCAGCCGGGTTATCAGGCGCGGTTGTTGTTTCCGGCTGACGATGCGCAGCCGCTGCAAGCCTATGCGCCCTGCGATGAGCCGTTGCTACTGGTCGTGCCCGACGGCACCTGGCGCAAGGCGCGCAAGCTGCTGCACCTCAACCCGCTGCTGGCGGCGTTGCCGAGGGTAACGTTGGCCGAGGGCGGGGTGTCGCGTTATCGTTTGCGCAAGGCCCCTGGGCCGGGGGCGCTGTCGACGGTGGAGGCGATTGTCCAGGCGTTGCAGGTGCTTGAGGCGCCGGCGAGCTTCGAGGGGTTGCTGAGGCCGTTCGAGGCGTTGATCGAGGGGCAGATAGCGGCGATGGGGGAGGAGACCTATCAGAAGTACCATGGAGGGGTTTAGAGGCCCCTGTGGCGAGGGAGCTTGCTCCCGCTCGGCGGCGCAGCCGTCGTAAAACCTGCTGGCGCGGTCTGCCTGACACAACGAGGTGAATGGTCTTGGGGCTGCTGCGCAGCCCAGCGGGAGCAAGCTCCCTCGCCACGGGGTTGAGTTAAGTCCAGATCACCGCTCGCGCATCGCCTCGGTCCGCGCCTTCAACACCGGCTTGAGCAAGTAATCCAGCACACTTTTCTCCCCGGTGATGATGTCCACCGTCGCCACCATTCCCGGAATGATCAGCAACGGTTTGGCATCCCCACCCAAGTGATTTTTATCCGTGCGCACCTGGATCAGGTAGAAGCTGTTGCCCTTGTCGTCGGTGATGGTGTCGGCGCCGATCAGTTCGAGCTTGGCGCTCAGCCCGCCGTAGATCGTGTAGTCGTAGGCGCTGAACTTGACCATGGCTTTCTGGCCCGGGTGCAGGAACGCCACATCCTGGGGGCGGACCTTGGCTTCGATCAGCAGGTTGTCTTCCAGGGGCACGATTTCCACCATGTCGTTACCTGGCTGCACCACACCGCCGATGGTGTTGACCTTCAATTGCTTGATCACCCCATGCACGGGCGAGACCACGGTGGTGCGGGTCACGCGGTCGTCGATGGCGATGCTCGAGGCGGTGATTTTCGACAGTTCGGTGCGTTTCTCATTGAGGTCCTTGGCCGCCTCGGAACGGAAGGTCTGTTCCGATTCGTCGATCTTGCTCTTGATCTCGTTGATCGCCGATTCCGCCCGGGGAATCGCCAGGGTGGTGGCGTTGAGCGAGCCGCGGATTTCCACCGCGCTGCGTTTGAGCCGCAGGATCTCCACCGGTGATACCGCCCCGGTGCGCACCAGCGGGGCGGACATGTTCATTTCTTCTTGCAGCAAGGCCAGGGCCGAGCTGAACTGGCCTTGCTTGGAGCGAAACTCCGCCAGCTCCTGGGTCTTCTGCCGCAGCTGTTCGGTCAGGGTGCGTTGTTCGCTGGCCAGGCGCCGCTGGCGTTGTTCGTACAGTGAGCGCTCGTCCTCGGCCACTTGCGGGGCCTTGGCGATCACTTCGGCTGAGAGTTTGAATGGCCGGCCCTCGGCCTCGGCCGACAGGCGCTCGACCTGGGCGGTCAAGGCATAGCGGTCGGCCTCGCTCTCGCCCTTGTTCGACAGGAACCGCGTGTCATCCAGGCGCAGCAGGGTGTCGCCCTTGTTCACCATCTGGCCTTCGCGCACGAAAATCTCAGTGACGATGCCGCCCTCCAGGTTCTGGATCACCTGGATCTTGCTCGACGGAATCGCCTTGCCTTCGCCGGTGGTGACTTCCTGCAATACCGCCAACTTCGCCCAGACCAGCCCAGTGATAATCAACCCGGCGGCCAGCCACACGGTGACGCGCGAGCGGCGGGGCGAATCCTGCAGCGTGGCGCCGGCGGTTTCCGGCATGAACTCGCTTTCGGCGCTTTTGCTGAAACTGCCGAAGTAGCTTCGGGCGGCTGAATCCGGTGTTTGAGCAGACATGGGGCGGTACCCGTTGGTTAAGTGAAAAGAGCTGGGTGCTGCTTTAAGTAAAAGGAACTGGGTGCTGCTTTTTGTGGCGAGGGAGCTTGCTCCCGCTCGACGGCGAAGCCGTCGTAAAACCTGCCGACGCGGCTCGCCTGACACGATCGGGTGAATGGCCTAGGGGCTGCTTCGCAGCCCAGCGGGAGCAAGCTCCCTCGCCACAGGTGTTAATCATGTCCCGGGGTGTGTCGGTTTCTATACCGCCGCGGAGCCCACCCGGCCCTTGCGCAGTGCATCGATCACCGCTTCCTTCGGCCCATCCGCCACGATCCGGCCGTTATCCAGCACCACCAGGCGGTCCACCAGGCTCAGCATCGAGGTGCGGTGGGTAACCAGCAGCACGGTCTTGCCCTGTACATGGGTGTGAAGTTTCTGCCGCAAGACGTCTTCGCTGCTGTTGTCCATGGCGCTGGTGGGTTCGTCCAGCAGCAGGATCGGCGGGTCGAGCAGCAAGGCCCGGGCCAGCAGCACGGCCTGGCGTTGGCCGCCAGAGAGCAGTTGCCCGCGCTCGCCCACCGGGCGGTCGAAACCTTGGGGATGTTGGCGCGCCAGTTCGGTGACACCGGTCAGTTCCGCCACTTCCAGCATGCGCGCGTCGCTGATGTAGCGCGCGCCCAGGGTGAGATTGTCCCGCAGGCTGCCGGCCAGCAGCGGCAGGTCATGGGCGACGTAGCCGATCTGTTGGCGCAGGTCGGCGACGTCCAGTTGTCGCAGGTCCAGGCCGTCGAGCAGCAACTGGCCTTCCTCCGGCGCGTAGAAACCCATCACCAGGCGCGCCAGGGTGCTCTTGCCCGAGCCACTGCGGCCGATGATCCCGACCCGTTCGCCGGGCTTGAGACTGAAGCTGATATTGGCCAGCGCTGGGGTGCTCTGGCCGTTGTAGTGGAAGGTCACGCCGCTGACGTCCAGCCCGCCCTGCAACTGGGTGCGATCCAGCGGCCGCTGCTTGGCGTCACGCTCCTGGGGCAACGCCATCAGCGCATCGGTGCTGCGCATGGTGAGCTGGGCTTGCTGGTAACGGGTGATCAGCCCGGCGATCTGCCCCAGCGGCGCCAGAACCCGGCTGCCGAGCATGTAGGTGGCCACCAGCGCGCCGACGCTGAGGTTGCCGGCAATGATGCTGTAGACCCCGGCGACGATGGTCGCCATGCCGGCCAGCTGTTGCAGGAACAAGGTGCCGTTGGTCGCCAGTGCCGAGAGGTTGCGTGCATGGCTGTCCAGGCGGGTGAGGGCGCCGTGGGTGCTTTCCCACTGATGCTGGCGCTCGCTTTCGGCGCTGCAGGCCTTGAGGGTTTCCAGGCCGCCGAGGGTTTCGATCAGCAGTGCCTGGCGCTGGGCGCCCAGGGCCAGGCTTTTTTGCACGGTGTCGCGCAGGCGCACCTGGATGATCATCGCGAAGACGATGGTGATCGGAAACGCGATCACGGGAATCACCACCAGCCAGCCGCCCAGCAGGCCGATCACTACCAGCATCAGCACGGCGAAGGGCAGGTCGATCAGGCTGGTGAGGGTCACTGCCGTGAGGAATTCGCGCAGGCCCTGGAAGTCGTGGATGCTCTGGGCGAAACCACCGATGGTCACTGGCTTGGCCTTCATCGCCATGCCGGTGATGCGTTCGAACAACGTCGCCGAAAGAATCACATCGGTTTTCTTGCCGGCGGTGTCCAGCAGATGGGCGCGCACCACCCGCAACACCAGCTCGAAACCGGTGCCGATCAACAGCCCCACGGCCAGCACCCACAAGGTCGACGTGGCCTGGTTCGGCACCACGCGGTCGTAGGTCTGCATGACGAACAGCGGCACCATCAGCCCCAGCAGGTTGATCAGGAAACTCGCCAGGATCGCATCGCTGTACAGCCAGCGCGACAGTTTCAAGGTGTCGCGAAACCACGCCTCGACCCGCGGCACCAGGGGCGCGCGCAGGTCTTCGAGTTCATGGCGCGGCCGGGCGAACAAGGCCTGGCCACTGTAGTCGAGGTTCAGTTCCTCGCGGCTGACCCACTGCTCGCCGCCGTCGGCTTCGCTGGGCAGGATCAGCGCCTTGCCATCCTCGCCCCAGCGCCTGAGTACCGCACAGCGGCCGCCCGCCAGGATCAGCATCACCGGCAGGTTCAGGGGGGAGATATCCGCCAGGTCGCGACGCAACAGCCGCGCCTGCAAGCTCGCCCGGGCCGCTGCGCGGGGCAGCAGGTCCAGGCTCAAGCGTTGGTGCGCCATAGGTAGCCCGGCGCTGAGGCTGGCGCGGCTGACCGTCGCACCATGGAGTTTGCAGAGGATCAACAGACCGTCCAGCAAGGGATCATCGAAATTCAGGCGCGGATCGGCGCTAAGGGTTGCGGGTTCCATGCTGGTCACATTGTTCGCTCCCATTTTTTTTGGAGGGGGCTACTTCAGTTCCGGCAGCCGAGCCTGGTTCTTGACTTCGGTCTGTGCGACCGCATCGGCCGGCAGCACGATCCGTTGTTTTTGCAACAACAGGCCCATGTTCGCCAACACCCGGTACATCGAGTATTCCTCGGTGTAACGCACCTCGGTGTAACGACGGTTGGCGTTGTACAGCTCGTTTTCGCTGTCGAGCACGTCGAGCAAGGTCCGCTGGCCGAGGCCGAACTGATCCTGGTAGGCGGCGCGCACGCGCGAAGTGGTTTCGGCGTATTCGCGGGCGGTGGGGGTCTGTTTACGGGCGTTGAGCATCGCGTTCCAGGCCAGGCGCGTGTCTTCGTTGAGCTGGCGCAGGGCATTGTTGCGGATGTCCATGGCCTGGTTGATCTGGTGGGCGTTGGACGCCAGCCGCGCCTTGTCGCTGCCACCGCGCAACAGGTTGTAGTTCATCACCACGCCGACCCGCCAGTTGTTGTCGTGGCCTTCTTCGCCACCGATGTTGTTATTGGCGCCCACCGCCGCCTCGGCGTCGAAGCGCGGGTAGAACGGCGACTTCGCCACTTCGTACTGGCTCTCGGCGGACTGTATGTCGGCCTGGGCCGATTTCAGGTACGGGTTGTTATCCACCATGCTTTGCTGGGCTTCGCGCAGGTCGGCAGGGAGTTCGCCTTTGGTCGAGGGCGGCGCTTCCAGTTCATCGGGCATGCGCCCGACCACGCTGTAGAAGTTCGCCTCGGCGTCGGCCAGGTCGACCTGGGCGGTGTCGTAGTTGTTTTCCGCCAGGGCGCGACGGGCGTTGGACTGGTCGGAGTCAGCCGTACTGCCTACCCCGCGTTGGGTGCGCAGGCCGATCTGGTCGTTGACCCGCAGGTGCGCCTGCAGGTTGTTCTTGGCCAGGGTCACCAGTTCGCGACGCTTGAGCACTTCCAGGTAGACCTCGATGGTGCGCAGCGCCAGATCCTGGGCGGTGCCCTGGGCGTAATAGGCCCGGGAATTGACCACGCCCTGGGTGCGCTGCACTTCATTGGCGGTGTTGAACCCGTCGAAGATCATCTGCCGCAGGCGCAGCTCCGATTGGGTGTAGGTCAGGATATTGGTGTGGTGATTGCCCAAGGCCCGGGTATTGGTGTTGTCGCTGTAGCCGCGTCCGTAACCGGCATTCAAATCCACCGACGGGAAAAAGCCCCCTCGGGCGACTTTGACGTCTTCATTGGCCGACAGACGGCTATCTACCCGTTGTGCCAGCTCTGGGTGAGTGGCAATGGTGCTCTGGATCGCTTCGGTCAAGGATATGGCCTGCGCCTGAGAGGCGCAGGCCATGGCCAGCAAAACCGCACTGCAGAGGGGGGTTAGAACGTGCATGGGGTACATCTCCTGAGGTCTGTAGCGCTTTGCTTGTCGCCAAAATATTGACGTAGTTAAGATCAAAACCGTTTCAACCTTGTTACACACAGCTAAGAACATTCTGGGCAAAAACCCTAAGAAGAATTTCTCATAACGATTATTTCGAAAAAAACTTATGTCGCGGAAAAAAACCGGCACATTGTTCAAAGCGAAAACCTTTGGATCTGCTGGTTCTGACGGCTTTTAGGCGTCAATAAAAAGTTCCATGCAGATTTTCAAACAATGTGAAGAAGCGACGAGAAGAGCAGTTTGTGAAGCGGTTTGGTGTGACGGTTTTTTGTCATTATGGCGAATCGCTAGCGCCTTCTGCTTTCCCCAAAGCTGGCAGTTTTTCCAGCTTTTGGGTTGCCAGATCTCAGGGCGGATTCTTCACCAAGACAGGTGCCGATTGCGATCGGCAACGGAGGAAATGCACATGGCAGCGCTCATCGGTATCGTCAGCAAAGTGGTCGGGCAAGTTTTCGCAGAAGCGGCCGGTGGCCTGCGGCGGCCTCTGGTCGAAGGCGATCGGCTTTACGCCGGCGAACACCTGGTCACCGGTGTCGAAGGGGCCGTGGCTGTTCATATGCAGAACGGCCAGACGTTGACCCTGGGCCGCGAAAGCAACCTGACCCTGACTCCGCAGCTACTCGCCAACCACGCGCCTCATGTCGACACGCCTGACGCGGCGACACCGACTACCGCGCAACTGACCGATGTGCAAAAGCTGCAGCAAGCCATCGCCGCCGGTGCCGACCCGACCCAGACCGGTGAAGCCACCGCCGCCGGCCCCGAGGGTGGCAATCCGGGGGGCGTTGGCGGCGGGCACAATTTTGTGCTGCTGGAAGAAGTCGGCGGGGAGGTCGATCCGCTGATCGGTTTCCCGACGGCCGGCTTCAACGGGATTCCCGAGTTTCCACAACTACGCCTGGCCGGTGACCCGGATAACACCGGTGACAATGCAACCGTGCCGCCGGTGACACCGGATAACCCGGTGACCCTCGACGGGGTCAATGTCGAGGGCGGCGAACTGACCACCAACGAAGCCAATCTGGCCGATGGTTCGGCCAGCAATCCGAGTGCGCTGGTGCAAAATGGCACCTTCACGGTTTCCGCGCCTGACGGGCTGAGCAGCCTGAGCATCGGCGGCATCAACGTGATCAGTGGCGGCGTGCCCGCAGGCTTCCCCCAGACCATCACGTCGGCGCTGGGCAACACGTTGACCATCACCGGCTATGACCCGACCACGGGGGTGGTCAGTTACACCTACACCCTGACGGACAATGAAAGCCATCCTGCCGGCGGTGGTGCCAACAACATTACCGAGCAGTTCCCCGTAGTGGCCGTCGACACCGACGGCGACACGGCCACCGGCACCCTGGACGTCAACATCACCGATGACGTGCCCCAGGCGATCGACGACAGCCACGCCAACACAGCGTCGGAAACCCTCGTCACGCTCACTGGCAACGTATTGACCAACGATCACCAGGGCGCCGACCGGATCCCCACCGGTCCCGACAGCGGGCCGATCATTGGCGGGACGTTCACCGGCACCTACGGCACCTTGGTGCTCAACCCCAACGGCACGTACACCTACACCCTGAACCCCAGCGACCCGCAATTCGTCGCGTTGCATGGCGGGGGCAGCGGCACCGAGACGTTCACCTACACCCTGACCGATGCCGACGGCGACACCAGCACCGCCAACCTGGTGCTGCAAGTGCACAACAACGACGACCCGGTGATCATCACCGGCCTCGACACCGAAGGTGGCGAGCTGTCATTGCAGGAAAAAAATCTCAGCGACGGCAGCAGCCCGGATGCACCGGCGCTGACTCAAAGCGGCACGTTCACCGTGACTGCGTTGGACGGTGTGCAGACGCTGAGCGTTGGTGGCATCAATGTGGTGACGGGCGGCGTGACGGCGGGTTTCCCACAATCGATCACCACCGCGCTGGGCAACACCCTGACCATCACCGGCTATAACGCGACCACCGGCGTGGTCAGCTACAGCTACACCTTGCTGGACAACGAAGGCCATCCAAACGCCAACGGCGCCAACAGCCTCAGCGAGCAATTTGCGGTCGTTGTCACCGACGATAACGGCACCACAGCCAATGGCAATCTGGACGTCAATATCGTCGACGACTTGCCCAAAGCCGTGGACGACAGCAACGCCAGCACGGCTTCGGAAACCAATCTGACCCTGACCGGCAGCGTGCTGACCAACGACACCCAAGGTGCAGACCACGTTGCGTCTGGCCCCATCACCCCCGGCACCTTCACCGGCACCTACGGCACCCTGGTGCTCAACGCCGACGGTTCCTACACCTACACCCTCAACACTGCCGATGCTGACTTCAAAGGCCTGCACGGTGGTGGCAATGGCAGCGAAACCTTCACCTACACCCTGACCGATGCCGACGGCGACACCAGCACCGCCAACCTGGTGCTGCAAGTGCACAACAACGACGACCCGGTGATCATCACCGGTCTCGACACCGAAGGTGGCGAGCTGTCATTGCAGGAAAAAAACCTCAGCGACGGCAGCAGCCCGGATGCACCGGCGCTGACCCAAAGCGGCACGTTCACCGTGACTGCGTTGGACGGTGTGCAAACGCTGAGTGTGGGTGGCATTAACGTGGTGATGGGCGGTGTGGCGGCTGGTTTCCCACAATCGATCACCACCGCGCTGGGCAACACCCTGACCATCACCGGCTACAACGCCACCACCGGCGTGGTCAGCTACAGCTACACCTTGCTGGACAACGAAGCCCATCCAAACGCCAACGGCGCCAACAGCCTCAGCGAGCAATTTGCGGTGGTCGTCACCGATGACAACGGCACCACCGCCAACGGCAACCTGGACGTGAACATCGTTGATGATTTGCCTAAAGCTGTGGACGACAGCAACGCCAGCACGGCTTCGGAAACCCACCTGACCTTGACCGGCAGCGTGCTGACCAACGACACCCAAGGTGCAGACCATGTGGCGTCCGGCCCCATCACCCCCGGCACCTTCACCGGCACCTACGGCACCCTGGTGCTCAACGCCGACGGTTCCTACACCTACACCCTCAACACTGCCGATGCTGACTTCAAAGGCCTGCACGGTGGTGGCAATGGCAGCGAAACCTTCACCTACACCCTGACCGATGCCGACGGCGACACCAGCACCGCCAACCTGGTGCTGCAAGTGCACAACAACGACGATCCGGTGATCATCACCGGCCTCGACACCGAAGGTGGCGAGCTGTCATTGCAGGAAAAAAACCTCAGCGACGGCAGCAGCCCGGATGCACCGGCGCTGACTCAAAGCGGCACGTTCACCGTGACTGCGTTGGACGGAGTGCAAACCCTGAGTGTGGGTGGCATTAACGTCGTCATCGGTGGCGTGGCAGGCGGTTTCCCGCAATCGATTACCACCGCGCTGGGCAACACCCTGACCATCACCGGCTACAACGCCACCACCGGCGTGGTCAGCTACAGCTACACCTTGCTGGACAACGAAGCCCATCCAAACGCCAACGGCGCCAACAGCGTTAGCGAGCAATTTGCGGTGGTCGTCACCGATGACAACGGCACCACGGCCAACGGCAACCTGGACGTGAACATCGTTGATGACCTGCCGACCGCTCACGCCGACTCCGCCTCGGTGGATGAGGGCGGGACGGTCAGTGGCAATGTCCTGAACAACGACGAAGGTGGTGCCGACGGGCCGGCCGTGAGTGGTGCCGTGATCGGCGTGCGCGCTGGCAACGACACCTCGACCCCGGCGATTGGCGGCTTGAATACCCAGATCAACGGCACCTACGGCTACCTGACCCTGGACGCCAACGGCAACGCCGTCTATCACAGCAACCCGAACACTGTCAGCGCCCCAGGCGCGACCGATGTCTTCACCTACACCGTGCGTGATGCCGACGGTGACGAAAGCACCACCACCATCACCATCGATGTCCACGATGTCTGCCTCGTCGCCACACCCGACCACGAAATCAACGTCTACGAAAAAGCCCTCGACCTGAACCAGGATGGCCAGGACCTGGCCCCCGGCACCGTCACCGGCAGCGCCCCGAACGCCACCAGCGAGACCGCCAGTGGCAGCCTTGTCGGCTCGATCAGCGGTGCCGTTGGCGCCGTGACCTTCGCGCTGGTGGGCAATGCCACCGGAGCCTACGGTCAACTGTCACTCCATCCTGATGGTTCGTACACCTACACCCTGACCTCACCGGCCACGACCACGCCTCACGCCAACGATGGTCCGAACGTGTTGAGCGAAAGCTTCACCTACCAGGCCACGGACTCGTTGGGCAACACGGTCACCAGCACGATCACTATCGATATCGTCGACGACGTGCCCAACGCCCATGCCGATTTCGCCTCGGTGATGGAAGGCGGTACGGTCAATGGCAACGTGCTGGACAACGACGTACTCGGTGCCGACGGTGGTGCAGTCATCGGTGTGCGCGCCGGCAATGACACCTCGAACCCTGCCGTCGGCGGCTTGAACACTCAGATCAACGGCACATACGGCTACCTGACCCTGGACGCCAACGGCAACGCCGTCTACCACAGCAACCCGAACACCGTCAGTGCCCCAGGCGCGACCGATGTCTTCACCTACACCGTGCGCGATGCCGATGGCGATGAAAGCACCACCACCCTCACCATTGATGTGCACAACAGCTGCCTCGTCGCGGAAACCGACCACGACGTGACTGTCTACGAAAAAGCCCTCGACCTGAACCAGGACGGCCAGGACCTGGCCCCTGGCACCGTCACCGGTAGCGACCCGAGCGTCACCAGCGAAACCGCCAGCGGCAGCCTTGTCGGCTCGGTCAGCGGTGCCGTTGGTGCAGTGACCTTCGCGCTGGTGGGCAATGCCACCGGCGCCTACGGTCAACTGTCACTCCAGCCTGATGGTTCGTACACCTACACTCTGACCTCGCCCGCCACGACCACGCCCCAAGTCAACGATGGCCCGAACGTGTTGAGCGAAAGCTTCACCTACCAAGCCACGGACTCGTTGGGCAACACGGTCACCAGCACGATCACTATCGATATCGTCGACGACGTGCCCAAGGCACACTGCGATTTCGCCTCGGTGGTGGAAGGCGGGACGGTCAATGGCAACGTGCTGGACAACGACGTACTCGGTGCCGACGGTGGTGCAGTCATCGGTGTGCGCGCCGGCAATGACACCTCGAACCCTGTCGTCGGTGGTCTCAACAGTCAGATCAATGGCACCTACGGTTACCTGACCCTGGACGCCAACGGCAACGCCGTCTACCACAGCAATCCCGACGCTGTCGGCGCGCCAGGTGCGACCGATGTCTTCACCTACACCGTGCGCGATGCCGATGGCGATGAAAGCACCACCACCCTTACCATTGATGTGCACAACAGCTGCCTCGTCGCGGAAACCGATCACGACATTACCGTCTATGAAAAAGCCCTCGACCTGAACCAGGACGGTCAGGACCTGGCCCCCGGCACCGTCACCGGCAGTGACCCGAGCGCCACTGGTGAAACCGCCAGCGGCACCTTGGTCGGTTCAGTCAGCGGTGCCACTGGCGCCGTCACCTTCACCCTGGTAGGCAACGCCACCGGCGCCTACGGCCAGTTGCTGCTGCACCCGGACGGGTCCTACAGCTACACCCTGACCTCGCCAGCCAACACCACCCCCCACGCCAACGATGGCCCGAACGTGCTGAGCGAAAGCTTCACCTATCAGGCCACGGACTCCCTGGGCAACAGCACCACCGGCAGCCTGGTGGTCAGCATCGTCGATGATGTACCAAAGGCCGTTGCGTCCGAGCGTTCGGTCACGGCGGTGGAGATCGATTCGAACCTGCTGATCGTGCTCGACGTGTCCGGCAGCATGGCTGATGACTCCGGTGTGCCGGGGCTTTCGCGGTTGGACCTGGCGAAACAGGCGATCAGCGCCTTGCTCGATAAATACGATGACCTTGGGGATGTGAAAGTCCAGCTCGTGACGTTCAGCAGCAGCGCCACCGACCAGACTTCGGTGTGGGTCGACGTGGCGACTGCCAAGTCGCTTCTCTCCAGCTTGTCGGCGGATGGCGGGACCAACTACGACGCGGCGGTGGCAGCGGCCAAGACGGCGTTCGTCACGTCCGGGCAACTGACCGGGGCGCAGAACATCGGCTACTTCTTCTCGGACGGCAAGCCCAATTCGGGCCTGGAAACCGGCGCGGCAGACGAGGCGGCGTGGAAAGCCTTCCTCGATGCCAATGGCATCAAGAACTACGCCATTGGCCTGGGCGACGGTGTCAGTAATGGCTACCTCGACCCGCTGGCCTACGACGGCAGCGCCCATACCAACACCAACGCGGTGGTGGTCACCGACCTGAACCAACTCAATTCGGTGCTCTCCGGCACCGTACAAGGCGCGCCGGTTACCGGCAACCTGCTGGGCGAGGGCGGTTCGTTCGGCGCCGATGGCGGGTTTGTCAAAAGCCTGGTGGTCGATGGCACTACGTACAGCTATGACCCGGCGGCCAACGATGGCAAGGGTGCACTGAGCGCCAGTGGCGGGGTCAACCACGGCAGTTTCAATACGACCACCAACACGCTGAGCATTGCCACCGCCCATGACGGTACCCTGGTGGTCAACCTCGATACCGGTGCGTTCAGCTATACCTCCCAGACCGCCACCAGCACATTGATCACCGAACACATCGGCTACACCGTCAGTGACAACGATGGCGACCTGGCCAGCTCCAATCTGGTGATCAAAGTCGTGCCCAACAGCCCACCCGTGGCGATGGACGACAACATCATCACCAACGTGCTGTCGGGCAACATCGTGGTACCGGGCGAATTGTTGCTGGGCAACGACAGCGACGCCAATGGCGATCCGCTCACCGCGTCACCCACCAGTTTCAATACCGGTTGGAGCGCCAAAGGCGGGGACTTCACTGGCAGCACCGGCACGGTCAGCTTCACCGGCAACAATGTGCAGTCGATCAATCTCAATCGCAGCGCCTTCGTCGCCAATGCCGCGAGCATGACGGCGGTGCTGGTGGTCAGCGGTGCGCTGGGTGCGGTTTCCAACAACAATGCCAGCGATGAAGACCGCCTCAACATCAGCCTCAAGCAGGGTGAAACCCTGACCCTGGACCATAACCTGGCGGGCGGGCATGTCACCCTTGAGTACTCTCTCAACGGTGGGCCTTTCATTGCGATCAGCGACGGCGCCTCCTTCACCGCCGCGGCGGATGGCAACTACCAGATCCATGTCACCAACATCGCCAATGGCAGCGGTGGCAACCCCAACGGCGCTGAAAACTATCAACTGACCATGACCGTCAACTACGCCGGCGCCCACGACAGCACGTCGGATTATCATGGCAGCTACACCGCCAGCGACAATCATGGCGGCAGCGACAGCGCGGCGGTGGGCATCACCTACCAGGCGGGCCATACGCTGACGGGCACCACCGGGGACGATGTGCTGATCGCCGGCAACGGTGACAACACCCTCAATGCGGGCGACGGCAACGACATACTCAGCGCGGGCTCGGGCAACAACACCCTGCACGGCGGGGCAGGCAATGACCTGCTCTACAGCGGCACGGGCAACGACTTGCTCGACGGTGGTGCGGGCAACGACACGGCGAGCTATGCCCACGCCACCGCCGGGGTCACGGTGAACCTGGGATTGTTGGCGGCGCAGAACACCGTGGGCGCCGGCACCGATACCCTTACAGGCATCGAAAACCTGGTCGGTTCGAACTTCAACGATACCCTCACCGGTGACGGCGCCAGCAACCGCATCAACGGTGGCTTGGGCCATGACGTGCTCAATGGTGGTGGTGGCGATGACCTGCTGATCGGCGGCCTGGGCAACAACACGCTCACTGGCGGCAGCGGCGCCGATACCTTCCAATGGCAGGCAGGAAACAGCGGCCACGACGTGATCACCGACTTCACCCCCGGCCTCGACAAACTCGACCTGTCCCAACTGTTGCTAGGGGAAAACGGCAGTGCGGCATCGCTGGACGACTACCTGCACTTCTCCGTTACCGGTAGCGGTGCGTCGCTCGTGACCAGCATCGACGTCAGTGCCATTGCCGGTGCCACACCGAACCAGACCATCGACCTGGCCGGCGTCAACCTGGCCACGCATTACGGCGTCACGCCGGGCTCGGGGGGGATCATCGGCGGCGCGGACACGGCGACGATCATCAATGGGATGTTGAATGATCATTCCTTGAAAGTGGACACAGTATGAAGTGAGCTGAAATGACAAAACCCGGCGATGTGCCGGGTTTTGTCTGTCCGTCGTACCTCCCACAGGCGCATGGGGCGGCTACTGTCAGGACTGACAGATTCGATCGATGCAGGACGAACGGCTGAGGCTGTCTTATCGAGTCAGACGAAATGGATTATCCAGCTCAGCGAAGCCATTGTTCCGTTCAAATACTGGGCCTCCACCCGGCACTCCTTGCGCCCCGGACCGCTTATGGTAACTGGCGCCGTCGTCCAATGGCCTTCACTGTCCGCGACTCGTTCCACGCCGGCGGGTTGACCATTGACGAAGATGACCAGGGACATGCCGGGTAGTGCAAAACCGCTGAAGTGGGCGGCCCCGGCGGTGGTAGTACCGCCATTGGGTACGTGTTCGCCGTTGCTGTCGATCATGGTCAGGATACTGGGCCGCAGTCGTTGCCAGACCCAGATTGTCTTGATCTGATAGTCGTTGCCATCTCCTGATGCGGTAGCGTTCTTGATTCTGAAATCAACCTCGGCATTCGCCGTCGCTTTCAGCGTACCCGCAAGGTTCGTCCAATTTTGGGTGAGGGGCGTCGGCGGGAACATTTCGCCTTGTGAGGTGTTTGTTTCCAGGTTGAGCGACGGCGTGGCGGGGGTTGGGGTTACGATTCGGCGGGTCCTGATGGCGAATTCATAGTCCGCTCCACCCAGGACCGCGAACGACCGGTGCAAGATGATGCCGTGGCTGTTGTTGGTGTACGTCATGTTTTGCAACAGCCAGCCGTCTGTTGGGTCATTCACGCGCACCAGGTCCTTACTGTCACTCGCAGCAGGACCTTTTGCCCAGTTATCGTAGTCGGTGGCGAATGTCGATTGATGATTCACAGCCTGGTAGACAACCAATGGCCAGGAATTAGACGAAGTTCCCGTTCCTGCGTATCGCGCCGTCAAGGCAATACTGCCCACCCTCAAAGGCGTACTGGTTACACATCGCCAGACGCCGACGGCATCGCTGCGTGTAGTGCCCACCGGCGTGGCCCCTTCGAAAAGGTCCACATTGCTGGACGCGGTTCCTTTCCCGTGCACCACTACCTGTCGATACGGCGTGCTTGAAACCTGAGGAATATCATTGCCATTACCATCCTCCACCCGATCGATCCGCAACTCGACATTCGCGCTTTGCACGGTGAACCGCCAGACGTTTGAGGTCAATCCTTCGCCATACTTGGCCACTGCCGTAAAACTGAGTAACCCGATCGGCAGTCCGGTAGCCGTATAGGTCCAGGTGCCGGTGGGACTGGCAGTGATGTTTCCCAAGGGCGTCTGATCACGGAAAAAATCCATTGCCCCGTTTGGCTGCGCGGTGCCGGTGAAGGTGACGGTGGTATCGGGGGTAATGCCGCCGTTTTCGATGGGGCCGTTGGCACCTGCTGCGCCGCTGATGATCGGTTTAGAGACGGTATCGAGGTGAATATCAATATATTTGATCGGCGACGCGTTGGCGTTCCCCAACTGGTCCGTCACGCTGAACTGCAGCGCCGTATACGGGTTGTTACCGGCCTGTAGGAAAGTCTCGGTAAACAGTGTGCGCGTCACCGGTATCGTATCCGCCGGCACCTCAAACGCAACGTTCACGGTGCCCAGGAAGAAGTTGATGCGGTCATAGTTTCGCTGATTTGTGTAGGTGAAACCGAACTCCACACCCTGCGCTGCCCGCTCGGCGCTGACTCCGTCCGTCATGACGTCCGGCGGGATCACCAGATTCAGCCCTTGGGGCGCAGGCTCACCGGGTGCCCTCAGGTGATACAGCACTGTCAGGTCCCTCGAAGTTTCGCCGTTTTGACTGGGGCGGCTCACCTTGTAATACAACCGATTCACACCATCCAATAACCGCCCATGGGGCACATGCAATTCCATGCGCAGTTGTTCCTCCCCGGGGCCCACGTCCTTGCCATCCAGGGGGAACGGATCGTCATTGAGGTACAAATCGGCTCGATCATCCACTGCCATCGTCCAGGAACGTCGCTGCAGCTCGGTCCATGGATCGATCAGACATCTCAGGCCACGCGGTTGATCGTCGTAAAGACTCTTGGGGATGCCACCTGCCGCGATGCCGGCCGGTTGTACGGACGGCACCCAACCCAAAATGATCACGGGGTGTAAATCGAACAGTTCGTCCAGCGTGGAGGATTGGATGTCCATGTTGTTTACCTGATAAGGGGGCGCGCGGGCTTCCAGCGGCAGGAATATCAGACATCGGGTTGGAAGGGCTGGCTACTGTCAGGGTTGACAGGTGCGGGAAGGGATTGGACGAACGGTTGGGCTGGCGAGGAGGAGCGAATAGAAAGGGTGTTTCAGGATCTATGCAGGGTCTTCTGCCTGAGGATATAGATCGTCACCAGCACCGCACTGGTGAGCATGAACCCCCGGGCCCACGGCAGGGGCACGAGGTAGCAGGAAAAGAGGATGCTCGCCCACATCAGCCCGATGGCGTAGACCTTACCCTTGAGCGGGATGCCGTTGCCACTGAGGTAGTCGCGGATCCACGGGCCGAGGCGGGGATGTTCGACCAGCCATTGGTAGAAGCGCGGCGAGCTGCGGGCGAAACAGGCCGCCGCCAGGAGCAGGAAAGGGGTGGTGGGCAGTACGGGAACGAAGATGCCGATGACCCCCAGCGCTACGCTCAGCCAGCCGATGGCCAACAGAACGTAACGCAGGATCAGCGGGCGATTGCCGACTGGCGAGGGCACCCGGTCACTCAGTGGTGGCGAGGCTTGAGGATCGCCGGTTTCTCGTCCGGTGCGTTGCACAGCAGGTACAGGGCGGTGAGGGCTTCGGGGATCTGGACGATCATGTCGTCCATCAGGTTGGCGTCGGCGGCGATGTCGGAAAACTCCGGTTGCTCGTCGAACAGGCCCGAACCGACCATGATCGGCAGCAGCATTTCGCTGACTTCCTCTTCGGCGGTTTCGAACCAGGCGGCTTCGCGCAGGAACACGCCTTCCATGAAACCGATGCACCAGCCACGCAATTCCGAATCGTCCGGGTCATCGCCCAGGTCCAGGTCGCACGGCAGTTCGAATTCTTCGTCGGAAGCCAGTTGGCGGGCGATGTGGGCCTTGAGGCCGACCAGCGTGGCTTCGATTTCGGCACGCTGGGCTTCGTCGCTGTAATGCGGCTCTTCGGCGAACAGGGCGTCGATCCACTCACGGTCCGGCACCGTTTCTGCGCAGATGGACAGGGCGGTCAGATAGCCGTGAGCGGCCACGTAGTCCAGCGCCTCTTCGTGCAGCTCATCGGCGTCGAGGAAGACTTGCAGGCGGGTCAGTTGCTCAGCGAAGGACATTACGGGCTACCTTGGGGAATAAACAATGCGGGAATTCTAGGCCTTCTTGAGCCCTCAGGCCAGCCGCGTGGCGTATTTGCCTCTTTGTTGGCCGGGCATGACTCAATGTCAGGGCGATCTGTGGCGAGGGAGCTTGCTCCCGCTGGGGCGCGCAGCGGCCCTGTTTTTGGGGGCGGCTTCGCCACCCAGCGGGAGCAAGCTCCCTCGCCACAGGTTCGGACCTTGCCCAGCACTCGCCGCTAGCGCCTCTTGTCAGCAGCCCCCTTTGCAACGAAGGCCTCGGGTATACTGCCGCGTTTTGTGATGCCCTGCGGCGTCCCGCCGGTTCGAAACGCACACTTACGATTTGCCGGTGCAGCGTTTGTGATTCTGAACCAGCCTTGCAGGGATGTTTCGGTGATTTTTGGAGTTTCTATGCTCGAACAGGCTCAACGCGTCCTCAAGGACATCTTCGGCTACGACAGTTTCCGTGGCCGCCAGGGTGCCATTATTGAGCGCGTGGCCAACGGTGGCGATGCCCTGGTGCTCATGCCCACCGGCGGCGGCAAATCCTTGTGCTTCCAGGTCCCGGCGCTGTTGCGCAATGGCCTGGCCGTGGTGGTCTCGCCGCTGATCGCATTGATGGACGACCAGGTCGCGACCCTCGAAGAGCTGGGGGTTGCCGCTGCTTCGCTGAACTCCACCCTCAGCGCCGAGCAGCAGCGGGACCTGGCGACGCGCATCAAGCGCGGCGAAGTGAAGATGTTGTACCTGGCCCCGGAACGCCTGGTGCAGCCGCGCATGCTGGCGTTCCTGCAGAGCCTGGAAATTGCTCTGTTCGCCATCGACGAAGCCCACTGTGTGTCCCAATGGGGCCACGATTTCCGTCGCGAATACCTGCAACTGGGGCAGTTGGCGGAACTGTTCCCCGACGTGCCGCGTATCGCCCTGACCGCCACCGCCGACAAGCGCACCCGCGAGGAAATCGTCGAGCGCCTGCATTTGCAGGATGCCGAGCGGTTCCTGTCCAGTTTCGACCGTCCGAATATTTTCTACCGCATCGTGCCCAAGGAGCAGCCGCGCAAGCAGTTGCTGGCGTTCCTCGCCGAACGCCGCAGCGATGCCGGCATCGTCTATTGCCTGTCGCGCAAGAAGGTCGATGAAGTGGCGGCGTTCCTGTGTGAGCAGGGGTTCCCGGCGTTGCCCTATCATGCCGGCCTGCCCAACGACCTGCGGGCCTATCACCAGAAGCGCTTCCTCAACGAGGAAGGCCTGATCATGGTGGCCACCATTGCCTTCGGCATGGGCATCGACAAGCCCAACGTGCGCTTTGTCGCGCACCTGGACCTGCCCAAGTCCCTCGAGGCGTACTACCAGGAAACCGGGCGTGCCGGCCGTGATGGCTTGCCGGCCGATGCCTGGATGGCCTACGGCCTGCAAGACGTGGTGATGCTCAAGCAGATGCTGCAGAACTCCGAAGGCGACGAGCGCCACAAGCGTCTGGAGCAGCACAAGCTCGACGCGATGCTCTCGCTGTGCGAAGAAACCCGCTGCCGTCGCCAGACCTTGCTGGCCTATTTTGACGAAGACATGCCCCAGCCTTGCGGGCATTGCGACAACTGCGTCGATGGGGTGGAAACCTGGGACGCCACCGAACCGGCCCGCCAGGCCTTGTCGGCCATCTTCCGCACCGGCCAGCGCTATGGTGTCGGGCACTTGGTGGACGTGTTGCTGGGCAAGGACAACGAGAAGGTCCGCAACTTCGGCCACCAGCATCTTTCAGTGTTCGGCGTGGGCAAGGCGCGCACCGAAAGTGAGTGGCGGTCATTATTCCGACAACTGGTGGCCCGCGGCCTGGCCGACATCGACCTGGAAGGCTACGGCGGCCTGCGCCTGAGTGCGACTTGCCGGCCGTTGCTCAAAGGTGAAGTCACCCTCGAACTGCGCCGCGATCTCAAGCCGGCAACCGCGGTCAAGAGCAGCAAGAGCCAGGCCAGCCAACTGGTGCGTGGCGAAGAACGCGATCAATGGGAAGCCTTGCGGGCCTTGCGGCGCAAGCTGGCCGAGGAGCACGGCGTGCCGCCATACGTCATCTTCCCCGACTCGACCCTGCTGGAAATGCTCCGCAGCCAGCCCACCTCCCTGGCGGAAATGGCCCGGGTCAGCGGCGTGGGGGCGCGCAAGCTGGAGCGTTACGGCGAAGCCTTCCTCCAGGTCCTGGGCGGCGAAGCCGAAGCACCGAAAGCGGTGGCCGATGTGCGCCATGAACTCATCACGCTGGCCCGGGCCGGCATGACGCCATTGCAGATCGCCGGGCAACTGCAGTGCTCGGAAAAGAACGTCTACACGATGCTGGCCGAGGCCATCGGCAAACAGCAGTTATCCCTGGAACAGGCGCTGGATCTACCCGAAGAACTGATGGGAGAGGTGCAGGATGCCTTCCTGGATGGCGAAGGCGAGTTACCACCGGTGTCTGAAATTGCCGCACTGTTTGTCGGACGGGTTCCCGAAGGCGTGCTGTATTGCGTCAGGGCTGCGTTGCAGTCGGAATTTGAAGTCTGATCAGTGAGTTGCGTTCCTTTAACGATTCAGTACAAGGCGAGCCTTGCTTGAACCCCAAGCTCATGCTTAGCTGACTAATAATTAGTTTTTCTCTATTTCAGATCTGATGAGTTTTTTATGCCGTTAACCGATCAACACCGTTTTGGCATGCAGTTGGCGCAGATGTCTCGAGGCTGGCGTGCCGAACTGGATCGTCGCCTGGCCGGGCTGGGCCTGTCCCAGGCGCGCTGGCTGGTGCTGTTGCACCTGGCCCGTTTCGAACAGGCGCCGACCCAGCGTGAACTGGCCCAGAGCGTCGCCGTCGAAGGCCCGACCCTGGCCCGGTTGCTCGACAGCCTGGAAACCCAGGGGCTGGTGCAGCGCCAGGCCGTGGCCGAGGACCGCCGGGCCAAGAAGATCGTGCTCTGCGCACCAGCCCTACCGTTGATCGAACAAATCGAAACCATTGCAACGCAGCTGCGTCGTGAGCTGTTCGAAGGGGTCGACGAAGCAGACATGCGCGTGTGCATGCGGGTCCACGGGACGATCTTGGCCAACCTGGAAAAATCCTGAGGCATATCCCTGGCGCCAGACTTTTGAGATTCGGCGATTAGCGAACTATAACCAGTACTAAGTGATCGTATTGGATGCGTTTACGCTCAGTCTGGCAGTCGAAAGGGATACCCATGCTTGAAAGTTTGCAGTCCACGTTGCGCAGTTGGGTCAACGTGTCGGTCGTCGTGGGTGCCCTGGGATATTCGGCCTTGGCGTCGGCGCTGGGACTTGGCGAGATCACGCTTCATTCCGCCCTGAACCAGCCGTTGCGCGCTGATATCGCCCTGGTCGATGTGGCCGGGATCGGTGAGGGCGATCTGTCGGCCAGCCTGGCGAGCCCGGACGATTTCAGTCGTGCGGGCGTGGAGCGGATGTTCTTTCTCAATAACCTGCGCTTCACGCCGGTTCTGCGCGGGGAGCGCAGCTTCATTCGGGTGACCTCCAGCAAACCGGTGGAAGAACCCTTTCTCAATTTCCTGGTGCAGCTCAATCAGCCCAACGGGCGCCTGCTGCGCGAATACACCGTGCTGATCGACCCGCCGGGCACGCCGGGTATCGTGCCGGTCCGTGAAGAACCTTCCGAGGCCCCGCAGTCCATCAAGCCGCCCCCGGCGGTACAGGGCAAGCGCTACACCGTGGTGGCGGGAGACAATCCCTGGCTCATCGCCAAGCGCCTGCATGACGCCGGCAGCAACGCGTCGGTCAATGAGTTGATGCAAGGCATCCAGGCCTTGAACCCCGGCAGCGACCGGCTTTCCATCGGCCAGCGCTTGTTGTTGCCCGATTCGGCCGTGTTGCCGACGTCTACTGCAACCCCGGCCGGCCAGGCCCCCGCCGCACCCGATGAGCAAATGGCCGCCAGCGTGCTGCAAAACCAGCAACAACAGAAGACGATCGAGCAACTGCAGGCCCGGCTCCAGGCCCAGGACGAGGAAATCGCTGGCCAGCGCCAGCAGATCAGCGAATTGCAGGCCCGGCTGGCCGAAGCTACACCCGCTTCCGTTGCGTCGGCGCAGCCGCAAGCGCAACCGCAACCGGCGCCTCCTGCAGCGCAACCGGCGCCGGACGCGCAACCCGCTACAGAGCCGGTAGCAGAACCAGAGGGCAACAATTGGACATGGGTGGCGGGGCTGGTGGGCCTGTTGGGGTTGCTGGCGCTGTTACTGTTCGTTCGGCGTCGACAGCAGCAGGCCGAGTTGGAGCCGATGACCGGGCGTCCCGAGCCGATGCTGGAGGAGGGCGACGAAACCTTTGCGTCAATCCCCGATGCGGAGCCGTCCGAGACCGCGGCATCGTTCAACAACGGGGATACGCCCCTGGGTGATGTGCTGGAGGGCGTCGGGATCTACCTGACCTACGGCCGTTTCACCGAGGCCGCAGGGTTGTTGCGCGCCGCGTTGCTGGCGGAGCCGGAACGCACCGACCTGGGCCTCAAATTGCTGGAGGTACTGGGCAAGCAGGGCGATGTCATTGGTTTCCAGGCCCAAGAACATCATCTACAGGCACAGGGTATCGATGCCGGGACGTTGGAGGAGATCCGCGGGCGCTACCCCAAGGTTGCCCTGATCGCCGCGCCGACGGTGGCGTCGATGCAACCTCTGGTACCGGTTCTTGCGCCTGCACCTGTTACGACACCTGCTCCTGAACCTGAGCCGGTGCCTGGTGACGAGTTCGAGTTGGACCTGGATGCGCTGTCCATGGAAACCAGCTGGGACCTCGCCGATGCCCAGGACAACACGGTTGATAAGGAGGCTGTTTCACCTCCTTGCGCCGAGAGCTTTTCGCTTTCAGGGTTCGACGAACCGGAGCTGCAATGGGAAGCTCCACTGGAAACCGAGTCGTTGGACGATGCTTTCCTCGATAGCTTTGCCGACGAAGAACAGTCGCTGGAACTCGAGCCGCTGGCCCTTGAACCCCAGGCCCCGGAACATTCGGTCAAGCTGGAACAGGCACAGAACTGCATCGACGATGGCGACCTGAAGACTGCCGTCTCTCTGCTTGAAGAACTGCTCGAAGAGGGCGACGAACCCCTCAAGCAGACTGCCCGGGTGCTGCTGGCAGGGATTCGCTAAGTGCCTTCGAGGTTGTAGCGGCTGGCCTCATCGCGAGCAAGCTCGCTCCCACAGGTTTTGCGGTGCACATGGATTTTGTGTCTGCCAAAGATCCAATGTGGGAGCGAGCTTGCTCGCGATAGCGGTCTGTCAGGCCATCAAACTAGCCCAGGCAAACACCCAACCCTTCAAAACGTCTGCCCCAGGTTCAGGTACACCGCCTGTTCATCATCGTCGTTAAAGCCATAGCTGAAATTCAGTGGCCCCAGCGGTGTATCGAAACCGAGGAAAATGCTGGCGGCGTTGATGTAGCCGCTGTCGAATTCGTTGTCATTGTTCCAGGCCCGACCACGTTCCAATGAGCCGCCGATGTACAGCGGGAAGTCCAGTGGCAGGTAGGCCCGCGGTGTGAGGCGGCGGTAATACACGGCGCGCATCAGGCTGATGTTCTGCCCGGATACCCCGTCTTCGCGAAAGCCTGACAGTTGCCGCGCGCCACCGAGCACAAAGCTGGACGTCACGACCTCGGCAGTGTCCAGTGTTCGGCCGTAGCGCCCGCCCAGGATGAAGGTGTCCGGACCGCTGCTCAGGGCCTTGTCCAGTTTGAACTCCCACTGGCGGTAACGCTGGTCGGAACCCAGGCCCGGTTCGTATTGGCGCCAGGTCAGGCCGATGTCTTCTCCTTCGTGGGGGAAATACACGTTGTCGAAGGAATCAAAGGAGTACTTCAGCTCATAGAAACCTTCATTGAAGTTTTCGCTGGGCTGGTCATGGTCGCCAATGCGCACATCCGCCTTGCCCCAGGCCTGGCCGACGCCGAAGCGGATTTCGCCGTTGTTGCCGATCTGGCGGCCCACGTTCAGCCCGAAGCCATAGCGCTCGACGCGATACTGGGCCACCGGATCGTTGTCCAGGATAGCCTCCACGTTGCGCGATTCGAACTGCCCGTAGGGAGCGATGAAGTAGCGTGAGCCGACATCCAATGGCTGGTAGAACTCGCTGTACAGTTCCTGCTTGTCGCCGATCTGCGCCCGGGTCAGCCATTCGGCGCCCAGGCGATTGATGCCGTTGACCCGATAGCTGGCCCCCAGGTTGAAAGCACTGTCGCCGCGCATGTCGTCCGACAGGCTCAGCCCCAGCCGCAGGTAGTCGGTGCCGGTGCGTCTTCCCCGGGCGCTGATCACCAGCGTGTGATCCGGGCCCTTGCGGACCACGCGGTATTGCACCTGTTCGAAGTAATCCAGGCCGTACAGCGTGCCCATGTCGGTCTGCAGGCGGCCCAGGTCCAGCGGCTCGCCGATCTTCTGGCGAACGTAATAGCGGATCACCTCATCGCCGACTTTCGAGTCGTTCTCCACACGAATGGCGGTGATGACCGGTGTGCGCTCGCTGGGGGTGCGCGCGGCCATGAGCTCGGCGTCGGGCGCCTCGGATGGGCGTAGAGGCGCCAGGCGTGCCTCGAGTATCCGCGTGGCACGGTAACCGGCATCGATCATGTCCTGGGCCCGGCCGAAATCGGTGGAGCCGAAGCTTGCCAGCGCCGGCTGGATCAGCACGTCGTCTTTCTTCAGCGTTGCCAGTTGCTCTTCAGAGTTGCGCCGGGTCATCAGCGTGGTCGATTGGTTCAGCACGTCGACCACCGTGACCAGTTGCTTGCGATTGCGCAGCGGCGTACCGATGTCGACCACGATGGCGATGTCCACGCCCATTTCCCGGGCCACGTCCAGCGGGATGTTGTCGGACATGCCGCCGTCCACCAGCAGCCGGCCGTCCAGTTCCACCGGGGCGAATACCGCCGGGATCGACATGCTGGCGCGAATGACCTTGGGCAGGTGGCCTTTGCGAAACACGACTTTTTCGCCCGTGGCGATGTCGGTGGCGACTGCGCGAAACGGGATCGGCAGTTTGTCGAAGTCCCGTGTATCGCTGGCATGGGCCAGCAGGCTTTCGAGCAGCAGGGCCAGGTTTTGGCCCTGGATGACCCCCAAGGGCAGGCCGAGGCTGCCATCGTCACGAAAGCTCAGTTTCTGTTTGACCAGGAAGTCCCGGTCATCCTGCTTGCGTCGGAATGGCACGTCCTTGCGTGGCGGTGCGTCGGACAAGGCCTGTTGCCAGTCGATGCCCAGGGCGAGTTTTTCCAGTTCGTCGATCTTGTAGCCCGAGGCATACAGCCCGCCGATTACCGCGCCCATGCTGGTGCCGGCGATTGCATCGATCTTGATGCCTTGCTCTTCCAGGGCCTTGAGCACGCCGATGTGGGCCAGTCCCCGCGCCGCGCCACCAGACAGCACCAGGCCGATTTTCGGGCGTGGCGCTTCGCCAGCCTGGACGAAAAGGGGCAGTAGCAGCAGGAGCAAGAGGGGAAGCAGGCGGCGCATGGTCAATCTCGGGGCGGGCGATCAAAGGCGGGTATTATAGCGACGCCTTCGAACCCAGGAGTCCACCCACAATGACCGAACACAAACCGGAAGTCGTCATCACCTATTGCACCCAGTGCCAATGGCTGCTGCGCGCCGCCTGGCTGGCCCAGGAACTGCTCAGCACCTTCGGCGACGACTTGAGCAAAGTGTCCCTGGTGCCGGGCACTGGCGGCGTGTTCCATATCAGTTGCGCCGGCACGCAGATCTGGGAGCGCAAGGCCGATGGTGGTTTTCCCGAAGCCAAGGTGCTCAAGCAGCGGGTCCGCGATCGGATCGACCCGGAGCGGGACCTGGGCCACAACGATCGGGTTCAGTGAGACGCGGCTTGGGCGCCGACCCCCGGTTTCTTCGAACCGCCCAGTTGGCTTGAGATCACGATGGCCGCGATGATCACCACGCCGCCCAGCAGCATGCGCAGGGTCGGGCTCTCATCGAACAGCCACCAGGCCATGGCGATGCCGTAGACCGGCTCCATGGCGAACACCACCGCTGCCGTACGGGCCTTGATCACCGCCAGGCTGGCGACGAACAAGCTGTGGGCCAGGCCGGTGCAGAACACGCCGAGCAAGCCGATCCACAACCAGTCGATGGGGCGAACGTCGCTCAATTGTGGCGCGGCCATCGGCAGCAGGCACAACCCGACCACCACGTTCTGGCACAGCGCGGCCTGCACCGGCGGGACGTGCGCCGAACCGGCGCGGTTGGTCAATGACAGCAGGGAAAAGAGCAACCCCGAGAACATGGCCCACAGCAGGCCAGTGGTGGCGCCGCTGGCCAGGTCGAAGTTCGGCGTGACCAACACCAGGCCGACGCTCACCAACACCACCAACCCGATTTCATTGGCGCGAATCCGTTCGCGGAAAATCAATCCTTCAAGCAATACCGTGAAGGCCGGGAAACTGGCGAACCCCAGCGTGGCGACCGCCACGCCGGCCACCTTCACGGCGATGAAGAAACTTACCCAATGCCCAGCCAGTAACAGCCCTCCGAGGAGCAAGCGCCGGCCATCCTGGGCCCGCAGTTTCTGCCAGCGGCTGTTGCTGGCGAACCGGGCAAACATCGCCAGGGCGAGCACGGCGAAAACGGCGCGACCGAACACAATGACCGCCGGCGAGGCTGCGGCGAGTTTGCCGAATACACCGGTCAGGCCAAACATGAGTGCGCCAATGTGCAGGGCGCCGAGGGCGGTACGGGGTGTCATTTCAATCCTTTCAACAGACAGTGGGGCAACTGGCGAGTGTCTTCTGTGGGAGCGAGCTTGCTCCGGGCGGCGATCCGACGAAAGCGGTGGTTCAGGCAATGCAGATATTGACTGACAGATAGCAATCGCGAGCAAGCTCGCTCCCACAAGATCGTCCCCTAGTATTTAAGCGTGGGTGAGGCGGCAGTGTCTGTCGCGATCCTAGCGATTTTTAGCGCGAATCTAGCGCTGACGCCGCAGCTTGCCCGGCGAGACGCCGAATTCGCGCAGCACCGCCGCGGCGAAGGCACTTTGCGAGCTGTAGCCGACGCGGTGGGCGATCTCACCGATGGGCAACGGCGAATCCCGCAACAACGCTACGGCCTTGTGCAAGCGGCGGCTGCGGATGTAATCCATCGGGGTTTGCCCGCACTCGGCGACGAAGCGCGCGTGCAGGCGGGCGCTGGAGAGGCCGGCCACTCGCGCCAGGTCCGCCACCAGCAGCGGATAGGCGGCGTGCTGGTCGATGTGGGCGTTGAGTGCGGCGTAGGGCAGGCGCCGGCCGCCGAGGGTTTGCTGGCGAGCGCTATTGAGACTCGCCAGCAGCAGCACCGCGCCTTGCTGGGCGATCACCGGATCGTCCACCGGGCTCCCCGCCAACCAGCTGACCAACTGGCTTTGCCCCGTATCCAGGGGCAGGCGAGCGGTGTCGTCGAGCAAACGACGGCTGGCGTCGGCGTGATCCCCCAGGCATTGCCCGACCCAGTCATCGCTGGGCACATCCAACACCAGGCAACGGCTGCCGTTGGGGCTGCCGCAGGCGTGATGCGCGCCGGCCGGTATCACCACGAAGCTTTGTTGCACCACCTGGCTGCCATGCCCTTCGACCTCGAAATCCAGCGCGCCAGACAACCCGAACACCAATTGGGCGTGGTCATGGCTGTGGACGATCAAGTCGTGGCTGTAGTGGCGTAGCGTGAGGATCGGTCTCATCGCGGTCTCCCGTGTCAGGCCGCCAGCATACACCGGGGGCGCAACGCCAGGCGCTGTCATGCAATGGACTTGTGTTTGTCATGGGCCATTAACCGCTGGCGTGCACAGTGGCAAAAACGATCAGAGGGTTGCCCAATGACCAGCGCCGAGCTCGCCAGACCCAGCCGCAAACAGCGTGTTCGCACCCTGTGGATTTCCGATGTGCACCTGGGCACCCGGGACTGCCAGGCCGAGCATTTGTCGCAGTTCCTCAAGGGTTACCACGCCGACAAGATCTACCTGGTGGGGGACATCATCGACGGCTGGAAACTGCGCGGTGGCATGTATTGGCCCCAGGCCCACACCAACGTCATTCGCCGCTTGCTGACCATGAGCAAGCGCGGCACCGAGGTGATCTACGTCACCGGCAATCATGACGAATTCCTGCGGCGCTATTCGAAGCTGATCCTGGGCAATATCCAGTTGGTGGACGAAGCGGTGCACGTCACTGCCGATGGTCGGCACCTGTTGGTGATCCATGGCGACCAGTTCGATGTCATCACCCGGTACCATCGTTGGCTGGCGTTCCTCGGGGATTCGGCCTACGAGTTCACGCTCACGCTGAACCGCTGGCTCAACCATTGGCGGGCCCGTTACGGCTACGGCTACTGGTCGTTGTCGGCGTACCTCAAGCACAAGGTCAAGACCGCCGTCAGCTTCATCAGCGATTTCGAAGAAGCCATCGCCCACGAGTGTGTGAAGCGCGAACTGCATGGCGTGGTCTGCGGGCATATCCACCATGCCGAGATGCGTATGGTGGGCGAGGTGGAGTACCTCAATTGTGGCGATTGGGTCGAATCCTGCACGGCGCTGATCGAGCACTGGGACGGGTCGATCGAGCTGTATCGGTTGGCGGAGGCCCAGGCGCGGGAGGCACTGGCCAAGACTGAGTTGAAAGTGACTGAGCCGGTGTAGGCCTTCATGACGCCATCGCGGGCAAGCCTTGCTCCCACAAGTACTCACCGCCTATGAGAGCAGGCAACACCTGTGGGAGCAAGGCTTGCCCGCGATGGACCGCGCAGCGGTCCCCAGCAATCTGTCAGCCAGAAGGCTGCCCAGTCATCGCCGCCTTGTAGATCGACTGCTTAGGCGTAGCAAACACCCTTTCCAGCATCGGCTCGAAGAAACTCAACGGCAGCGTGTCGTACTCGGGATCGAACGCGGCCGCGTCATATTTCGCACAAAAATCGACCGTCGCCTGGTACTGCGGATGTTCGAGAAACTGCTCGCGCAGGTGCCGGTCCATGCCCAGGTGATGGAAGAAGTAATAGCCCTGGAAAATCCCGTGTTTTTCCACCATCCACAGGTTTTCGGCGCTGACGAAGGGCTTGAGGATCGCCGCGGCGATGTCCGGGTGGTTATACGAACCCAGGGTGTCGCCGATGTCGTGGAGCAGGGCGCAGATCACATACTCCTCATCCCTCCCATCACGGTAGGCGCGGGTGGCGGTTTGCAGGGAGTGGGTCAGGCGATCCACCGGGAATCCGCCGAAGTCGCCGTCCAGCAGTTTCAAGTGGGCCAGGACCCGGCCCGGCAATTGCCGGGCATAGGCGCTGAAGTCGGCGGCGATGATCGCCCAGTCTTCCTGGGTGCCGTCCCGCATGTGGGTAAAGCGTGCATGAGTGTTCATAGGCAATCCTTTGGCTAGAACGCCACCCTGCCCAGCAGCATGTCGCGGTACATGACGAAATCGCCGAGCAGGCTGTAGAACGGGTGCTGGAAGGTGGCAGGACGGTTCTTTTCGAAAAAGAAATGCCCGACCCAGGCGAAGCCGTAGCCGGCTACGGGCAGGGCGAGCCACAGCCACCCGCTACCCACGACGAGGGCCGTGACGAAAATCAGGATGACCAGGGAGGTTCCGATGAAATGCAGTCGTCGGCAGGCGCTGTTGCTGTGCTCGCCGAGGTAATACGGGTAGAACTCGGCGAAGGTATTGAATCGTTTGGTGTTTTCCACGACTGCAGACTCTGTGGTTATTGTTCTGGTGAGATTTGCATTCATCAACTTGATTGAAGTCTAGAGCCATCATTAGCAACAGCCAGTGACAATCGGCGCCACTTTAGTATCCTTCGCAAATCCAGCCGTACCCTGCGGCTCGTCATGCAAGTAAAACGTCATGAACGAACGAACGACTTCTTCAAGCTGGGCGATGGGGATTGTCAAGGCGTTGGAAATGGACGGTCTGGATTGTCGGGTGCTGTTCAAGCAACTGGGGTTGGACTTTGAGGCGCTGGATGATCCGGATGCACGTTTCCCCCAGGACTCGATGACGCGGCTCTGGCAACGGGCGGTGGAATTGTCCGGTAACCCGGCCATTGGCTTGAACATGGGTAAAGTGGTGCGCCCGGCCTCGTTTCATGTGGCGGGCTACGCCTTGATGTCCAGTCGCACGCTGGCGGAGGGTTTCCAGCGACTGGTGCGATACCAGCGGATCATTGCCGAAAGCGCCGACTTGAGCTTTCGTCGGTTGGAAGAAGGCTATGGGCTGATTCTGACGGTGCACGGCGACCATTTACCCCCCACTCGCCAAAGCGCCGAAGCGTCCCTGGCCTGTGCGTTGGCCCTGTGCAACTGGCTGACCGGGCGTACCTTGCACCCGGTAAAAGTGTTGTTCCAAGGCACCGACCCCCTGGAACTGGCGCCTTATCAGCGTGCCTTCTGCGCGCCGCTGGTGTTCGGTGCGTCTTATGACGCGCTGATTTTTGAACGGGCCGACATGGAAGCGCCGCTGCCGACGGCCAACGAAGCCATGGCGCAGTTGCATGACCGGTTTGCCGGTGAATACCTCGCGCGTTTTTCGGAAAGCCGTGTGACCCACAAGGCGCGACAAGTGTTGTGCCGACTGTTGCCCCAGGGCGAGCCCAAGCGTGACGTGGTGGCGCAGACGCTGCACCTGTCGCAGCGCACCTTGCAGCGGCGCTTGCAGGAAGAGGGCACCAGTTTCCAGAGCTTGCTTGAGGACACCCGGCGCGAACTGGCCGAGCAGTACCTGGCGCAACCGCGCATGACGCTGCTGGAGATCGCCTATCTGCTGGGGTTTGCCGACCCGAGCAATTTTTTCCGGGCCTTCCGCCGCTGGTTCGACACCACGCCTGGCGAATATCGGGCACGGTTGGCGAGCCAGCCTGAAGCGGTCAGTGACGCCAGAACGCCGGGATACACAGCACGAACACGGTGATGATCTCCAGTCGACCCAGCAGCATGCCGGCCGACAGAATCCACTTGGCCGCATCCGGCAGCGGAGCAAAGTTGCCGGCCGGGCCAATGGTCTCGCCCAGCCCCGGGCCGACGCCGGACACGGTGCTGGCCGCACCGGTCAGCGCCGTCATCCACTCCACCCCGAGCAGCGACAGCAGCAGGGCGATCACGCAGATAGTGATGGCGAAGAAGAACGAAAAGGTGAGGATCGAGCGGACGATTTCTTCGTCGAGGCGATGACCGTTGTATTTCTGCTTGATCACCGCACGGGGGTGGATCAGCTGATTAAGGTTGGCCCGCAGCAGGATGTAGGCGACCTGGAAGCGGAAGATCTTGATCCCGCCGGCCGTCGAGCCCGAACAACCGCCGACGAACCCCAGGTAGAAGAACAGCATCAGTGAGAAGTTGCCCCACAGGCTGTAGTCGCCGAGGGCGAAACCGGTGGTGGTGACGATGGATGTCACGTTCAGCGCCACGTGCCGCAGCGCCTCCAGCCAATGCAGGTCGGTGGTCACCCAATACCAGGTGCCGAGCACCAGCCAGGTCACCAGCAATACCGCGATGAGCCCTTGGACCTGCTGGTCCTTGATCAGCGCCCGTCGATTACCTCGCAGCGTCGAGACATAGAGGGCAAACGGCAGGCTGCCGAGGATCATGATGACAATGATGACCCAGTGCACGGCCGGCTGGGTCCATTTGGCCAGGGACTGGTCCGAGGTGGAAAAACCACCGGTGGAGATCGCCGACATCGCATGGTTGATGGCATCGAACAGGCTCATCCCGGCCCACCAGAGCGCCAGGGTGCCGAGAATGGTGATGCCCACGTAGGACGCCACGATCAGCCGCGCCACCATGTGGGAACGGGGCATGACTTTTTCCGAGCGGTCCGACGATTCGGTCTGGAACAGCCGCATGCCACCGATGCGCAGCAAGGGCAGGATCGCCACCGCCATGCCGATGAAGCCGATACCGCCGAGCCAGTGCAGCAGCGACCGCCACATCAGGATGCCCGGGGACATGCTGTCCAGGCCACTCAGGACGGTGGCGCCGGTGGCGGTGATGCCCGACATGCTTTCGAAAAACGAGTCGGTGTAGCTGATCTTCTGGGTCAGCAAGAACGGCAGCGCGGCAAAGATACACACCACCAGCCAACTGCTGACGGTCAACAGGTACATGTCGCGCGGGCGCAGGTGGATGTGTTCCGGGCGCCCGGGAAGTACCAGGGCCAGGCCGGCGAGGAAGGTGATCATGCTCGACCAGAGGAACGACGGCAGGTCGCCGGTGCGCTCGAAGACCATCAGGGTGGCCATGGGCACGACCATGAAGATCGCCAGGGTGATCAGGAAGATGCCGATGATGAAACCAATGATCCGCAGGGTCGGCAACGCCATGAAATCCGCTCTGGCTAAAAAGGAAGGGCGCCATTCTACCCGTGACAAGCGTCCTGTAAACCGGCACCCGGCGCCGAGTGGGCGCCTGGTCGTGGAATTTGCGCTAACGAACTCGCCGCACAGCCACTAGAATAGCCGGACATTTTTTCAGGAGGTGGCCGATGCAGGCTCTCGACGCTT
This sequence comes from Pseudomonas brassicacearum, assembly GCF_918698105.1. GTDB lineage: Bacteria > Pseudomonadota > Gammaproteobacteria > Pseudomonadales > Pseudomonadaceae > Aquipseudomonas > Aquipseudomonas brassicacearum_F. The sequence goes on along the minus strand of NZ_CAKKMI010000050.1, from coordinate 3,455 downwards.
TGCTCAACCGTGTTTCCGTCCCGCGCCTGGTGGACCCGGCCCCCACGCCGGAACAGCGCGAACTCATGTTCGCCGCGGCCATGCGGGCACCGGATCACGGCCAGTTGCGGCCATGGCGCTTTCTGACGGTCGAAGGGCAGGCGCGGCATCGCATGGGCGAACTGCTGGCCGAAGCAGCGCGCTTCAATGACCCGCTGGTATCGGAAGCCGTCGTGGAAAAGGCCCTCAACGGCCCATTGCGCGCGCCCCTGGTCGTGGTGGTGATTGCCCGTCTGCAGGACCATTTCAAAATTCCCAAGTCCGAGCAGCTGCTGGCGGCCGGCTGCGCGGCCCATGGCATCTTGTTGGCCGCGTATGCCCAAGGGGTGGGTGGCGTGTGGCGCACTGGCGAACTGGCGTACTCGCCGCATGTGGCCAGGGGGCTTGGCCTTGAAGAGGGAGAGGAGGTGATCGGTTTCCTCTACCTGGGCACGCCGCAGAAAGAAGCGCGTACGGCGCCGCAAGAGGATGTCGGGCAGTTTGTCCGCGAGTGGACGGGCGCGTAGGAGCTGTTACAGAGCGAAGCGAGGCTGCGATTTTTTTCCTGCCACTTGAATCTCAAGCGAAAGATCAAAAGATCGCAGCCTCGCTTCGCTCGACAGCTCCTACAGGCCGAGCGGGAGCAAGCTCCCTTGCCACAAAATCAACGGCCGACGGTGGCGTTATCTACACGCATCAGCAATAGCCTCGGCCAGCAGGTCCAGGCGCGTGGCGTCGATGCCGGCCACGTTGGCCCGGCCGGTGCCGACCATATAGACACTGTGGCGCTCGCGCAGGTGCTTGACCTGTTCTGGCGTCAGGCCGGTATAGGAAAACATCCCGCGTTGCACGCCTATATGGGCGAAGCGCTCGCGCAGGCCATGGGGTTCGAGGGCCTCCAGTAAACCGCTGCGCAATTGCGCGATGCGCAGGCGCATGGCCTGGACTTCATCGGCCCACAGGCTCTTGAGTTCCGGGTTGCCAAGGATGGTCGCCACCACGGCCGCACCATGGTCCGGCGGTGTCGACCATAGGTTGCGGGCGATGTTTGCCAGTTGGCTGCGAATGTCCACCAGCTTCTCGGCATCCCGGGCACAGACAATCAGCGCACCGGTGCGGTCGCGATACAGGCCGAAGTTCTTCGAACAGGAACTGGTGACCAGCACTTCCGGCAACGCATCGGTAAACAACCGGACTGCCCAGGCGTCCTGCTCCAACCCATCGCCAAAGCCCTGGTAAGCGAAGTCGATCAGCGGCAGCAGGTCGCGGCTGCGCACCACCTCCAGCACCTGGTGCCATTGCTCATGGGACAGGTCGAACCCGGTGGGGTTGTGGCAACAGGCGTGCAGCAGCACCACATCACCTTTGGGCGCCTGGTTCAGGGCCGCCAGCATTGCTTCGAAATCCAGGCGGTTATCGGCGCCCACGTAAGGGTAGTGAGTGACTTTGACCCCGGCTGCGGCGAAGATGGTTTCGTGGATCGGCCAGGTCGGGTTGCTCAGCCACACGCCACGGCCCGGCAGGCACTGGGCGATGAAGTCGGCACTCAGGCGCAGCGCACCGGTACCGCCCGGTGTCTGGGTGGCTCCGGCACGTTTTGCGCGGATCAGCGGTGAGTCGGCGCCCAGCACCAGCTCGTTGATCAACTGGCCGAACGCGGCGTCGCCATGGCCGCCGATGTAGGTCTTGGTGGTCTGGCGATCCACCAGCCGTTGTTCAGCCTGTTTCACTGACTGAAGAATCGGCGTCAGGCCCTGGGCGTCCTTGTAGACACCCACGCCCAGGTCGAACTTGCTCGGGTTGGCGTCCGCCGCGTAGGCCTCCATCAAACCGAGGATCGGGTCACCGGGTACCCGGCCGATGGCGTCGAAATGCATTACTTGCGGCCCTCGGCGGTCTTGGCCACGTCATCGGTGCGGGCGGCCATGATGAAGTCGTTGCGGTGCAGGCCCTTGATGGAGTGGCTCCACCAGGTCACGGTGACTTTGCCCCATTCGGTGAGCAGGCCTGGGTGGTGGCCTTCGGCCTCGGAGATCTCGCCGACGGCGTTGGTGAACGCCAGGGCGTGCTTGAAATTCTTGAACAGGAAAACTTTCTCCAGTTGCATCACGCCGTCGCGTACTTCGATGTTCCAGTCGGGGATCTGCTTGATCAGCACCGGCAGTTCTTCGTCGCTGACTTGTGGGGCATCGGCGCGGCAGGCTTCGCAATGGGCTTGGTTCAGAGTGTTCATGGTCTATTCCTGGATCGAATATTTGAAAACGTCGATGCACCCACGCTAAAGCAAAGCCGCGTCGTGCAACAGACTCAATTGAGATTAAAAGACGCGGTTCACGCAGCCTTTGGAGGGAATTTCGGGGCGTGCAAGCCCAGTTCCCGACCGCGCTTGACCATGCCCATGATGTCTTCGTGGGCCAGGTCGAACAGGCGCTTGAGCTCGGGCAGCACGAAATACACCGGCTGCAGGATGTCGATGCGATACGGCGTGCGCATGGCCTCCAGGGGATCGAAGGCCTGGTGCTCGGGCTCGTCGGACAGGCAGTACACGGTTTCCTTGGGCGAAGACAGGATGCCACCGCCGTAGATGCGCCGGCCCTGCGGGGTCTGCACCAGGCCGAACTCGATGGTCATCCAGTACAGGCGCGCCAGGTAGACACGTTCTTCCTTGGACGCCTGTAGGCCGAGTTTGCCGTAGGTGTGGGTGAATTCCGCAAACCAGGGGTTGGTCAGCAATGGGCAGTGGCCGAAGATCTCGTGGAAAATGTCCGGCTCTTGCAGGTAATCCAGCTCTTCGCGCGTACGAATAAAGGTCGCCACCGGAAACTGCTTGCTGGCGAGCAATTCGAAGAAGGTCTGGAAAGGAATCAGCGCCGGCACCCGGGCGACTTGCCAGCCCGTGGTCTCGCCCAGCACCTTGTTGATTTCGTCCAGTTGCGGGATACGGTCGTGGGGCAGGCCAAGCTTGTCGATGCCGTCCAGGTATTCCTGGCACGCACGGCCTTCGATGACTTTCAGCTGGCGGGTGATCAGCGTGTTCCACACCGCATGTTCTTCAGCGGTGTAGTGGATAAAACCTTGCGCATCGGGCTCGCGGGCCACGTACTGCGTCTGCTTCATGCTGCTCTCCTGCTGATTTCCCTCGGGGGGAAGATGTGTTTGTTGTTATGTCCAGCGATGCAATAGAGATACCGCGAAGCAGCGACATGTGCAGCACGCTGGCAAAGGCGGGGCAGGTGAAAGAAAGGTATATTCGTAAAGTTTTCGTTACGAATTGAGTGGGGTTGCGATGTTATCGGGATTTAGCGGTGGGATTCGGCCTACAGCTGTCACATAATCTTGACGACTATTTGCGCTGCCACGCAGAAAAGCCTTTGTGGCGAGGGAGCTTGCTCCCGCTGGGCTGCGCAGCGGCCCCAAAAACAGGGCCGCTTCGCGCC
>NZ_CAKKMI010000049.1:0-49369 GCF_918698105.1 Pseudomonas brassicacearum | reverse complement strand
GGACTGGGTCGGGTTTTATGCTGCGGTGGAAAAGCTCGGCAAATTGCCGATCGACGAGCGCAAGGCAGCCTTGAAAGCGTTGGCAGCGTCTAAGCCTTCTGCGGATTAGGCGACGTCATCGCGAGCAGGCTCGCTCCCACTGGGGCATCTCCAAATCCTGTGGCGAGGGAGCTTGCTCCCGCTCGGCTGCGCAGCAGTCGTCGCTTTTAGGGCCGCTTCGCGCCCCAGCGGGAGCAAGCTCCCTCGCCACGGACACCCAGCACAAAAAAAGGGCATACCGATTCATCGGTATGCCCTTTTGATTGCCGCTTTCTTCCCCCTGGCTGAGGTACTCGCAGCAATTACGGGTTGACGCTGTCTTTCAGGAATTTGCCTGGTTTGAAGGCAACGGTGTTGCTGGCCTTGATCTTCACCGGTTCACCGGTCTGTGGGTTCTTGCCAGTGCGGGCGCCGCGGTGGCGTTGCAGGAAAGTGCCGAAGCCCACCAGGGTGACGCTGTCCTTGCGGTGCAGGGCACCGGTGATTTCCTCGAGGACGGCGTTGAGGACGCGGTTGGCTTGTTCTTTGGTGAGGTCTGCTTTTTCCGCGATAGCGGCGGCGAGTTCTGGTTTACGCATGAATGAAGCCCCTTTGACGGTTTTTTTGTTGTTATGTCCGTGCCGTTCTCTTTGGAACGGCCCCTAAGGCGCCGCAGGCTCTACTCTGCGGCAGACGGGAGTGAGGATGGCACGGTGCCGAAAACGGCGCCAGTGGCCGGGCGACCTTTGTGGGACCAAAAGTAGGGTTTTTGCGACAGAACGACCAGTATTTACGCCAGCAGGGGTGGAAGTTCCTTGTTCAGCGCCAGTTTCTCCATCACCGCCGTGCCCGTCAGGGCATAGCCCAGCAGGTTGCCTTGCGCGTCGCGGCATAGCGCCTTGATGTCCGCACCCTGCCCTTCGACGCTCCACACGCCCTCGCTGCCCCGCGGTGGTGGCGACACCACCAGTGGGCACACCGGGGTTTTTACCGTAATCGGCATGGCGCCGTAGCTGACGGCCGTCGGGTTGCCGGCCAGGGTCTGGGCCAGGGCCCGGGCGCAGCTCATCAGCGGCATGACATACAGCAGATTCAAGCCATCGACCTCGGCGCAGTCACCCAGGGCGTAGATGTTGGCGTGGGAGGTTTTCAGGTGACGGTCGACAACGACGCCGCGGTTGACCACCAGACCGGCGGCCGCCGCCAGGTCGATGCGAGGGCGCAGGCCGATGGCCGAGACCACCAGGTCACAGGCGATCACCTGACCGTCGGACAGGTGCGCCTCCAGTCCGTCGGCGACCTTCTGCAAGCGGTTGAGCACGGGGCCCAGGTGGAAACGCGCGCCAAGGCTTTCCAGCCCGGCCTGGACCGCTGCGGCAGCGGCCGGGTGCAGCAGCGTCGGCATCACTTGCTCGCACGGCGCCACCAGCTGCACTTCGTAGCCGCCCAGGCTCAGGTCGTTGGCGAACTCGCAACCAATCAGGCCGGCGCCAAGCAACAACACCCGACGCTTGCCGGCGGCCGCGGCCCTGAAGCGTGCGTAGTCTTCCAGGTCGTTGATCGGAAAGATCAGGTCCGCCGCATCGCCCTGTACCGGCACGCGCACGGTTTCGGCGCCCCAGGCCAGGACCAGGTCACGGTAGCTCACCGCCTCTTCGCCGATCCACAGCCGTTTGTGGCCCGGATCGATGCCGCTGATACGGGTGTGGGTGCGTACTTCGGCCTTGAGTTGCTCGGCCATGGCCCCCGGTTCGGCCATGCTCAGGCCGTCGGCGTCCTTGTTCTTGCCAAAGCCTGTGGAGAGCATCGGCTTGGAATACGAGCGCCCGTCGTCCGCGGTGATCAGCAGCAGCGGGGTTTCGCTATCGAGCTTGCGAAACTCCCGGGCCAGATTGTAACCGGCCAGGCCCGTACCGACGATAACGACAGGTGCGCTCATGTTGCTCTCCATTTGATGAAACGATCAGTTGATTTCGATCATTTCGAAATCCATTTTGCCGACGCCACAGTCCGGGCACAGCCAGTCTGCCGGTACGTCCTCCCAGCGAGTGCCGGGCGCGATGCCATCGTCAGGCCAGCCGTCAGCTTCGTTGTAGATCAGGCCGCAGACGATACATTGCCACTTCTTCATTCCAATATTTCCTCAAGATGTCAGGCTTTGGCCGGTATTTTCCAGCTCAGGGCCGTTTTGTACTGATCGGTTGCGACAGATGCAAGCACGATCAGCAGGGCAGCCGGCCAGGCCAGTCAAAACCGGCGACCGACATGGTAAGCTCGCGGCCTCATTTGCTGCCATTCAAGACCTCTGTGCCGCATACAAATTCGATATTTCCTACACTCCAATGGTTGCCCCAGCCCCTGTTGTCGCCCCGCCCCGATGCGGCTGTACTCGACTGGCTGTTCGACGAAGGCTCCCTGACCCGGCGCCTCACGCGCCTGTCGGACGGCCATTTCAGCGTGACGCCGCTGTTCGAAGGCTGGCAGCCATTGCGCGCCGACGAATGCACCGCCCTGGACCTGGCCGAGGGCAGCGAGGGCTGGGTACGCGAGGTGTATCTGCGCGGCCATGACCAGCCGTGGGTGTTCGCCCGCAGCGTCGCGGCGCGTAGCGCCTTGCAGGGTGACGGCTTGCAGATGGACGAACTGGGCAGCCGTTCCCTGGGGGAGTTGCTGTTTTGTGACCAGGCGTTCCAGCGCCGAGCCATCGAAGTTTGCCATTACCCCGAGGCCGGGTTGCCGGAAGAAGTGCGCACCAGCGGCCTGTGGGGTCGCCGTTCACGTTTCGATCGCGGTGCGCTGAGTGTGCTGGTGGCGGAAATCTTCCTGCCGCGCTTATGGACCGTCGCCCGTGCCTATTCGGAGAGTTTTTGATGTACGTGCAACTGCTCAAATCCTTGAATCGCCTGAACCCACGGGCCTGGGACTTCGTGCAACTGACCCGCATGGACAAGCCCATCGGCATCTACCTGCTGCTGTGGCCGACGTTGTGGGCGTTGTGGATTGCCGGTGAAGGCTCGCCGTCCATCGCCAATGTGGCGATTTTCATCCTCGGCGTGGTGCTGACCCGCGCCGGTGGCTGTGTGATCAATGACTGGGCCGACCGCAAGGTCGACGGCCACGTCAAACGCACCGAGCAGCGCCCGCTGGTGAGCGGCAAGATCAGTTCAAAAGAGGCGCTGGTGTTCTTCGCCGTGCTGATGAGCGTGAGTTTCCTGCTGGTGCTGTGCACCAACGCCCCGACCATCCTGCTCTCCCTCGGGGGCCTGGCGCTGGCGTTCAGTTACCCATTCATGAAGCGCTATACCTACTACCCGCAAGTGGTCCTCGGCGCGGCGTTCTCCTGGGGCATGCCGATGGCGTTCACCGCCGAAACCGGTCATCTGCCGGCCGCCGCCTGGCTGCTGTACATCGCCAACCTGCTGTGGACGGTGGGCTACGACACCTATTACGCGATGACCGACCGGGACGATGACCTGCGCATTGGCGTGAAGTCCACGGCGATCCTGTTTGGTGATGCCGACCGGGTGATCATCCTGTCGTTGCAAGGTCTGGCCTTGGGCTGCCTGCTGTTGGCCGGGGCGAAATTCCAGCTGGGCGGCTGGTTCCACCTGGGGCTGGTGGCCGCTGCCGCGTGCTTCGCCTGGGAGTTCTGGTACACCCGTGACCGTGACCGGATGCGCTGCTTCAAGGCGTTCCTGCACAACCATTGGGCCGGGTTGGCGATTTTTGTGGGGATCGTGCTGGATTACGCGTTGCGCTGAAACCGCTGACCCAGCGGCGAACCTTGGGTCATGAAAGCCTTTGTGGCGAGGGAGCTTGCTCCCGCTCGGTTGCGCAGCGACCGCAAGATTGTGGGGCCGCTTCGCAGCCCAGCGGGAGCAAGCTCCCTCGCCACAAACAAGCGTCTTAAAGGGACGCGTTACTTGGCCTTGGCAACCTTCCAGGCGCCATCCATCAAGCCATCACCCGTCTTGTCTCCGGCTTTTGTGTCCTTCACAAAGGTGTACAGGGGCTTGCCATCGTAGGCCCACTGCTTCGTACCGTCGTCACGGGTGATCACGCTCCATTTGCCCATGGACTTGTCGCCGCTTTCAGCCTTGAGCGGTGGCCAGTTGGCCGCGCATTTGTCGTTGCACATCGACTTGCCGGCCGAGTCTTTGGCAAACGTGTACAACGTCATGCTCTGGTGATCGGTCCACATGTCGCCTGCTTTCATCGCCGGCTCAGCCGCGAACGCCAACGCCGGCAGCGCCAGGGCAGCGGTTACCGCCAAAACCTTGATGGATTGGGTGAAGTAATTCATGGAAACCTTCTTTTGTGGTTGTCAGGATTCGGACTAAAAAGCTTAGTCCAGGATCGCCTTCGCTGCCGTTCGAGGAAATAACTGTCACACGACTGCAATAATTCCGTTATCTAATGCGGCGCAAGACAGTTAAATGACAAGAGGATTACCCCATGGTTGGCAGGAGCATTCTGATCGTCGACGACGAGGCGCCCATCCGCGAGATGATCGCCGTTGCGTTGGAGATGGCCGGCTATGACTGCATGGAAGCAGAAAACTCTCAACAGGCCCATGCCATCATCGTCGACCGCAAGCCCGACCTGATCCTGCTGGACTGGATGCTGCCCGGCACGTCTGGCATCGAACTGGCAAGGCGTCTCAAGCGCGACGAGCTGACCGGTGATATTCCGATCATCATGCTCACCGCCAAGGGCGAAGAAGACAACAAGATCCAGGGCCTGGAAGTCGGCGCCGACGACTACATCACCAAGCCGTTTTCCCCACGGGAGCTGGTGGCGCGCCTGAAGGCCGTGTTGCGACGCGCCGGGCCGACCGATGGCGAAGCCCCCATCGAAGTCGGTGGCCTGCTGCTCGACCCGATCAGCCACCGCGTGACCATCGACGGCAAGCCCGCCGAGATGGGCCCGACCGAATACCGCCTGCTGCAATTCTTCATGACCCACCAGGAACGTGCCTACACCCGCGGACAACTGCTGGACCAAGTCTGGGGCGGCAACGTCTATGTCGAGGAGCGCACCGTTGACGTGCACATCCGGCGCCTGCGCAAGGCCCTCGGCGATGCCTATGAAAATCTGGTACAAACCGTGCGCGGCACCGGTTATCGTTTTTCGACCAAGGCCTGATCCGAGCCCTTACCGCCCGACAAAGCTGACAAGGACGCGCGTCACGTGAACCAAAACTGGCATGGCACCCTGATTCGCCACATGTTGTTGCTGGTGACCGGCTGTTTGCTGATCGGCCTGATCAGTGGTTACTACGGTTGGAGCCTGGCCGCGGGCCTGGGGCTTTACCTGGCCTGGACACTCAAGCAATTGCTGCGCCTGCATGAATGGCTGCGCCTGCACCAACCCGACGAAGCACCGCCCGACGGCTATGGCCTGTGGGGGGAGGTGTTCGACAGCATCTATCACCTGCAACGGCGCGACCAACGCGTCCGCGGGCGCCTGCAGGCGGTCATCGACCGGGTCCAGGAGTCCACCGCCGCGCTGAAAGACGCGGTGATCATGCTCGACAGCGACGGCAACCTGGAGTGGTGGAACCGCGCCGCCGAGACCCTGCTGGGCCTCAAGACGCCACAGGACAGCGGCCAGCCGGTGACCAACCTGGTGCGCCATCCGCGCTTCAAGGAATATTTCGAGCAGGCCAATTACGCCGAACCGCTGGAGATCCCTTCGCCCACCAATGATCGGCTACGCATCCAGCTGTACATCACCCGCTATGGCAACAATGAGCACTTGATGCTGGTGCGCGATGTCACGCGTATTCATCAGCTGGAACAGATGCGCAAGGACTTCATCGCCAACGTTTCCCACGAACTGCGCACGCCATTGACGGTGATCTGCGGCTACCTGGAAACCTTGCTCGACAACGTCGAGGAGGTGAACCCGCGCTGGAGCCGGGCCTTGCAGCAGATGCACCAGCAAAGCGGGCGCATGCAGACCCTGCTCAACGACTTGTTGCTGCTGGCGAAGCTGGAAGCCACCGATTACCCGTCGGACAACCAGCCAGTGCCCATCGATGACCTGCTGCAAACCATTGTCGAAGATGCGCAGGAACTGTCCGGCTCCAAGCAGCAGACCATCACCCTGGAAGCCGACGCGGCCGTGCAGCTCAAAGGCAGCGAGGCGGAACTGCGCAGTGCGTTTTCCAACCTGGTGTTCAACGCGGTCAAATACACGCCGGAGCAAGGCCGCATCCATGTGCGCTGGTGGGGCGATGAGCAAGGCGCGCACCTGAGCGTGCGCGATTCGGGCATTGGCATCGACAGCAAGCACCTGCCGCGCCTAACCGAACGCTTCTACCGTGTCGACTCCAGCCGCAACTCCAATACCGGGGGCACCGGGCTGGGCCTGGCCATCGTCAAACACGTCCTGCTGCGCCATCGCGCCCGCATGGAAATCAGCAGCGTACCCGGCCATGGCAGCACCTTTACCTGCCATTTCGCCCCGGCCCAGGTGGTTCGCGCACGCCTGGCCCGTCCCGCTGATTGAGTACGCCCCCTAGGCAATCGCCGAGTCAGCCGCTACATTGACTGACTTGCGCTTGCCTTTTCAGGCGCTCATTTTCAATTCCTACGACTATACGGAACCCGCAAAACTCCATCATGGACCCTTCCCCTGGCTTGTCCCTCGTCACACTCTTCGCCGAATTCGGCATGATTCTTTTTGCTCTGATCCTGGTTTTGCTCAACGGTTTTTTCGTTGCGGCCGAATTCGCCATGGTCAAGCTGCGCTCGACCCGGGTCGAGGCCATTGCCGAGCAGAACGGCTGGCGCGGACACATCCTGCGCACCGTCCATAGCCAGCTCGACGCTTACCTGTCGGCGTGCCAGCTGGGTATCACCCTGGCCTCCCTGGGCCTGGGCTGGGTCGGTGAGCCGGCGTTCGCCCACATCCTCGAGCCGTTGCTGGGCGCGGTCGGCGTACAGTCGCCGGAAGTGATCAAGGGCGTGTCGTTCTTCACCGCGTTCTTCATCATTTCGTACCTGCACATCGTGGTCGGTGAACTGGCGCCCAAATCCTGGGCCATTCGCAAACCCGAGCTGCTGTCGCTGTGGACCGCCGTGCCGCTGTACCTGTTCTACTGGGCCATGTACCCGGCGATCTACCTGCTCAACGCCAGCGCCAACGCCATCCTGCGCATCGCCGGCCAAGGCGAGCCCGGCCCGCATCACGAACACCATTACAGCCGCGAAGAACTGAAACTGATCCTGCACTCCAGCCGTGGCCAGGACCCGAGCGACCAAGGCATGCGCGTGCTGGCCTCGGCCGTGGAAATGGGCGAGCTGGAAGTGGTGGACTGGGCCAACTCCCGGGAAGACCTGGTGACGCTGGAGTTCAACGCGCCGCTCAAGGAAATCCTGGCGATGTTCCGTCGCCACAAGTTCAGCCGTTATCCGGTGTATGACAGCGAGCGCCAGGAGTTCGTCGGCCTGCTGCACATCAAGGACCTGCTGCTGGAACTGGCGGCCCTGGATCACATTCCCGAGTCGTTCAACCTGGCCGAACTGACCCGGCCGCTGGAGCGCGTGTCGCGGCACATGCCGCTGTCGCAATTGCTGGAGCAGTTCCGCAAGGGCGGCTCGCACTTCGCCCTGGTCGAGGAAGCCGACGGCAACATCATCGGCTACCTGACCATGGAAGACGTGCTGGAAGTGCTGGTGGGCGACATCCAGGACGAACACCGCAAGGCCGAACGCGGCATCCTGGCCTACCAGCCGGGCAAGCTGCTGGTACGAGGTGATACGCCGCTGTTCAAGGTCGAACGCCTGCTGGGGATCGACCTGGACCACATCGAGGCCGAAACCCTGGCTGGGTTGGTCTATGAAACCCTCAAGCGCGTACCGGAAGAGGAAGAAGTGCTGGAAGTCGAAGGCCTGCGGATCATCATCAAGAAGATGAAAGGGCCAAAGATCATTCTGGCGAAGGTGTTGATGCTCGATTGAGTATCAACCGCCCGCAAGCTGAAGGCATAACCCCTTGTGGCGAGGGAGCTTGCTCCCGCTCGGCTGCGAAGCAGTCGTCGTTTTTGGGGCCGCTTCGCGACCCAGCGGGAGCAAGCTCCCTCGCCACAAAAAGCCCCTCGAATCTCCAGTGCTACTGCTTGCCCACCGCAAAGTTGGGCAAGTCACCCACCGGTTGGTTGAACTGGTAGGGAATCGACACCAGCCCCAGGCCGGTATTGCGCTGCACCACGAAATGCAGGTGCGGGCCTGAGCTGTTGCCGGTATTGCCCGACAACGCCAACGGCGTGCCCACCCCGACCCGCTGCCCTTCCCGTACGCTCACCGAACCTTTCTGCAAGTGCAGGTAGACGCCCATGGTGCCGTCATCGTGCAACACCCGCACGAAGTTGCCCGAAGGGTCGTCTCCACGGCCGGTCTGCTCGTTTTCGGTCTTGATGACCACCCCGCCCCGCGCCGCGATGATCGGCGTGCCGACGGGCATGGCAATGTCCATGGCGTAGCGGTTCTTCGGGCCGTAATGACTGTACTGGCCGTTGGCACCCTGGCTCAGCCGGAACGGCCCGCCACGCCAGGGCAACGGGTATTGATAGGCCTGTGCCGCGCCTGCGGGGTCTCCCAGGGAGTATTCGAACCTTGGGGTGTACACCAGCGGCCTGCCAGGTTGCGTGGCCGTGAGCAGCGCCAGGCGCAGGTTGCTGCGCGCCGGCAGCACCCGACGAATCGGCCGGCTCGGTGCCCCGCTGACGTTGCGCAGCCCGGCGAAACTCAACTCGATCTCCACCGGCGCATACAGATCGTTGCGCACGAACACCGCGTCCGCGCCATTGTGTTTCTTGATATCGAGAAACACCTGCCGTTCCAGGCGCTCGACCATGCGGTCGCGGAACACGAACACCTGGGCGCCCTTGCTGGGGCGGTCACTGTAGGACACCACGCCATTGGCGTCGGTGGATTTATAGATGGTCATGGCCATGGCCGGGGTGGCGGCCAGGACAAGACCACAGGCGAACAGCAGCGGCACGAGCATGGGCAAGAATTCTGTCGAAATGAGGGCCTGCAAAGCAGCCTAGCAGCTGCGATGGACCAGCGTAGTCGACGGATGTTTCAAAATTGGATCAGCGATCGGTGTTGGATCTTATGGCCCATCGCGAGCAAGCTCGCTCCCACACTCGATCCAGTGAACACTGAAGATCCCCTGTGGGAGCGAGCCTGCTCGCGATAGCGGATTCAAGCGCAGCCGAATCAGGCGCCCGGTACGAAGTGCTTCTGCGCGGTGCCGCGGGCGATCAGGCGGGAGATGTAGTCGAGTTTCTGCGGGTCTTTGTCGACGAAGCGGAAGGTCAGTTGCAGCCATTCGCTGTCGGGCGTCTGTTCATGGGCGACGATGGCGTGCAGGTAGCCGTTCAGACGAGCGGTTTCGGCGTTGTCGCCTTGCTCCATGTCCAGCACCGCGCCTTCGAGCACTTGCGGCAGGGTGTCGGTGCGCTTGACCACCAGCAGCGCTTCCTTGAGGCTCAGGGCCTTGATCACGCATTGCTGGGTGCCGCTGGACAGGCGCAACTGGCCTTGGCCGCGGTTGGTCGACGAAGCGGCGGCTGCCGGCGCCTTGACCGGTGGGCTGTTGAGCAGGCCACGCGCCGGAGCGGCGGCGACAGGTGCGGCCGCGGGGGCCGAAGCAACAGCGGCTATCGGAGCCTTGCCGCCCGTCAGGGCGCTGAGGGAGTCATTGCCGAACGCCGAGTTCATCTTGGTCGGGGCACTGTTCATCAGCGTGTCGAGCTTGCCGACCTTGTGCAGGGCCTGCTTGACCTTGGTCAGTAGCTGCTCGTTGGTAAACGGCTTGCTGACATAGCCGGAAACGCCGGCCTGAATCGCCTGGACCACGTTTTCCTTGTCGCCGCGGCTGGTGACCATCACGAACGGCATGCCCTTGAGGTTGTCCTGCTGGCGGCACCAGGTCAGCAGTTCCAGGCCGGACATTTCCGGCATTTCCCAATCGCACAACACCAGGTCGAACGCTTCGCGAGCCAGCAGGGCTTGGGCTTTCTTGCCGTTCACCGCGTCTTCGATGCGCACGCCCGGGAAGTAGTTGCGCAAGCACTTCTTCACCAGGTCACGAATGAACGAAGCATCGTCCACGACCAACACACTGACCTTACTCATCCAGATACACCTCTAAAAAATCCCGGCAAGCATACCGCTTTTACTGATGGCACATTGCCAAAAAACCTTCAGTCACGCCGGGACTTTTCGTTCGCGGGGTGCTGCTTTCGATGAAAAAAAACCCAAAAAAAAGCCCGACCAGAAGGCCGGGCGCTTTTCTTGGCAATCTTACTTATCGTCAGTTTCGCCCGGAACATTAGCAGTTTCGGACAGGGTGCCCTCAACTTCTTGCTTCATGCGCTTGAGTCCCAAATGCCTCACATCGGTGCCGCGCACCAGGTAGATGACAAGTTCCGAGATGTTGCGTGCATGATCGCCAATACGCTCCAGAGAACGCAGCACCCAGATGATGCTCAACACTCGGGAAATGGAGCGCGGGTCTTCCATCATGTACGTCGCCAGCTCGCGCAGGGCGGTCTTGTATTCGCGGTCGATGATCTTGTCGTACTGGGCCACCGACAACGCCAGATCGGCGTCGAAGCGGGCAAAGGCGTCCAGCGCATCGCGAACCATGTTGCGCACCTGGTCGCCAATGTGGCGAACCTCGACGTAACCGCGCGGCGCTTCGCCTTCTTCGCACAACTGAATGGCGCGACGGGCGATCTTGGTGGCTTCGTCGCCGATCCGCTCAAGGTCGATCACCGACTTGGAGATGCTGATGATCAGGCGCAGGTCGGAAGCCGCTGGCTGACGACGGGCCAGGATACGCAGGCACTCCTCGTCAATGTTGCGTTCCATCTGGTTGATCTGGTCATCGATTTCGCGCACTTGCTGGGCCAGGCCGGAGTCGGCCTCGATCAGCGCGGTCACCGCATCGTTGACCTGCTTTTCCACCAGCCCGCCCATGGCCAGCAAGTGACTGCGCACTTCCTCAAGCTCAGCGTTGAACTGTGCGGAAATGTGGTGAGTAAGGCCTTCCTTCGAAATCATCTTGTTCGCTCCGCGAAAGTTGCAAGCTTCAAGCTGCAAGCTTCAAGCAGTTAAATGTTGATCCTGATAGCGCAGTGCGGCTATGCAGCAGCCTCGACTAGCCGTAACGACCGGTGATGTAGTCTTCGGTCTGTTTCTTGGCCGGATTGGTGAACAGGGTGTCGGTGTCGCCGAACTCCACCAGTTTGCCCATGTACATGAACGCCGTGTAGTCGGAAACCCGCGCCGCCTGTTGCATGTTGTGGGTCACGATAACGATGGTGAACTTGGACTTGAGCTCGTAGATCAGCTCTTCGACTTTCAGCGTCGAGATCGGGTCCAGGGCCGAGCAGGGTTCGTCGAGCAGCAGCACTTCCGGTTCCACGGCGATGGTGCGAGCAATCACCAGGCGTTGCTGTTGGCCGCCGGACAGACCCAGGGCCGACTCATGCAGGCGGTCCTTGACCTCATCCCACAGCGCCGCGCCCTTGAGGGCCCATTCCACGGCTTCGTCGAGGATGCGCTTCTTGTTGATGCCCTGGATGCGCAAGCCGTAGACCACGTTCTCGTAGATGGTTTTCGGGAACGGGTTGGGCTTCTGGAACACCATGCCCACGCGACGACGCAGCTCGGCCACGTCTTCGCCCTTGCGGTAGATGTTGTTGCCGTAGAGGTTGATTTCCCCTTCGACACGGCAGCCGTCCACCAGGTCGTTCATGCGGTTGAAGGTGCGCAGCAAGGTGGACTTGCCGCAGCCCGACGGGCCGATGAACGCGGTGACGCGCTGTTTCGGGATGTTCAGGCTGACGTCATACAGCGCCTGCTTGTCGCCGTAGAACAGGTTCAGGCCGGGCACTTCGATGGCGACGGTTTCCTGGGCCAGGTCCAGGCTCTGCTTGTCGCGGCCCAGGGCCGACATGTTGATGCCGTGTGTATGTGCTTCGTGTTGCATGGGAGGCTCCCTGTGCTAACAAATTCGGTTCGGTTGGCCACTGAGTGGCCATGCCAATCTGTGTATGTGTCTGTGTGGGAGCGAGCCTGCTCGCGATTCAGGCGACTCGGTCTGGCTTTGAACCGAGGTGATGCCATCGCGAGCAGGCTCGCTCCCACAGAAAATCAATGTGTGATCAACTATCCAGTGCCTTGTACTTCTCGCGCAGGTGGTTACGGATCCACACCGCCGACAGGTTGAGCGTGGCGATCACCAGCACCAGCAGCAGCGCCGTGGCGTACACCAGCGGTCGCGCCGCTTCGACGTTCGGGCTCTGGAAACCTACGTCATAGATATGGAAGCCCAGGTGCATGATCTTCTGGTCCAGGTGCAGGTACGGGTAGTTGCCGTCCAGCGGCAACGACGGGGCCAGTTTCACCACGCCCACCAGCATCAACGGCGCCACTTCACCGGCGGCACGGGCCACGGCGAGGATCATCCCGGTCATCATCGCCGGGCTCGCCATGGGCAGGACGATTTTCCACAGAGTCTCGGCCTTGGTTGCGCCGAGGGCCAGGGAGCCTTCGCGCACAGTCCGCGGGATCCGCGCCAGGCCTTCTTCGGTGGCCACGATCACCACCGGCACCGCCAGCAGCGCCAGGGTCAGGGAGGCCCAGAGCAGGCCCGGGGTACCGAAGGTCGGCGCCGGCAAGGCCTCGGGGAAGAACAGCCGGTCGACCGAACCACCCAGCACGTAGACGAAGAAGCCCAGGCCAAACACACCGTAGACGATGGCCGGAACACCCGCCAGGTTGTTCACCGCGATACGGATCAGGCGGGTCATCGGGCCCTGGCGGGCATATTCACGCAGGTAGACCGCCGCCAGCACGCCGAACGGCGTCACGATCATCGCCATGATCAGGGTCATCATCACGGTGCCGAAAATCGCCGGGAAGATGCCACCTTCGGTGTTCGCTTCCCGCGGGTCGTCGCTGAGGAATTCCCAGACCTTGCTGACGTAGAAACCCATCTTGGTGAACGTGCCCATGCCGTTTGGCTGGTAAGCGTGCACCACCTTGCCAATCTCGATTTCCACTTCCTTGCCATTGGCATCGCGGGCGGTCAGGCTGTCGCGATTGAACTGCGCATGCAGGTCGGCCAGGCGCGCTTCGATGTCCTTGTAGCGGGCATTGAGTTCGGCACGCTCGCTTTCCAGGTCGGCTTGGGCGGCGGCATCGAGCTTGCCGTCCAGCTCCAGTTTGCGACCGTGCAGGCGGATACGCTCCAGGCCGGCGTTGATTGCACCGATGTCGCTTTTTTCCAGGGTCTTGAGCTCGGCGGCCAACTGATTGACCCGCTGGACGCGAGCCTGCAGTTGCGGCCAGGCGGCCTCGCCTTCGGCGACGATCTTGCCGCTCTCCTTGACGTTGACCAGGTAGCCGTAGAAGTTGCCCCACTCACGACGCTCGATCGCCATCAGCTCCGGCGGCGTGGTCTGGTTGGTCAGCCAGTCGCCGACGATCCAGGTGAAGTCGGTGCCATTCAGGTCCCGGTTACCCACCTTGATCAGTTCGCGGGTCATGAACTCGGGGCCTTCGTCCGGCACCGGCAGGCCAGCGCTTTTCAGGCGCTCGCGAGGCACTTCTTCTTTCTGCACGATTTCGCCGACCACCAGGTGCGCAGGCATGCCCGGCACGTTGTAGCTGGCGTGGACCAGGTCCGCCGGCCAGAAGTGGCCCAGGCCGCGCACGGCGATCACCGCCAGCAGGCCAATGGTCATGATGACCGCGATGGACACCGCGCCACCGCTGATCCAGACGCCGGGGGCGCCGCTCTTGAACCATCCTTTCAGGGAGTTCTGTTTCACAGACTTCTACCTTTCTTAAAGCGACGAATATTTCTTGCGCAGACGCTGACGGATCAGCTCGGCGAGGGTGTTCATGATGAAGGTGAACAACAGCAGCACCAAGGCCGACAGGAACAGCACGCGGTAATGGCTGCCGCCGACTTCCGACTCGGGCATCTCCACCGCCACGTTGGCCGCCAGGGTGCGCAGGCCTTCGAACAGGTTCATTTCCATGACCGGCGTGTTGCCCGTGGCCATCAGCACGATCATGGTCTCGCCCACCGCACGACCCATGCCGATCATCAGCGCCGAGAAGATGCCGGGGCTGGCGGTGAGGATGACCACGCGGGTCATGGTCTGCCACGGCGTCGCACCAAGGGCCAGGGAGCCCAGGGTCAGGCCGCGCGGCACGCTGAACACGGCGTCTTCGGCGATGGAGTAGATGTTCGGGATCACCGCGAAACCCATCGCCAAACCGACCACCAGAGCGTTGCGCTGGTCGTAGGTGATGCCCAGGTCATGGGAGATCCACATGCGCATGTCACCGCCGAAGAACCAGGCTTCCATGTACGGGCTCATGTACAGCGAGAGCCAGCCGACGAACAGGATCACCGGGATCAGCAGGGCGCTTTCCCAGCCGTCCGGCACCCGCAGGCGAATGGATTCCGGCAGGCGGCTGAAGACGAACCCGGCGACCAGGATGCCAATTGGCAGCAACATCAGCAGGCTGAAAATACCCGGCAAGTGCCCTTCGACGTACGGTGCCAGGAACAGGCCGGCAAAGAAGCCGAGGATCACCGTCGGCATGGCTTCCATCAGCTCGATCACCGGCTTGACCTTGCGGCGCATGCCCGGGGCCATGAAGTAGGCGGTGTAGATCGCAGCGGCAATGGCCAGCGGCGCAGCCAGCAACATCGCGTAGAACGCCGCTTTCAGGGTGCCGAAGGTCAGCGGCGAAAGGCTCATCTTGGGTTCGAAGTCGGTGTTGGCGGCGGTCGATTGCCAGACGTACTTGGGTTCGTCGTAGTTTTCGTACCAGACCTTGCTCCACAACGCGCTCCACGAGACTTCCGGGTGCGGATTGTCCAGCGTCAACGGTTGCAGCTTGCCGCCCTGTTCAACGATCAGGCGGTTGGCCCGTGGCGACATGCCGAACAGGCCTTGGCCATCGACCACCTGGTCCACCAGCAGGGTACGGTGGGCGGTGCTGTGGAACACGCCAAGCTTGCCGGCGGCATCGAGGGCAACGAAACCTTTGCGACGTTCTTCGGCGCTGATTTCAACAATCGGCGTGGTGCCCATCTGGAAGGTGCGAATCTGTTTGAAGCGCAACTCGCCGTCCGGATCACGGGCCATGAACCACTGGGCCAGGCCGCCCTTGGAGTCGCCGATGATCAGCGAGATCCCGCCCACCAGCTGGGTGGCGGCGGTGACTTGGGCGTCAGCGTTCTCGAGCAGTTTGTAGCGGCCGTTGAGGCTCTTGTCCCGCAGGCTGAACACGTCGGCCTGGGCCCGCCCGTTGACCACATACAGCCATTGCTGGCGCGGGTCGACGAAGATGTTCTTCACCGGCTCGGTCATCTGCGGCAGATCGATGCGCGTCTGCTCGCTGGTGACCTCACCGGTCATCATGTTTTCTTCGCTGGTGAGCGACAGCACTTGCAGCTGGGCACCGCTGGAACCGGCCAGCAGCAGGGTCGAATCGGTGGCATTGAGGCTGACATGTTCCAGGGCCGCGCCCTGTTCGTTCAACGCGATCGGCGTCTCGCCGTAAGGGTATTCGACGGCAGGCGAAATGGTTTTCTTGCCGTCCGGGTAGCTGACCTTATAGGTGTGACGGAATACCAAGGCCTGGCCGTTAGACAGACCGATTGCCACCAATGGGCTGCCGGGCTGGTCTTCGCCAATGGCAGTCACGCTGGCGCCAGCCGGGATCGGCAGGTCGACGCGGCGCAGTTCGGCACCGCTGTCGAGATCGTAGAACAGCGCCTGGCCCTTGTCGGAAACCCGCATGGCGACTTGGTTCTGTTCTTCGATGGAGATCATCAAGGGTTTGCCGGCGTCTTGCATCCAGGCTGGGGCGATCGAGTCCTTGGCGGTCAGGTCCGCGCCCTGGAACAGGGGCAGCACCACGTAGGCCAGGAAGAAGAAGATCAACGTAATGGCAGCGAGGACAGCGAGGCCGCCAACCAGCACGTACCAGCGGGTCAGGCGATCCTTGAGCGCGCGAATACGGCGCTTGCGTTGCAGCTCAGGCGTATTGAAGTCAATGCGCTTGGGAGGGGAAGTCGTAGTCATTGTGGAATTGGCCAGATCATTCATGCGCACACCCTAGCGATCCTGTATGACAGAAAGATGACAATGCAGTGACGCAACAAATCCGCCGCCGAGGAAACCGGCAGCGGACAGGAATTGGGGGTGTGGGAGGGTTTGCTCGCGAAGTCAGTCAACATCCCTGTTGAATGCACTGACCTCTTCGCGAGCAAGCCCGCTCCCACAAGAGTCCGGGCGTTGGCCCGGGCTCAGGTATTACTTCTTGGCGACGCTGCCGCCTTCCGACAGACCCAGGTCAGCCAGTGCCTTGGCGGCCACTTTGGCTGGCAGTGGGATGTAACCGTCCTTGACTACAACTTCCTGGCCTTGCTTGGACAGGATCAGCTTCACGAACTCGGCTTCCAGCGGGGCCAGAGGCTTGTTCGGTGCCTTGTTGACGTAAACGTAGAGGAAGCGCGACAGCGGGTACTTGCCGTTCAGGGCATTTTCTTCGCTGTCTTCGATGAACTCGCCGCCTTCTTTCTTGGCCAGGGCAACGGTTTTCACGCTGGCGGTCTTGTAGCCGATACCCGAGTAGCCAACGCCGTTGAGCGAGCTGCTGATCGACTGTACAACCGAGGCCGAGCCAGGCTGTTCATTGACGTTGGACTTGTAGTCACCTTTGCACAGGGCTTCTTCTTTGAAGTAGCCGTAGGTGCCGGACACCGAGTTACGACCGAACAACTGGACTGGCTTGTTGGCCAGGTCACCGGTCACGCCCAGGTCGCCCCAGGTCTTGACGTCGGCCTTGGCGCCGCACAGACGAGTGGAGGAGAAAATCGCATCAACCTGAGCCATGGTCAGGCCTTTGATCGGGTTGTCCTTGTGTACGAATACCGCCAGGGCGTCCACGGCAACCGGGATAGCGGTTGGCTTGTAGCCGTATTTCTGTTCGAAGGCTTGCAGCTCGTTGTCCTTCATCTTGCGGCTCATCGGGCCCAGGTTGGAGGTGCCTTCGGTGAGCGCAGGTGGCGCGGTGGAAGAACCGGCGGCCTGAATCTGGATGTTTACGTTCGGGTATTCCTTCTTGTAGTTCTCGGCCCACAAGGTCATCAGGTTGGCCAGGGTATCGGAGCCGACGCTGGACAGGTTGCCCGATACACCAGTGGTCTTGGTGTAAGACGGAATTGCCGGGTCAACACCAGCGGCAACCGCGCTGGCAGTCGCAACGCCAGCAGCGACAAACGTCATTGCCGCCATCAAACGCTTCAGTTTCATGCCTTACTCCTAGCAGATAGGGTGTGTTAAGTCGGCCAAGTATCGGTAAGCCGTGTGAACACTCTATGGCTGAAATATGACAATTGGATGAAAGGCCAGTATCGAGTTTTACAAGATGATTCATGCGGCCCCAATCGCGAGCAAGCTCGCTCCCACAGGGGCTTTGCGGTGAACGCAGAACCCTTGTGGGAGCGAGCTTGCTCGCGATGGGGCCAGTACAGTCAGTGAAAGATTCGGACCTAACGCCCCTTCTTCCAGAGATACCCGCCCACCACAATCCCGATCCCACAGATGGCCGCCACGTAATACGCCGGCCCCATCGAGCTCTCTTTCAACAGCAGGGTCACGATCATCGGCGTCAACCCGCCGAAGATTGCGTAGGCCAGGTTGTAGGAGAACGACAAGCCACTGAAGCGCACCACCGCTGGGAAGGCATTGACCATGACATAAGGCACCGCGCCGATGGTACCGACCAGCAAGCCACTCAAGGCATACAGCGGGAACAGCCATTCGGGATGGTCGAACAGGCAGTGGTAGAAGGTCCAGAACGTGATCAACAGCAAACCACTGCCGAAGACAAACACCCGGCCAGCACCAAAACGGTCGGCCAGCACACCCGCACCGATGCAACCTAGACTCAGGAACACGATCGCCAGGCTGTTGGCCTGCAACGCGGTGGTCGGACTGAAGTGGTACACCGTCTGCAGCACGGTCGGTGTCATCAGGATGACCACAATGACGCCGGCCGACAGCAGCCAGGTCAACAACATGGAAATGGCGATGGCGCCGCGATGATCACGCAGCACGGCCCGCAGCGGCACTTCCTCGGCCAGGGCCTTGCGCAGTTGCAGCTCGGCGAACACCGGGGTTTCGTGCAACCAGCGACGCAGGTACACCGAAAACAGCCCGAACACGCCGCCCAGCAGGAACGGGATCCGCCAGGCGTAATCGGCCACTTCCACCGGTGTATAAATGCTGTTGATCGCCGTGGCGACCAGCGAACCCAACAAAATTCCCGCCGTCAGCCCGCAAGTCAGCGTGCCACAGGCATAGCCGATGTGGCGCGCCGGAACGTGTTCGGAAACGAATACCCAGGCGCCCGGCACTTCCCCGCCGATGGCCGCGCCCTGGATCACCCGCATCAGCAACAGCAGGATCGGCGCCCACATGCCGATCTGTGCATATGTGGGCAGCAGGCCCATGATCAGGGTCGGCACAGCCATCATGAAAATGCTCAGGGTGAACATCTTCTTGCGTCCCAGCAGGTCGCCGAAGTGGGCCATGACGATCCCGCCCAACGGCCGGGCCAGGTAACCGGCGGCAAAAATGCCGAACGTCTGCATCAAGCGCAGCCACTCGGGCATTTCGGCAGGGAAGAACAATTTGCCGACCACGGTGGCAAAGAACACGAAAATGATGAAATCGTAGAACTCCAGCGCACCGCCCAGGGCAGAAAGCGACAGGGTCTTGTAATCGTTGCGGGTCAGTGGACGTGCGGGTTGTGCGGGCGTCGCCGTGCTCGAAGGCGCAGTGGTCATGGCAAGGGCTTCTCTTATAGTCGGTTCTGCAACCCTGGTAACACGGGTTGGGGGCCTGGGCAGGTCCGGCACGATAGCAAATTGTTCGAAAAAGCACATAGAGGGGCGTATTTGATAGTCGAAATCAGAACCGAGTGGTCGTCTCGACGTCTATCGCCCGATATACTCGCAACCTTGCAGTACTCTGTAAGGGGTTGCTGTGCGAAAACGTCGTTGGTGGCGTAGTACCTAACCAGCCGGTTTCGCAGAGTTTCCCTTTGGCACGCCTTTACGAAAAACGTGACGAACGCAGTATGTTCGGGCTGAATCGTTTTTTACAAAGACGGCTATTCACCTGAAGTACAAGACAGCGTTACGGGTCAGAGGCCCCCCTGCATGATAGAGCTCGAACAAGAAGATCCAATCCCGCAAGGCGACCTGGCCCTGCAAATCACCGCGCTCCCTCGCGAGACCAACGGCTTCGGCGATATTTTCGGCGGCTGGCTGGTGTCCCAGATGGACCTGGCCGGCACCGCCATGGCCAGCAAAGTGGCGGGCGGACGCGTGGCCACCGTGGCGATCGATCGCATGGCGTTCCTCGTACCGGTTGCAGTGGGGGCGCAGCTTTCCTTTTATACCCAGGCGCTGGAAATCGGCCGCAGCTCGATCCAGATGATGGTCGAGGTCTGGAGCGACGACCCGCTGTCCAGTGAATGGCGCAAGGTGACCGAGGCGGTATTTGTCTTCGTCGCTATCGACGGCAGCGGTCGCACCCGCTCGGTTCCGCCGCGCGCCCGTTAAACACGGTGGCCTTTTTGCGGTCCATTGCAGTCCCTGTTCCCGAGCGAGATTTGCAACATGCCTACGCCCAACGTCGAAGCCGTCAAGCTGGATGAACTGAACGCCTGGCGTATCCGCCACGGTCAGGCCGAGTTGCTGGTGGCCCAACAAGGCGCGCATATCCTCAGTTATCAAGTGGACGGCCAGCCGCCGCTGATCTGGCTCAACGACCAAGCCACGTTCAAGGCCGGCAAGAGCATCCGCGCGGGCGTGCCGGTGTGCTGGCCGTGGTTCGGCAACCTGACGCGCAACCCCGACAGCGTACAGGCCATGCGCGTGAGCAACGACCCGGCCACCGCCCACGGCCTGGTGCGGACGATGGATTGGACGCTCAAGGGCATCGAAGCCGAAGGCGAAAGCCTCAAGGTGGAGTTCGTGTTGCCCTACCCCGAGAATGGTCTTTCAGGCTGGCCTCACCAGGTCGAGCTGACGCTGGCCATCGTGATGGACGAGCAACTGCATATCCGCCTCACCAGCCATAACCGTGGCAGCGAAACCGTCAGCCTCAGCCAGGCGTTGCACAGCTACTTTGCCGTGAGCGACGTGCGCAACGTACAGGTCGAAGGGGTGGATGGCTTGAGCTACATCGAGACCCTGGACGACTGGAAAACCGTCACCCAGGCCGGCAACCTGCACTTTGCTGGCGAGACCGACCGCATCTACCTCGATACCCCGCCAAAGCTGAGCATCGTCGACCCGCAGTGGCAACGCCGGATCGAGCTGACCAGCAGCGGTTCACGCTCGGCAGTGATCTGGAACCCCTGGACCGAACGCGCCAAGGCCTTCAGCGACATGGCCGATGACGGCTGGCAGCACATGCTGTGTATCGAGACGGCCAATGTGATGGACGATGTGGTGACGTTGTTGCCGCAGGCCAGCCATACCCTGGGTGTGAGCATCGGCAGCAAGCCGCTCTAACACACACCGCAACCCCCCTCTGGGAGCGAGCTTGCTCGCGATAGCGCCATGACAGTCAACATCAGCGTCGACTGACACACCGCCATCGCGAGCAAGCTCGCTCCCACATTGGGATTTTTGTCAGGCCAACAGGCCTATTACAAATCCGCCTCCTGCACCACCCGCACCCTTTCCGCCTCCAGCGCATACGCCGCACTCGCCAGATCGTTGTCGACCTTTTCGATCTTCAGCGTGCCGGTCACCCACAGCGGTGTATAGATGTCATCCAGCTTCAGGCCCTTGGGGTAGCGCACCAGCACCAGTTGATTAGGCGGCGGTGGCGGGACGTGGATGCAGGCGCCGGGGTATGGCACCAGGAAAAACAGCGTGCTGCGGCCCTTGGCGTCGGTTTCCAACGGTACCGGGTAACCACCGATGCGGATGTGCTTGTCGTTCATCGACGCCACGGTCTTGGTCGAATACATCACCGCCGGCAAGCCCTTGCTTTGTTTCAGGCCACCTTTCTCGGTGAAGGTGCCGTTGGCTTCGGGGGAGTTGTGGTCGATCTCGGGCATGGCCTCGAGGGCTTTCTGGTCCGACTTGGGCATCAGTTCGAGCCAGTCGGTTTCCGGCAGCTCGGCGGCGTGGGCCAGGCCACTGCCCAGCAAAAGAAGGGTCAACACTAGACGGCGCATGAATGGGCTCGGCAATGGGTAGGAAGTGCAACGCCGGGCATTCTAGCCCCCTCTGCGCGCCACGCAGAGGGGGCTTTGTCGCATTTGAATCAGTTTCTTTTGATCAGGCCGTAGATCACCAGCAACACCACCGCGCCCACCAAGGCACCAATGAAGCCAGCGCCTTCGCCGGCATGGTAGATGCCCAGGGCCTGGCCGCCGTAAGTGGCTGCCAACGAACCGCCGATACCGAGCAGGATGGTCATGATCCAGCCCATGCTGTCATCGCCCGGTTTCAGGAAGCGCGCCAGCAGGCCGACGATCAGGCCGATAAAGATGGTTCCAATGATTCCCATGGCATTTCCCTCTGGTTGAATAGCTAGAGCCAGAATCCGGTCAGATTTGGCGCCTAGCTAATCAGAGAAGTTGGCCGACGAATGGTTCCACCGATGTCCCAGACTATTACTCGGCGATCAGCGTCTCGACCTTGATGATCTGCTGGGCCAGCGTCGCCCGGTCCGCGCAACGCAGGTTGGCATGACCGACCTTGCGCCCGGCCTTGAACGCCTTGCCATAGTGATGCAGATGGCAGTCGGCAATCGCCAGGACTTTCTCGCTGTCCGGGACCTTGCCGATGAAGTTGAGCATCGCGCTTTCACCGACCTTGGCGGTCGACCCCAGCGGCAGCCCGGCCACCGCCCGCAGGTGGTTTTCGAACTGGCTGCATTCGGCGCCTTCGGTGGTCCAGTGCCCGGAGTTGTGTACCCGAGGCGCGATTTCGTTGGCCTTGAGGCCACCGTCCACTTCAAAGAACTCGAACGCCATCACGCCGACATAGTCGAGCTGCTTGAGCACCCGGCTGGAATAGTCCTCGGCCAGGGCCTGCAACGGATGGTCGGTGCTGGCGACGGACAGCTTGAGGATGCCGTCCTTGTGAGTGTTGTGCACCAGCGGGTAGAAACGGATTTCACCGTCGCGGGCACGCACGGCAATCAGCGAGACTTCGCCGGTGAACGGCACGAAGCCTTCCAGCAGGCAGCCCACGCTGCCGAGCTCGGCGAACGTACCGACCACGTCTTCAGGCTTGCGCAGGACTTTCTGGCCCTTGCCGTCGTAACCCAGGGTACGGGTCTTGAGCACGGCGGGCAGGCCGATGGCAGCGACGGCGGCGTCGAGGTCGGCCTGGGACTGAATGTCGGCAAACGCCGGCGTAGGGATACCCAGGTCCTTGAACATGTTCTTTTCGAACCAGCGGTCGCGGGCGATGCGCAGGGCTTCGGCGCTCGGGTAGACCGGGACGAACTGGGACAGGAAGGCCACGGTCTCGGCCGGGACGCTTTCGAACTCGAAGGTCACCAGGTCGACTTCATCGGCCAATTGGCGCAGGTGATCCTGGTCGCCGTAGTCGGCCCGCAAGTGTTCACCCAACGCCGCGGCGCAGGCGTCCGGCGCCGGGTCCAGGAAAGCGAAGTTCATCCCCAGCGGCGTACCTGCCAGGGCCAACATGCGACCCAACTGGCCGCCACCGATTACACCGATCTTCATTCGTCAACAACCTCAGGCAATGCGTGGGTCTGGATTGTCCAGGACGCTGTCTGTCTGCTCAGCGCGGAATTTTTTCAGCACGGTATGAAATTGTGGGTGCTTGGCGCCCAGGATGCTCGCCGACAGCAGGGCCGCGTTGATCGCACCAGCCTTGCCGATGGCCAGGGTCGCGACCGGGATGCCGGCCGGCATTTGCACGATCGACAGCAACGAATCGACGCCCGAGAGCATCGAAGACTGGACCGGCACGCCCAGCACCGGCAGGTGGGTCTTGGCCGCACACATGCCTGGCAAATGGGCGGCGCCACCGGCACCGGCGATGATCACCTCGATGCCACGCGCCTCGGCTTCTTCGGCGTACTGGAACAGCAGGTCCGGGGTACGGTGGGCGGAGACCACTTTCACCTCGTAAGGGATGCCGAGCTTTTCCAGCATATCGGCGGTGTGGCTAAGGGTGGACCAATCGGACTTGGAGCCCATGATCACGCCAACCAGTGCACTCATCGTCGTGCCTCTTCTCTCTGGGCGCCCGCAGGCGCGTCAAAAAACAACAAGCCACGCAGGAAACCGGCGTGGCTTGTTGTACGAATTATGGCCGGGCAAGCCGACCGAAGGCCGGGCAGTATACCGAAAACGGTGCGTTAAACGCACTTTCGCCGACCATCTGTCATTTGCGTTGAAGTGGCGGTTTTATTGACTCGCAGGTCAGCAGAACCGCAGCACAAATCCCTGTGGGAGCGAGCTTGCTCGCGATAGCGGTAGATCAGTCAATGCAACTGTGAATGCCAGTCCGTCATCGCGAGCAAGCTCGCTCCCACAAGGGCTCGGTGATGACCCTGATATCAGTGATATCCCACAAGGGGGTCTGCGCTGTTTCAGGATCCGATGGCACCCTGCACCACACCACCTTCAAGCTTGCGCCACAACAACCGCACATTGGCCTTGCGCACCAGGGCGCAGCGGTACAGGCGGATCTCCAGCGGCACGTGCCATTGCGGGCCGCCGCAGATTACCAGTTCGCCCCGGGCCAGTTCGGCGCGAACGCTCAGGTGCGGCACCCAGGCGATGCCCAGGCCTTCCAGGGCCATGCTCTTGAGGCTGTCGGCCATGGCCGTCTCGTAGATCGTGGTGAAACGCAGCGCCCGCTGGCGCAACAACTGGTTGACCGAACGCCCCAGGAACGCCCCGGCGCTATAGGCCAGCAGCGGCACGCTGGCCTCGCCCTCAAGGTCGAACAGCGGATTGCCGTTGGCATCGGCGGCGCACACCGGGAGCATTTCGGTCTGGCCCAGGTGCAGCGAAGGGAAGATCTCCGGGTCCATCTGCATGGCCGAGTCCGGATCGTAGAAGGCCAGCATCAGGTCGCAGCCCCCTTCACGCAATGCATGGACCGCATCGCCGACGTTGGTCGCCACCAGCCGAGTGGCGATGTTCATGCCCTCGTTGCGCAGTTGTGCGATCCAGCGCGGGAAGAAGCCCAGCG
This sequence comes from Pseudomonas brassicacearum, assembly GCF_918698105.1. GTDB lineage: Bacteria > Pseudomonadota > Gammaproteobacteria > Pseudomonadales > Pseudomonadaceae > Aquipseudomonas > Aquipseudomonas brassicacearum_F. The sequence continues at coordinate 25,027 of NZ_CAKKMI010000049.1, read as the reverse complement.
CCAGGGAGTGGGCAGCGGCCACTTGGATGACTTCGCCCTGCCCGCCCTCCAGGTGATGCAAATGGCGCAACACTTCACCCAATTGCTCCACCACCGTACGCGCCGTCACCAGGAACAACTGCCCCGCCGCCGTCAGCTCGACGGGCGTGCGCGAACGGTTGACCAGGGTCAGTCCCAGCGCCGCCTCGAGGCTGCGGATTCGTCGGCTGAACGCCGGTTGCGTCACAAAGCGCCGTTCGGCCGCCTGGGAGAAACTGCGGGTAGCGGCCAGGGCACTGAAGTCCTCAAGCCATTTGCTTTCAAGATTCATCACGCCTCCCTTACACGCACCAAAACAGGTCACACGTTCGTCGCACCACCGACGTCACACCGACATTATGCCGAATATGCATAGGGCAGTGCTTAACAGCATTGGCCCTATTTTTTTCGAGAGCCTAGGATTCGCAGCGTTCCGGCTCAGACCGGGTCCTTATCGAGATGATTTCTATCATGTCCTCCGCTGCATCATTCCGCACAGAAAAAGACCTGCTTGGCGTACTCGAAGTACCAGCGCAAGCGTATTACGGCATCCAGACCCTACGAGCGGTAAACAACTTCCGTCTCTCCGGCGTCCCGATTTCGCATTACCCTAAACTGGTGGTCGGTCTGGCAATGGTCAAACAGGCCGCCGCTGACGCCAACCGCGAACTGGGCCAGCTCAGCGAAGCCAAGCACGCCGCCATCAGTGAAGCCTGTGCACGATTGATCCGCGGCGATTTCCACGAAGAATTCGTGGTGGACATGATCCAGGGCGGCGCCGGCACGTCGACCAACATGAATGCCAACGAAGTCATCGCCAACATCGCGCTGGAGGCCATGGGCCACCAGAAAGGCGAGTACCAATACCTGCACCCCAACAACGACGTGAACATGGCGCAATCCACCAACGACGCCTACCCAACCGCGATCCGCCTGGGTCTGCTGCTGGGCCACGACGCGTTGCTGGCCAGCCTCGACAGCCTGATCCAGGCGTTCGCGGCCAAAGGTGAAGAATTCAGCCACGTCCTGAAAATGGGCCGCACCCAGCTGCAAGACGCCGTGCCGATGACCCTCGGCCAGGAATTCCGCGCCTTCGCCACCACCCTGAGCGAAGACCTGGCGCGCCTCAAAACTCTGGCGCCTGAACTGCTCACCGAAGTGAACCTGGGCGGCACCGCCATCGGCACCGGCATCAACGCCGACCCGCGCTACCAGGCCTTGGCCGTGCAGCGCCTGGCAACCATCAGCGGCCAGCCGCTGGTTCCGGCCGCCGACCTGATCGAAGCCACCTCCGACATGGGCGCCTTCGTGCTGTTCTCCGGCATGCTCAAGCGCACCGCGGTCAAGCTGTCGAAGATCTGCAACGACCTGCGCCTGCTGTCCAGCGGCCCACGCACCGGCATCAACGAAATCAACCTGCCGGCCCGCCAGCCAGGCAGCTCGATCATGCCCGGCAAGGTCAACCCGGTGATCCCGGAAGCGGTCAACCAGGTGGCATTCCAGATCATCGGCAACGACCTGGCCCTGACCATCGCCGCCGAAGGCGGCCAACTGCAACTGAACGTGATGGAACCGCTGATCGCCTTCAAGATCTTCGACTCGATCCGCCTGCTGCAACGGGCCATGGACATGCTGCGCGAGCACTGCATCGTCGGCATCACCGCCAACGAAGCGCGCTGCCGCGAACTGGTCGAGCACTCGATCGGCCTGGTCACCGCCCTGAACCCGTACATCGGCTATGAAAACGCCACCCGCATCGCCCGTGTTGCCTTGGAAAGTGGCCGCGGCGTGCTGGAACTGGTGCGCGAAGAAGGCTTGCTCGACGACGCCATGCTCGACGACATCCTGCGCCCGGAAAACATGATTGCTCCGCGTCTGGTCCCGCTCAAAGCGTGATCGACACGACCACCGCTCACCAGGTCGAGGGACTAGACACCTCTCACCTTTTGAGGGCTTGGGGATCTTCCCCAAGCCCTTTTTTTAATTGATAGCAGCCAAGGATGACCGAACCTGTGGGAAGGAACCTACTCGTGATAAACGACGACGCGCTGCCCGTTGTAAACCGCGTCGCCAGCCAACACGAGCGGGCTCGTCCCCACAAGAACCTGACCGAAAGGCCAGGTGTTTCAAAGGTTTCGTTTCGTCGGACGCACCACAACTGTGCAGACGGGCACCGCACTGATAGGTATAGTGCCGCCCCTCTTCGCGTGAGCGGTCGTCTGCAGCGAGACCCTTAAACATGCGAAAACCGAACTAATAACAACCCGCGAAAATGGACCGGGACGAAACATCGCCTCACCTGTCGGGCCGCTCGCCGACCGATGTAACGCGATGTTTCCAAATGGCCAGCATTTGCTTAAACAAAAAACAGCGAGGAATACTCATGCTTGAAGTCATCAACGACTTCCTCTCAGGGAAAGTGCTGATCGTGCTCATCGTCGGGCTCGGCAGCTACTTCACGATCCGCTCGCGTTTCGTCCAGTTCCGTCATTTCTTTCATATGTTCGCGGTGTTCCGTGACAGCCTGAAAAGCAGCACTGACCAGCTCAGTTCGTTCCAGGCCTTGATGCTCAGCCTGGCCGGTCGTGTCGGCGCGGGCAACATCGCCGGTGTCGGTATCGCCGTGACCCTTGGCGGTCCTGGCGCGGTGTTCTGGATGTGGGTGACCGCGCTGGTCGGCATGTCCAGCAGCTTCTTCGAGTGCTCCCTCGGCCAGCTCTATAAGCGCTGCGATTCCGAAGGCCAGTTCCGTGGCGGCCCGTCCTACTACATCCAGCACGGCCTGCAGAAGCGCTGGTTGGGCATGATCATGGCAGTCCTGCTGCTGGTCACCTTCGGCTTCGCCTTCAACGGCCTGCAAGCCCACGCGGTCACCCACTCCCTGAACAACGCCTTCGGCTTCGACACCACCTACACAGGCCTGGGCCTGGCGGTACTGTTGGGCCTGGTGTTCATCGGTGGGATCAAGCGCATCGCCAAGGTGGCCGACCTGCTGGTACCGGTCAAGACCCTGGCGTACATCGCCGTGACCCTCTACGTGATCGTGCTTCAGTTCGAACATGTACCGGGCATGCTGGCGACCATCGTCAAGAGCGCCTTCGGTCTGGACCAGGCCTTCGGCGGCCTGATCGGCAGCGCCATCGTCATGGGCGTCAAGCGTGGCGTGTTCGCCAACGAAGCCGGCCTGGGCAGTGCGCCTAACGTCGCCGCCGTCGCGTCGGTCGAGCACCCGGTCGCCCAGGGCGTGGTCCAGGCATTCAGCGTGTTCCTCGACACGTTCGTAATCTGCACCTGCACCGCGCTGCTGATCCTGCTGTCGGGCTTTTATACCCCAGGCTTCGAAGGCGACGGCATTGCCCTGACCCAGAACTCCCTGGCGGCCGTCGTGGGTGACTGGGGCCGGGTATTCATCTCCGTGGCCCTGTCCTTGTTCGTGTTTACCTCGATCCTCTACAACTACTACCTGGGCGAGAACAACCTGCGCTTCATGCTGGGTGAGAACCGCAAGGCCCTGATTGCCTACCGCACGCTGGTCCTGGTCCTGATTTTCTGGGGCGCCATCGAAAACCTCAGCACCGTGTTCGCCTTCGCCGACATCACCATGACCCTGCTGGCGTTCGTGAACCTGATCGCGCTGTTCCTGCTGTTCAAGGTCGGCATGCGCATCCTGCGTGACTACGATGACCAACGTTCGGCCGGCATCAAGACCCCTGTCTTCGATTCCAGCAAGTTCCCGGACCTGGATCTGGACCGCAACGCTTGGCCGGCCAACCCATCGGCGTCGGTTGCCAAACCTGACACCGCTGGTGCTGGCGCGACCGCAGCGCAACGCTGATCGGTACAAGCTGTTTGGAAAAAACCGGGCGCATCCCCTGCGCCCGGCGTGACACAGCCTGAGGTCGGCGTCATGCTCGACCTTATGTTGTGGCAGCTATTAATGCAGCTGCCGTTTTCGTCCTCGGAGAACAACCCCCATGAATGGCTCGACCTACCCTGCCGCCCAGCACGTCATGGTGCTCTACACCGGCGGCACCATCGGCATGCAGGCCAGCGCCCACGGCCTGGCCCCGGCATCCGGTTTCGAAGCGCGGATGCGCGATTACCTGCACAGCCAACCCGAACTCGTCGTACCGCAATGGCGCTTCCGGGAAATGTCGCCGCTGATCGACAGCGCCAACATGACCCCAGCTTATTGGCAACAACTGCGCGAAGCGGTGGTCGATGCCGTGGATGTGCAGGGCTGCGACAGCGTACTGATCCTGCACGGCACCGATACCCTGGCCTACAGCGCCGCGGCGATGAGCTTCCAACTGCTGGGCCTGCATGCGCGGGTCTGCTTCACCGGCTCGATGCTGCCCGCCGGCGTGACCGACAGCGACGCCTGGGAAAACCTCAGCGGCGCGCTGGTCGCTCTTGGCCAGGGGCTGGCGCCGGGCGTGCACCTGTACTTCCACGGTGAGCTGCTGGCGCCGACCCGTTGCGCGAAAGTGCGCAGCTTCGGTCGCCACCCGTTCAAGCGCCTCGAACGCCAGGGCGGCGGCGTCAAAGCCTCCTCGCTGCCGGCGCAGTTGAATTACAACCAGCCCAAGCAACTGGCGAACATCGCGGTGTTGCCGCTGTTTCCCGGCATCGGCGCACAGGTCCTCGATGGCCTGCTGGGCAGTGGTATCCAAGGCCTGGTGCTGGAGTGCTACGGCAGCGGCACCGGACCGAGCGACAACCCGGCCTTCCTCGCCAGCCTCGAGCGGGCGCGGGACAGCGGCGTGGTCGTCGTGGCGGTGACCCAATGCCATGAAGGGGGCGTCGAGCTGGACGTTTACGAGGCTGGCAGTCGCTTGCGTGGCGTAGGCGTGCTGTCCGGCGGCGGCATGACCCGCGAGGCCGCGTTCGGCAAGTTGCAGGCGTTGATTGGCGCCGGGCTGCCGGTGGAAGAGGTTCGGCGGCTGGTAGAGCTGGACTTGTGCGGCGAACTCAGCTGACAGCCTGCACGGCCTGTGGGGGCCAGGTCGGCCCCACAGGCATTAGCACGCGACTACAGCGAGAGAAAAAACGCCCTGGCGGCAGCGCTCCCAATGTTGGCCCGCCAGATCCTGTCGACGGCCTGGCCGGACTGTTGCTGAGCCCGCTGGAAATCAAGACCTCGCCCGCGCTGCGCGGAGGTTTTCAAATGCGCCTTGGAGAAATCCTGCGCGGCGGCGTCCTTCTTCAGATAGTGAAAGTGCGCGTACCACAGCACCCGGTTGTCGTGCCTGTCGCGAATCTCATACTCCTGTAGAAAATCGGCGCCTTTGCCTCCTGAGATATCCACGCGATCGCCCACTCTGCGGATGCTGATCTCTTGTTCCTCCAACAGATACTCCACCGCACCTACGTCTGGAAGTTTCGACTTGACCATCCCGATACGCGTGGTTCGTCCCAACCGGCGAAGTCGTTCGGCTGCAGCCTCCAGCGCATCGATCAACGCCAATGGGACCTGATCGCCAAGGGATTGAGTCAACTGCGCAATCTCATCGGCGCAGCGACTGAACTCAGTCGACTTGCCCACGATCAGGTCTTCCACATCGCTGGGAGGACGCCCGCTTTCGGCCAACCATCGCGCGTCGCCTATCCGCTGGCTGAGCGTGGCCAACAAATCGCGGCCCTTTTTCTCCAGACTCTTGAGCTTTTTGGCGGCACGCGTGCTTAACCCTCCTGCGCCTCCCAGCAAGCGCAGGCCATACCCCCATTTCCAGCGGCCTTGCCCGTCATGTTCAAGCCAGGGGCCGGTTCGCGCCGGATGGGTCGCGTCGATGACCACCACCCCCTCAAGCTTGCGAGACACCTGGTACCAATCGCCCTCGACAAAGGCGAACCACAACGAGCCTTGTTGGTAGAGTCCTTTGTATTCACCGGACCTCACCAACCCCTGCACAGCCGCTGGCGCCGACAGCTTGAAGCTATCGAGACTGGCCAGCTCACGCGCAGAAAACCTGGCGTGTGGGCTCGACCATCCATAGACCAGCCGCGCTTTCGCGCCGAACGGAGTCGCCGAAACGGGCGATACCGGGGTCGGCGTGATCGCGTTGTCGAGCGGGACAGGGCGAATGCCCGGCCCCTCGCCAGCGAGGGGCCGCTCATCAAGGCCGGACAGGTCCCTCAGACGCGCGCCCCCATGCACCAGGACCAACGCCAGGCTCATCAAGACCCCGGCCATCGCCTCCCAGCGGTTTTCGGCACGCTCGCCTTGCACCAGCTCATCGAGGCTGGCGGTGAGCTGGACCAGCAAGCCGATCATCGCCACCGGACCGTCAAACAGCGGCGACAACAGGTTGAACGCCACCCACCCGAACTGCTTGAAGCTATCCCAGCGGGCCTGCGAATCAGAGACGCAAGCCTGCCGGGCCTGGTCAATCAGCGCCTGGGCGCAAGCCTGGTACAGCGCGCCGGCAATATCGCCTTGCAGCGGCTCGTCGGCGAGCAAGGCGGGGTCGGGTGTCGGTGGGCTGTCGAAATCGGAAACAACCAGTCGGCCTATGTGCGGCTCCTGAAAACCACCATTGGCGTAGACCGGGCGGGCAGAAGGCGCCAGCCCGGCGAGAACGCTTTCCTGCAATGCCCCGGGGGTCTTGATGGCGGTGAAGAGCGCCGCACACGAGGCGAACTCGATCAAGGGCATGGGCGAGGCAGGCCGATAAAGGACCTGGGGGCCCTGATCGACGTTCTTCGGGCCGATCACAAACTGGTTGCTGACCCTGTCCGGCGTCGCGTCAGCATGAGAAAGAAAGGCCAACGGCCTGATCACCGGTTCATGCCCACCGTCGAGGTTGTGGGACGTCGCCGGCTGCAACACGGCGACCAGATATTGATAGGCGAGGTCCGTCAGGCTCTTCTTGATTTTCAGTTCCAGTGCCAGCAGCGGCAGCAAAATGCCCAGGCTGTCGCTGAAGTGTTTCTGCCTGCGGGCCCGCTCCAGGGGGTCGTCCAATAACCGACGTTGCAGCAACTTTGGATAGTGCTTGCCGATATCGGCCCGCGAGGTCAGGTCCCGCAGATAGTCATAGGTCATCCAGGCCGGAGGCTCGCCCCCCTGGTAGGTGATCGTCGAGGGGACAAGGGGAAAGGCACCGAGGTTTTTTATCGCCCGTTGGGCGAATGCTTGGGTTTCCCGCTCAAAGGTGGGCGGCGGAAAAGGCGGATCGGCGATCTCGAACGACGTGTTGGTCAATCGAGACACTGTCACCTCGATATCGCTCACGCGAATATCCGTGCGCGTGCGGTCATCCTCGAGCATTTTCTCCTTCAATGCCTGCTCGGCAAACTCGAGGATCCCTGGAATACCGGTCATGAATGAGCAGTTCTTTCGGTGCAGGGTCGCCAGCGATGACAAGAGACGGCTGTAGGCACTGCGATCGACCAACGAAGCATTCTGGAGCCATGCCGGGAGCCTGTCCCACAAGGCCGACAGCCTGGACTCATGCCCTGAACGAAACGCCCCCAGCAAAAGACCCGGGCTGGATATCTGCGCCACGCGGCGCTCGAGACTGGCCGAATCGACGAAGTCCGCAGGCTTGATCGCCGCGATGAGCTGTAACTGACGCTCCAGGAGACAAAAGGTCAAGGCGTCGAAAATGTCATGCTCGGGGGTGTAGTTTCTCAAGGTCCAATGGCGTGCCGAGGGCAAACCGAACCAGGACGCCTCCCTGGCCGACACCGAACTGAACCGCTCGATCCCGCCCGACAGGGTGTACAGCAGGGCGATTTCTTGCTCACCTGAATGACGGGTCATCGACATCACCAGGACATCATCTGGATGAGGGCTGCTGCTGTCGCCGTCATAGACAAATGTGATGCAGGCCTGGGTTGCTGCGGCATGCCCCGGGGCCCGTTGTCGCAGGGCATTGTCCGGATAATCGAGGACGGCCTGAACGGTCGCCAATTCTTCGCCGACAAGCCCCGACGCGGCCTGTCGCAACTGAGCGCGGAACAGATCGGACAGCTGACGCCAGACGCTGGGGACGCCGGTGCTCCAGAACGCCACCAGGCATTGTTGATAGCAATCGAGCAACAAGGGCGCCCATTCACTGAGCATCTGCTGGATGTCGCTGAGCGCCACGCTTTCCTTGCGGGGGCTCTCCATGCCCGCGGATTTGGCCAGAAAGCTGGCCTGGCTGAACGTCCTGGCAGCCGCACCGCGACAGCGCTCCAACAACAAGTCCGTCAACCCATGGGTGCTGTAGCCCATCAAGTGTTGTTGTCCCGCTTCCACGCGCCATTGTGGTTCCAGAATGACGGCGTTTGCGGCGCAGATACCCAAGGTGGGGTAGCGCTCATCGAACACTTCCTGGAGCGTAAACCGTGCGGCCTCCACCAGGGTTGGGCGTGACGAGAACAGCAGGTGCACACTCAGGGCCAATGAAGTGAGCGCTTCATCATCGCGCAGGGGACGTGGCGACTTTGTATCCGAAGGCACTGCGGGGGAAGTCGGCATGGTTGTCTCCATATAGGCAGGGGAATGGAGGGCCGTCAGCCACCGGCACAGGCAGGCGCCGCGACCCATCACCTGCAAGCGTAAGCAGCCCTTGAGCGCGTCGTGCGGTACCCGGTTATCGCTTTTCCCGGCATGCAACTTGCTCCGTTTCCAGCCTTTCCCAGGCTGGAAACGGACATGCTTCATTCCCACCTCACCACTCTCAACGCCGTGTCATTGATACTGGGCACCTTTAAAAACGAAGGGCTACCCAGTGCTGCATTGCTGGCCGGCAGTGGCATCAACGCGGCGGACCTGAGCCGGGCCGATACGCGCATCACCACCAACCAGGAGATGCAGGTCTGCGCCAACGCCGTGGCCCTCAAGCGCGACATCGGCCTGGAACTGGGCCTGCGCATGCACGTTTCGTCCTACGGCATGCTCGGCTATGCCCTGCTCACCAGTGCCACCTTAGGTGACGCCTTGCGCCTGGCGCTGCGCTATCCGGCGCTATTGGGAACACTTTTCGACCTGAGCCTGGACGATGACGGCGAGCACATCTGGTTCAGCGCCGGCGATTATCGGGAGAATCCGGCCCTGGCGGTGTTCAATGCCGAGTTCTGCATGGTTTCGCTGAAAGTCATCTGCAACGACCTCCTTGGCCATGCGCTGCCCTTGCGCGCGGCGCGCTTCGAACATCCGGCGCCCGATTACCAGGCCCGCTACGCAGCGCTCTTCGATTGCCCGGTGCGGTTCGACAGCGTCGATAACGCATTCGCCTTCGAGCGCCACTGGCTCGACCAACCCTTGCCCCTGGCCGACCCCATCACCCATCACGCCATGGCCGAACGTTGCCGCCGGCAAAACACCGAGTTCACCGGACGCCAGGCCTGGCTGGGGCGGATCCGCCAGTTGCTCGACGCCCAACTGAACGCCGCCCCCGGGCTGGAAGGCCTGGCCGAACAAATGAACTGCTCGGCCCGCACCTTGCGGCGCCACCTCAAGGACTTGGGCTGCAGCTACCAGGAACTGCTGGACGAACTGCGCTTCGAACGGGCCAAGCAAATGCTCTGCGAGGACCAATTGCCGATCTATCGAATCGCCGAACGACTGGGCTTCAGCGAAACCGCCAGCTTCCGCCATGCCTTCGTGCGCTGGAGCGGCGTGGCGCCCAGCCAGTTCAGGGCCTGACCTTCCCAGGGAATCACCTCCTTCATGTACGACACCTTACCCCTGTGGGAGCAAGGCTTGCCCGCGATAGCGTCAGTCCAGACACATCCTGCTCCAACATTCCAAGTCGGATACGCTCCTGCTGTCCTAGCCTTGAAATAAAGGACAGATTAAGGACGATCATTTGTGACAACACGGCCTCATTCCCAACAGTTGCGTTCCGGACGTTATTCGCAATCTGGCCAAATCTATTTACTGACCGTGAATACCCGCGGCCGCGAGCCGCTTTTTAGCCGCTTCGAGACAGGACGCTTAGTCGTTGATGCCTTTCGAAAGGCTCAGGAAGAGCAATTTGCCCACTCGTTGGCCTGGGTGGTGATGCCAGACCATTTTCACTGGCTGATCGAATTGCAGGGTATCGACCTCTCCAAGCTGATTGCGCGAACGAAGTCTCGGACCACGGTTGTCTTCAATCGATTGACGCAGCGGGAAGGATCGCTTTGGCAGGAAGGATTTCATGACCGAGCCATTCGCAAGGAGGAAGATCTGCAATCAGTCGCTCGATATGTCGTGGCCAACCCGCTGCGAGCCGGTTTGGTTACAAAAATAGGGGACTACCCCTTGTGGGACGCGATATGGGTCTGACTCGATTGAAGCGGCGTCCATGATGGCCTCATCGCGGGCAAGCCTTGCTCCCACAGGTATTCCAAATGCTGCTTTTTGAGGGCGAGCAAACCTGCTTCCACAGGCATTCCAAATGATGCCTTTTGGGGGGCCTGCTCCCACAGCCACTCCAGATGCTGCTTTTGGGAGAGCAAGCCTTACCCCCATAGCATTCAAGGGCGCTGCCCTGTGGGAGCAAGGCTTGCCCGCGATAGCAATATGACTAACCCCGCAAAAACGCCTGGTGCAACGCATCCACCGTCTCGAAGTGATACGCCGGGCCCTCGGCGCTGAGTTCTTCATGGCTGCCAAACCCATACCCCACCGCCGCCGCATCCAGGCCGTTGCTGCGGGCGCCGATCAGGTCGTGTTTGCGGTCGCCGATCATCAGGGTGCTGGTCGGGTCGAGGCCTTCTTCGGCCAGCAGGTGGGCGATTAGCTCCACTTTGTTGGTGCGGGTGCCGTCCAGTTCGCTGCCGTAGATCACCTTGAAGTGACGGGCGAAGTCGAAGTGGCGGGCGATTTCCCGGGCGAAGACCCAGGGTTTGGAGGTGGCGATGTACAACTGGCGCCCTTGGCCACCCAAGGTTTCCAGCAACGGCATCACGCCGTCGAAGACGCGATTTTCGTATAGGCCGGTGACCTTGAAGCGTTCGCGATAGAAATTCACCGCCTCCCAGGCCTTCGCTTCGTCGAAGTCGTAAAACTGCATGAACGCCTGCAACAACGGCGGGCCGATGAAATGCTCGAGGCGGGTCAGGTCAGGCTCGTCGATGCCCAGTTTGCTCAAGGCGAACTGGATCGAACGGGTGATGCCCTCGCGGGGGTCGGTGAGGGTGCCGTCGAGGTCGAAGAGTACAGTCTGGTAATGCATGGCTGGTCCTGATGGTGGCATCACGTGGCGAGGGAGCTTGCTCCCGCTTGAGCGCGAAGCGCTCACAAAAAATGGGTCTGCTGCGCAGCCCAGCGGGAGCAAGCTCCCTCGCCACGATGAATCAAACAAATAAGAACAGTGACAAACCCATCAAGGCAGGTCGTAGCCTTCGGCCAGATGCAGGTCCTTGAGCTTCACGTAGTTCGCCGCGCTGTAGGTGAAGAAGGCGCGCTCCTTGTCCGTCAGCGGCCGGGCCTGCTTCACCGGGCTGCCCACGTACAAAAAACCGCTTTCCAGGCGTTTGCCCGGCGGTACCAGGCTGCCGGCACCGATGATCACATCATCCTCGACCACCGCGCCGTCCATGACGATGCTGCCCATGCCGATCAGGACCCGGCTGCCCACGGCGCAACCATGGAGCATGACCTTGTGGGCGATGGTCACGTCGTCGCCGATCAGCAACGGGAAGCCATCCGGATTGAACGGCCCGGCGTGGGTGATGTGCAGCACGCAACCATCCTGGACGCTGGTACGCGCGCCGATACGGATGCGGTGCATGTCGCCGCGAATGACCGTCAGCGGCCAGACGGAGCTGTCTTCGCCGATTTCGACGTCGCCGATCACCACCGCGGTGCTGTCGACAAAAGCGCCACGGGCTAGCCGCGGGCTGTGGTTCTGGTACGTGCGAAGGGTCACGATAGGCTCTCTCTTATCCGGTGATAGGCGCTGCTAGCTGCGGTGAACGTCGATTGTAATTAAGATGGGCCCATGTTTCTTCCAGCCAAGGTGTCGACCGTGAGCGTGAACAACCCTCTTTTGCAGCCCTATGACCTGCCGCCATTCTCGGCGATCCGTGCCGAGCACGTGCAACCGGCCATCGAGCAGATCCTGGCTGACAACCGTGCCGCCATCGCCGAGCTCCTCAAGACCCAAGTCCAGCAGCCTACCTGGGCCGGCCTGGTATTGGCGATGGACGAGCTCAATGATCGCCTGGGCGCCGCCTGGAGCCCGGTCAGCCATTTGAATGCCGTGCGCAACAGCCCTGAACTGCGCGAAGCCTATGAGGCCTGCCTGCCGGCGCTGAGTGCCTACTCCACCGAGCTGGGCCAGAACCGCGAGCTGTTCCAGGCCTTCGAAGCCCTGGCAAGCAGCCCTGAAGCCGCGGGTTTCGACGTGGCGCAGAAAACCATCCTGGAACATTCCCTGCGTGACTTCCGCCTGTCGGGTATCGACCTGCCACCGGAGCAGCAGAAGCGCTACGCCGAAGTGCAAAGCAAACTGTCCGAGCTGGGCAGCCGCTTCTCCAACCAACTGCTGGACGCGACCCAGGCCTGGACCAAACACGTCACCGACGAGGCCGCCCTTGCCGGCCTGACCGACTCGGCCAAGGCACAAATGGCCGCGGCCGCCCAGGCCAAGGAGCTGGACGGCTGGCTGATCAACCTGGAATTCCCCAGCTATTACGCGGTGATGACCTACGCCGAAGACCGCGCCCTGCGTGAAGAAGTCTACGCGGCGTACTGCACCCGCGCCTCCGACCAAGGCCCGAATGCCGGTCAGAACGACAACGGCCCGGTGATGGAACAGATCCTCGACCTGCGCCAGGAACTGGCCCAATTACTCGGTTTCGCCAACTTCGCCGAGTTGAGCCTGGCGACCAAGATGGCCGAATCCAGCGATCAGGTCCTCAGTTTCCTGCGGGACCTGGCCAAGCGCAGCAAGCCGTTCGCCGCCTTGGACCTGGAACAGCTCAAAGCCTTCGCCGCCGAACAGGGCTGCCCCGACCTGCAAAGCTGGGACAGCGGTTTCTACGGTGAAAAACTGCGCCAGCAGCGGTACAGCGTCGCCCAGGAAGCCCTGCGTGCGTACTTCCCGATCGACAAGGTACTGGGCGGCCTGTTCGCCATCGTGCAACGCCTCTACGGCATCGAGATCGCCGAACTGAAAGGCTTCGACACCTGGCACCCAGACGTGCGCCTGTTCGAGATCAAGGAAAACGGCCAACACGTCGGCCGCTTCTTCTTCGACCTCTACGCCCGCGCCAACAAGCGTGGCGGGGCCTGGATGGACGGCGCCCGCGACCGTCGTCGCACCATCGACGGCGTCCTGCAAAGCCCGGTCGCCAACCTGGTGTGCAACTTCACCCCGGCCGACAGTGGCAAACCAGCGCTGCTGACCCACGATGAAGTCACCACCCTGTTCCACGAATTCGGCCATGGCCTGCACCACCTGTTGACCCGCGTCGAACACGCCGGTGTGTCCGGCATCAACGGCGTGGCCTGGGACGCCGTGGAGCTGCCGAGCCAGTTCATGGAAAACTGGTGCTGGGAGCCTGAAGGCCTGGCGTTGATCTCCGGCCACTACGAAACCGGCGAGCCACTGCCCCAGGACCTGCTGGAAAAAATGCTCGCGGCGAAAAACTTCCAGTCCGGCCTGATGATGGTCCGCCAGTTGGAGTTCTCGCTGTTCGACTTCGAGCTGCACGCCACCCACGACGATGGCCGCAGCGTGCTGCAAGTGCTCGAAGGCGTGCGCGACGAAGTGTCGGTCATGCGTCCCCCGGCCTACAACCGCTTCCCCAACAGCTTCGCCCACATCTTCGCCGGCGGGTATGCGGCGGGCTACTACAGCTACAAATGGGCGGAAGTGTTGTCGGCCGACGCGTTCTCCAAGTTCGAAGAAGACGGCGTGCTCAACGCCGACACCGGGCGTGCCTTCCGTGAGGCGATCCTGGCCCGTGGCGGCTCGCAGGAACCGATGGTGCTGTTCGTCGACTTCCGTGGTCGTGAGCCGTCGATTGACGCACTCTTGCGCCACAGCGGCCTGACCGAGGACGCGGCAGCATGAGCGAGGGACCTGTGATTACCAAGCGACGCTTTATCGCCGGGGCGGTCTGCCCGGCCTGCAGCGAGCCGGACAAATTGATGATGTGGAACGAAGACGGCGTGCCGCACCGTGAATGTGTGGCCTGCGGTTATTCCGACACACTCAACGAGCAAGGCCTGTCGGTACCCAAGGAATTGGGCACCCGGGTCAATACCTCGGCGCTCAAGGCGCCGGACGCCAAGGTTCAGGCAGTGCAGTTTTTCCCCAACCCCAAGTTGAAGAAAAAACCGACGGAATGATCCGGTATCACCTTCCGGGCCCCACGGCCCGGAAGCGATACATATATACCGCCCGTGCCCACAGCTTCCTTTACAGACTGTTCATCACGTCCAGACTGAGAGGAAGGCTGCCATGCCCGACGATGCCAATCCGCTGTTGCAGGCCTATGACCTGCCCCCTTTTTCGCTGATCCAAGCCGAAGATTTTTTACCGGCCCTCGACCGGATTCTTGCCGAGAGCCGCGCTCAAATCGCCGAAATCATCAAGACCCAGACACCGTTCCCCACCTGGGACGACCTCGTGCTGGCGATGGACGAGATCCACGCCCGCTTGAAGAGCTTCGCCTACGTGCTGGAACGGCTGACTTCGACCAGGACAGGCGACGCCTGGACGCAGGCTTCGCTCGATTGCAGCGAACGGTTGCACGATTACCAACGGTCATTGAGGCGAAACCCCGAACTGTTTCAACTCTACCAGCGCTTGGCCAACAGCCAGATCGCCAGGCATTTCACCCCGGCGAGAAAACGAACGCTGGAAATAATCCTTCGGCGGTTTCACCAGAACGCAGCGGCGCACACCGCACAGGCAGACTTGAAAGAGCTGCAACTGCGCATCCAAGGCGCCCGGAGCTTGTTTCTGGAACACCTGCAACAAGCCAATAAAGCCTGGAGCCAAGCGCTTGACGACGAGGCCCAGTTGAGCGGCCTGCCGTCGTCCTTCAAACAGCGCATGGCCGACCAGGCGCGTGAGGCTGGACGCGAGGGCTGGTTGCTGACGCTCAATGAGGAGTCGTTTCGTACCGTCACCCGTTACGCTGACGATCAGGGTTTGCGCAAGCAAATGTACGTCGCCTTCAGCACGCGCGCATCGGATCAAGGGTCCCATGCCGGCCTGTTCGACAACGGCGAAGTCCTCGCGCAGTTGCTCAGGGATCGCCATCAGCAGGCGACGTTGCTGGGCTATTCGAATTACGCGCAAATGGCGCTAGAACCGGAGCAGGCCGAGTCGCCAGAGCAGGTCCTGTCGTTCTTGCAAGAACGGCTCGCACAGCAGCGCAGCGTATTTGCCCGGGACGCCCAGCAGCTGCAAATATTTGCCGCAACGCAAGGCTTCAGCGGCGTCCAGCCTTGGGATTATCAATACCTGGCCGAAAAGCTTCGGCGGCAAACGGCTGGGGTTTCGGAGCAGGCCGCCAGTGCCTGGTTTGAACTGGAGTCGACTTTCGCACAGCTGTTGCTGATCGCCAGGGACCTGTTCGGCGTGGACATCGTTGAACGCCGGGATGTGCCGACCTGGCACCGGGACGTGCGTCTTCTTGAAGTCCGCGAGCGGGACGAAACCGTGGGCTACCTCTATTTCGACCCGTTTGCAGAGGCGAACCACGACGGTTTCCCCAGTACCACCATCCTGCGCAACCGGCGCATCACCGCCGAGGGCCGGCCCCGGTACCCTATCGCGGCCTTGCATGGCTGGTTGCCACGTGGCTCAGGTGCAAGCCCGGTGTTGCTCGATCATCGGCAACTGCGCATCCTCTTTCATGAGTTCGGCCATTGCTTGCATCACGTCTTGACCCGGGCTGACTACCGCGAGATTTCAGGCATCACCGAATTTTCCCGGGATACGGCCGAGTTTGCCGGGGTGTTGTTCGAGCAATGGTGCTTCACCAAGCCCTGCCTGATCCGGGTATCGAAACATCACCAGACAGGGGAACCGTTGCCCGACGCAATCGCCGATCAACTGCTGCTATACCTCGATACCCATACCAGTTGGGATACCGCACTGTCCTTGCGCGATGCGCTGTTCGACATGGAATTGCACCGCAGCCACGGCGACGGACGCACCGCGCAACAAATATTCGATCAGGTCAGCGCACAGGTCGGGCACCTGCCGGTGTCTGCCACCGAGCGCTGGCCCAATGGCCTGGACTACATGGTGACCGGCTATGGGGCCGGGCTCTATGCCTATACCTGGTCGAGAGCATTGGCGAACACCGTGTTCCAGAGATTCAAGCGCGACGGGCTGTTCAACCAGAAAACCGGGCGGGCGTTGCGCGAGACGATTTTCGGGCCGGGCGATGCGCGACCGCTGTCGGAGTCGATCGCCGCGTTTCTGGGCACATAGCGATCATCGCTCGGGAAGCACAACCTGAGGGTCGAGGTGACGCGTCGTCGTGGTTGAGTTGACCCAGCTTTCGAGGGAGCAAAGGGCAAAGACGCTGGTGCTGCAATCGCCATTCGCCAGCGCCATGCGGAGTTTGTCGACATCGGCCTGCATCATGTAGCGCACCCCATCCTTGAAATGATGGCTGTCACCGAAGCCGCCTTCGGTCATTTCGTTCAAGGCGTCCTCTTTGCTCCAACCCTGCACCACCACCCGGTACATGGCGGCGACCAGCCCGGTGCGGTCCGAGCCGTGCTTGCAGTGCATCAGCACCGGCCCCTTGGCTTCGGCCGCCTGGATGGCGCGCAAAGCCCTGAGGATGTCGCTGTCATCGACATGATTGGTGCGATAGGGCAACTGCACTTGCTCGATGCCGGGCGTGGACAACCAGCGCTTGTCCGCCTCCGGCAGGAAGTTGATCACCGTGCCGATCCTGAGTTTATTCAGCAAGGGCAGCGCTGCGCCGTCCGGCAGGGAGCTGCGATAGAGCGTCGGCGACATCTGGTAGAGGTTGTAGTCCTTTTCCACCGGCTGTGCCCATTCAGCGGGTCTCGCGTCAGGGGAATCGGCCGCTTGGGCGGGGACTTCGGCCAGCCCGGTGAGCAGGGCCAGGCAGAGCAATGAACGGGAACAGAGCTTGAGCATGCACGGACGACCGAAAGCGAAGGAATGCCAGAGGCTCAGTTTCGGCTCGCTGCGGTTAAAAGCCTGTGAGGAGAACGTCAAAGCCTTGTGAACGATGATCGGGTATCCGGGCTGCTGAATGGCACTGGTCTTAATCGAACGCAGCGAATACTGTATGCACATACAGCTTTCGGAGTTCTCCCATGTCAGCCTCTCTTCCGCCTCGCGGCCGCGGCACCGCGACCAACCCGCACAACCGCTTCGCCCCGAGTCGCTCGGTGGCCGAAGATGACGGCTGGTATCAGGAAGTCCCGCCGACCCAGGGCACCGAAGTGCGCATCGAAATGGCCAAGTCCATCATTACCCGCAACACCTCGTCCGATATCCCCTTCGACCGCTCGATCAACCCGTATCGAGGCTGCGAACACGGTTGCATCTACTGCTATGCGCGGCCTAGCCATGCCTATTGGGACCTGTCGCCGGGGCTGGATTTCGAAACGAAGCTGATCGCCAAGACCAATGCCGCCGATGTGCTGGAAGAGCAGTTGTCCCGGCGCGGCTATCAATGTGCGCCCATCGCGCTGGGGTCCAACACCGATCCCTATCAGCCTATCGAACGCGAACAACGGATCACCCGCCGGATTCTCGAAGTGCTGCTGCGCTATCGGCACCCGGTGACCATCGTCACCAAGGGTTCGCTGATCCTGCGCGACCTGGACCTGCTGACCGAACTGGCCCAACAACGGCTGGTGCACGTGATGATCAGCCTCACCACCCTGGACGATGAGCTCAAGCGCATTCTCGAACCCCGCGCGGCAGCGCCCAAGGCGCGGTTGCGGGCGATCAAGGTCATGCGCGAGGCGGGCATTGCCGTAGGCGTGCTGTGCGCACCGATGATTCCGATGATCAATGACAGCGAGATCGAAAGCCTGCTGGCCGAAGCCCACGCCGCCGGCGCGCAGAATGCCGCCTACGTCATGCTGCGCCTGCCGCTGGAAGTCGCGCCGCTGTTCGAGCAGTGGTTGCAGGCGCACTACCCGCAGCGCGCCGCCCATGTGCTGAGCCTGGTCCGCCAGAGCCGCGGCGGCGAGCTGTATGACAGCCGCTTCGGTGCGCGGATGCGCGGCGAAGGCCCGTTCGCCGACCTGCTGGCCCAGCGTTTCGCCAAGGCCCTCAAGCGCTTGGGGCTTGAACGCCGCGACGGATACAATCTGGATTGCGATGCCTTCTGTCCGCCGGGCCGACAGATGTCGTTGATTTGATTAAAGTTGACCTTGGAACGGCTGCTGGACATGAGCTGCGCCAGTGTTTCGCCACCCTGTAATCGTTGTTCTAGAGCCTTCGATTTCAGTTTGAGTTAAGTTTCGGCCGCTACCTTGTTCAGCGAGTGACTGACAGGTCGAGCCTTTCGACCTGGACGTTTTTTAACCAGCCACTGGCTCCGTCAAAGAGGATGAATCATGAGTGACAAGGATAAACAGCCGTTGGCTGCGTCGGCTTCAGCCCAACCCGAGGCGGAAACCGCCGATGCAGCGCTGCAGCATATTGTTGACGGCTTTTTGCATTTCCATCACGAGATCTTTCCGCAACAGGAAGAGCTCTTCAAGAAACTCGCCACCGCCCAGAAACCCCGGGCGATGTTCATCACCTGCGCCGATTCGCGCATCGTGCCCGAGTTGATCACCCATAGTTCCCCCGGCGACCTGTTCGTGACCCGTAACGTCGGCAACGTCGTGCCGCCTTACGGCCAGATGAACGGCGGCGTCTCCACCGCCATCGAATACGCCGTACTGGCCCTCGGCGTGCAACACATCATTGTCTGCGGCCATTCCGATTGCGGCGCCATGCGTGCCGTGCTCAACCCCGACACCCTGGAAAAAATGCCCACGGTAAAAGCCTGGCTGCGCCACGCCGAAGTGGCCAAGACCATGGTCCATGACAACTGCCCGTGCGGTGACGAAAAGCAAACCATGCCCATCCTCACCGAAGAGAACGTGATCGCGCAGTTGCAGCATTTGCGAACGCATCCCTCGGTGGCCTCGCGCATGGCCAATGGTCAGTTGTTCATCCATGGCTGGGTGTACAACATCGAGACCAGCGAGATCAAAGCCTATGACGCGGACCAGGGACGTTTCCTGCCGCTCGATGGCAGCCATCCGATACCGGTGGCGACGCCCAAAGCGCGCTTCTAACCACTCCTAAACATCCTTGTGTGGTTCAGCCTTACCGCTATTTGCGTGGTAGGGCCTCGCCATGCCTGAAGAAAACTTCGGGAGAGTCGCCATGCGTGCTCAATTAAAAGCTGTTCTGCCACGGGAGCTGTTGGCTTCGGTGGTGGTGTTCCTGGTGGCGCTGCCCTTGTGCATGGGCATTGCCATCGCATCCGGCCTACCGCCGGCCAAAGGCCTGATCACCGGCATCATCGGTGGCCTGGTGGTGGGTTTCCTGGCAGGTTCCAAGCTGCAAGTCAGTGGCCCGGCCGCCGGGTTGGCGGTGTTGGTCTTCGAATTGGTGCGCCAGCATGGCGTGGCCATGCTCGGGCCGATCCTGCTGCTGGCCGGGCTGTTGCAATTGTTGGCCGGGCGCTTTCGCCTCGGCTGCTGGTTCCGGGTCACCGCACCTGCGGTGGTGTACGGGATGCTCGCGGGTATCGGCGTGCTGATCGTGTTGTCCCAGGTCCATGTGATGCTCGACGCGGCGCCCAAGCCTTCAGGGTTGGATAACCTGGCGGCGTTCCCGGCGGCGGTGGACCAGGCCTTGCCGTCCTTCGGCTGGCAGGCCGGCCTGCTTGGTTTGTCGACGATTGCGGTGATGTGGTTGTGGGAAAAATTCCGCCCCCACAGCCTGCGCTTCGTTCCCGGCGCCTTGCTTGGCGTAGGCCTGGCGACCATCGCCAGCCTGCTGCTGGCCTTGCAGGTCAAACGGGTGGAAGTCCCGGAGAACCTCGCCGAAGCCATTGATTGGCTGCGCCCGGCGGACCTGCTGAACCTGGCCGACCCGACGCTGCTGATCGCCGCCTTCGCGGTCGCTTTCATCGCCAGCGCTGAAACCTTGCTGTCGGCGGCTGCGGTGGATCGCATGCACAGCGGTGATCGTGCGGACTTCGACCGGGAACTGTCGGCGCAAGGAATCGGCAACATGCTTTGCGGCCTGCTCGGCGCCCTGCCGATGACCGGGGTGATCGTGCGTAGCTCGGCCAACGTCCAGGCCGGCGCCACCACGCGAATGTCGACGATTTTCCACGGCCTGTGGTTGCTGCTCTTCGTCCTGTTGCTGTCCAGCGTGCTGCAAAGCATTCCGGTGGCGAGCCTGGCAGGTGTGCTGGTGTACACCGGTTTCAAACTGGTGGACCTCAAGGCGTTTCGCAGCCTGGGCCGTTATGGCCGGATGCCGATGTTCACCTACGCCGCAACGGCGTTGGCGATCATCTTCACCGACCTGCTGACCGGTGTGCTGATCGGCTTCGGCCTGACCCTGGCGAAACTCGCCTGGAAAGCCTCGCGCCTGAAAATCAGCCTGATCGACCTGCCCCAGGAAGGCGAGATGGAACTGCGGCTGGTCGGCGCGGCGACCTTCCTCAAGGTGCCGGCGCTGACCCAGGTGCTGAACGCCATACCGCAAGGCGCGACCGTGCATGTACCGCTCAATAACCTGAGCTACATCGATCACTCGTGCCTGGAGTTGCTGGAAGAATGGGGCCGGGCGAATGCCAGCAAGGGGTCGAAGCTGTTGATCGAATCCCGCGGGCTCAAGCGCCGGTTGGAAGGGCGGCTGCGTACCACCGTAGGGGTTGGCGCAGCCTCTGCCTGACACCCGTCCAAATGTGGGAGCGAGCTTGCTCGCGAAAGCGGTGGATCAGTTGGCTAAATGCTGCCTGACACTGCGCCTTCGCGAGCAAGCTCGCTCCCACAGGGGTTGGGTGTAGGGCACAGGATTCATGAACGGCACAGATCCATGTGGGAGCGAGCTTGCTCGCGATAGCGGAGTATCAGTCAACTGCGATGTGGCTGATCCATTGCCTTCGCGAGCAAGCCCGCTCCCACAAGGGTTTCGTGTTTTGCTGCTGGATCAAGCCGCCGGCTGATCCAGCTCCAGCCCAACGCCCAGCTGGCGCGACAGGCACGGCCAACGCTTCCAGGCAGCGCCCGTGTCCGGGCTGCCGAGTTTCTCCCGGTAAGACTCCACCGATTCCAGCGCAAAGCTGTCTTCGTCGAGCATTTCATCCACGGCGTGATGCACGGCTTCGTCCAGCTGGTTGGCGAACGGCTCGCCGATCAGGTGGTGAGCGATCAGGTTGGCGACCGTCATGTCCAGCGGAATCAGCGGTTGGCTGAAATGCTTGATATACAGGTCGTTGACCTCTTCCACCAACCGATGGGCCAGGTAGGCTTCGTCCAGCAAACTGTCCAGGCCAACATGGCCTTCCATCACCTTGGGTGGCTGGAGGAAAAACTGCTCGGCGATGGTCAGCACCGGCTTGATCTGCGATTCGATCCCGGCTTCGCGGGCCACCTCGTTGGCGGCGTCCAGCAGGTCCGGCACTTGCTCGATGTAAGCGCTGACAAAACGGGTCATGACGCCCTTGGCGTCAATGTCCGGCAATTGGATCGCGGCGTGCAGATGCGGCAGCTGGGCCTCCAGCTGGCGGGTCAATTGGCCGGTCTCGGCCTCGTGTTGTTGGGCTTTTTGGATCTGCTCGCGCAATGCGGCGGTGTTCATGACAACTCCAGGAAACAAAAGGCAATGAAATAGGGAAGACATAACTTAGCTGGCACAAAAACACTCCTAAGACCTATTTTTCATAACCGTCCCTTTCCTTGCAGCACCACAGTTATATCGGTTTGCCATCACTCAGGTTCGCATCCTTCTCCATTCGTGGGCTCTAGCGCAAGCCCCGGGTGTTTCAAACGATTTACGCCATCGCGTTGCGAGGTTGCCGGTGCTGTCTATACTCGGTTTGGAATGGAGTTAGCTGATGACACCCGATTGCATGTGCAGCAAGGCGCGGCGAGTCAATTAAGCAGTCTGAATAGCCGATCCCTTGCCGCAGGCTTTACGCCTACGGGATAACAAGAACGATAAGGGGAACCCGCAATGACGCGACATCCACACGTATGGATGGGCCTCCTGTTGTGGTCGATTTTCAGCCAGGCGCAAGCGGCCTGGACTGTGAATATGGCACCTGGAGCGACACAGATCAGCAACGCAGTGTTCGACCTGCACATGACCATCTTCTGGATCTGTGTGGTCATCGGCATCATCGTCTTCGGCGCCATGTTCTGGTCGATGATGATGCACCGCCGTTCAACCGGCCAGAATGCCGCGCACTTCCACGAAAACACCCGCGTGGAAATCCTCTGGACCATCGTGCCCTTCCTGATCCTGGTGCTGATGGCGATTCCTGCCACCGCCACCCTGATCAAGATGTACGACTCCAGCGAGTCGGACATCGATATCCAGGTCACTGGCTATCAATGGAAGTGGCACTACAAGTACCTGGGCCAGGACGTCGAGTTCTTCAGCAACCTGGCGACCCCCGCCGAACAAATCCATAACCAGAGCGCCAAGGGCGAACACTACCTGTTGGAGGTCGACAAGCCGCTGGTGCTGCCGGTCGATGCCAAGGTGCGCTTTTTGGTGACCTCCGCCGACGTGATCCACTCCTGGTGGGTGCCGGCCTTCGCGGTCAAGCGCGATGCGATCCCAGGCTTCGTCAACGAAGCCTGGACCCGTGTCGACAAGCCCGGCCTGTATCGGGGCCAGTGCGCCGAGCTGTGCGGCAAGGACCACGGCTTCATGCCGATCGTGGTGGAGGTCAAGAGCAAGCCCGACTATGAAAAATGGCTGGGCGAACGCAAGGCCGAAGCCGCGCAGCTCAAAGAGTTGACCAGCAAGGAATGGACGCGCGAAGAACTTGTCGAGCGTGGCGACAAGATCTACCACACCACCTGCGTGGCCTGTCACCAGGCCGAAGGCCAGGGTCTGCCGCCGATGTTCCCGGCCCTCAAGGGCTCGAAAATCGCCACTGGGCCAATCAAGGATCACCTGAGCATTGTCTTCCACGGCAAGCCCGGCACCGCCATGGCCGCGTTTGGCAAACAGCTATCGGAAGTCGATATCGCCGCGGTCGTGACCTATGAACGCAACGCCTGGGGTAACAACAAGGGCGACATGGTGACGCCTAAAGAAGTGCTGGAACTCAAACAGGCAGAAAGCCAATGAGCCGGCCTGACGTTCGTTCCCGCAACCGGTCGGGGCTCAGCGCCCCGCACCGCCCAGCCCACTCGTTCGAAGGAGACAGGACATGAGTGCTGTGATCGATGACCACGGTCATGCCGACCACGCCCACGGCCCCGCCAAGGGCCTGATGCGCTGGGTACTGACCACCAACCACAAGGATATCGGCACGCTGTACCTGTGGTTCGCCTTCTCCATGTTCCTGTTGGGCGGCTCGTTCGCCATGGTGATCCGCGCCGAGCTGTTCCAGCCCGGCCTGCAGATCGTGGAGCCGGCGTTCTTCAACCAGATGACCACCATGCATGGCCTGGTGATGGTCTTCGGCGCGGTGATGCCGGCGTTCGTCGGCCTCGCCAACTGGATGATCCCGCTAATGATCGGCGCGCCTGACATGGCCCTGCCGCGCATGAACAACTTCAGCTTCTGGTTGTTGCCGGCCGCGTTCCTGATGCTGGTCTCGACGTTGTTCACAGCCGGTGGCGGGCCGAACTTCGGTTGGACCTTCTACGCCCCGCTGTCCACCACCTATGCGCCGGAAAGCGTGACGTTCTTCATCTTTGCCATCCACCTGATGGGCATCAGCTCGATCATGGGCGCGATCAATGTGATCGCCACCATCCTCAACCTGCGTGCCCCCGGCATGACCCTGATGAAAATGCCGCTGTTCGTCTGGACCTGGCTGATCACCGCGTTCCTACTGATCGCGGTGATGCCGGTGCTGGCCGGCTGCGTGACGATGATGCTGATGGACATCCACTTCGGCACCAGCTTCTTCAGTGCCGCCGGTGGCGGTGACCCGGTGCTGTTCCAGCACGTGTTCTGGTTCTTCGGCCACCCCGAGGTGTACATCATGATCCTGCCGGCCTTCGGCGCCGTCAGCTCAATCATCCCGGCGTTCTCGCGCAAGCCGTTGTTCGGCTACACCTCGATGGTCTACGCCACGGCCGCCATCGCGTTCCTGTCGTTCATCGTCTGGGCGCACCACATGTTCGTGGTCGGCATTCCGCTGGTGGGCGAGCTGTTCTTCATGTACGCCACCCTGCTGATCGCCGTGCCCACCGGGGTGAAGGTGTTCAACTGGGCCAGCACCATGTGGCAAGGCTCGCTGACCTTCGAGACGCCGATGCTGTTTGCCGTGGCGTTCGTGATCCTGTTCTCCATCGGGGGTTTCTCCGGGCTGATGCTGGCGATTGCTCCGGCGGACTTCCAGTATCAGGACACCTACTTCGTGGTCGCGCACTTCCACTACGTGCTGGTGCCCGGCGCGATCTTCGGGATCTTCGCCTCGGCCTACTATTGGCTGCCGAAATGGACCGGCCACATGTATGACGAAACCCTCGGCAAGCTGCACTTCTGGCTGTCGTTCGTGGGGATGAACATGGCGTTCTTCCCGATGCACTTCGTCGGCCTGGCGGGCATGCCCCGGCGGATTCCCGACTACAACCTGCAGTTCGCCGATTTCAACATGGTCTCGTCCATCGGCGCGTTCATGTTCGGCACCACGCAGATCTTCTTCCTGTTCATCGTGATCAAGACTATCCGTGGCGGCCCGCCGGCACCGGCCAAGCCGTGGGATGGTGCCGAAGGGTTGGAGTGGAGCGTGCCGTCACCGGCGCCGTATCACACGTTTACTACGCCGCCGGAAGTGAAATAGATGACACATGGGACCTGTGTGGGAGCGAGCTTGCTCGCGATAGCGGTGTATCTGACACACCGAGTCGTCGCTATCG
>NZ_CAKKMI010000048.1:0-49731 GCF_918698105.1 Pseudomonas brassicacearum | reverse complement strand
GCTCCCGCTGGGCTGCGCAGCAGACCCAAGATCTTGCGGTCGCTGCGCAACCGAGCGGGAGCAAGCTCCCTCGCCACAGTGTCCATATCTGAGCCGAGTGGTGTGAGACGGGCATAAAAAAAGCACCCCGAAAGGTGCTTTTCCTTGCAGCCGAACTGCTTAGCGCTTCAGCGAAGCCGGCAGGTGCGGCTGGATGGCGGTGAGCACAGCCTTGAAGCATTTGGTGTTACCGGCAACGATGTGGCCTTTCTCAAGGAAGTCGTGGCCGCCGGTGAAGTCGCTCACCAAGCCACCGGCTTCCTGGATCAACAGGGCGCCTGCAGCCATGTCCCATTCGGACAGGCCCGATTCCCAGAACGCATCGAAACGGCCAGCGGCCACGTAAGCCAGGTCCAGGCTCGCAGCGCCGGCGCGGCGGATGCCGGCGGTCTGGCCAACCAGAGCGCGGAACATGCCCAGGTAGTTGTCCAGGTTGTCCATCTGGTCGTCACGGAACGGGAAGCCGGTACCCAGCAGGGCGCCGTCCAGGCTGGTGCGGCCGCTGACGCGCAGGCGACGACCGTTCAGTTGGGCGCCACGGCCACGGCTGGCGGTGAATTCTTCCTGGCGAACCGGGTCCAGCACAACGGCGTGTTCCAGGCGGCCACGGTATTTGCAGGCGATGCTGACAGCGAAGTGAGGAATGCCGCGCAGGAAGTTGGTGGTGCCGTCCAGTGGATCGATGATCCACAGGTACTCTTCACCTTCGATGCCAGTACCGGCGTGCATGCCGGTCTCTTCGCCGAGGATGGAGTGGTTCGGGTAAGCCTTGCGCAGGGCGTCGACGATTTTTTGCTCGGCGGCGCGATCAACCTCGGACACGTAGTCCTTGGCGTCTTTTTCATCGACCTTGATGGTATCCAGGCGCTCGATGGAGCGGAAGATCAGTTCACTGGCGCTGCGGGCGGCGCGCAGCGCGATATTCAGCATGGGCTGCATGGATGTGTCACCTAAGGTTGTTAAAGAAAGCCGCGCATTCTATCAGAAAGTTTTCTCAGGAGAAGGTTGGTGTTCGCTTTCATAGCTTAACGGTAGGTGCTTATGTAAGATTTGCTCCCTTTATCGTGTTCGAGAGCGCCTCCCTTGTTGCAGAACATTCGTGTCGTCCTGGTCAATACCAGCCATCCGGGTAACATCGGCGGAGCTGCGCGGGCCATGAAGAACATGGGCCTGTCGCGCCTGGTGCTGGTCGAACCGCGCTTGTTTCCCCATCACGAAGCCGACGCCCGGGCCTCCGGTGCCGGCGACATCCTCGCCAATGCCCAGGTCGTCGCCACCCTGGAAGACGCCCTGGTGGGGTGCAACCTGGTGCTGGGTACCAGCGCCCGCGACCGGCGTATCCCTTGGCCGCTGCTCGACCCCCGCGAATGCGGCACCAAAGTGGTCGAGGAGGCTGCGCAAGGCTTTGAAATCGCCCTGGTGTTCGGTCGTGAAGACTCCGGCCTGACCAACGACGAGTTGCAGCGATGTCACTTTCACGTGCATATCCCTTCTGACCCCGAGTTCAGTTCCTTGAACCTGGGAGCGGCGGTGCAGGTGTTGAGCTATGAAGTGCGCATGGCTTGGCTGGCAGCCGAAGGCAAGCCCAGCAAAGTCGAAAAAACCGAGGTCACGTCGCCGCGCAGTGAGACACTGGCGACCATGGACGAGCTGGAGCGATTCTATGAACACCTGGAGCAGACCCTGGTGGACGTCGAGTTCCTTGACCCGGAAAAGCCGCGACACTTGATGGCGCGCCTGCGTCGGTTGTACGGACGAAGCTCGGTTAGCCGGGCGGAGATGAATATATTGCGCGGCATCCTCACGGAAACCCAGAAGGCGGCCCGTGGCGAGCTGATTAAGCGGAAGAAATAAAATGTTCGAACGTTTGCGTGAAGATATCCAAAGTGTTTTCCATCGTGACCCGGCGGCGCGCAATGCCTTTGAAGTGCTGACCTGCTACCCGGGCATGCACGCAATCTGGATTCACCGCCTGTCCGGCGCCTTGTGGAACATGGGCTGGAAGTGGCTGGCGCGGCTGGTCTCGAACTTCGGGCGCTGGTTGACCGGAATCGAGATCCATCCGGGGGCGAAGGTCGGTCGTCGGTTCTTCATCGACCACGGCATGGGCATCGTCATCGGCGAGACCGCCGAAATCGGCGACGACGTGACCCTGTACCAGGGCGTGACCCTCGGCGGCACCAGCTGGAACAAAGGCAAGCGCCACCCAACCCTGGAAGACGGCGTGGTGGTCGGTGCCGGCGCCAAGGTGCTCGGACCGTTCACGGTAGGGGCGGGGGCGAAAGTCGGCTCCAACGCGGTAGTGACCAAGGCCGTGCCGCCTGGCGCGACCGTGGTGGGTATTCCGGGGCGGATCATCGTCAAGTCCGATGACGAGCAGGATGCGCGCCGCAAGGCCATGGCCGAGAAGATCGGTTTCGACGCCTACGGTGTCGGCGAAGACATGCCCGACCCGGTCGCCCGCGCCATCAACCAGTTGCTCGATCACCTGCAGGCCGTCGATGGGCGCCTGGAGGGGATGTGCGGCGCCCTGAAGGAACTGGGCAGTAATTACTGCGCCAAGGACCTGCCTGAACTGCGCGAGGAAGACTTTGCGTGTGTGAAGGACAAGGATGAGAGCCAGGCCAGCTGAAGCCCGGCCGGCCTCATCGCGAGCAAGCTCGCTCCCACAAGGGTTTTGCGGTGGCTGAAAGTCAGCACAGATCCCATGTGGGAGCGAGCTTACTCGCGATAAACGATAACGCGGTATCACTGGTCGCCGCCGACCAGCCTTTGCTATCATGCGCGCGCTCTTTCGCGGGTAAACCCGAGTAAAGCACTAGGTCTTATACTTGACTTAAATACTCGGGAATTGCATACTCGCCCCCATTCCGAACTCCGTGGTAATTGTCCATGCGACTGACTACAAAAGGCCGATACGCCGTGACCGCAATGCTGGATCTGGCATTGCATGCGCAGCACGGGCCGGTGTCCCTGGCCGATATCTCCGAGCGCCAGGGCATTTCCTTGTCCTACCTTGAGCAGCTGTTCGCCAAGCTGCGCCGTAGCAACCTGGTTTCCAGCGTTCGCGGCCCGGGCGGCGGCTACCAATTGTCGCGTGACATGCAGGGCATCCAGGTCGCCCAGGTGATCGATGCGGTAAACGAATCGGTCGATGCGACCAAATGCCAGGGCCTTGGCGACTGCCATGGCGGCGATACTTGCCTGACCCACCACTTGTGGTGCGACCTCAGCCTGCAGATCCACGAATTTCTAAGCGGTATCAGCTTGGCTGACCTTGTAACTCGCCGTGAGGTGCAAGAAGTAGCCCAGCGTCAGGACCAGCGCCGTTGCAATGGCAAGGCGCCGCACCTGGACAAGATTGAAGCGTCCGCCGTCGAATGACTGCCGCAGAGCACGCGGAACGCCAGCCAGCCTGATTTAGGAGAGAGTCCATGAAATTGCCGATTTACCTTGATTACTCTGCGACCACCCCGGTTGATCCGCGTGTCGCGCAGAAAATGAGTGAATGCCTGCTGGTCGACGGAAACTTCGGTAACCCGGCGTCCCGTTCCCACGTGTTCGGCTGGAAGGCCGAAGAGTCGGTTGAAAACGCCCGCCGCCAGGTCGCCGACCTGGTCAATGCCGACCCGCGTGAAATCGTCTGGACCTCCGGTGCCACCGAGTCCGACAACCTGGCAATCAAGGGTGTCGCGCACTTCTATCACACCAAGGGCAAGCACCTGATCACCTCCAAGATCGAGCACAAGGCTGTCCTGGACACCATGCGCCAACTGGAGCGTGAAGGTTTCGAAGTCACCTACATCGAACCGGGTGCAGACGGCATCATCACCCCAGCCATGGTCGAAGCCGTCCTGCGCGACGACACCATCCTGGTTTCGATCATGCACGTGAACAACGAAATCGGCACCATCAACGACATCGCAGCCATCGGCGAACTGACCCGCTCCAAGGGCGTCCTGTTCCATGTCGACGCGGCCCAGTCCACCGGCAAGGTCGACATCGACCTGTCCAAGCTGAAAGTCGACCTGATGTCGTTCTCGGCCCACAAGACCTACGGCCCTAAAGGCATCGGCGCCCTGTACGTCAGCCGCAAGCCGCGTGTGCGCCTCGAAGCGACCATGCACGGCGGCGGTCACGAGCGTGGCATGCGCTCCGGCACCCTGGCGACCCACCAGATCGTCGGCATGGGCGAAGCCTTCCGCGTAGCCAAGGAAGACATGGCTGCCGAGAACGTGCGCATCAAGGCCCTGAGCGACCGCTTCTTCAAGCAGGTCGAGCACCTGGAAGAACTCTACGTCAACGGCAGCATGACCGCCCGCGTACCGCACAACCTGAACCTGAGCTTCAACTATGTTGAAGGCGAGTCGCTGATCATGGCGCTCAAGGATCTGGCCGTGTCGTCCGGTTCGGCCTGCACCTCGGCATCGCTTGAGCCTTCGTACGTATTGCGCGCCCTGGGCCGCAACGACGAACTGGCCCACAGTTCGATCCGCTTCACCTTCGGCCGCTTCACCACCGAAGAAGAAATCGATTACGCCGCGCAGAAAGTCTGCGAGGCCGTTACCAAGCTGCGCGCTCTGTCGCCGCTGTGGGACATGTACAAAGACGGCGTCGACATTTCGAAAATCGAGTGGGCGGCGCACTGAAGAAGTCGCCACCAGAGCGACTCACTGATGAGGATTAAAGCAAATGGCATATAGCGAAAAGGTCATCGACCACTACGAGAACCCGCGCAACGTCGGCAAGATGGACGCGCAGGATCCTGATGTCGGCACCGGCATGGTCGGCGCCCCGGCGTGCGGCGACGTGATGCGCCTGCAGATCAAGGTCAACGAGCAAGGCATCATCGAAGATGCCAAGTTCAAGACCTACGGCTGCGGTTCCGCCATTGCGTCCAGCTCCCTGGCCACCGAGTGGATGAAGGGCAAGACCCTCGATGAAGCCGAAACCATCAAGAACACCCAGCTGGCCGAAGAACTGGCCCTGCCGCCAGTGAAGATCCACTGCTCGGTACTCGCCGAAGACGCCATCAAGGCCGCCGTTCGCGATTACAAGCAGAAGAAAGGCTTGATCTGATCCGCGTTACGGTAAGGAGTTTTCCATGGCTATCCAGATGACAGAAGCGGCAGCTAACCATATCCAGCGCTCACTTGCAGGGCGCGGCAAGGGCGAGGGTATCCGCCTGGGTGTTCGCACCACGGGCTGTTCCGGCCTCGCCTATGTACTGGAATTCGTCGACGAAGTCGGTGAAGACGACCAGGTGTTCGAGAGTCATGGTCAGAAAGTGATCATCGACCCGAAAAGCCTGACGTACCTGGACGGCACCGAACTGGATTTCGTCAAGGAAGGGTTGAACGAAGGCTTCAAGTTCAACAACCCCAACGTGCGCGGTGAATGTGGCTGCGGCGAAAGCTTCAACATCTGAGGCAGCTTGTGGGTACTCCTTGTCATTTTGCGTTGTTCCAGATGCAGCCTGCTTTCCAGCTGGATCTCGACCAGTTGTCCGCGCGTTATCTGGAATTGGCCCGTGGTGTCCACCCGGACCGCTTTGCTGACGCCTCCGAAGCCGAGCAGCGCCGGGCGCTTGAGCAGTCTGCGAACCTCAACGAGGCTTACCAGACGCTCAAGAGTCCAGCCAAGCGCGCGCGTTACCTGCTCGCCATCAGCGGCCATGAGTTGCCGCTGGAGGTCACGGTCCACGATCCCGAGTTTCTTTTGCAGCAGATGCAATGGCGCGAAGAGCTCGAAGACCTGCAGGACAGTGCCGACCTGGCCGGTGTCGCGGTATTCAAGCGCCGCTTGAAAGATGCCCAGCAAACACTGAACGAAAGCTTCGCAGCCTGCTGGAACGATGCCGCGCAACGCGAACAGGCCGAACGCCTGATGCGGCGCATGCAGTTCCTCGACAAGCTCACCTACGAAGTGCGCCAGCTCGAAGAGCGCCTCGACGATTAACCCAGTGCCGCTCCGGTCGCACGCCTGATTACAGATAAGTCCTGATTACGATGGCCCTACTGCAGATCGCCGAACCCGGCCAAAGTCCACAACCGCACCAGCGTCGCCTGGCTGTCGGGATCGACTTGGGTACCACCAATTCCCTGGTCGCTGCCTTGCGCAGCGGTCTTTCCGAACCGCTGGCCGACGAGCAGGGGCGGGTGATCCTGCCGTCCGCCGTGCGTTATCACGCCGACCGCGTTGAAGTGGGCGAGTCGGCCAAGCTGGCCGCCGCCACCGATCCTTTGAACACCGTCGTGTCGGTCAAGCGCTTGATGGGTCGTGGTCTGTCCGACGTCAAGCAATTGGGCGACCAGCTGCCGTACCGCTTCGTCGGTGGCGAATCCCACATGCCGTTTATTGAAACCATACAGGGCCCGAAAAGCCCGGTAGAGGTTTCCGCCGACATCCTCAAGGTCCTGCGCCAGCGCGCCGAAGCGGCATTGGGCGGTGAATTGGTGGGTGCGGTCATCACTGTCCCAGCCTATTTCGACGACGCCCAGCGCCAAGCCACCAAGGATGCGGCCAAGCTCGCCGGCCTGAACGTGCTGCGCCTGCTCAACGAACCGACCGCCGCTGCGGTGGCGTACGGCCTGGACCAGCATGCCGAAGGCCTGGTCGCCATCTACGACCTGGGCGGCGGCACTTTTGATATTTCGATCCTGCGCCTGACCGGCGGTGTCTTCGAAGTCCTGGCCACCGGCGGCGACAGCGCCCTGGGCGGCGATGACTTCGACCACGCCATCGCCGGCTGGATCATCGAGCAAGCCGGTTTATCCGCTGACCTCGACCCGGGTGCGCAGCGCCATCTGTTGCAAACCGCCTGCGCCGCCAAGGAAGCCCTGACCGACGCTGCCACCGTTGAAGTCGCTTATGGCGACTGGAAAGCCACGCTGACCCGCGAAGCCTTCGATGCCCTGATCGAGCCCATGGTCGCCCGCAGCCTCAAGGCCTGCCGCCGTGCCGTGCGCGATTCCGGCATAGAGCTCGAAGACGTCAAGGCCGTGGTCATGGTCGGTGGTTCGACCCGCGTGCCTCGGGTTCGCGAAGCCGTTGCCGAGGCCTTTGGCCGCCAGCCGCTGACTGAAATCGACCCGGACCAGGTGGTGGCCATCGGCGCCGCGATCCAGGCCGATACCCTGGCCGGCAACAAGCGCGACGGCGGCGAGCTGCTGTTGCTCGACGTGATTCCGTTGTCCCTGGGCCTGGAAACCATGGGCGGCCTGATGGAGAAGGTGATTCCGCGCAATACCACCATCCCCGTGGCCCGCGCCCAGGACTTCACCACCTATAAAGACGGCCAGTCGGCCATGATGGTCCACGTGCTGCAAGGCGAGCGTGAGCTGATCAGCGACTGCCGTTCCCTGGCTCGCTTCGAATTGCGCGGCATCCCGGCCATGGTCGCCGGTGCGGCGAAGATCCGCGTGACCTTCCAGGTCGATGCCGACGGCTTGCTCAACGTCTCCGCCCGCGAGCTGGGTTCGGGCGTCGAGGCGAGCATCCAGGTCAAGCCGTCCTACGGCCTGACCGACGGCGAAATCGCCAAGATGCTCAAGGATTCCTTCCAGCACGCCAGCGATGACAAGGTGGCGCGGGTGCTGCGTGAGCAACAGGTCGACGCCCAGCGCCTGCTTGAAGCCGTGCAAGGCGCCCTTGAAGCCGACGGCGACCGTTTGCTCGACGCTGAAGAACGCATGGTCATCGAGCTGCAGATGCAGGAATTGTCCGAATTGATCAAAGGCACCGATGGCTATGCCATCGAGCAGCAGACCAAGCGTCTGTCGCAAGTCACTGACGCCTTTGCTGCCCGCCGCCTGGACTCGACGGTGAAAGCCGCCCTGGCGGGGCGCAACCTGAATGAAATCGAGGAATAACTGATGCCGCAGATCATTTTTCTGCCACACGCCGAGCATTGCCCGGACGGTATGGTGGTAGAGGCCGAAACCGGCAAGTCCATTCTTGAAGTGGCTCACGACAACCACATCGAGATCGAGAGCGCTTGCGGCGGTGTCTGTGCCTGCACCACGTGCCATTGCATCATTCGTGAGGGTTTCGACTCGCTGAATGAGGCTGATGAGCTGGAAGAAGACTACCTTGATAGGGCCTGGGGCCTGGAGCCGACGTCGCGCCTGACCTGTCAGGCCATCGTCGGCACCGAAGACCTGACCGTCGAAATCCCGAAATATTCGCTTAACCATGCGGCCGAAGCGCCGCACTGATTCAAGGAACTGTCATGAGCCTTAAATGGGTTGATGTGCAAGAGATTGCTATCCTTTTGGCTGATGGTCACCCGGATATGGATCCCTATTCGGTGAACTTTGTGGCATTGCGTGACATGGTCATGGCTTTGCCAGGGTTTGAAGATGATCGGGATCGCGGTGGTGAAAAGGTCCTTGAAGCGATCCAGACTGCCTGGAAAGAAGAGCAGGACTGAAGCCTCCCCTACGCAGTTAGGCAATACCCAAGAACCCGCGTATAATTCGCGGGTTTAATTTTTCGCAAATTACCGTTTCTGGAGTTACACCATGGCTGTTCAACGTACTTTCTCCATCATCAAGCCTGACGCCGTTGCTAAAAACGTGATCGGCAAGATCGTTACCCGCTTCGAAGACGCTGGCCTGCGCGTTGTAGCTTCGAAAATGAAGCAACTGTCCAAAGCCGAAGCCGAAGGCTTCTACGCTGAGCACAGCGAGCGCGGTTTCTTCGGTGAGCTGGTTGCTTTCATGACTTCCGGTCCGGTTGTCGTTCAGGTGCTGGAAGGCGAAAACGCTATCGCTCGCAACCGTGAGCTGATGGGCGCTACCAACCCTAAAGAAGCTGCTGCCGGCACCATCCGCGCTGACTTCGCTGAGTCCATCGACGCCAACGCCGTTCACGGTTCGGACTCCGAAGCCGCTGCTGCTCGCGAAATCGCCTACTTTTTCTCCGCTACTGAAGTAACCACTCGCTAAGCCCAGGCTTTTGAGTGAAGGTGAATCCATGACTACATCGAACGGCAAAACCAACCTGTTGGGCCTGACCCAGCCGGAAATGGAGAAATTCTTCGACTCGATCGGGGAGAAGCGTTTCCGTGCCGGCCAGGTGATGAAATGGATTCACCACTTTGGCGTCGACGACTTCGATGCCATGACGAATGTCGGCAAGGCCTTGCGCGAAAAGCTCAAGGCTGTTGCCGAGATTCGCGGCCCCGAAGTGGTCAGCCAGGACATTTCCAGCGACGGCACCCGCAAGTGGGTGGTGCGCGTGGCGTCCGGCAGCTGCGTCGAGACCGTCTACATTCCCCAGGGCAAGCGCGGCACCTTGTGCGTTTCGTCCCAGGCAGGCTGTGCCCTGGATTGCAGTTTCTGCTCCACCGGCAAGCAAGGCTTCAATAGCAACCTCACCGCCGCCGAAGTGATCGGCCAGGTGTGGATTGCCAACAAATCCTTTGGCAGCGTCCCGGCGACCGTCGACCGTGCCATCACCAACGTGGTGATGATGGGCATGGGTGAGCCGCTGCTGAACTTCGACAACGTCGTTTCCGCCATGCACCTGATGATGGACGACCTGGGCTACGGCATCTCCAAGCGCCGCGTGACCCTGTCCACCTCCGGCGTGGTGCCGATGATCGATGAGCTGGCCAAGCACATCGACGTCTCCCTGGCGTTGTCGCTGCATGCACCCAATGACGCATTGCGTAACCAATTGGTGCCGATCAACAAGAAGTATCCGCTTAAGATGCTGCTCGAGTCGTGCCAGCGCTACATGTCGTCCCTGGGCGAAAAGCGCGTGCTGACCATCGAGTACACACTGCTCAAGGATGTGAACGACAAGGTCGAACACGCGGTCGAGATGATCGAGCTGCTCAAGAACATCCCGTGCAAGATCAACCTGATCCCGTTCAACCCGTTCCCGCATTCCGGTTACGAGCGTCCGAGCAACAACGCGATTCGTCGCTTCCAGGATCAGCTTCACCACGCTGGCTTCAACGTCACCGTGCGCACCACCCGCGGCGAAGACATCGACGCCGCCTGTGGCCAATTGGTAGGACAGGTGCTGGATCGCACCCGTCGCAGCGAACGCTACATTGCCGTGCGTGAGTTGAACGCCGCGGACGATGCGGTGCAAAACGCTGCGAACAGTCACTAAGAGAGGAACTCTATGTCCCTGCGCTTCGCGCTCGTTTTGCTGTTGGCCGGCCTTTGTTCCGGTTGTGTCCTGTCGGGTGACTACAACCCGATGAGGACCAGCAAAGGGCGCGACGAGGCGCGCGTGGCCTACGTGCAACTGGGCATTGGCTACCTGCAGCAGGGCATGACCGAACGGGCCAAGGTGCCGCTCAAGAAAGCCCTTGAGCTGGACGATTCCGACCCTGATGCCAACGCGGCCCTGGCCCTGGTGTTCCAGGCCGAGATGGAGCCTGCGCTTGCCGACGAGCATTTTCGCAAGGCGCTGTCTGCCCGCCCGCAAGACGCACGGATCCTGAACAACTACGGCAGCTTTCTTTTCGAGCAAAAACGCTACAAGGACGCCTACGAGCGTTTCGAGCAGGCTGCCGCCGACATTCTTTACCCTGAGCGTTCGCGGGTTTTCGAAAATCTTGGCATGACGGCCGCGCAGCTCGGCCAGCGTGACCTGGCCCGCCAGCAGCTGGAAAAGGCGCTGCGGCTCAACCGCCAACAACCGCGGGCGCTGCTGGAAATGGCTGAGTTGTCCTACGAAGACAGGCATTATGTGCCCGCGCGTGACTACTACGAGCGTTTTAGCCTGCTGAGCGAGCAAAATGCACGTAGTCTATTGCTCGGCGTTCGGCTGGCACATGTGTTTGAAGATCGCGACAAGGCTGCAAGTTACGGCCTGCAACTCAAAAGACTCTATCCCGGTACGCCGGAATATCAGCAATACCTGTCGGAGCAATGATGAAAGCGGCGCATCCCGAAGTTGTAGCAGCGACTCGCGTAAATCCTGGTGAGACCCTGCGTCAAGCCCGCGAAAGCAATGGTTGGTCGCTGGCCGAAGTGGCCCTCAAGCTCAATCTCACCGTGGCCTCCTTGGGCAATCTGGAAGCGGGCGCGTTCGACAAGCTGCCTGGGCATACCTTTGCCCGGGGCTATATCCGCGCCTATGCCAAGTTGCTCGGCATGGACCAGACCGTGCTGGTCCAGCAATTCGATCAATACACCGGTTCCGATGCCCAGGGCAGCAGCGTGCACAGCCTGGGTCGCATCGAGGAGCCGGTTCGCGTTTCCCACACCATTTTGCGAATCGTCAGCCTGTTGCTGCTGATCGCTGTGATTGGTGGCGGCTTTGTCTGGTGGCAGGACCAGGCTTCCTTGCGCAACAAGGAGCCGGTCGTCATGAACCCTGAGCACGTTGAGGTCGAAGGCGCTGACGGCACCACCCAGATCCATCCGTTGGACGAGCCGGAAGACCAGGCTGTCGTCGAAGGCCAGGCCGAAGGCGAAACCGCCCTGGCGTTGCCGCAGGGCCAGGATGACGCCGATGCCCAAGCAGGTGCCGAGCCGGCCGTTCCAGCCCCCGCCCCCGCTGCACCCACAGCGCCGGCTGCCCCGAGCACCGGCAGCACACCGATTGCCACGGCGCCTGTCGCACCGAGCACGTCAGCGCCGACCACGGCTGCGCCTGCGACCCATGCCACGCCAGTTGTTCCGGCAGCTCCGACGGCTCCGGCCCCGGCTCCAGCGGCAGGTGAAGGCCAGGTACAGATTCAATTTGTCGCTGACTGCTGGACGCAGATCACCGACGGCAACGGCAAGGTGTTGTTCAGCGGCCTCAAGCGCAAGGGCGACAGCGCGGCCGTCAACGGCAAGCCGCCGTTCGCCGTACGCCTGGGCTACGCCCGTGGCGCGCAGGTCAGCTACAACGGCCAGCCAGTCGACATCGCTCCGTTCACCAGTGGCGAGACCGCTCGCCTGAAGTTAGGTCAATAAGTCATGCACGGCGAATCTCCAATCAAGCGTCGCGAATCCCGAAAAATCTGGGTCGGCAACGTGCCCGTGGGCGGCGATGCGCCTATCGCTGTGCAGAGCATGACCAACAGCGACACCAATGACGTGGCCGCCACGGTCGCCCAGATCAACCGCCTGGAAGCCGCCGGTGTCGACATCGTGCGCGTATCGGTGCCGGACATGGACGCCGCGGAGGCGTTCGGCAAGATCAAGCAATTGGTCAAGGTCCCCTTGGTGGCCGACATTCACTTCGACTACCGCATCGCCCTGCGCGTGGCCGAGTTGGGCGTCGATTGCCTGCGCATCAACCCGGGCAACATCGGCCGCGAAGACCGTGTCCGTGCCGTGGTGGATGCCGCCCGCGACCGGGGCATCCCGATCCGCATCGGCGTCAACGCCGGTTCCCTGGAAAAAGACCTGCAAAAGAAATACGGCGAACCGACCCCGGCGGCACTGGTGGAGTCGGCGCTGCGCCACGTCGAGCACCTCGAACGCCTGAATTTCCAGGACTTCAAGGTCAGCGTAAAGGCATCCGACGTGTTCATGGCCGTCGAAGCCTACCGCTTATTGGCCAAGGAAATCGTCCAGCCGCTGCACCTGGGCATCACCGAAGCCGGTGGGTTGCGTTCGGGCACGGTGAAATCCGCCGTCGGCCTCGGTATGCTGCTCGCCGAAGGGATTGGCGATACCATCCGCATCTCGTTGGCGGCTGACCCGGTCGAGGAAGTGAAAGTCGGCTACGACATTCTCAAGTCCCTGCACCTGCGTTCCCGTGGCATCAACTTCATCGCCTGCCCGAGCTGCTCGCGGCAGAACTTCGATGTGGTCAAGACCATGAACGAGCTGGAAGGGCGCCTTGAAGACCTGCTGGTGCCGCTGGATGTCGCGGTGATCGGTTGCGTGGTCAACGGGCCGGGCGAAGCCAAGGAGGCCCACATCGGCCTGACTGGCGGTACACCGAACCTGATTTACATCGACGGCAAGCCGTCGCAGAAACTGACGAATGACAATCTGGTGGATGAGCTGGAACGGCTGATCCGCCAGAAAGCGGCCGAAAAGGTCGAAGCCGACGCAGCGGTCATCGCGCGCGGTTAAGTCGAAAGATTAAGGAATACACGTGAGCAAGTCCCTGCAAGCCATTCGTGGCATGAACGACATCCTGCCCGAGCAGACGCCCCTGTGGCGCTATTTCGAGGGCACTGTGGCGCGTCTGCTGGATAACTACGGCTATCGGCAGATCCGCATGCCAATCGTCGAGTTCACCGAGCTGTTCAAGCGCTCCATCGGTGAAGTGACCGACATCGTCGAAAAAGAGATGTACACCTTCGACGACCGCAACGGCGACTCCCTGACCCTGCGCCCCGAAGGCACGGCGGCCTGCGTGCGTGCGGTGCTCGAACACGGCATCACCGGCGGCGGCCAGGTGCAGAAACTCTGGTACATCGGCCCGATGTTCCGTCACGAGCGCCCGCAGAAAGGCCGTTATCGCCAGTTCCACCAGATCGGTTGCGAAGTGTTCAACCTCGACGGTCCGGACATCGACGCCGAACTGATCGTGCTGACCTGGCGCCTGTGGGGCGAGCTGGGCATCCGTGACGCGGTCAAGCTCGAGCTCAACAGCCTGGGCACCAGCGAGTCCCGTGGCCGCTACCGTGAAGCACTGGTGGAGTTTCTCAGCGCCCACCTGGACAAGCTGGACGAAGACAGCCAGCGTCGCTTGAAGACCAACCCACTGCGGGTACTGGACACCAAGAACCCGGACACCCAGGCCGTACTGGTGGGAGCGCCAAAAATGGCCGACTACCTGGACGAAGAGTCCCGCGTGCACTTCGAGGGGCTCAAGGCTCGCCTGGACGCCGCCGGCATTCCCTACGTGATCAACCCCAAGTTGGTCCGTGGCCTGGACTACTACAGCAAGACCGTCTTCGAATGGGTCACCGACAAGCTCGGCGCCCAGGGCACCGTGTGTGCCGGTGGCCGTTACGACGGGCTGGTAGAACAGATGGGCGGCAAGCCAACGTCCGGCGTGGGCTTTGCCATGGGCATCGAGCGCCTGGTGCTGATGCTTGAAGCCTTGGACAAGGTCCCGGAAGAACTGTCCCGTCAGGTCGACGTTTACCTGTGCGCCTTCGGTGAAGCAGCCGAACTGGCGGCCCTGACGTTGAGCGAACGGATCCGCGACCAGTTGCCCAACCTGCGCCTGCAGATCAACGCCGGGGCCGGCAGCTTCAAGAGCCAATTCAAGAAGGCCGACAAGAGCGGTGCGCTGTACGCACTGATCCTCGGTGACGACGAACTGGCCCAACAAGTGGTAGGTTTCAAACCCCTGCGTGGCCAGGGCGAACAACAAAGCATTGCCTGGGATGCGCTTGCTGCACACCTGGCCACCTGCGTCGTGCAGGGTTGAAGCTGTCAAACAGCCGATTTAGCGATTAAGGAGTATTGGGGTGTCGAGTACCGAAGATGAACAGCTGGCGGATTTGAAGGACTGGTGGACGCGCAACGGCAAGCCGCTGGTCACTGGCGGCCTGTTGGCGCTGGTCATCGTGTTCGGCTGGCAGGCCTACCAGAAATACCAGAGCAACCAGTCGCAGGGTGCCTCGGTGCTCTACCAGCAATTGCTGGAAACCACCCTGACCCCGGACGGCAAGCCTGATGCTGGCCGCGTGGCGGATCTGGCCGGCAAGCTGGACAAGGAATTCGGCGGCACCGCCTACGCGCAGTACGGCCGCCTGTTCGTGGCCAAGGTGGCGGTGGACAGCGGCAAGTTGGACGACGCGGCCACCGAGCTCAAAGGTATCGTCGACAAACCGGTCAACCCGACCCTGGGCGAAGTGGCGCGTCAGCGCCTGGCGCAGGTGCTGGCGGCACAGAACAAGGCCGAAGACGCCTTGAAGCTGCTCGACGGTGATGCCGACAAGGCATTCCTGGCGACCCGCGAAGAACTCAAGGGCGACCTGCTGGTACAGCTGGGCCGTGCCGATGAGGCCCATGCGGCCTACCAAAAAGCCAAGGCTGCGCTGTCGGATGAAGCCGCAGTCGGTGGCCTGCAAATCAAGCTGGACGACCTGGCCAAAGGGGATGCGTGACGTGATCCGTTGGAAACATGCAGCATTGCTGGCTCTGGCCATTCTGGCCGCGGGTTGCAGCAGCAACAGCAAGAAAGAACTGCCGCCGGCCGAACTGACCGACTTCAAAGAAGAAGTCGTGCTGCAGAAGCAGTGGAGCCGTTCCATCGGCGATGGCCAGGGCGAAACCTACAACATGCTGGTGCCGGCCATTGACGGCGACACCATCTATGCAGGCGATGTCACCGGCGTAGTGATGGCGATGGACCGCACCAACGGCGACGTCAAATGGGAAAAGGATCTTGAGCTGCCCGTTTCCGGCGCCGTTGGCGTGGGTTATGGCCTGGTCATGATCGGCACGCTCAAGGGCGAGATCGTCGCCCTGGACGCGAGCAGCGGTGAAGAGAAATGGCGCGCCCGCGTGACCAGTGAAGTGCTCGCACCGCCGGCCACCAACGGTGATGTGGTAGTGGTCCAGACCCAGGACGACCGTCTGATCGGCCTGGATGCCGCTACCGGCAACCAGCGCTGGTTGTACGACAGCACCCCGGCGGTACTGACCCTGCGCGGCACCAGCGCGCCGATCGTCACCAACCGCCTGGCGGTGGCTGGTTTGTCGACCGGTAAAGTGGTGGCCCTGGATATTTCCAACGGCGTGCCGGTCTGGGAACAGCGCGTAGCGATCCCGCAAGGTCGTTCGGAGCTGGAGCGTGTGGTCGACATCGACGGCGGCCTGCTGCTGTCCGGCGGTACGCTGTATGTCGCCAGCTACCAGGGCCGCGTTGCGGCGCTGGACCTGGAAAGCGGTCGTCCACTGTGGCAGCGCGATGCGTCCAGCTACGCCGGTGTCGCCCAAGGCTTTGGCAGCGTCTACGTGAGCCTGTCCTCGGGCACCGTCGAAGGCGTTGACGAGCGTTCCACCACCGCCTTGTGGAGCAACGACTCCCTGGCCCGCCGTCAACTGTCGGCCCCGGAAGTGTTCTCCAGCTACGTCGCAGTGGGTGACCTGGAAGGTTACCTGCACCTGCTCAGCCAGGTGGACGGTCGTTTCGTCGGCCGTGAGCGCATCGACAGCGACGGCCTGCGTGCCCGTCCGCTGGTGGTGGGCAACATGATCTATGTGTATGGCAACAGCGGCAAACTGGAAGCCCTGACCATCAAGTAAGACTATGCTTGGGGCTAATCCCCCAAGCGGCCTTGTTCACAAGGTTTGCAGGGCTTGCACAGACTGCCCCGAGCACCAGCCGCTGCCTCGCAGCGGCTTTTGTATTTTCTGAAATAACGAAGTGGAGAGCCGCATGGTTCCCGTAATCGCCCTGGTGGGCCGACCGAACGTCGGCAAGTCCACCTTGTTCAACCGCCTGACCAGGACTCGCGACGCCATTGTCGGCGATTTGTCCGGTCTGACCCGTGATCGCCAATACGGTGAGGCCAAGTGGCAAGGGCGTACCTATATTCTGGTCGACACCGGCGGCATCTCCGGTGATGAACACGGCATGGACGAAAAAATGGCCGAGCAGTCGCTGCTCGCCATTGAAGAAGCCGATGTGGTGCTGTTCCTGGTAGACGCCAAGGCCGGTTTTACCGCCGCCGACCAGATGATCGCTGAGCATTTGCGCAAGCGTAACAAGCGTTCCTACGTGGTCGCCAACAAGGTCGACAACATCGACCCGGACATGGCTCGCGCCGAAT
Organism: Pseudomonas brassicacearum; assembly: GCF_918698105.1. GTDB lineage: Bacteria > Pseudomonadota > Gammaproteobacteria > Pseudomonadales > Pseudomonadaceae > Aquipseudomonas > Aquipseudomonas brassicacearum_F. The sequence goes on along the minus strand of NZ_CAKKMI010000048.1, from coordinate 32,987 downwards.
TCGCACCGTTGGGCATGGGCCAGGCAATCCCGATCGCCGGCGCCCATGGGCGCGGCATCACCCAGATGCTGGAAATCGCCCTGGAGAGTTTCCCCAAGGACGACGAAGAAGAACCGGAAGAGGGCGAGGAAGAGGTCGTTGCCGAAGGCGAGGAAGCCAAGCGCATTCCGGGCCCGAGCGAAAAAGACGGGATCAAGATCGCCATCATCGGCCGGCCGAACGTGGGCAAGTCGACGCTGGTCAACCGCATGCTCGGTGAAGACCGGGTCATCGTCTACGACCAGCCCGGCACCACCCGCGACAGCATCTACATTCCCTTCGAGCGTAACGAAGAGAAGTACACGCTGATCGACACCGCCGGTGTGCGCAAGCGCGGCAAGATCCACGAAGAAGTAGAAAAGTTCTCCGTGGTCAAGACCCTGCAGGCGATCAAGGACGCCAACGTGGTGATCTTCGTGATGGACGCCCGCGAAGGCGTGGTCGATCACGACCTGAACCTGCTGGGCTTCGCCCTGGAAGCCGGTCGTGCGTTGGTCATCGCGATCAACAAGTGGGACGGCATGACGCCGAGCGAACGGGATTTCGTCAAGGTCGAATTGCAGCGCCGGCTGTTCTTTGTCGACTTCGCCGACATCCACTTCATCTCGGCCCTGCACGGCACGGGCGTGGGCAACCTCTACGCCTCGGTGCAGAACTCGTTCAAGTCGGCGGTGACCCGCTGGCCGACCAACCGCCTCACCCAGATCCTCGAAGATGCGGTAGGCGAGCACGCGCCACCGATGGTCAACAACCGTCGGATCAAGCTGCGCTACGCTCACTTGGGCGGTGCCAACCCGCCGATTATCGTGATCCACGGTAACCAGATCGAGAAGGTGCCCAAGTCGTACGTTCGTTACCTGGAGAACACTTACCGTCGCGTCCTGAAGCTGGTCGGCACGCCGATCCGCATCGAGTTCAAGGGCGGCGAAAACCCGTACGAAGGCAACAAGAACACGCTCACCGACCGCCAGGTCAACAAGAAGCGCCGCTTGATGTCGCACCACAAGAAGGCCGACAAGAAGCGCCGCGACAAGCGCTAACCCAGGCCTTTCCCAGGACCGCTTTTGTGGCGAGGGAGCTTGCTCCCGCTGGGCTGCGCAGCAGCCCCAAAGATGTACCTGTCACCGCAGCGCATCAGATGAAGCACAGGGGCTGCTTCGCAGCCCAGCGGGAGCAAGCTCCCTCGCCACAGAGTTTTCCTGCGATTCGGCGAAGAAAAGGGTGCCCTGCGTGGCACCCTTTTTCATGCCCGGCGATTGGGCTATCCTCGAGCTCTCCCGCGCCGCACCAGAGCCGGGTGCCGAGCAGGGACCCTTCATGATCACCAGCAAGTTGCCGGATGTCGGCATCACGATTTTCACCCAGATGTCCCAGCTCGCCGCGCAGACGGGCGCGCTGAACCTGTCCCAGGGCTTTCCCGATTTCGATGGCCCGCAGGCCCTGCGCGATGCGGTCGGCCGGCACATTGCCCAAGGCCATAACCAGTACTCGCCCATGACCGGCCTGCCGGCGCTGCGCCAGCAAATCGCGGCGAAGATCGCCCGCTGCTACGGCGCCAAGGTCGATGCCGATCAGGAAGTCACCGTGACCCCTGGCGCGACCCAGGCGATTTTCTGTGCCATTGCGGCGGTGGTCCACAGTGGCGACGAAGTGATTGTCTTCGACCCCAGCTACGACAGCTACGAGCCTGCCGTGCTATTGGCCGGTGGCCGTTGCGTGCACGTGCCATTGGGCCTGGACGACTTCGCCATTGACTTCGAGAAGCTCGGCCAAGCCCTGAGCCCGCGCACGCGCATGATCATCCTCAACTCGCCGCACAACCCCAGTGGCGCCCTGATCAGCCGCGCCGAACTGGATCAGTTGGCGACGCTGATTCGCGACCGTGACATTTACCTGGTCAGCGACGAGGTTTACGAACACTTGGTGTTCGACGGCGTCGCCCACGCCAGTGTCCTGGCCCATGAGGAGCTGTATCGACGTGCCTTTGTGATCAGTTCGTTCGGCAAGACCTATCACGTCACCGGCTGGAAAACCGGCTACGTGGTGGCGCCAGCGGCCCTGACGGCGGAGCTGCGCAAGGTGCACCAGTACGTCAGCTTCTGTGGCGTGACGCCGTTGCAGTACGCCTTGGCTGACTATATGGCCGAGCATCCGGAACACGTCGATGAACTGCCGGACTTCTACCAGGCCAAGCGCGACCTGTTCTGCGATCTGCTGGCCCCGTCGCGGTTCAGCTTCAAGCGCGTGACCGGCACTTATTTCCAGTTGGTGGACTATTCGCAGATTCGCCCGGACCTGAATGACGTCGACATGGCGGTGTGGATGACCCGCGAGCATGGCGTGGCGACGATTCCGATCTCGGTGTTCTACCAGCACCCACCACAAGGCCAGCGCCTGGTGCGCCTGTGCTTTGCCAAACGCGAGGAGACGCTGCGCGAAGCGGCGGAAAAACTATGCGTGATTTGAGTACATTACCGGACCTCGACATTGCCCTGGTCCAGACCACCCTGGCCTGGCACGACCGTCGGGCCAACCTGGAACATTTCGACGCGCTGCTCGAGCAGGCGCGCGGGGCTGACCTGATCATCCTGCCGGAGATGTTCACCACGGGGTTCTCCATGGAATCCGAGACCCTGGCGGAGCCGGAGAACGGCCCGACGCGCCAATGGCTCAAGGCCCAGGCGGCGAAGCTGGACGCGGTAGTCACCGGCAGTGTGATTATCCAGGTCGCTGACGGCAGCCATCGCAATCGCTTGCTCTGGGCGCGGCCGGATGGAGAGGTGCTGCATTACGACAAGCGCCATCTGTTTCGCATGGCGGGGGAGCACAACCACTACACGCCGGGCGAGCGACAGGTGCTGTTCGAGCTCAAGGGCTGGCGAATTCGCCCGTTGATTTGCTATGACCTGCGCTTTCCGGTCTGGAGCCGCGACGCCGAAGACACCGACCTGTTGCTGTACACCGCCAACTGGCCCGGGGCACGGCGTATGCACTGGAACCGGCTGCTGCCGGCCCGGGCGATCGAGAACCTGTGCTACGTGGCGGCGGTCAACCGCGTCGGTACCGACGGCAAGGGCTTTGCCTACACGGGTGACAGCCAGGTGCTGGATTTCCAGGGCGAGAGCTTGCTCAGCGCCGGTGAGGCGGATGGTGTGTTCAAGGTGTGCTTGAATGCAGCGGACCTGGCGGCGTATCGCACGCGGTTTCCGGCGAACCTGGATGCCGATTCGTTCGAATTCATCTGATTGAAACGATTCAGCCCTTAAGGAACGGCGTTGCGTGCCGATAACCGGTCAGCCAAGGAGAAGTCCCTATGACCAGCATCAGCGCAACCACCGTAAACCCTTATCCGTTGTCAGCCCCTAAAGTCTCCATCCGCGGGGCTGAGGAAGAGAAAGCGGTCAGTCCAGTGGCAGCGACTGACAGCAGCGAAGACAAGGACAAGAAACTGGAAGTCGACACCAGCGGCGCGAATATCGCAGGTGCGGGTGGCAGCAGCGGCAGCGGCGATGTCATTGAACAACTGAAGAAGCAGATCGAACAGACCGAGAAGTTGCTGGCCGAACAGCAGGCCCAGCTGGCTCGGGTACAAAAAAGCCGGGCTGATGAGGCGCAGAAAGCCCAGGAAACCATGGCGATTCAGACCCAGATCATGGCGACCCAAGCGACTTTGCAGACCCTGCAGGCCGCTCTGTTGCTGGCAATGACTGTCTCGATCGATACCCATGCCTGACATTTTGGTTGTCTGACAGACCGCCATCGCGAGCAAGCTCGCTCCCACAGGGGGGCAGCGCCGCTATCCAAATGTGGGAGCGAGCTTGCTCGCGATGAGGCCCTACCAGACCACACAAACCATCAGCCAAACAAAAAGGCCCCAGGGTTCACACCCCGGGGCCTTTTTATATTTCAGCCTTGGATCAAGCCGCCTTGGCTTCCGGCTGGCTCAGCGACCGGTTCAGCGCACTGAACAGCGCCTTGAAGCTCGCCGTGGTGATGTTCTCATCGATGCCCACGCCGTGCACCGCACGCTCACCGTTGACCCGCAGTTCGATGTACGCCGCCGCTTTGGCATGGGTGCCGGCGCCGATGGCGTGTTCGTTGTAGTCCATGATCTCCACCGGAATTGGCAGGCCGGCCACCAGCGCTTCCAGCGCGCCGTTGCCCTTGCCGCGCCAGTGCAGGTTGGTCTCGCCCTGGCCCTTGCTCGCCACTTCCACTTCCACGGCGCTGTTGCCGTTTTCTTCTTGCAGGCGATGGCTGACCAGCGCGTACGGGGTGTTGGCTTGCAGGTATTCACGCTGCAGCAGGGCGTGGATCTGCTGGGCAGTCATTTCCAGGCCCAGGCGATCGGTTTCGCGCTGTACCACCTGGCTGAACTCGATCTGCATGCGACGCGGCAGGCTGATGCCGTATTCCTGTTCCAGCAGGTAGGCGATACCGCCCTTGCCCGACTGGCTGTTGACGCGAATCACCGCCTCGTAGCTGCGGCCGATGTCGGCCGGGTCGATCGGCAGGTACGGCACTTCCCACAGGCCGTCCGATTTCTGCTGGGCGAAGCCCTTGCGGATGGCGTCCTGGTGCGAGCCGGAGAACGCGGTGTGGACCAGGTCGCCAACGTACGGATGACGCGGGTGCACCGGGATCTGGTTGCATTCCTCGACCACTTTTCGCACGCCGTCGATGTCGGAGAAGTCCAGCAGAGGATTGATGCCCTGGGTGTAGAGGTTCAGCGCCACGGTCACCAGGTCGACGTTACCGGTGCGTTCGCCGTTGCCGAACAGGCAGCCTTCGACACGGTCGGCGCCAGCCATCAGGCCCAGCTCGGTAGCGGCCACGCCGGTGCCACGGTCGTTGTGGGTGTGCAGGCTGATGAGCACGCTGTCACGACGGGTGATGTTGCGGTGGAACCACTCGATCTGGTCGGCGTAGATGTTCGGGGTGGCGACTTCCACGGTAGCGGGCAGGTTGAGGATCACCTTGCGCTCTGGCGTCGGGTTCCAGACTTCGATCACCGCGTCACAGACTTCCTTGGCGAACTCCAGCTCAGTGGCGCTGAAAGTCTCTGGCGAATACTCGAACTGCCACTGGGTTTCCGGCTGCAGCGCGGCGTATTTGACGAACAGCTTGGCCGCGTTCACCGCGATTTCCTTCACGCCTTCCTTGTCCTGGTTGAACACGATGCGGCGGAACGACGGGCAGGTGGCGTTGTACAGGTGGACGATGGCTTTTTTCGCGCCACGCAGGGACTCGAACGTGCGTGCGATGAGGTCTTCACGGGCCTGGGTCAGCACCTGAATGGTGGTGTCATCCGGGATGTGGCCTTCTTCGATGAGGGTGCGCACGAAGTCGAAGTCGGTCTGGGAAGCGGCCGGGAACGAAGCTTCGATTTCTTTCACGCCCACCGCGACGAGGGTTTTCCAGAAGCGCAGCTTCTTGACCGCGTCCATCGGCTCGATCAGCGACTGGTTGCCGTCGCGCAGGTCGGAGCTGCACCAGATCGGCGCGGCGGTGATGGTCTTCGATGGCCAGGTGCGGTCCGGCAGGTTGATGGTCGGGAAAGCACGGTATTTGGAAGACGGGTCTTTGAGCATGCTCATGGGGAAATCCTTATTGTCGTGGCCGGAAAAAGGCGGCCTGCCGGTGGTTCGATGGGGGTGGCTTCACAGCCGGGACGAGGTGCCGCGATTCAGCCCGGCAGTCGTGCGCTGACGAGGCACAGGCTGCGGTGCTGGCGAAGCTGAATGAGGGTGTGAGAGGTTTTCATGCCTTCAACCCTAACCGCGTGAGGAACGGATCGCAAGCAGTCGGAAAAAATTGAGATAAGTTCTGCTTTTAGACGGGTTTGCGAGATTTAATCGCGCATGTTCCAGATATGAATGTCAGAAATTGCGTCGATGTTTTGAGCTTGGCAATTCTAAGGAGGGGGTGATGCGGCTGCCGTCATCGCGAGCAAGCTCGCTCCCACAGGAGATCTATGTCGCACTGAAGATCAAATGTGGGAGCGAGCTTGCTCGCGATGAGGCCAGTAGCCCCACCATCCCTTTCAGGGTTGGAAAGCTCCGATAAAAATCGCCGGATCCACCCGCGCATCGTTCAGGCTGATGTTCCAGTGCATGTGCGGCCCGGTCGCCCGGCCGGTGGCGCCGACCTTGCCCACCACGGTGCCTCGGGCCAATTGCTGGCCGACCTTCACGTCGATCTTCGACATGTGGCAGAACATGCTGATGAAGCCCTGCCCGTGATCGACGAACACAGTGTTGCCATTGAAGAAGTAATTGCCGGTGAGGATCACCTTGCCGGCGGCCGGGGTCTTGATCGGCGTGCCGGCGGGTACGGCGAAGTCCAGGCCGGCGTGGGGGTTGCGTTCTTCGCCGTTGAAGAAACGGCGTACGCCGAACTTGCTCGACAGCGGGCCGTTGACCGGTTTGTCCAGCAACAGGTTGCTGGGGAGGTTCGGGCTGAAACTGCGGTAGGCCTTCAGTTGCACCGCCAGCTCGGCATCGATGCGCTTGAGGTCCGCTGGGTTCGGGTTGACCTGGCGCTTATTCTTCAGGGTGATGTGTTGCTCGGGGTACTTCTTGTAGCCGACCACGAACGGTTGGGTGCTGCCGCCACTGCTGATTTGTTGCGTGCCGGGCTGGACTGTCAGCGGAATGCCAACAATCGCCAGCCAGTTGTCCTGTTCCTTGACCACCAACACTGGCTTTCCCTGGTAACTGGCTTTCGGTGCCTTGGCGGCGCTGCCCAGGTCCACCACGGCCACGCCGCCGGGCACCGGTTTGTTCAGCAGGCGGGTGATGTAACTGTCGGCGTGGGCGTTGAAGGTCAGGCACAGCAAGAGCAAGGGGGCGAGATATCGCGGCATGAATCAATCCAGTAAAGAAAGGGTGACCGGCGTCAGGTGATTGTCTTCGACCCGTACCAGCAGTTCGCCTTCGCCGAGCTTGGCGGTCAGGCGCTGGCCGGTCTGGGTTTGCCCGGCACTGCGGATCGCATGGCCGCGCTCGTCGAGCAAAATGCTGTAGCCCCGGCCGAGGGTCGCCAGGGGGCTGACGATGTGCAGCGTCTGCATCTGGTTGTGCAATTGCACGCGGCGGGTTTTCAGGCCTTCGCGCATGGCCCGGGGCAGGCGTTCGGCCAGGCTGTCCAGGCGCTGGCGCAGCAAGGCCAATTGCCGGCCCGGGTGCTGCCCGGCCAGGCGGGTTTCCAGGCGGATCAGGCGTTCGCGGCGGGTGTTGAGGCTGCGCTCGAAGGCCCGGCGCATGCGCATGTCCAGGTCGTCGAGGCGCTGGGCTTGCTGGCGCAGGCGTTCGCCGGGGTGGCGCAGGCGTCGGGTGAGGCCTTCGAGGCGCAGTTGATCGCGCATCAGCCGGTCACGCATGCGCATCACCAGCCGGCGATGCAGGCTTTCGACCCGACGCACCAGGTCGCCGGCATCCGGGGCCAGCAGTTCGGCGGCGGCGGACGGGGTCGGGGCGCGTACGTCGGCGACGAAATCGCTGATGGACACGTCGGTTTCATGGCCCACGGCGCTGACGATCGGCGTGACGCAGGCATCCACCGCCCGGGCCACGGCTTCTTCGTTGAAGCACCACAAGTCTTCCAGCGAACCGCCGCCCCGGGCCAGGATCAACGCATCGAAACCACGGGCGTCGGCCAGCTTCAGGGCGCGGACGATTTGCGCGGTGGCTTCGCGGCCTTGCACGGCGGTGGGGATCAGGGTCAGGGCAATCTGCGGCGCGCGGCGGCGGAACACGCTGATGATGTCGCGGATCACCGCGCCCGTGGGTGAACTGATGATGCCGATGCGTTGCGGATGGGCCGGCAACGGCACCTTGCGTTCGGCGCTGAACAGGCCCTCGGCGCTGAGCTTTTCCTTCAAGGCATCGAAGGCCAGGCGCAGGGCGCCATCGCCGGCCGGCTCGACGGTGTCGAGGATCAGTTGATAGTCGCCACGGCCTTCGAACAGCGAGACCTTGCCGCGCACTTTCACCGCCAGCCCGTCCTTCAAGGCCTGGCGCACCCGCGCGGCATTTTGCCGGAACAGCGCGCAACGCACCTGGGCGCCACTGTCCTTGAGGGTGAAATACACATGGCCGGAGGCCGGACGGGCGAGGTTGGAGATTTCGCCCTCGACCCAGATGTTGCTGAACACGTCTTCAAGCAACACCCGCGCACGGCCGTTGAGCTGGCTGACAGTCAGGACCTCGCGGTCCAGGCCCAGTCGGGCAAAGGGATCTTTAATCATGGGCGGCATGATAAGGGGATTCGCCGATGGTGTGCAGACAATTAGACCGGGTTGCCTGCATCGCGAGCAAGCTCGCCCCACAGGAGATCTATGTCGCACTGAAGATCAAATGTGGGAGCGAGCTTGCTCGCGATAGCGATAGGTCTATCACCACAAATGCTGGAAGTACCCCCCCCATCTGGCTAAAGTCGCCGCTTTCGCCATCAAGGAAGTGCCGGATGAATCTTCTCCCATGGTTGGGCCAATGGGCATTTGCCCCCACGCAATGGCTGGTGATTGGCTCGGCCATTGCCCTGGCCTACATCGTCTTCGGCATTGCCGGGTTCGGCACGGCGCTGGTGGCCGCGCCCATCCTGCTGCTGTTCATGCCCCTGTCGAAAATCGTCCCGCTGCTGGTCTTGCTTGATTTTGTCGCGGCCTTCGGCAACTTGCTGCCGTCGCGTCGGGACGTGTCCCGGCCGGAGCTGCTGCGGTTGTTGCCGTGCATGGCGCTGGGCTGCACCCTCGGGGTGATTTTCCTGCTCAACCTCAAGTCCGATTTGTTGTTGCTGTTGATGGGGGTGTTCATCAGTTGCTATGCGATCTACAGCTTGCTGATCAAGACCAGGCCGACACAGTTGTCGTCGCTGTGGGCGGTTCCGATGGGCACGGTGGGCGGGATGTTCGGCGCGTTGTTTGGCAGTGGCGGCTTTTTATATGCCATCTACCTGAACAGTCGCTTGCCCAAGGACCCGGCCCGCGCCACGCAAAGTGCTCTGATCAGTTGCAGCACCGTGGTGCGCCTGAGCCTGTTTATCGTGGCCGGGGTGTATGCCGAGCTACCCTTGTTGGTACTGGCGCTGTGTTTGTTGCCGGCCATGGCGCTGGGGTTGTGGGTAGGGCGTCGCTTGACCATGAAGATGTCGCGAGAGGCGTTCGTGCGGCTGGTTACCTGGCTGGTGCTTGCCAGCGGCCTCGCGTTGATCGGGCGCTACCTGAGTGCTTGACCTGGCCCCGCCAGGGATTAAGCTGCCGGCCTTTGATCAAACCCTGCCAGGGAAACAGCCAGGCCTCGCCATGAACTCGCAAAGCATCATCGTTCCGAAAATTTCCACCCTGCCGGTCCACGAGCCTCGGGCCCGGGCGATCGTACGCTGGCTGGTGCGCAAGAATATCGTCGAAGAACAACTGACCACCTGCGGGCGCACCGGCAATCGCATGGCCCACGCCATCGCCCCAGGTGCTCGCGAGGTGGTCCTGCACCCTGAAGCCTTGCCGTTCGGTGAAGCAGTCAATGGCCTGGAGATCATCACCAAGCGCTGCATCTATACACCGGCCAAGGGCTTTCTCGAGGAAGCCGGTTGCGCCGAGTGCCGCAAGGAAGTCGGCGAAGCGCTGTTCGAAAGCCTGGAAGACTGGATGCCGGCGCGCAGCGACAACTTCACTTGCCCCGAATGCGGTCATGAAGACGACATCAACGGCTTCCTGTTCCTGCAGCCCTGCGGCTTTTCCAACCTGGGGTTCATCTTCAACAATTGGCTGGAGGCGGGGTTCAAGCAGGATTTTCTCGACGAATTCGCCGATTGGCTCGATCAGCCGGTGAGTTGGGTGAAGGTGGAGTTGTAGAGAGAAACACCCACTGTAGAGATGAAACACCACCCCTGTGGCGAGGGAGCTTGCTCCCGCTCGGTTGCGCAGCAACCGCCAAAAAGCCGGGGCCGCTTCGCAGCCCAGCGGGAGCAAGCTCCCTCGCCACAGGGGCCAGCCTGTCCCAGCTCCAAACAGGTTCTGAGCTTGGATGGGCGTGCAGTGATTTAGCCCGTCAATCACCCCGGCAATAATAGACAGAGTTTTACATTGAGCCAGACGGGGTCCATGAGTATAATGGCGCGCTTCCATTTTCCCGCTCGGGAGCCCCCGCGATGCTGCGTATCAGCCAAGAAGCTCTGACCTTCGACGACATTCTCCTAGTGCCCGGTTATTCCGAAGTACTGCCTAACGAAGTCAGTCTCAAAACCCGTCTCACCCGTGGCATCGAACTGAATATCCCCCTGGTTTCCGCCGCCATGGACACCGTGACCGAAGCCCGTCTGGCCATTGCCATGGCCCAGGAAGGCGGTATCGGGATCATCCACAAGAACATGACTATCGAACAGCAGGCCGCCGAAGTGCGCAAGGTCAAGCGGTTCGAGGCTGGCGTGGTCAAGGATCCGATCACCATCGAGGCTGACGCCACGGTCCGGGATCTGTTCGAACTGACCCGCATGCACAACATCTCCGGCGTTCCGGTGCTGCACGATGGCGACCTGGTCGGCATCGTCACCTCCCGCGACGTACGTTTCGAGAACCGCCTGGATGCCACCGTCCGCCAAGTGATGACGCCTAAAGAGCGCCTGGTCACGGTCAAGGAAGGCACCGACAAGGACGAAGTCCGCGAGTTGCTGCACAAGCACCGCATCGAGCGCGTGCTGATCGTCGATGACAAATTCGCCCTCAAGGGCATGATGACCGTCAACGACATCGAAAAAGCCAAGGCCTACCCGCTGGCCAGCAAGGACGATCAAGGTCGTCTGCGCGTCGGCGCTGCGGTCGGCACCGGCAAGGACACCGGTGACCGTGTCGCCGCCCTGGTCAATGCCGGCGTAGACGTGGTGGTGGTCGACACCGCCCACGGCCACTCCAAAGGCGTGATCGACCGCGTTCGCTGGGTCAAGCAGAACTTCCCTGACGTGCAGGTCATCGGCGGCAACATCGCCACTGGCGCTGCCGCCAAGGCCTTGGCCGAAGCCGGCGCCGATGCGGTCAAGGTCGGTATCGGCCCTGGCTCGATCTGCACCACCCGTATCGTCGCCGGTGTCGGCGTGCCGCAGATCAGCGCCATCGCCAACGTCGCCGCCGCCCTTGAGGGCACGGGCGTGCCCTTGATCGCCGACGGCGGTATCCGCTTCTCCGGTGACCTGTCCAAGGCCATCGTCGCCGGTGCCTACTGCGTGATGATGGGTTCGATGTTCGCCGGTACCGAAGAAGCACCGGGCGAGATCGAGCTGTTCCAGGGCCGTAGCTACAAGGCTTATCGCGGCATGGGTTCGCTGGGCGCCATGTCCCAGGCCCAGGGCTCTTCCGACCGTTACTTCCAGGACTCCTCCGCGGGTGCCGAGAAGCTGGTGCCGGAAGGCATCGAAGGTCGCGTGCCGTACAAAGGCACCCTGAGCGCCATCATCCATCAACTGATGGGCGGCCTGCGTTCTTCCATGGGCTACACCGGCAGCGCCAACATCGAAGAGATGCGCACCAAGCCGGAATTCGTGCGTATCACCGGCGCTGGCATGGCCGAGTCCCATGTCCACGACGTGCAGATCACCAAGGAAGCGCCGAACTACCGCGTAGGTTAAGGCTTCCAGCAAAACGTTAATCACCGGGGCTGTTCATTCAGCCCCGAGTTGTTTCTGATTCACTACATGAGAATGAGTCATGGCCCTCGACATTCACGCTCACCGCATCCTGATCCTCGACTTCGGTTCCCAGTACACCCAGCTGATCGCCCGCCGCGTGCGTGAAATCGGCGTGTACTGCGAATTGCATCCGTTCGACATGGATGATGAAGCGATTCGCGAATTCGCGCCTAAAGGCGTCATCCTCGCCGGCGGCCCCGAGTCCGTGCACGAAGCCGACAGCCCGCGCTGCCCGCAAGCCGTATTCGACCTGGGCGTGCCCGTCTTCGGTATCTGCTACGGCATGCAGACCATGGCTGAACAGCTGGGCGGCAAGGTCGAAGGTTCGGACCTGCGTGAGTTCGGTTATGCCCGCGTTGACGTCGTCGGCAAGAGCCGCTTGTTGGACGGTATCGAAGACCATATCGACGCCGACGGCCTGTTCGGCCTCGACGTGTGGATGAGCCACGGTGACAAGGTCACCAAGATGCCGGAAGACTTCCACATCCTGGCCAGCACCCCGAGCTGCCCGATTGCCGGCATGTTCAACGATGATCGCCGTTACTACGGCGTGCAATTCCACCCTGAAGTGACCCACACCAAGCAGGGCGGCCGCATCCTGTCGCGTTTCATCCTCGACATCTGCGAATGTGAAGCCCTGTGGACCCCGTCGAAAATCGCTGAAGACGCCATCGCCCAGGTGCGCGCCCAGGTCGGCACCGACAACGTGCTGCTGGGCCTGTCCGGCGGCGTGGACTCCTCGGTGGTTGCCGCGCTGCTGCACAAGGCCATTGGCGACCAACTGACCTGCGTCTTCGTCGACAACGGCCTGCTGCGCCTGCACGAAGGCGAGCAAGTGATGGCCATGTTCGCCGAGAACATGGGCGTCAAGGTGATCCGCGCCAACGCCGAAGAGCAGTTCCTGAACAACCTGGCCGGCGAGTCCGACCCGGAGAAGAAGCGCAAGATCATCGGCCGTACCTTCATCGACGTGTTCGATGCCGAGTCCTGCAAGCTGGACAACATCAAGTACCTGGCCCAGGGCACCATCTACCCTGACGTGATCGAGTCGGCCGGCGCCAAGAGCGGCAAGGCCCACGTGATCAAGTCCCACCACAACGTCGGTGGCCTGCCGGAAGAGATGAACCTCAAGCTGGTCGAGCCGCTGCGCGAACTGTTCAAGGACGAAGTGCGTCGCCTGGGCCTTGAGCTGGGCCTGCCGTACGACATGGTCTACCGCCACCCATTCCCAGGCCCGGGCCTGGGCGTGCGGATTCTCGGTGAAGTGAAGAAGGAATACGCCGACCTGCTGCGCCGCGCCGACCACATCTTCATCGAAGAACTGCGCAAGGCCGACTGGTACCACAAGGTCAGCCAGGCGTTCGTGGTGTTCCAGCCAGTGAAATCGGTGGGCGTGGTCGGCGATGGCCGTCGTTACGCCTGGGTCGTGGCCCTGCGTGCCGTGGAAACCATCGACTTCATGACCGCGCGCTGGGCACACCTGCCGTACGAACTGCTGGAAACTGTTTCCGGGCGCATCATCAATGAAATCGAAGGTATCTCGCGCGTGACGTATGACGTGTCGAGCAAGCCGCCGGCGACGATTGAGTGGGAGTGATGGGGCGTCCGGCGCTGATCGGTAGCCGCTAGCAAAAAAACCTGAAGCCCGCTTAATTGCGGGCTTCTGGCGTTTTGGGGCTGGCACTTTCTGGCAGATTTGGTGCATCGCCATGCACTGTATTTATGTGGCATGGTACGGGCATTGACTGAGCCAAATGCCTTGCTAGGTGCTCGATACCATGTTGCCTTAGCAGAGCTGGTTATTTGGTTACAACAGCTAACCCTCGCGTTTGGAGCGCACGACCAGACCCTGCACGCCTGGTGTCGGTCAATCATCGCATCTAGTTTTCCCTGCGATGCTGATTCCATACTTGAGGATCTGATTGCTTAGCAACCGCATAGCGGGTCTGCTAACAGCAGATGAAGAGGAGCGAAATTTGCGATGGACGATACTGCAGCATGAGTTACGACTTCAGAAATCTTTCATCAGCGGACTTTGAGGATCTTGTCCGGGACCTCATCGGAAAAGAAGAGGGACTTCGCTTCGAGGCATTCTGTGCAGGGCCAGATGGTGGCATTGACGGTCGACACGCGCAGGCCAGCGGTAACGTCATCCTTCAGGCGAAACATTACGAAGGTTCGCCGTTCAGCAAGCTGACGGCAGCCATGACGCGTGAGCGCTTATCAATCGATAAGCTGGCTCCCACCCGATATATTCTTGCGACCTCTTGTAAGCTCACCCCGCTCGGCAAGGGCAAGCTCGCCCCGCTCATAGGGCCAAGCCTGAAGTCTGAGGCGGATATTTTTGGTCCGGAGGACATCAACGCTCTTCTCCGGAAGTATCCAGACATCCTCAAGTCGCACATCAAACTGTGGCTCTCGGGCGTGGGTGTTTTGGAGCGGGTCGTACGTGCGGCTGCTCATACCTTTGCAGCGTTCACGCAGGAAGACATTGAACAGAAGGTTCGCGTGTACGCATCAAACCCCAGCTTCGACGAATCACTAGCTTCGCTAGAGAAGCATAGGCTTCTCATCATCTCCGGTCCGCCGGGCGTAGGCAAAACGACACTGGCCGAGATGCTCTGCTACACCTTCCTGAGTGAGCAGTGGGAGCTCGTTCCCATCCGCAGTCTGGAGGACGGCTTCGCTGCCATTGCCGATAGCAAAAAGCAGGTATTCCTCTTCGACGACTTCCTGGGAAAGGTTGCCCTCGACCGACAAGCTCTGGCGCACAAGGATTCTGATCTAGCGCGGTTCATGAGCCGCGTACGGCGCTCACCGAACGCCCGTTTTATCCTGACGACGAGGGGGTACATATTTGAGGAGGCCCGGAGAGTCTCCGAGCATCTTGGCGATCAGCGCCTCGATGTGACGAAATACGTGCTCGATGTAGGCATTTATACCCGCCGCATCAAGGCGCGGATTCTCTACAATCATCTTCTCGTATTAGAGACACCGCAGGCGCACATCCGGGCGCTATTGGAAAGCAATAAGCTCGCGGAAATTGTTGATCACAAGAACTATAACCCACGTGTCATCGAGGCCATGACCGATGCATTTCGCATCGGTGATATCGAGCCCGCCAACTATCCCGCAGTTTTTATCGGCGCCCTGAACAACCCTAGCCAGATTTGGGACACCGCTTTCCGGACGCACATCGATCATCGGTGCAGACACCTCTTGATGGCGATGTTTTTCCTCGCGGAATACGGGGTTGACCTCGCCACCCTTCGCTCATCTTTCGAGACCCTGCATATCGCGATGAGCACGGCCTACGGTCTGGCACATGGGCCTAAGGATTTCGAAGAAGCCCTTCGCATTCTGGAAGGTAGCTTTGTCAATATCGTCAACATCAGCGGGCCAATCGTCTCTTTTCTCAACCCCTCACTCAAGGACTATCTCTCAACCTACCTGCTAGACACGGACCTCCTTATTCGCCTGGTTCCCACGTCAGTCTCCATCGATTGGCTGTCGAGGCTGTGGGACTTCGTGCATCCGAACGGGCTCAGCGAAGCCGATCAAACGAAGATCGCCAGAGCCTGCGTTGGTATGCTGGAGATGATCGAAACACGTCCGCACTGGCGTCCGCGAGCTGGTAATGTCCGCTCGCTGGAATACAATGACGCCGCGAACTCCAAGCGGCTCCGAATGCTAATGGATTGGTGGCAGCTCACGAACGAACGGCTGTTTGCCGACAGCATAATGGCGATTGCCCGTAATCCACAGCAGGGCTTCGGTGCATGGTCGGATGGGGAGACTCTGATCGCCTTCTTTTGCCGGCTAGGCGACAGAGGCTACGGCCGGCCGTTCATTTACGAAGCCGAACTCCTAGAGCTCCTCGAAAAGGCGCTCACGGACACGATACGTTGGAGTTCATGTGACATGCTCTCCACGCTTGTCGATGCGGTGGACGCAGCGAAGGGGCTACCCACCAGTATTATCAATGCCTTACAGGCAGCTGTGCTCGACGATTTCAAGGAGAACACCAGCCGCATTCGCGAAGATGATAGCGAGTCTTCTCTGTCGGACCGGATCGATGCCCTGAAAAAGTTCGCGCCGCGTTTCGGTGTGCCGGACGCTGTGTTGTATAGAGCCGTCTCAGCCATCGAGGATCGCTTAGGCGAGATTGAGGGCCGGAGCAGTGGAGCCTCCTCTCCGAGTTTTCCGTCGTCGAACAAGAGTGACCGGGAGACGTTTGACGATATAGCTCTTCGAGACCTTTTCACTCCTCTGCTTGATCGCTAGGCTAGGTTCAACACTCGCATCAGTACTTCTAACTGAGTACCAAGGATGGGTAAGGCACAAGCATCGCATCGCTACCGTCCAGCCCGTAGATCGAGGTGATCAAGCTCTTCTAAAGTTTGAACCACTGACTCCACAAGCTCTCCATCAAAATCATCGCGGTCAGCTTCTTCGTGCGTCCCTTTGTTTAGGTACGTCCACACTAGGTTATTGGCTGGGATTCCCAAAATGCGATCATAGGCAGTCAATAGGGGGACCTTGTTGGCATGGTTGAAGGTTTGTGCATCCCGTAACTTCTTGACCAGTGCTTCACAAAGGTTTCTCAACCCGGGCTCGGCACCAACCCCGGCGAGCATGAGATTTAGGACTCCCTGGTCGTGACTGCCGAGCCAACGCCATACCTTCTCAGACAGCATTTCTAAGGCTTGGCGTGACGCTGCTAAGGCATCTCTATCATTCAGGGCCTCTCTTGCGGCCCTAGCTTTCGCGATGTAGTTTGCGTTAGGTACGTTGCCGGTCACTCTGGGTTGATAGTTGCCATCATGATGGCGTAACAGATAGACCTGGCAACCATTGCGTCTCTGGACGGGGAGGTGTTGCTGGATGTCCTTGATGAATTCGTTGCTGTGACAGGTGACGATTAATTGGGTTTGAGCAAAGTGGTCACTTTCAAAGATTGTTTCTCGGATACCGCCTCGATGGTCGTGGTCAATTGCATTAATGGCATCGTCGAAGACGATGACAGGGCATTCTATGCTTTTCGCCTTAGCCATGAGGATTGCCAACCCGAGGCAGCGAATATGGCCTTCGCTAAGTATATGAAGTGCATCGACCCGAGCGTCCGGATTACCTTGGAAGCAGATCTCAATCTTCCCTTCACCACCAACTGGAAGGTGCAGTGCGAATAATTTGTCCTCATCCCGATCGTTGCGATTGAATGCGTTGTAAAGATCCTTGGCTGCGTCGTTGAGTCCCGCTATCAACTGCCCCGGGAGCTGATCCCTGTAGGACCTTAGTTCTACAAGAAATCGGTCATAGGTCCCCTTAAATGGGGTATCCCGCTCTATGTCGAGCTTCTCTTGGTTCGCTTGGGCGATTAGCTCAGCATTTGTTTCGTCGAATGCATTGATACGGCTATTCGCGGCCTCAACGTTCTCTTGCAGTTGCTGTCTCTTAAGATCCTGGGCCTGAACCTTGAGCTGGAATTCGTTGAGTCGTCGACGCTCCGTAATGTGCGGCTGGCGATCCCGCTGAGCGCGCAACGATGCATCGTCTTGTGCTGCCATGCGATCCACCACAGACAGGATTTCATCAAGGGACGGTAGTGCATCTTGAGTGACCACCGTTTGGGGGTAGATGCTTGACCACCAACAGCCAACCGGTTCTTCTGGGAGCTGGCCAATCCACTGGAAAATGGTCGTATTTTCTCCGGGGTGAGCTCCGATGAAAGCTGCGATGGGACTGAACATCTGACGCAACTCACGTGATGCTTGCCCAAGTGTGGTCTGCGTAACCCGTTGCTGCTCCTGTAGAACACCAAGCTCTTCAAGCTGTTTAAGCCCTTCGGCTGCCCTTAGATATGGATCTGCTGCTACGTGAGTCTGACCTTTGAATGGGGTGTCACACGCCGGGCACCGGTCTCCCACAACTTCTTGTAGTGCCAGGACTGAGTCATACAGCGCCTTAAAAGAGACTTGGTCGCTTCTGGCCCGAAGAGCATCAACGATGTCTTTGAGTTCCTCATCACATTTGTGCGTTTTCTCAAAAGCATCAAGAAGGCCCTGGCGCGTTACGCCGAGCACATTAAGCGGTACCGCTTCCAAAATTGCTTCGAGTTCTTGAAGACGACCCGGAGTTTCGGCGGTACCGATAAGCTCTTTAAGCATGTCATATGTGATCTCGGCGTCGTACTCCTTCGCTAGGGCTGCCTCTTCTTCCGCCAGTGCTTGCTGGGATGCCGCTTCATTTTCAACGGTCGTCCTATCTGCTGCCAACGCATTTCGGCGAGCAGTCAATGTGGACTGTCGTTCGCCGAGAAGGATAAGCTGCCCATCGATGCTCTCATTGAAATGACCCACGAACTCATTGAACTGATCCATGCCGAAGAGGGTGGCAATGAGCTCAGCTCGCTGGGCATTGGGGCGTGCGGCGATTCTGGAAAACGCGTCGATCCGGTTCTTTTCTACGAAGCAGAAACGATAGGTGTCAGCGTTGGCAACGACATCTACTTCTCGCCCTTGCTGATCGGTCGCTTTCAGTATTGGTGCGTTGAATCGCCCATCATGGACATTGGCGAGATAAGTGCGGGCTGCAATGCGCTTGCTTCCCGCCTCTTCGACATCTCCCAAGAGCGCGTACTCCAGTCCTTCGCACAGACTGGTTTTTCCGCTACCGTTGGGGCCGTAGAAAAGAATGATTTGCTTGGCGAGGTCGAATGGCTCGGGTGCTCGAAAGCCTCGAAACGGACCAAGTGTCAGATGTCGAAGTTTCGCCCAAGGCCATATCCCGAGATCAGCCTGAGCAGCTGCGACCGGAGCAATGTTTGCGGTACCCTCGAGTTCTCGTCGAATTAGTTCAACTAGATATATGGATCGCTGACTTCGTTGACGCGACGTCCCAGCCAATTCATCAAATTTCGACAAAACCAAGGCAGCTAGACGACGGACATCCGAAGGGATGTCTTTTTCAGGTTGATAAAGCCATCCCACAAAACGCTCAAAATCCTGCCTGGCCGATGCCATATCCTTTCCTTTGGTGGCGCCCCGTTGCGTCCAGCTTAGCGTAATATCATCTTGATGGCGTTTTCATTTGCTACGTATAAAATCAAGCATCAGTCAAAGGTTTCATCAGATCTTCAGCCGTAGTGACATGCCGTGATGGCGTTGGGAGGGCTTTCCTTTGAGACGCTGCCGAGCGCGGCCGTTTGAAAGAAGAGGGAGGTTGTCATTTGACAACTTTGTGGCTCGTGGAAATACTGGCAATTACGGATGATTCGTCCAGCGCACCCGAAGCAAGAGATCGAAGAAATGGAATACATCTTTACCTTGAAATATCAACTTGCTGACGATGGCTATGCCGCGAATGCACTAGTCGAGCGGCTGGGTGAGGCAGGCTGCGACGATGCCCTGGTCGGCATCGGGCAGCCGGGGCGGCTGGCGCTTGAGTTCACTCGCGAAGCTCCTGATGCGGTCAAGGCGGTGCTTAGCGCTCTGGCCGACGTCCATCGCGCGGTGCCGTCGGCCAAATTGATCGAGGTTGCGCCTGATTTGGTCGGGCTGACCGATGTAGCTGAGATCGTAGGCGTATCTCGACAGAACATGCGCAAGCTGATGTTGGCTCATCCGAGCAGCTTCCCGACGCCGGTGCATGAGGGGAGTGCATCTATCTGGCATTTGGCAGATGTTCTGGGTTGGCTGCAGGCCAGGGGCAGCTATTCGCTTACCAAGAATGTGTTGGATGTGGCCCAGGTGGCGTTGCAGGTCAACGTTGCGAAAGAAGGCCGACGGTTACTTGGTATGGCTTCCGAAGAGTTGGACGCTTTGGTTGGGTGACAGACATCTCAGCCTCTCCTCAGTTTGACGAGCCGGTTGTCAGGAGTAATCGTTTTTGTGCGCGACTCTTGTTATCTAATCGTTTTTTTACAACCTTAACCGTTAGCTACAAGATCAGGTGCACGACATCATTTCTGGAATGCCCGCGCTGCAACAGGTAGGGGTATGGGCCGAAATCGCTGTTGCCGTCTCGCGGGGGTTTGAGGAAGACGGCGGAGCGGGTGATGTTGTGATCGATCGATATCGTCCGGGAAAGCCCGTCGACCGCTGAAGCCCTTCAGACTTGGGTATTAGAGAAGCTGTGGTCGAGTCAAATCCGTGTGAACCCATATCCACACGGCTTTCCGTGTTCACCGCCGCGCCACATCCGAAAAATAAAACTTATCCAGCGTATGCCGCGATTCGGTGTACTCGAACTGTCGGCCGTCCTGGAGAAAGGTCTGGTTGCTGACCACGATCACATGGCTCTGCCCTTCAAGGTCCAGGTGCTGCTGGTCGTCCTTGCCGCAGCGGACGGCTTCGATGGTGCGCTGGGCGTAGGCGATTTGCAGGTGCAGGGTCTGTTCGATGAAGGCGTAGATCGACTGCTCGGCGATGTCGCGGGTGAGGCCGGGGATCACGTCGCTGACGAAGTGGTTGATGTCCAGGATCACGCGCTTGCCGTCGATTCGCCGGACCCGCTTGATGCGGGTGATCGGGCTTCCGGCGGGGGCCTTGATGTGTTCGAGCAGGGCGCCTTCCAACGGCAACTGGCTGAATTCGACGACTTCGGTGCTGACATCGTTGCCCAGGCGCGGGTAGGTCTCCTGGAAGCTGACGATGCCGCCGAGCTGGAATTCGATGGGCTGGGTCGACAGCACGAAGGTGCCCTTGCCATGGATCTTCTGGGCGAAGCCGCGCTCCTGGAGTTGTTCGATGGCCTTGCGCACCGTGCCGCGACTGGCCTGATAGCTGTCCATCAGCTCGGTTTCGGAGGGCAGGCGGGCGCCTCGCTCAAGGCGTTCGGTGGTAATGCTGGTCAGCAGATCGTTGTAGATCTGGTTGTATTTACTCATGGAGAGGGCTCTGTACCGCGCTGTTCACCGGGGCGGAACCTTACGGGCCAAGTGGGGGATTTGTCCATTCGGCTGTCATTCTTTGACGGCAGGAGCGTAGGACGTTTCCAGGTTTTCGAAGGCTTATCATAAACAAAAACAAAACTCGTCTGTACCAGTTGTTGATTTAACTCGTACAGACGAGTACTTTCTCTTCCACGTGCTGTCGACTCTCAATAACAAGAATGACGCGGAAGAAAAAAGCATGAGCCACGATTACTCCAAAATCGCCAGTGAGCTGCTGCAAAGCTTGGGTGGCGTCGACAATATCGAGCAGGCGGCCCATTGCGTGACGCGCCTGCGCCTGTCCCTCAAGGACGCGGCCCGGGTGGACAGTGCCACGCTGAACCAGATCGACCTGGTCAAGGGTTCGTTTTTTACCGGTGGCCTGTTCCAGGTGGTCATTGGTCCGGGCGAGGTGGAAAAGGTCTATGCCGCCCTGCGTGAATTGACGGGTCTGGCCGCCGCGACCATTGCCGACGTCAAGCGCCAGGGCGCGCAGAAGGGCAACGGCATGCAGCGCCTGGTGCGGGTGCTGTCCGATGTGTTCATGCCCATCCTGCCTGCCCTGGTGATCGCCGGCCTGCTGATGGGCGTCAATAACCTGTTGGGCGCCAAGGGCATGTTCATTGCCGGGCAGACGTTGCTCGATGCCTATCCGAACCTGGATGGCGTCTGGAGCCTGATCAACCTCATGGCCAATACCTCCTTCGTTTTTCTCCCGGCCCTGGTGGGCTGGTCGGCGGCCAAGCGTTTCGGCGGCAGTGAGATCCTTGGCATCGTGCTGGGCCTGATGCTCGTCCACCCGGACCTGCTCAACGCCTGGAACTACGGCAAGGCCGTTGCGGGGCTGGAGGGCCAGAGCCTGCCGTACTTCGACATCTTCGGCTGGTTCCGCATCGAGAAAGTCGGCTACCAGGGGCAGATCCTGCCGATCCTGCTGGCGGCCTATGTCATGAGCGTGATCGAGAAATGGTTGCGGGCGAGGGTGCCCAACGCCATCCAGTTGCTCGTGATCCCCATCACCACCATCGTCATCACCGGCGTACTGGCCCTCGCCATCATCGGTCCGGTCACCCGGCACCTGGGCATCCTGATTACCGAAGGCATGGTCGCGCTGTTCGACCTGGCACCGGTGATTGGCGGGGCGATTTTCGGCCTGCTCTATGCGCCGCTGGTGGTCACCGGCATGCACCACATGTTCCTGGCGGTGGACCTGCAATTGATCTCGACCCAAGGCGGCACCTTCATCTGGCCGATGATCGTCATGTCCAACCTGGCCCAGGGCAGCGCGGCGCTGGCGGTGTTCTACATGACCCGTAATGCGCGGGACAAGAGCATGGCGTCCACCTCGGCTATTTCCGCTTATTTCGGCATCACCGAACCGGCCATGTTCGGGGTCAACCTGCGCTACAAATTCCCCTTTTATTGCGCCCTGGCCGGCTCGGCCCTGGGCTGTATTTTCCTGTCGCTGAACAAGATCAAGGCCTCGGCGATTGGCGTGGGGGGGTTGCCGGGTTTCATTTCGATCGTGCCTGACTACATCCCGATGTTCGTGGTTGGCATGGTCATCGCCATGAGCGTGCCCTTTGCCCTGACCTGCGCGTTGAGCATGAAGATCGTCCGGCCAGGGTATCGGGTGGCCTGACACCTGTGGGAGCCGGGCTTGCCCGCGATGAGGCCTGCGAGGCCGGTACAAAACAGACTGAAGGAAACGCACATGCAAGACTGGCAACGCTCGGTGATCTATCAGATCTACCCCAAGAGTTTCTACAGCCATGGCGGCCAGGCCACCGGTGATTTGCGAGGGGTGGTGGACAAGCTCGACTACTTGCACTGGCTGGGTGTGGATTACCTGTGGCTGACGCCGTTCCTGCGTTCGCCGCAACGGGACAATGGCTACGACATCAGTGACTACTACGCCATCGACCCCAGCTACGGCACCATGACCGATTGCGAATTATTGATCGCTGAGGCGCGCAAGCGCGGTATCAAGCTGATGCTCGACATCGTGGTCAATCACACGTCCATCGAACATCCCTGGTTCCAGGCCGCCCGCAGCAGCCTCGACAACCCGTACCGCGATTTCTATATCTGGCGCGACCAGCCGAACAACTGGGAATCCAAGTTCGGTGGCTCGGCCTGGGAGTACGAAGCGCAGACCGGCCAGTATTACCTGCACCTGTTCGACCACACCCAGGCTGACCTGAACTGGGACAACCCCCAGGTGCGCGCCGAAGTGTTCAAGATGATGCGTTTCTGGCGGGACAAGGGCGTGGGAGGATTTCGTCTCGATGTGATCAACCTGATCTCCAAGCCGACCGACTTCCCTGATGACCACACCGATGGCCGGCGTTTCTACACCGACGGCCCCAACGTGCATCGCTACCTGCAGGAAATGCATCGGGAAGTCTTCGAAGGGTTCGACCTGATCAACGTCGGCGAGATGTCGTCCACCAGCCTTGAGCACTGTGTTCGTTATTCATGCCCGGCGTCCCGTGAACTGTCGATGACGTTCAATTTCCATCACTTGAAGGTGGATTATCCGAACCTGCAAAAGTGGGTGCGGGCCGACTTCGATTTTCTCGAACTCAAACGCATCCTGTCCGACTGGCAGGTCGGCATGCAGGCCGGTGACGGTTGGAACGCGCTGTTCTGGTGTAACCATGACCAGCCGCGGGTGGTGTCGCGATTCGGCGATGACGGTGAGTACCGCGAGCCTTCGGCGAAGATGCTTGCCACGGCGTTGCACTTTCTCCAGGGCACCCCGTTCGTGTACCAGGGCGAGGAATTGGGGATGACCAATCCAGGCTTCGAGCACATCGAGCAGTATCGCGATGTGGAAACCCTGAACATCTATCGCCTCAAGCGCAACGCCGGGGTGTCGGAGGCCGAGGCCATGGCGCCGATCATGCAGAAGTCCCGTGACAACGGGCGCACGCCGATGCAATGGAATGCCGGGCCTAACGCGGGTTTCAGCCGGGCCGAACCCTGGATCGGCGTACCTGCCAACGCCGCTTTCATCAACGTCGAGCAGCAACAGCAAGACTCGACCTCGGTGCTGCATTACTACCGTCAATTGATCGCCCTGCGCCGCAGCGAAGCCTTGATACAGGACGGCGTCTACCGTCTGCTGTTGCCCGACCATCCGCACGTATGGGCGTACCTGCGCGAAGGGCAGGGGGAGCGCCTGTTGGTGGTCAGCCACTTTTATGGAGGCGACTGCGACGTGGAGCTGCCCGAAGGGATCCTCAGCGAGGATACGAAACAACGCTGGGTGATCGGCAACTATGAGGCCAGCGAGCACCGATACCGACGGCTGCGCTTGCGGCCCTACGAGTCGTTTGTGTTGCACCTGAGCGACTGAATAAAAAACTTCCCCTGATCCAGGCAATGCCTGACAGCGAACACGTTGCGCCAGACGCATCGTGGGCCCTTTGTCGTCAGCCAGATGGCGGCCAAGGGGGGGAGTCATGGAGCAAAAAAACAATAAGAAATAATGGAGAGGCGTATGAAAACAATAATAAACCGTGGCCTTGCCGCGTCCTGTATCTGCCTGGCGCTGCCGTTTCCGGTTCAGGCCCTGGAGTTTTCCGGTTATCTGCGCAGCGGCATCGGCAGTGCGACCAATGGCCGTTCCCAATCGTGCTTCCAGTTGCCTGGGGCGCAGACTAAATATCGGTTGGGCAATGAATGCGAGCAGTACGGGGAACTGGAACTGCGCCAGGATCTTTTCACCCTCGACGACGGCTCGGTATTGAGCGTGGACGGCATGGCATCGCTGTACAACCGCTATGACCGCACGCCGACTTTCCAGGGTGAAAACGGTTCGGCGCGCATGCCGCAGATGTATGCCCAATGGTCGAACATGCCCAGCCTGAACGGCGGGTCACTGTGGGCCGGTCGGCGTTACTACAAACGTAACGACATCCATATCTCGGATTTCTACTACTGGAACCAGAGTGCTACCGGTGGTGGGATCGAGGATGTGCTGATCGGCGGGTTGAAATACAGCTACGCCTTCTCGCGCAAGGACAACCTGTACCAGAAAGACCCGGTCAACCGGCATGACTTCAACGTCGCCGGTTTCAAGACCAACCCCGGCGGCGAGTTGGAATTTGGCCTGAGCTTCATCGACCGGGCGGACCGGCGCGACGCCCATCGCGGCTGGGCCTTGACCGCCCAGCATGTGCAGCAGGACTTCCTGGGTGGGAAGAATAAACTGGCCTTGCAATATGGCGAGGGGCCCGGCACCGGGCTGGGTTATACCGGCGACACTGGGCTGGACGACAGCAACAAGAGTTATCGTCTGGTGGAGTTTTTCGATTGGCAGGTCACGCCGCGTTTCGGCGGGCAGGTGCAGGCGGTGTACCAGAAGGACATTCGCCCCGATGGCGCCGACCAGGACTGGCTGTCGTTGGGGGTTCGCCCGGCGTACGCCATCACCGATCAGTTCAAGCTGGTGGCCGAACTGGGCCATGACCAGGTCCAGGCCAGCGATGGAACACGCAAGCTGAGCAAATTCACCTTTGCGCCCACCTGGTCGCCCAAGGGCCCGGAATTCTGGGCTCGCCCGGAAATACGCCTCTACTACACCTACGCCAGTTGGAACGAGGCGGCCAAGCGTGCAGCCAATGAACTGGCAGCCGGCTCGGCGCTGTCGGACACCGGTGTATTTGGCGGTGCGCGACATGGTTCCAACGTGGGCCTGCAGGTCGAATACTGGTGGAAATGACCCGTGTAGCGCGGGTCGCGGATCGATGCGTGCCCGTGATGCCAAAAAGAACAGACAGCAGCAGGTGAAGTCTCATGAACACAACGCAACCTTTGCAATTGCTCGCACCGCTGTCCGGTGTCTTGATGCCCTTGGACAGCGTGCCGGACCCGGTCTTCTCCAGCCGAGTAGTGGGGGACGGCATCTGCATCGATCCGACCTCGCAGACCCTTTGCGCACCGCTGTCGGGTGTCATCGGCACGCTTCAGGACAGCGCCCATGCGGTGAGTGTCACCGCTGACAACGGCGTCCAGGTGCTGATGCACATTGGTCTGGACACGGTCAATCTGGCGGGCAAGGGGTTCACCTCGCGGGTGACCATGGGGCAACGGGTCGAGGCCGGCCAGCCGCTGATCGATTTCGATGCCGACTACATCGCCTTGCACGCGCGCAGCTTGTTGACGCTGATGCTGGTGGTCAGTGGCGAACCTTTCAGCCTGCTTGGGGACGAGGCGAGCTGTATCGAGAGTGGCGTTCCGCTGTTGCGTGTGGGCCCGGCGGAACAAGGGCTCGTCGACGAGGCGCAGCAGGGCTCGGTGCTGTTTTCCAGGTCGCTGATTGTACCCAATGAAAGTGGCCTGCATGCCCGTCCTGCCGCGGTGTTCGCCCAGGCGGCCAAGGGGTTTGATGCCAAGATCCAACTGCATAAGCAGCAAGCCAGCGCCAACGCAAAATCACTGGTCGCGGTCATGGCGTTGCAGACGGCCAAGGGCGACAGCGTGCAGATCAGCGCCGCCGGCCCTCAGGCCGGGCAAGCCATCGAAGCGTTGGAGCAATTGCTGCTGTCCGGGTGTGGCGAAACGGTGCAGGCGCCGCTGACGTTGGTGCCGACCATCGTCGTCGAGCCATCGATACCTGGCCGGCTGCGGGGTGTCTGCGCGTCGCCCGGTTCAGCGTTTGGCGAGGTGGTCCAGATCGCCTCCCAGGTGTTGGACATCGAGGAGTTGGGGGCCGGCATCGAGGCTGAACAGGCAGCCCTGGATCAAGGGCTGGAGCAGGCGACCCAAGCCTTGAAGGCGTTGCAGGGCGAGGCGGCGGGCAGTGTCCAGGCGCAGATTTTTCGCGCCCATCAAGAGTTGCTGGAAGACCCCACCTTGCTCGAGCAGGCCCAAGCCTTGATCGGCGAGGGCAAGAGCGCGGCGTTCGCCTGGAAAACCGCCACCGAGGCGAGCGCCGCGCTGTTCCAGCAATTGGGCAGCGCTTTGCTGGCCGAGCGCGCAGCGGACCTGGCCGACGTCGGGCAGCGGGTGCTCAAGCTGATCCTGGGGGTAAAGGACAACGCCTGGAACCTGGCTGAACGGTCGATTCTGGTGGCCGAACAACTGACGCCATCCCAGACCGCCAGCCTCGACACTTCGCGCATTGCCGGTTTCGTCACCGTGGGCGGCGGCGCCACCAGCCATGTCGCGATCCTGGCCCGTGCGTTGGGCCTGCCCTCGTTGTGTGGCGTGGCGCACCCCGTGCTGGCCCTGGATAACGGCACCCGGGTGTTGCTGGATGCCGACAGCGGTGAACTGCACGTGAATCCGGACCAAACCCTGATCGAACAACGTCAGGCCGCTGCTGACCGGCAGCGCCAGCGGCATCAGCGTGACCTCGAACAATCGGCCCTGGCGGCGCGTACCCTGGACGGTCATCGAGTCGAGGTCAGTGCCAACGTCGGGTCGCTACGGGATGTGGAGCAGGCCATGAGCCTGGGCGGCGAAGGGGTCGGGCTGTTGCGCTCCGAGCTGCTTTACCTGGATCGTGCGCAGCCACCTGGCCATGACGAGCAAGCGGCCCTGTACAGCGCCGTCGCCCGGGCCCTGGGGCCGGAGCGCAACCTGGTGGTACGTACCCTGGACGTGGGCGGGGACAAGCCGCTGGCCTATGTGCCGATGGCTCATGAGGCCAATCCATTTCTCGGCATGCGCGGTATTCGCCTGTGCCTGGAGCGCCCCCAGCTGCTGCGCGAACAGTTCCGGGCCATCCTTGCCTGTTCGGGGCCGGCGCGGTTGCACATCATGCTGCCCATGGTCACGCAACTGGCGGAGCTGCGCCTGGCGCGGCAGATGCTGGACGAAGAGGTCCGTCACCTGGAACTCAAGCAGGCGCCGAAGTTGGGCATCATGATCGAAGTGCCGGCGGCGGCGTTGATGGCCGACCTGTTCGCCCCTGAAGTGGATTTCTTCTCTATCGGCACCAACGACCTGACCCAATACACCCTGGCCATGGACCGTGACCACCCACGCCTGGCCAGCCAGGCCGACGGCTTGCATCCCTCGGTGTTGCGCCTGATCGCCCGTACGACCGAAGCCGCCCGTGCCCATGGCAAGTGGGTCGGGGTGTGTGGCGCACTGGCATCGGAACCCCTGGCGGTGCCGGTATTGCTGGGGTTGGGCGTGGATGAGCTATCGGTCAGTGTGCCGCTGATTCCGGCGATCAAGGCCTGCGTGCGTGAATGGAACCTGAGCGAGTGCCGCACGCTGGCTCAACAGGCCCTGGGCCAGGAAAGCGCCGAGCAGGTGCGAGACCTCCTGCGTATTCACTCATCCACGGCCACCCCGGCCACCCTGGCCATGGAGCATTGAACATGTTCGACAAACTGCAACAGGCATTCTGGAAAGCCCTGACCCCGGACCTGGTGCCGGAAGAACCCAAGCGGCCGGCCGCGGTGGATGGGCTGGCGCCGGCCATTATCGCTGCGTTGGGCGGTGCGGATAACCTCAAGTCCCATCAGCCCGTGGCGTTGACGCGGCTGCGGGTGGAACTGCGGGATGTGGCGCGGATCGATCGGATGGGCTTGAGTGCCGCCGGTGTGGCAGGCGTGATGACGCTGGACAACGGCGTGGTGCACCTGATCACCGGCTTGCAAGGCTGAAGCACTGTAGAAGCTGTGTAGGATCTGTGTAGGAGCTGACGAGTGCAACGAGGCTGCGATCTTGTCCCAGGCAATTGAGTCGCAAGCGAAAGATCAAGATCAAGATCAAAAGATCGCAGCCTTCGGCAGCTCCTACATGCAGCCCAACGGGAGCCAGCTCTCATGGAACAAATTACAACTCCATGTTTTTAAGCACTTTTAAGCAAGCTGCGATCTGGCTCAGATGGACCGTTATGCCCTCGCCACAAAAGCGGTTCGCCACAAGGGAGATCGGTGCGGGTGCCAGCGCGTTCTATACTCCTGGCACCGTTGCGGCGACAAACACGCCGCAATAAGGAGCCTGCCATGAATGACACTCAAAAACTCGCCGCCTTGCGCATCGTTTTGATTGTTGTCGGCCTGATCGCCGTCTTCGCGATCTGGCCGCTGATGAACCTGTGGCCGTCCGGCTGGGCGTGGCACAGCGGCCATTCCCACTATCCGCTGATGATCGTCGGCATTTACGCGACGCTGGGGGTGTTCCTGCTGATGGCATCGCGCGATCCGATGAAACACCTGAGCCTGATCTGGTTCACGGTATGGTCGAGCATCGTGCACGGCACGATCATGGCCGTGCAGTCGTTTGGCGTCGAGGCGGATGGGGCGTCGCACTACGGCCATCTGCTCGGCGATGTGCCCGCCTTGTTCATCGTCGCGGCGGCGCTGGCTTTTTTCATGCCACGTGGTGACAAGGCGCGTTTGCCGAACGATTGACCACCGTATCGGTGCCTACGGAAAAACCCTGTGGATAACCTCCATAGGGTTTTTTTCATTTTGCCTGGCCTTACTGTTTCTCATCTGCGGGTGTATCGTATTCGCCTTTTGCGGGCCCACCGGTCCGTCGCAGATCCAGAGGTAGTCGCGTTCATGTCCTTTACCCGTCGCCAAATACTCGGTGGCCTGGCCGGTCTTGTTGTCGTTGGCGTGGGTGCAGGAGGTGCGTCGCGGTACTGGTTGGGCAAGCGCGCCGATGCCGAGGCCGGTCACGACTATGAATTGATCGCCGCGCCGCTGGACGTCGAACTGGTAGCCGGGCACAAGACCCAGGCCTGGGCGTTTGGCCCCTCGGCGCCGGGCACCGAGCTGCGGGTGCGCCAGGGCGAATGGTTGCGGGTACGCTTCATCAATCACCTGCCGGTCGCCACCACCATTCATTGGCACGGGATCCGTTTGCCGCTGGAGATGGACGGCGTGCCGTATGTCTCGCAATTGCCGGTGTTGCCGGGCGAGTATTTCGATTACAAGTTCCGTGTGCCAGACGCCGGCAGCTATTGGTATCACCCTCACGTCAACAGCAGCGAAGAGCTCGGGCGTGGGCTGGTGGGGCCGTTGATCATCGAAGAGCGTGAGCCCACCGGCTTCAAATACGAGCAGACCCTGAGCCTCAAGAGTTGGCATGTGGACGAGCAGGGCGAGTTCGTCGCGTTCAGCATTCCCCGTGAAGCGGCGCGTGGCGGCACGGCTGGGCGGCTGGCGACCATCAACGGCGTGGCGGAAGCGGTGATTGATTTGCCGGCCGGGCAGATCACCCGGGTGCGCTTGCTCAACCTGGACAACACCCTGACGTACCGCATCAACATTCCAGGCGTCGAAGCGCAGATCTATGCGCTGGACGGCAATCCCATCGAACCGCGCCCGCTGGGCAAGGAATACTGGCTTGGCCCGGGCATGCGCATTTGCCTGGCGATCAAGGCCCCGCCAGCCGGCGAAGAGTTGTCGTTGCGCAATGGCCCGGTGCGCCTGGGAACCTTGCGTTCGGTGCCTAACAGTGACGCGCCGAGCCAATGGCCGCCGGCGCTGCCGCCCAACCCGGTGTCCGAGCCGGACCTGGCCAATGCCGAAAAACTCAACTTCAATTTCGAATGGGTCGGCTCGGTGTCGGTCAATGTCGACAATGGCAAGCCGCCGAGCCTGTGGCAGATCAACGGCAAGGCCTGGGACATCACTGACAAGACCTGCGCCGACCGGCCAATCGCCACGCTGAAAAAAGGCCAGAGCTACATTTTCGAATTGAAGAACATGACTCAGTACCAGCATCCGATCCATTTGCACGGCATGAGCTTCAAGGTGATCGCGTCGAACCGGCACAAGGTCGTGCCGTATTTCACCGACACTTACCTGCTGGGCAAGAACGAGCGGGCGCAGGTGGCGCTGGTGGCGGATAATCCAGGCGTATGGATGTTCCACTGCCATGTGATCGACCACATGGAAACCGGCCTGATGGCCGCCATCGAGGTGGCTTGATGCGCCAGATTCGCCCTGCCAGGATCATCGACCGCAGCCGTGACCAGGATTTCATGCGCGAAGCCCTGGCCCTCGCCGCACAAGGCGCCGCCCTGGGCGAAGTGCCAGTGGGCGCGGTGCTGGTGCAGGACGGCGAGATCATCGGGCGCGGTTTCAACTGCCCGATCAGCGGCCATGACCCCAGCGCCCACGCGGAAATGGTCGCCATCCGCGCCGCCGCCCAGGCGGTGAGCAACTATCGCCTGCCCGGCAGCACCCTCTACGTGACGCTGGAACCGTGCAGCATGTGCGCCGGCCTCATCGTTCATTCGCGTATCGCCCGGGTCGTCTATGGCGCCCTGGAGCCCAAGGCCGGCATCGTGCAGAGCCAGGGGCAGTTCTTCAACCAGGGTTTCCTGAACCATCGGGTGATGTACGAGGGCGGGGTGTTGGCTGAGGAGTGCAGCACCGTGCTGAGTGAGTTCTTCAAGGCCCGAAGAGCCAAATCGCAAGGTTGAACACTGATCCCCTGTGGGAGCGAGCTTGCTCGCGATGAGGGCCTGACATTCAACAGCGATGTTGCCTGACAGACCGCTATCGCGAGCAAGCTCGCTCCCACAGGTTTTTGTGGTGTTCGGGCTGTTTATTTACGCGCCACAATCACCGCCCGCATCGGCGCCGGCAGTCCTTCGATGGTTTTGCTGTGGTCGGCGGGGTCGAGGAAGTCGCTCAGCGACTGATACTTCATCCACTCGGTGCTGCGCTGCTCCTGCACGGTGGTCAGGCTCACGTCCACGCAACGCACCTCGCTGAACCCGGCGCGGCGCAGCCAGCGCTCCAGGGCCGGGACCGACGGCAGGAACCACACGTTGCGCATCTGCGCGTAGCGGTCCTCGGGCACCAGCACCTGGTGTTCGTCGCCCTCGATCACCAGGGTCTCCAGCACCAGTTCGCCGCCCTTGACCAGGCAGTCCTTGAGCGCCAGCAGGTGCTCGATCGGCGAGCGACGATGGTAGAACACGCCCATGGAGAACACCGTGTCGAAGCCTTCCAGCTCTGCGGGCAGAGCCTCGAAGGGGAACGGCAAATGCCAGGCGTTGGGCTGCGACAGGTAGCGTTGCACCGCCTGGAACTGGCAGAAGAACAGCCAGTTGGGGTCGACGCCGATCACCGTGTCGGCCCCGGCGCCGAGCATCCGCCACATGTAGTAACCATTGCCGCAGCCGACATCGAGGATACGCTTGCCTTTCAGGTCCAGGTGCGGGGCCACCCGTGACCACTTCCAGTCCGAGCGCCATTCGGTGTCCACATGCACGCCAAACAGGTCGAAAGGGCCTTTGCGCCATGGCGACAGGCCCATCAACGCGGTACGCATCTGTACACGGGTTTCGTCGGAACAATCGGCGTCGAGCGTCAGGCCGTTCAGCAGATCGACCGTGGTGGGTTGCAAGGTCGGCAGCGCATCGAGCGCGCTTTGCCAACGCTCCAGATCGCCATGGCCCTTTTCCATCTTGCTGTCGAGTTGCGTCTGCAGCGTCGCGGCCCAATCGGCCAGGGGCGTGCCGGCCAGATGGCGGGCGAGGGGGGACAGATCAATCATGGCAGGGCAATCAACGAGGCGAAGTTAAGACACTGGAACCACGGCACGACTTTCGAGAACCCGGCCGCCAGCAGGCGTTCGCGGTGTTCTTCGAGGCTGTCGGGCTTCATGACGTTTTCGATGGCGCTGCGTTTCTGGGCAATCTCCAGCTCGCTGTAGCCGTTGGCGCGCTTGAACGCCACGTGCAGGTCGGTGAGCAGGGCGTGTTCCTCGGCATCGTTGAAGCGCAACTTTTCCGACAGGATCAGGGCGCCACCCGGCAGCAAGGACTGGCGGATGCGGCTCAACAATGCGGTGCGCTGGTCCGGCGCGATGAATTGCAAGGTGAAGTTCAGGGCTACCACCGAGGCTGGCTGGAACGTCAGGGCGAGGATGTCGCCTTCGATCACTTCCACCGGCAGCAGCTCCTGGAACATCGAGTCCTGGCCGTTGAGGTATTCACGGCAGCGCTCGACCATGGCCGCCGAGTTATCCACCGCGATCACCCGGCAACCGTCAGTGCGCACGTGGCGGCGCAGGGCCTGGGTCACGGCGCCCAGGGACGAGCCCAGGTCGTAGAGCACGCTATTGGGCTGGGCGAATTGCGCGGCGAGCACGCCGAGGTTTTCGACAATGGTCGGGTAACCCGGCACCGAACGTTTGATCATGTCCGGAAACACTCGCACCACGTCCTCGTTGAAGGCGAAGTCCGGCACTTGGGCCAGGGGTTGGGCGAATAGGCGATCGGGATCTTTGCTCACGGCGGTTCCAGCGGCATGGGTGGTGAAAAGGCCGGCATTTTAACCAAAAAACCTGTGGGAGCGAGCTTGCTCGCGATAGCGGACAGTCAGTTGATGCAGATGCTGAC
>NZ_CAKKMI010000047.1:0-54000 GCF_918698105.1 Pseudomonas brassicacearum | reverse complement strand
CGATAGCGGTGGACCAGCCCCGGTAAGGGTGACTGACAATCCGCTATCGCGAGCAAGCTCGCTCCCACAGGGGACGAGCATCGTTGGATCAGGCGTAGTAGTCGACCGCGCTGCTGCCGATGACGCTGGTCGTGCTGGCGGCCACTTCAGCGATGCCGGCCGGGCCAGCTTCATCGGCTGAATCCACCCGTCCGCCTGAAGACGTGGTACGCCCGGCCCGGGCTTGCTGCTGTGCCTGCTGCTCCTGGTTCTGCGAACCCCGGGACTGATCGGATACGCTGACGTCGACCTGGCCCATGCCCTGCTGGGCAAAACTGTCCCGCAGGCGATGCAACTGGCCTTCGAGGGCTTCGCGAACGCCGGAGTGGGCGCTCATGAACGTGACCTGGGTCTGCTGGTCCGGCACCATGTTCACCCGGATATCCAGGCGTCCGAGTTCGGCGGGTTGCAACTGGATGTCGGCCGCCTTGAGATTGACGCTGGACAGGTACATCACCCGGTTGACCACCTCTTCGGTCCAACCGCTCTGATTCATTGCGATAGGTTGATTGACCGGCACCGCGTTGGCGGTCTTGGGCGTAGCAGCCTGGGTCAGTGCGGCCAGGCGGTTGGCGAAATCATCCACGCGAGTATCACTGGAGGCGGCGCTCAGGTCCTTGAGACCTTCGCTGATCAAGCCACCGAATGCCTTATCGCCACCCTGGCTGCCGGACTCGGTACTGTTCTGGTCGGCCTGCACGGTAAGCATGCTCGCCATGCCGGCGGCGAAGGTCTGCGCCGAAGTCGGCTCACCGTCGGGCGACGTTGGGGCAGCGCCCTTGGACTGGGCCTGGCTGCTG
Source organism: Pseudomonas brassicacearum (assembly GCF_918698105.1). Classification (GTDB taxonomy): domain Bacteria; phylum Pseudomonadota; class Gammaproteobacteria; order Pseudomonadales; family Pseudomonadaceae; genus Aquipseudomonas; species Aquipseudomonas brassicacearum_F. The sequence goes on along the minus strand of NZ_CAKKMI010000047.1, from coordinate 53,161 downwards.
GCGGAAACATGACCGCTCTGCTCCATCGCCAAGCGCAACGCTGGCAATGCGTCGAGTGGGTCGGCTTGAGGGTCGAAGGCCGGATCGTCCACCGGGGCCGCAGCCTGGGCCGGTGTCGCCAGCGATGCAACGGGGGCCGCCACCGCAGTGGCTGGCTGAGCCTCAGCCGCTGCCGCCGCAGGGGCCGGTTCCGCTGGGACTGTCGCGACCGATACCGTCATGTCCGGCAACAACCCAGGATCAAGGCTCGGATCGGCAGGTGCAGCATCCGCCACAGGCGATTCAGCCGAGTCGGCCTTTTCGTCGCTGGCGGTCTTGTCGTCGGCGCTGGCCGGTTTGTCCGCGGGCAAGGGTTTGCCGCTATCGGCAACCGTCGGCTCCGAAGCGGCAGGCGTTTCGTTGCCGGTATCTTTTTTGACGGTGTCGTTGGAAGCGTTGTCGCGCGCCGATTTCACCGCAGGCTCGGGGGCTGACGCTGCCTTGGCAGGCGCCTGCTTGGCAAAGACTTGAGCGAAGCTGGAGGCTCTATCCCCGCGATCCGGGGCCGCTGCCGGTGAATTGACGGCGGCCTGGGGCTTGGCCTGGACAGAGGCCTGAAGCAGTGTATTGGGGGTAACGGGCATAAAAAGGTCTCCGCTGCACTGGAATCATAGGTACAGTCGAGACTAGGCAATGCAAGGCACGGGCCAACATTTGCCCGAGCGTCAAATCTCAGCAGCGAAAGTCTTGGCGCTCTTCATCGCAAAGCTTGCGTACATAATCAAATTCGCTGTCGATTTCGTTGACCAGTTTCTCGATACCGGCCAATGACGGCTGCTTGGCACGCTGTTCCAGTTCGCCACACAGCTCGGCCAAGCGCTTAGCGCCCATGTTGCTGCTGCTGCCCTTGAAGCTGTGAGCCGTGGCGCTCAGCTTATCAGCGTCCTGTACCTGATGCAGCTCGCGCAGGCGAACCTCCGAGTCGTTGAGAAACGTATTCAGCAACTCCAGATACCCGTCCTCCATGACTTCCTTCAACGTGCTGAGCACGTCGCGGTCCAGATGAATCACGTTCACTTGTTCGCTCCCTGATCAAGAATGGCACCGATTATGCCGGAGCCTCCCAAAAAAACTCCACACGCGCACTACGACCATCGTCTGACCAACTGGCCTGGTGGCTCAACTGGCGTACCAGGTTAACGCCGCGCCCCGACAACCGATCACTGTCCACAGGCCGCGCCAGCACCCTGACAACATCAAAGCCCTCGCCACTGTCCTCGACCTCAATGGCCAGGCGACCGCCCTCGCCGCTTGGCGAGACCTGCAAGTGCACCCGCACGTAGCCGTCATTCAGTTCATCCAGGCGCGTATTGCGCTCCCGGTAATAGCGGGCAAAACCCGCCGCGTCACGCTTGAGGCTCGAGTCGAGCCCCAGTACCCCATGATCCAGGGCATTGGAATACAACTCCGACATGACGCTATAAAGGGCGCCACTCTGCGCCCTGAGCCCATGGACCTCAAGCAGCAATTGTAGCAAGTAGGGCATCGGATTGAAGCGCTTGAGCGTCTGCGCCCGGAACTCGAAGCTCACCGACCAATCCAGCGGGCTGGACTGGCCGCTATCGGAATAGACCGGTGGCGGCGGGTTGAGTTGCGTTGGTGCGACCAGTCGCAACTCGACCATGCTGAAGTCATCCCGCGACTCACCGCGAAAATCTCGCAGGGCCTGCTGGATATCTTCAAACAGCCGGTCGGGTTCACGGTTGTCTGCGAACACCTGTTGCAGCCGCTCCACACCAAACAGCTGCTCGTCTTCGTCGGTGGTATCGATCACGCCGTCAGACAACAGGAATACCCGATCCCCCAACGACATCGGATGCACTTCGGTGCGGTCATCGAATAAATGAGGGCTGAGCACGCCCAACGGCAGGTGCCGCGCCGGCAATGGCGTACGCACGCCGCTGAGGCTGTCATGCAGGTACCCATCAGGCATGCCGCCGTTCCAGATCTCTACCGTGCAACGCTGAAAGCTCAGGCATAACAAGGTCGCGCAACAGAACATGTCCACGGGCAAGATGCGTTTGAGCTTGGCATTCATCTCTCGCAGGATCTGCGCCAGGCCGTAGCCCTTGGCGGTCATCCCGTAGAACACTTCGGCCAGCGGCATCGCGCCGACCGCCGCGGGCAAACCGTGGCCGGTGAAATCGCCCAGCAGGACGTGCATGTCGCCGGCCGGATTGAACGCGGCCAACAGCAGGTCACCGTTGAACAAGGCATAAGGCGATTGCAAGTAGCGGATGTTCGGCGCGCTCAGGCAGCCGGAGTGGGCGATCTTGTCGAACACGGCCTTGGCGACCCGTTGCTCGTTGAGCAGGTAGTCGTGGTGCCGGGCAATCTGGTCACGCTGCTCCACCACCGTGGCCTGCAACCGACGCAAGCGGTCCATCGCCTTGATCTTGGCCGCCAGGATCACTTGGTTGTAGGGCTTGGCCAAAAAATCGTCGCCACCCGCCTCCACGCAACGGGCCAAGGCTTCGCCTTCAGTCAACGAGGTGAGGAAAATGATCGGGACCAACTGGTCCCCGGCCAACTGCTTGATCTTCCGCGCGGCTTCGAAGCCGTCCATCACCGGCATCATCGCGTCCATCAACACCAGGTGAGGACGCTGCTCCAGATAGACGTCAACCGCTTCGGCGCCATCGGCCGCAGTGAGCACATGATGCCCCTGGCGACGGACGATGGTCGACAACAGCAGTCGATCAGCGGCACTGTCTTCGGCAATCAGGACCGTCAGTGGCTCCGACGACGATTGCATGGCGATCAACTGATGTCGAACAGCTTGTCGAAATTGGAGATCGCAAGGATTTTCTTGACGTCGCTGCTGCTGTTGACGACCCGGATGTCCGACTCGTCGCCACCGGCATGATCACGTAACAACAAGAGCATGCCCAAGGCGGAACTGTCGAGATAAGTGGCCTTCTTCAAATCCACCACAATAGACTCGGGCTTGTTATTAAGTCTCTCGTAAGACTCGCGAAACTCCTGGTGCCGTCCGAAATCAAATCGACCTTCGATCGAAATCGTCAACTTCTTCCCATCTTGGGATACTTCTGTAACGACTGACATGTTCAGCTTCCCTGTCATGGACATACGTGTACAAGGTGTAGCATCTGGTAAAGGTCTGAGCAAGGTTTTGCCTCGATCATCCGACAAAATCCTGGCTTCTCATCAATAGGGATTCTGACGCGGCAAGCGCTGGGACAACTCATCGAGCAGTTTCTGTTCGCGCTTGTCTTCCAGTTGTCGCGCCTCATCAATATAACGCTGCACCAGTTTGCGCAGCCCTTCGACCCGGGCAAATGCCTCTTGCCAGCTCTGACGGGCCTTCTCCAGGTTGTTCTGGTGCCAGACCAGGCTCTGGCGCTGCTGGTCGATAGCGGTACCCAACTGCGCGAGGAATCCTTGGTAACCCAACAACCACTGCCCGGAAACCCCGTGGGCGCCACGGGCGATCCACTGCTCCTGGTATTCGAGTCGAAAGTTTTCGAGATCGGCCAGTTTGCTTTCGGCGACTTTGACCTGGCCCTGGAAATAGGCCAGTCGCTGGACAGCGGTCTTCTCGGCCTTTTCGGCCATGTCCACCACTGGCGCCAGGCGCGCCGCACGACTCGTGGCCATGGCCGGTTACGTGCCTGAGACCGGGGCGAAAATAGTCTGCAAGTGCGCTTCGCTGGCACCCATGCCGATGTTGTCGTTCAGACTTTGGCGCAGGTAAACGGCCATGGCCGGGTAAAGACTGATCGCCGTGTCGGTCTCGCGGTCACCACCGGGGACATAGGCGCCGACGCTGATCAGGTCGCGGCTTTGCTGGTAGCGCGACCAGTACTGCTTGAACTGCTGGGCGCGCTTCATGTGTTCGGCAGTGATCACCGACGGCATGACCCGACTGATGGACGCCTCGATGTCGATCGCCGGGTAATGCCCTTCTTCGGCCAGGCGCCTGGACAGCACGATGTGGCCGTCGAGTACGCCCCGGGCCGAGTCGGCGATGGGGTCTTGCTGGTCATCGCCTTCGGACAGCACGGTATAGAACGCTGTGATCGAACCGCCGCCCTTTTCCGCGTTGCCGGCACGCTCCACCAGTTTCGGCAGCTTGGCGAATACCGAAGGCGGATAACCCTTGGTGGCCGGCGGCTCACCGATGGCCAGGGCAATTTCCCGCTGGGCCTGGGCGAACCGGGTCAGCGAATCCATCAGCAACAGGACGTTCTTGCCCTTGTCGCGGAAGTACTCGGCAATGCGCGTGCAGTACATGGCTGCCCGCAGGCGCATCAAGGGTGCATCGTCCGCCGGCGAAGCCACCACCACCGAACGCTTGAGCCCTTCCTCGCCGAGAATGTGCTCGATGAATTCCTTCACCTCGCGCCCCCGCTCGCCGATCAGCCCCACCACGATGATGTCGGCTTCGGTGAAGCGGGTCATCATGCCCAGCAGCACACTCTTGCCCACCCCGGTACCGGCAAACAGGCCCAGGCGCTGGCCGCGACCGACCGTCAATAAACCGTTGATGCAGCGGATGCCCACGTCCAGCGGTACGCTGATGGGGTCGCGTTTGAGGGGGTTGATCGTCGGGCCGTCCATCGGCACCCAGTCTTCCGCCTTCATGCCACCCTTGCCGTCCAAGGCCCGTCCGGCCCCGTCCAGCACGCGCCCGAGCATGCTCATGCCCATGGGCAGGCGACCAGTGTCGGCCAGGGGCACCACGCGCGCACCCGGGGCGATGCCAGCGACGCTGCCCACCGGCATCAAGAAAACCTTGCTGCCGGAGAAGCCCATGACTTCGGCTTCGACTTGCACCGGGTGATAGCTGTCGTCGTTGATCACCATGCAGCGGCTGCCCATGGCAGCCCGCAGGCCTTCGGCTTCGAGGGTCAGGCCGACCATGCGCAGCAGGCGGCCTTCCAGGATCGGTTGGCCGGCCAGCTCGCTGGCCTCGGCGTAGCTGCCCAGGCGCTTGCCGAAACTGGTTCGCTCAAGGCGCATCGCGGCTGTCCAGTGCAGAAGCGTCCAACTCGGGCACATCCAACCCAGTATCGGCCGGCGCGGCCTCAGCGCTGATCAGGGGTTCGTCGGGCAACTCCAGGCTCAGGTCGGGAGCGGCCGGGTGCAGGGCCTGTTCGTGCAACTGGTCGAACAATTTGGCCATGATCTGGCTGATGCGGGTTTCAACGGTGGCGTCGATGCGGCTGTGTTCGGTTTCCACACGGCAACCGCCGGGCAGCAGCGAAGCGTCCTCGACGATGCGCCAGGTTTCTTCATGGCGCTCGCGCAGGGCCTTGACCAGTTCGAAGTCCTGGGGATTGATGTACAGCCGCACGTTGCCCACGCCCAATGGCAACAATTTCAGTGCTTCGCGCATGACATGTTCGATCTGGGTCGAATCGATGGCCAGTTCGCGCTGGATCACTTGCCGGGCAATGTGTTGCACCAGCCCCACCAGGGATTTCTCGATCTGGGTGTCCTGCTCAGCGATAGGGTCGAACAGGTTGAGCATCAGCGATTCCAAGGCACGGAGCTTGGCCGTCAGCGCCACATCGGCTTCCTGGCGGACCTTGAGCGTCGTGCTGTGGAAACCTTCCTTTTCACCCACGGCGAAGCCTTCGTTGTAGGCTTCCTGGCGAATGCTCTCGACTTCCTCGAGGGTCAGTGGCTGGACTTCCTCCAGCGGCACCTCCTCCATTTCCGGCAGCTCTTCCACCGGCTCCGGCTCAGGCTCAGGCACGTGCGGGTCGAAGCTGGGCAGCGACCAAACGTCGAAACCACCGACGTCTCGGCCGCGGATCAGGTCGCTGGGTGCTTCATCACTCTTGGCAGACATAACGACCTTAGATCATCTCTTCGCCGCCCTTGCCACCGAGAACGATCTCCCCGGCTTCGGCCATGCGGCGGGCGATGGTGAGGATTTCCTTCTGTGCGGTTTCCACGTCGCTGACGCGCACCGGGCCCTTGGCCTCGAGGTCGTCGCGCAACAGTTCGGCCGCCCGTTTGGACATGTTCTTGAAGATCTTTTCCTTGACGCCTTCGTCCGAACCCTTGAGAGCCAGTACCAGCACGTCGGACGACACTTCGCGCAACAGCGCCTGGATGCCACGATCGTCGACATCGGACAGGTTGTTGAACACGAACATGAGGTCTTCGATCTGACCGGACAGGTCTTCGTCGAATTCGCGGATCGAGTCCATCAACTGACCTTCGATCGAACTGTCGAGGAAGTTCATGATGTCCGCCGCGCGCTTGATGCCACCCAGGGTGGTGCGCGAGGCATTGGAGTTGCCCGAGAACTGCTTCTCGAGAATCTGGTTCAATTCTTTCAGGGCCGCCGGCTGCACGGTATTGAGCGAAGAAACGCGCAGGATGATGTCCAGGCGCACCTTGTGGTCGAAGTTGCCCAGCACTTCACCGGCCTGGTCCGGGTCGAGGTAAGCCACCACGATCGCCTGGATCTGCGGGTGCTCGTAACGGATCACGTCGGCAACGGCGCGCGGCTCCATCCACTTGAGGCTGTCCAGGCCACTGGTGTTGCCGCCCAACAGGATTCGGTCGATCAGGCCGTTGGCCTTGTCCTCGCCCAGTGCCTGGGTGAGCATCTTGCGCACGTAGTCGTCGGAACCGACGCCCAGGCTGGTCTGATCGCCGACGATGTCGACGAACTCACTCATCACCTGCTCGACCTGCTCACGGTGCACGTTGCCCATTTGTGCCATGGCCACGCCCACACGCTGGACCTCCTTGGGCCCCATGTGGCGCAGCACCTGGGCAGCGTCGGTCGAACCCAGGGACAGCAGCAGGATCGCGGCTTTGTCGACCCGGGACAATTTGGCAACAGCGGCTCGATTATCACTCATCTGCGTTAATCCACTCTTTCACGACCTGGGCCACACGACCCGGATCTTCTGCCACCAGACTCTTGATGGCGTTCAACTGAGCGTCATAGCCTTCGCTCGGGCTTGGCAGCAGAATGCTCTGCGGCCCGCCGAGGCTGACGCGATCGTTGGCCAATTCGCCATCCAGGCCGCCCATGCCTCCCAGCTCGACATCACCCAGGCCTGCCAATTGCTTGTTCTTGCCGCCACCGGTGATGTTGTTGAGCACCGGACGCAGCACGCCAAACACCAGCACCAGGATAAACAGCACACCCAGTACTTGCTTGACCACATCCCAGAACCAGGGTTGCGAATAAAACGGAATATCGGCGACCACTTCACCGCGTTCCTGGGAGAACGGCACGTTGATCACGCTGACGCTGTCGCCGCGGCTGGCGTCGAAACCGACGGCGTCCTGCACCAGGCGAGTAAAGCGCGCCAATTCGTCGGCGCTCCACGGCGCACGACTGGTTTCGCCGTTGGCCGCGTTGACCTTGACCTGATCGTCCACCACCACCGCGACCGACAGGCGATTCAAACGGCCCTGTTGCTGCTTGGTGTGGCTGATGGAACGGTCGAGTTCGAAGTTCTTGGTCGACTGTTGACGCTTGTCGGCCGGGTACGGCGCCAGCATCGGCTGGCCGGTGGCCGGGTCCATGATCTGCTGGCCATTGGCATCGATCAGCGGCTGGCCTGGCTGCACCATGCCGGCGGCCGCCGTGGCTCCACCGGTGGTCTGCGGCGCGCTGGCTGGCGACGGCGGCTGGTTGCTCAGGGCACCTGGTACGCCTTGCGGGCCATTGCTGGCGGTACGTTGTTCATTGACCGACTGCTCGCTGCGCAACGCCGGCTGGTCGGGGTTGAACTGCTCGGAAGTGGACTCGACGGCACTGAAGTCGACATCGGCCGACACTTCGGCTTTATAGCGATCGTTACCCAGGATCGGTTGCAGGATGTTGTGCACCCGCTGGGTCAGCATGCCTTCCATGCGGCGGCTGTAATCGAATTGCTTGCCGGCCATGGTCAGTTCGGAGTTTTCCGCCTGATCGGAGAGCAGGTTGCCTTTCTGGTCGACCACCGTGATCTGCGATTTGCTCAGCTCAGGTACGCTGGTCGCCACCAGATTGATGATGGCAAGCACTTGGCCTGGCTCCAGGGAACGGCCCGAATACAGCTCGACCAATACCGAAGCGCTGGGCTTGCGTTCATCGCGCACAAACACCGAGCTTTTCGGAATCGCCAGGTGCACACGGGCGCCCTTGACGTTGTTCAGGCTGGAAATGGTCCGCGCCAGCTCACCTTCCAGGCCGCGACGATAACGGGTCGCTTCCATGAACTGGCTGGTGCCCAGGCCCTGGTCCTTGTCGAGGATCTCGAAACCGATGTTGCCATCGGTAGGCGTCACGCCAGCCGCCGCGAGCTTGAGGCGCGCACGGGCAACGTCATCGGCCTTGACCAGCAACGCGCCGGAATTGGGTTCGACGGTGTAAGGGATGTCGGCGGAAGCCAGGGTTTCCATGACTTGCTTGGCGTCCATGCCCGCCAGGCTGCCATACAATGGACGGTAGTCCGGTTGCTGGGACCACAGCACCACGGCAAAACCAATCGCCACGCTGGCAGCCAGGCCGACCAACAGGCCGACCTGACGCAGCATGGTCATCTCGGAGAGATTTTCCAGGAAGGACAGACCGAACAGCGGCGGTTTGCCGTCTACCGGAGTGGCCTTGGCCGGAACGTTATCAACGGCTGCTTCTGCCATGACTCAATAATTTCCTTTAAACCGGCATCTGCATGATGTCTTGGTAGGCTTGAACCAGTTTGTTACGAACCTGGGTCAACGCCTGAAACGAGACACTGGCTTTCTGCGAGGAGATCATTACGTCCGTCAGGTCGACGCCACTTTTGCCAATCTCGAAAGCACTGGCCAACTGGTTCGACGCCTGCTGGGTATCGTTCACTTTATTGACGGCCTGACCGAGCATGTCGGAAAAGCTGCTGCCACCCACCTGGGGGACCGCGACCGATTTAGGCTGGGCCATGGCGTCCATTTGCATGGACCGCATGTCCAACATCAACCGATTAAATTCAATACCTTGGCTCATGGTCTACTCTCTCTGGCGGCCCGCATTTTTTTGACACTTACTCAGCGGGTATTCAGGTATTAGCAACAAGGGTGCCAGCTCCATGGCGATAGAAAACAAATGCGCGCACAAGCCCATGTGGGAGCGAGCTTGCTCGCGATGACTCAGTCACATCCAATATCAATGCGACTGATCTACCGCTATCGCGAGCAAGCTCGCTCCCACAGGGATTTTTGGTGCTTGTTCAACTGGCGAACAGGTAAGCCTCGACATCCATCCCGGCGTCGCGCATTTGCGCCAGCTTGTAGCGCAGGGTGCGCGGGCTGATCCCCAGGCGTTCGGCCGCCTCCTTGCGACGACCGCGTTCGGCGCGCAGGGTGTCGATGATCATCTGGAACTCGCGACGACGCAGGTCGTCGCCCAAGGCGCCGGCCGACTCGCCCTCCACTTCCACCGCAGGCGCAAAGGCCGCTGCTGGTACTGGCGACAGAGCAGGCAATGGCGCGCAGGCCACCGGGCCCGCCAGGCAGAAATCCTCCGGCTGGATCAAGCCGCCCTGCTGCAGAATCAAGGCCCGCTGGATGGCGTTATCCAGCTCTCGGACATTGCCCGGCCACGGATAGGCAACCAGACAGGCCCGGGCCGCGGCTGAAAGCCGGGCGGCCGCATGCTTCATTTTATTGACGTGTTTGTTCAACAGGCGCTCGGCCAGCGGCAGGATATCGGCGGTGCGCTCACGCAACGGACGCCAGGCCAGCGGGAACACCGACAGGCGGTAATAGAGGTCCTCACGAAACCGCCCCGCCGCCACTTCGCCGGCCAGGTCGCGGTTGGTGGTTGCCACCACACGGATATCCAGGCTGATGGGCTTGCGCGCACCGACCCGCTCCACTTCGCGCTCCTGCAATACCCGCAGCAACTTGGCCTGCAGGCCCATCGGCATTTCGGAAATTTCATCGAGCAGGATCGTGCCGCCGTCGGCCTGTTCGAACTTGCCGGCCTGGGCTGCGATAGCGCCCGTGAACGAGCCCTTTTCATGACCGAAAAGTGTCGCCTCGAGCATGTTGTCGGGAATCGCCGCGCAATTGATGGCAATGAACGGTTCGTTGGCGCGCCGGGACTGTTGATGGATATAGCGCGCCAGTACTTCCTTGCCGGTACCGGACTCGCCGGAAATCAACACGGTTGAATCGCTGCGAGCCACCCGCGCGGCCAATTCCAGCAGTTGCGCACTGGCCGGCTCGATGGCCACCGGGCCTTCACCCTCGACCGCGAGACTGCCCAAGGCATGCCGCGCGACCAGGTCCAGCAGTGCTTTGGGCTCGAACGGCTTGACCAGGTAATCTGCTGCGCCCTGGCGCATGGCATCCACCGCTCGCTCGACGGCGCCGTGAGCGGTCATCAGCAGGACCGGCAGTTGCGGCTGACGGGCGCGCAACAGGCCGAGCAATTGATGGCCGTCCATGCCCGGCATATTGACGTCACTGACCACCAGGCTGAATGCTTCGCGGCCCACCGCCTGTAGCGCCTCCTCCGCCGAACCGACGGCGGCAAAGTCGTGCCCGGCCAGCACCAGCGTATCAGCCAGCGCTTCGCGCAGGGCCCGGTCATCCTCAACCAGCAACACCTTGATCGCCATTGCTTTCACTCCACCCCTGGCGCATTGGAAAACAGCGGCAAGCACACCGTTGCACAAGTGCCACGGCCCAGCCGCGAGCGCAGTTGCAATTCTCCCTGATGGGCACGCGCCACAGCCTTGACCACCGTCAGGCCCAGGCCGGTGCCAGTGGTCTTGGTGGTGAAAAATGGCTCGCCCAGGCGCGCCAGCACGGCCGGTTCGATACCGCTGCCGCTGTCGCTGACACACAGGCGCAAAGTGTTGTCGCGCGTGTATAAGTGCACTTTCAGCCGGACGTCGCCGCCGCTGGCCTGGATCGCGTTTTCGATAAGGTTCAACACCGCGCCCACCAACGTGTCGCGGTTACACAACACTTCACCGACGTGGCTGTCGCACTGCCAGCGGATCGGCAGCTCCTGTACATGGGTCAACGCCGCGGCCTGCAGTGATTGCAGCAAGGCCTTGGGGCTGACACGGTCGGTCAACGGCAGCTCGCCGCGAGCGAATACCAGCATGTCGCGCACCTGGTGCTCCAGTTCGTGCAGGCGCTCTTTCAAGCGACCGGCGAAGCGTTGCTGGGTTTCCATCGGCAATTGCTGTTCCGTCAGATGACTGGCATAGAGCAGCGCGGCAGAAAGCGGTGTACGAATCTGATGAGCCAACGACGCCACCATCCGCCCTAGGGAGGACAGGCGCTCATGGCGAGCCAACTGGTCTTGCAGGTGACGGGTTTCAGTCAAGTCATTGAGCAGTACCAACTGCCCCGGCTCGGCATCCAGCGAGCGCGTCGAGATGGATAGGCGCCGACCATCCTTGAGAGACACTTCATGGCCGTCGTCTTCCCGGGGCGCAAAGCAGCGAGCGATGACATGCCGCCACAGCTCGCCTTCCAACGGCAGGCCGAGCAGCTCGCAGGCCGCCGGGTTGGCTTCGCGCACACGCCCATGGGCGTCGATGACGATAACGCCACCGGGCAACAGGTCGAGGAGGTTTTGCAGACGATTGGCCAGGCGTTCCTTTTCCGCCAGCTCCTGCATGCGCTGGGCGCTGACCACGGCCAGCTCACCCTTGAGCTCGGTGACCCGGGCTTCGAGCAGGCTGTAGGAATCAGTCAGCTGACTGGACATCTGGTTGAACAGCGAAAATGCCTGCTCAAGTCCAAGCCGGCTTGCCTGCTCGGCGGACGGCATGTGTCCCGGCTCGGGGACAGGAGACATCTGGGCGGCTTGGGTCATCGTGCTCTCTCGCTTGGCTGACCGTCAGTTAAACGGAACGTTGCGAGGGCTATAGCAATACCCGTGCCGAAAAAAAACCGCCTGAAAATCAGGCGGTTGGAAAACCGGCGTCAATCATCCGCCTGTTCATCTCCTTCGCGACGGCTCATGCCGTACTTGCGCATCTTCTCCACCAGGGTGGTGCGACGGATGCGCAGGCGTTCTGCCGCGCGGGCCACGATACCGTTGGCATCGTCCAGCGCCTGCTGGATCAGCCCTTGTTCCAGGCCGCCCAGGTAATCCTTGAGATCCAGGCCTTCAGGCGGCAACAGGGCGTTGGCGGTGAAATCCGGCGTGTGGCCGTTGATTGCCACCCGTTCCTCCAGGTCACTGCGCAGGCTGTCGACCATTTGCTCGTCTTCGTCGTCGACGTAGCGGAATTTCTTCGGCAGTTCGTTCACGCCGATCACCCCGTACGGATGCATGATCGCCATGCGCTCCACCAGGTTGGCCAGTTCACGGACGTTGCCCGGCCAGCCATGGCGGCACAAGGACATGATCGCCGCCGAGTTGAAGCGGATCGAACCGCGCTTTTCGTGCTCCATGCGCGAGATCAGCTCGTTCATCAGCAACGGAATGTCTTCGACGCGCTCACGCAGCGGCGCCATTTCGATCGGGAAAACGTTGAGGCGGTAATAGAGGTCTTCGCGGAAACTGCCGACCTCGATCATGCTCTCAAGGTTCTTGTGCGTGGCGGCAATGATCCGCACATCGACGCTCTGGGTCTTGTTGCTGCCCACGCGCTCGAAGGTGCGCTCTTGCAGGACCCGCAACAGCTTGACTTGCATCGGCAGCGGCATGTCGCCGATTTCGTCGAGAAACAGCGTACCGCCGTTGGCCAGTTCGAAACGCCCGGCGCGGCTGGTGATCGCACCGGTAAAGGCGCCCTTCTCATGGCCAAACAGTTCGCTTTCCAGCAACTCGGCCGGAATCGCGCCACAGTTGACCGGCACGAACGGCGCTTCGCGGCGCTTGGAGTGGTAATGCAGGTTGCGCGCGACCACTTCCTTGCCGGTGCCCGACTCGCCCAGGATCAGTACGCTGGCGTCGGTATCGGCCACCTGCTGCATCATCTGGCGCACATGCTGGATCGCCCGGCTGGTGCCGACGAGGCTGCGGAACAGGTTGGGTTCGCGATGCCTGCCGCGCTCACGGGCCTGGTCGTACATCTCGCGATAAACCTGCGCGCGGTGCAGCGAATCAAGCAGCTTGCTGTAGCTGGGCGGCATTTCGAGCGTGGAAAGTACTCGGCGGCGCTGGTCTTCAGGCAAGTCAAGGGAAGAATTTTCGCCCATTAACAAAACCGGAAGGAACTCATCCCAGGTTGAGAGTGTCTTTAGCAAGCCCAAAAGCGCTGCGGGAGCATTTACGGTCCCGATAAGGACACAGATGACTTCACGACTGGACGACAATGAGCCGACAGCCTGCTGCCAGTCATGGCTTCCGCAGGGTAAATTTTCTTCGCCAAGAAAATTCAGGATCACCGCCAGGTCACGGCGGCGGACGCTATCGTCATCGATCAGGAGAATTTTGGTTTCACGCCACATGCAATAGCAACTTCCCTAGTCAACCCAATGCCCGAAATTAGGGGGCAAGCTAGACGCTTGCAGACTTGTCATGCCTGTAGACGCCTTAAATCTGTAAACAGCTACTAGTTAAGTCAAAAAACCGCGCACAGTCAAATTTATGGCGCAACGGGCTCGGATTAACTGAGCATTAACCGAACAGATGGTAAACCTTTGCCGCGTTCTGTGCTTGATGGATCTGTTGCATCTCGTCGACGATCGCCTGACGCTCTCCCGTCGCCGCCTCCAGCAATTGCCGATATACCCCTAGCAACTCCTCAAGATTGATCCGCAACGCCGCCTCATCCACCTGGGGCTCGCCCAGGACGTCTTCCATGCAGGAACGGCAAGCCAGGTCCAACTGACCGATGGCCTCCCAGTTTCGCTCGGCCAGGGCATCAACCAAGGCATCACGGGTTTGTTCGATTCGCTGCAGGACAAGACTCATGGGAGTACTCCTAGAATTGCGGACCAGGCGTGACAATGGCATCCCAGCCCTCCTTGACCGTGCGGAGCAGATCGGCGACTTCGTCGAGGATCTTCGGATCGGTCTTGGCGTTGGCTTCGGCCAGGCGTTTCGTCATGTAGGTGTAGAGAGCATCCAACTCGGCTACGGACTCGGCCTGGTTTTCCAGATCCAGGCCTTCACGCAGACCGCCGACGATGCCGATGGCCTTGCTGATGAATATGCCTTTGTTGGCAATGTCCTTGCGCTCCATCGCGCCCTTGGCCTGGGCGATACGGTCCAGCCCACCCTCCATGAGCATTTGCACAAGACGATGGGGACTTGCTTCGGAGGTTTGCGCCTGGGCGCCAATCTTCTGGTATTGGCGAAGGGCTAACATCGGATTCATGTTCTACCTCATCAAAAAACTTCGGTTCGTATAAACAGCGTATCGACGCTGCGTCAAAAAACTTTAGACCGAAAAGCCGAAAGCCCGGAACGTTGTCAAAACGTTGCCGGGCTTTTTACATCGGTCGAAAATCAGCTGTTTTTCTGCCGCGCCGTCATCGCTTCAAACATGGATGTGATGTTGCTGGCGGTAGCCTTCAATTTGCCGACCAGGGTATCCATGTCGTTGTACTTTTTGGTCAGAGTGGCGGTCAGGGTCACGACCCGGCGATCCAGGGCCGCCTGATCGTTCGTCAGGCGGGCCTGGGTCTTGTTCAACGCCGTGGTCCGCTGGTCCAGGATGCCGCCGGTCTGGGAGTAGGGTTCGATAGCCTTGCCCATGCGTTCCAGCAGCCCGTTGGTCCCGGTGAACAACGTCTGGACTTCACCGCTGAGCTTCTTGTCGTTCATTGCCGTGGTGAACTTGGTAGCGTTGAAGTCCAAGGCACCGGTCTTCTGGTTGGTGGTGATACCCAGTTGCGCCAGTACGGTGAGCTTGTCGCCGGAGCCTGTTTCCGACAGCGGACCGCGAATCGACGCCAGCAGCGAACGAGGCAACGCGTCACCGGTCAGCTTTGCTGGCACGGTCGGGTTACCGTCAGCATCGTTCGACGGCTTGGTCAAGGCGGTGATGCTATTGGCGATGGCGTTATAGGCGTCGACGAATTTCTGGATGGAAGCTTTCAGGCCATCGTTGTTCGGCGCAACGGTGATGGTTGAAGTAGAGCTAGGGCCCCCGCTAAGCAAATTCAACGTCAGCCCGGAAATAGCCGTGCTTACAGTATTGCTTTTGCTGGTCAGCGCCATGCCGTCGATGGAGAACTTGGCATCCTGCGCCAAGGCACCGATCGCCCCCGCCGAAGTCGCCGTCAGCGCGGCGCCGCCAGCGCCCACAACGTTCGTCCCGTCAATCTCAAGTCCGGCAATACCGCTGACCGAGATGTCGGAACCGGCGCCCGTAGTCGTCGAACCCAGCACCAGACGCGAACCAAAGGAGTCGGTCACGATGTTGGCACTGAAGCCCGCCGCCTTCATCGCCGAGTCAGCATTGATCGAGTCACGAACCGATTGCAGGGTCGCGCCGGCCCCCACATTGAGGTTGTAGTTGACACCGTTCTGCGCGATGGTCAGCGTTCCGCTCGGGATGGCACTGCTGGCACCGCCGGCAAAGGCCGCCGTGGTGACCTTGGAAGACGTTGCGATGTTATCGACCTTGATCGCATAGGTACCGCCCACCGCAGAGTTGCTGGCGGTGGCCGTGAGGACACTGGCTGAGGAGGAGGTCGCAGCAAAACCCGCGAATTGCGGGTTGGTGATGCTCCCCAAGTCCTTCAAGGCGGTATTGAAAGCTGCCAACAGTGACTTCAAGGACCCGATCCCGGAAATGCTGTTGGTAGTCGTCGTCGTCGCTCGGGTGATCTGACCTTGCTTGGCCGCCTTGTCGGAATCGACCAGCGCCTTGACGATAGCGCCGGTATCAAGGCCGGAGCCTAGACCCAAGCCAGGTAGGATTGGACTTGCCATGTGGGACTCCCTTCAGTGTGTCGCCGGCCTTTTGACCTTTACAACGCCCAAAAGAACATAACAACAAAATTCGTGCCGGTTGTCAGGCTTCAGCGCTGAACAACAAGCTGTTTGCATCATTCAAACTGTTCGCCAGTTTCAGAACTTCTTCGTTCGGGATCTGGCGAATCACTTCACCGGAACCACTGGCAATCACTTTGACCACTACTTTGCCTGAAGGCTCGTCAATAGAGAACTCCAGGTTGCGCTTGACCGACTGAACGAACTTCTCGATTTCCTGAACGGCCTTCTTGAGTTTGTCCTGCTCGGCGGCAGCGTCTTTAGGCGTTTGCTTGACCGCAGGCACGGCAGTCACCTCGGTTTGAGGCTTCTCCGCTGGCCTTTCGAGCACTGTAGGTACCGGCTTAGCCGTTGGATAAGACAAGTTCAGCTTCACGCTCATATCCATGTCCATCACCTCTTGAACGGAAAAAGCGAGAGAGCACGCAAGCGCACTCCCCCGCTAAAACTCATCCGGCTGTTACTGAAGCAGCTTCAGTACAGCGGACGGCAGTTGGTTGGCCTGGGCCAGGATCGAGGTAGACGCTTGCTGCAGAGTCTGCTGCTTGGTCAGTTGTGCAGTTTCAGCAGCGAAGTCGGTATCTTGTACGCGACCCAGTGCAGCACTGGCGTTTTCGTTGATGTTCTGCAGGTTGGAGATGGTGCTGGCGAAACGGTTTTGTGCAGCACCGAGGTCAGCACGGGAGCTGTTGATGGTTGCCAGTGCCGTGTCGATAGCGGTGATGGCAGCCGAGAAGTTGGTTTCAGCAATGGCGCTGGTGGAACCAGCGATGGTGATTGCCGAACCTACGCCCATGGTGTCAGCATCGAAGCTGGCGCTCAGCGTCAGCGTGATCTGGTTGGAGGTACCCGAGTTGGAGCCGACCTGGAAGGTCATGGTGCTGGCGGTACCGTCAAGCAGGTTCTTGCCGTTCAGGTTGGTGCTGTTGGCAATACGAGTCAGCTCGGCGCTCATCTGCGAGAACTCTTTGTTCAGAGCGTCGCGATCGGTTGAGCTGTTGCTGTCGTTGCGGGACTGAACAGCCAGTTCACGCATACGTTGCAGGATGTTGGTTTGTTCCTGCATCGCGCCTTCAGCGGTCTGCGCCATCGAAATACCGTCGTTGGCGTTCTTGATCGCCATGGTCTGACCGCGGATTTGCGAGGTCATGCGGGTAGCGATCTGCAGGCCGGCGGCGTCGTCTTTGGCGCTGTTGATTTTCAGGCCGGAAGACAGACGGGTCATCGAAGTGGACAGAGCATCGGAAGCCTTGTTCAGGTTCTTCTGAACGTTCAACGATGTGACGTTAGTGTTTACTGTTAAAGCCATGACGAATTCCTCGTTGGTTGGGTACTGCGGCTTCCGGCCCTGGCAACCGCCGGGTGTGGCCTAGAGAACCTTCGTAATAGTTATCGTCGGATTGGGAACTTGCTTGAGGGCTTTTTTCAAAAAATTTG
Source organism: Pseudomonas brassicacearum (assembly GCF_918698105.1). Taxonomy (GTDB): domain Bacteria; phylum Pseudomonadota; class Gammaproteobacteria; order Pseudomonadales; family Pseudomonadaceae; genus Aquipseudomonas; species Aquipseudomonas brassicacearum_F. The sequence goes on along the minus strand of NZ_CAKKMI010000047.1, from coordinate 35,808 downwards.
CTAGCAGACTGCCACCCCTTGTGAAACAAGGGTTTAGCCGCAGGCAAAAGCCCGAAAAGTGACGTCAAGAAACCGCTGGGGAAACTGCCGACAAAAAAATAGCGCTGCCGGGCAAACCCGAAGCGCTATGTCAGGAGGGGGTTTCGATCAGTCGCGATAGAGAATGGCGGAGCCCCACGACAGGCCAACACCGAAACCGCTGATGGCCACGCGTTTCCAGTCGGCATCCAGGACGTGTTTTTCCAGCAGCAGTGGGATGCTCGACGACACGGTATTCCCCGTCTCGACCATGTCCTTGATGAACTTCTCCGGCTCGCCTTCGAAACGACGCGCCACGGCATCGACAATCGCCGCGCTGCCTTGGTGAATGCAGAACGCATCAATATCGCTGGCCTGCAGCGACGACTCGTCCAGCAGCTCATGCAAATGAGCCGGCACCTTCAGCAAGGCGAAATTGAACACCTGGCGACCATTCATGAAGAACACACCGTCGCTGACCTTCAGGTGCGGCGCGCCGGAACCGTCGGTGCCGAACTTGGCCTTGCCCAGTTGCCAAGTGGCACCCTCGGCCATCCACGTAGCCGTGGCGGCATCGCCAAACAGCATGGTGGTGTTGCGATCTTCAGGGTCGACGATTTTCGAATAGGGATCGGCCGTCACCAGCAGGCCGTTCTTCAGGCCCGCCGCCTCCATGAAGCCTTTCAGGGCATAAATGCCATAGACGTAGCCCGAGCAGCCCAGGGAGATATCAAACGCCGCGACATGAGTCGGCAGGCCCAATTTGTCCTGAACGATAGCCGCGGTATGAGGCAGCCCTTCTTCATCGCCGTTTTGAGTGACGACGATCAGCGCATCGATGGACTCACGCTTCAGATCCGGATTATTGGCGAACAAGGCGTTCACCGCTTCGACACACAGGTCCGAAGTTTCCTGCTCGGCGCTTTTGCGCGGCAGGAAGGCTGAACCGATCTTTCCAAGGATGAATTCTTCATCCTTCTCGAATTTGGCACCCTGAGCGTAGTTATCCACACCAGCGGTCGGCACGTAACTCGCTATGCTTTTTATGCCAATCATCATGGCTTCCCGATCATAAATAGCTACTGAATATGTACCCCAAAAAACGCCGTGGGGGTGCTTCCAACGATTGAACCGCGGACCCGGACGCGACGTTCGATGACCTGAACGCGCCTCCGGTCCGGAGAACACAATACATTGAAGATGCACTTTATGACCTATGCGTCACGCCGTTTTGTTCATCAAGTGATTTATCAAGCTGCGTGGGCTCGTATCGCAGCGGGAGGAAAACCCGAGTATTTCAGGGATTTTCCCGGATCCATCGGGCCATGCTATCGATGGATTGATCCAACGATGTCCAATCATCCAGCCCCAACGCTCGGGCCTTTTCAATATCAGGCACATAATATGAACGCGCCTGGGCCGCATCGTCGACACCCAGTATCCTCACCGTTTTACCCGGTGAGACGCGGTCGACGACCTTGTGAGCCAGTTCAGCGATCGTCAGCCCTTTGTCGGACCCAACGTTGTAAGCGTTGGCCGCAGCCCCCCGCGCCAACAACGTCAACAACCAACCCGCCAGGTCAGCCCCATGAAGATAGCTTCGCACTGCCCGGCCACTTGACTGAAGCAACAACTCATCCTTCCACAACGCATCCCTGACGAAATTACCAATTGCAAAATGCGCATCCAGCGCAATTCCCGGCCCGGAAAAAGCAAAACAACGCGCCAGGATGACTTCCAGTCCGTAGCGTTGACCGTAAATGACCGCCAAGGTCTCCTGGGCACGCTTGGCCCCGGCATATGCACTGCTGGCCAGATGGCTGGCGCAGGACGACGGACTGTCTTCCGGAACCGGCCGATCAAATTCGAGAGGCCCGTATTGCGCCCCCGTTCCAGTAAATAGAACGCGCCGTACTCCCGTCCGTACAGCCAGATCGAGTACATGACGGGCCCCATTCAGGATTGTGTCGAAGATTTGCAAGGGATCAGCTTGAGCCCCCGCCAGAGTGTCGGTAGCCGCATGCAATACAAGGTCGAAATGACGCCCCTGTATGAAATCCAGAGACGACTGGACATCATGTTGCAACCAGGTGATCCAGCCCGGATCGCCGTACTCGGGGTACTCAGACAAAAAAGCCCGAGGCGATCGCGAAATCGCCGTCACGTCGATACACGCTCCCCCAAGATTCAGATGGGCAATCGTGGCAAGTATCCATTTGCCGAAAAAACCCGTGCAGCCAGTGAGCAGGATGCGCTGGCCCGCCAGTAGATCATGCGGCTGCAGATGACGGGCGATTCGCTGGATATCGGCAGCGACGACAGGGGATCCCAGGCTCACTTTCATGCTCAATGAACCAACCAGCTGTCACGCCACGCGGCAAGCGCTGCGCCCTCAAGCATCCAGTCCTGGCGGACACGGGCCTGCAACACGTCTCCGAGCGCTGCCGCGGCGTCAAGATCCTGTATGTGGGCACGGATGGCGTCTACCCAAGCCTCGAAACGATTTTCGACCCTCTTGGCGGGCAAGTCACCGCGATAAGCCTCGATATCGGAGCAAATAACCGGCACACCGCACGCTCCGAACTCAAGCAGGCGGATATTCCCCTTGCATCGATTGAACAAATTGTCCTCAAGCGGAGCGAGAGCCAGATCGAGGTTCAGCGAAGCCAGTTTCGTTGGGTATTCATCGATGGCCACCGCGTCATGGTATTCATGAATAAACGAACGCAGATGCACCGGGCAGGCCCCTAGAATCACCCAGTCGACTTCACCGGCAAGCTCCTTGATGACATTGGAGAGCATTTCCAGCTCACCAATGCTGTGTAATGTTCCGACCCAGCCCACCCTGGGCTTGTCAGCACGACGACGCCCCCCTTGCAGCGCCTTCCAATCAAGGGGATCGAGCCGCGTCTTTACAATTTTGATGTCGGCATTGAAGCCATCGAATACCTGGGCTATGAAATCAGTGGAGACCACCAGCCGGTCCATATACGAAAGACCTTGGCGCAAGGCACCGAGTACATCCGGCGGCAGTTGGCGATAGTGAGGACTCTTGGCCGACAGGTTGGGCAGATAGAGATCCAGGTCAAAAACCTTGAAGGACCGGGTAAAAGCCTTCACCTGGCGCATGGTTTCCAGATGCTCGGCACGTACGTATTGTTGAAACACCACCACGTCCGGGTTGTAGCGCTCCACATCCACCACTGACAGCACCTGGTTGGACAGAGCACCTTCCAGAGCACCGGCATCACGCATGGCATTGAATGGTTGGACGATTCGATGCCGGACGCTGTCAGGCTCGCCCGCCGGATGCGCCAGAACGGTGGGGATCGAGGCAAACGTCGACAAAGGCTGCCAGGACAGCGACGACTCCCCAACGTGGAACGTGCGTTCGTTCGCCAGGGAAAAATTTGGATTGTAGGCGCGATCCCGGGCCAGCGCTGGCAACCAGCGCTGGTAGAGGCGGTCCAACTGGGCCGGTGTCACATCAACCGCTCCAGACTCACCGACGAGCATTTGTACACGAGGCGTCCATACGTTCAGATAACCGGCTTGCTGGAGCCTCAGGCAAAGATCGACATCCGCCCAAGGAGCCAGCTCCTCATCGAAACCACCCACCTCGGCAAACAGCGCTTGGCGCACCATCAGGCACTGGCCACTGAGCGCCGAATAATTCTGGTCGACCTGCAGACGCTGCATGTAGCCATCCGAGTCGCCCGGCATCCGGGCGAAAGGGCTCGAAACCGTCCCACCCACCCCTAGCACCAGGCCGGCATGGCGGATAGTGCCGTCTCCGGCAATCAGCTTGGCGCCAACGCCCCCCACTTCAGGGCGCATGGCATGGTTAAGTAACTGCTCCAGCCAGCCATTGGCAATGACTCCGATACTGGCATCCAGAAACAACAGGAACTCACCGCGCGCGTCACTCACCGCCTGGTTTCGAATGACTTCAGGCGAAAAGGCCGCAGGGAATCGCAGCACCCGTAAATGGCCAATACCCAGCTGTTCGATACCCGACAACCAGCTACAGATGGTCGCGTCTTCATTGCCGCGATCCAATAGCAGCAGCTCGTAGTTACCGTAGCCGGTGTTCTCCAGCAAGCTGTCCACGCAACGCTGAAGATGCGCAAGTTGTCCGTCCGCCACAATCAGGATACTCACCGCAGGCGCGGCCGAGTGTCCATAATCCACTTCGTAGCGTCCGGGCAATCGAGAGCCAACTTGCGACGCTTCGAAACCGCGCGCACGCAGATGGCGCTCGATGACTTGCCGCTCCTGAACATTATCCTCAAGCAGCAAAACGTCACCGACGATCAGCGGCTCGCTCATGTGGCCCAACCCCTCGAACCCGGATGCCTCAATCATCCGCAGGATGAATTCGAGCTCAAAAGCATCGGGAAACGCTGTCGTGAAGCCAGCCATTTTCAGCCAGACATCGCGGCGCAACAGCCAATGTCGCGCCATACTGGCCGGGAAACTGAGCAGCAGATCGAGATTGATATCCGGACGCAATGCCAAGCTCAGGTTGCCGTTTTCAAAACGCATAACTTCATCGGCATAAATCGCCCGGCAATCAGGCGTAGCCGTCATCTCCAGTGCTGCGCTCAGCAGACCGCTGGCCGTAAACGTTTCACCGGCATGGACAATGATGAATACATCGCATGCCTGTTCACCGATGACCCGATTCAAGGTTTCGACCGTTTCAAGCGGGTCGAACCTGAAAACCCGCTTGTTGTCGCAGGCAATATCGGCAGTGGTCAATACGACGGGCTGGAATGTCACCGGCAAGCCATCGTGTTGGGCAAGGCTTTCAAGGGTTTCGTTCAGCCGCAGGAGCGCACCGTCCGGATCCAGGATAAAAATGCCGAAAACAGGTGTCTGGGCGTGCTCCAGATGCCGGTCAACCAACCTGCGTTGCACCTCATTTAGCTGGCGAGCCGCGAGCCAATGGGCGTCGTGGCACTTGATGGGACGGGCGGCATAGGCTAACGCGGCGGTCTGTGTTACCTCGATAAAGTAATCGAGCGAGGTCCAGAAGTTTTCCTGATGCTTCAACAGGCTTTGACGCAGAAGCGGTGCCGTCTGGCGAGCCGTCTCGATGGCCTGCGGTGTATTGCCCCACGCTACGCCATAACTATTGTTTTCATGATTGGACAACGGCCGGGGGGCGTATTGACTGGGAATCACCACCGCAACGCAACCGCATAAGGCGGCTTCGGCAGCCAGCCCCGAAGGCTCCGAGCAATAGAAGAATTCGCACTGCTGGAAAACTGCCGCCAGCTCCTCCCAGGAACCCGGACTTCCCGGGGTGATTTCGATCGAGTCCGCCGCCAACAATGCCGGGGCGATGAGGGCCTTGCCCTGTCGCCCCTGGTAATAACAGACTTTTCCCGGGATGCGTTGCGTGGGATCCGCCGGCGGACAGAAAATGCTGACATCGACGGCGGGCATGTACAGCACGCGGTCTTGCGTCATGCCCGGTTGCAGCAACTCTCGGGTATAGGAAAACAGGATGTCGTCTTCTTCGAACGGACTGATCGCCCGAAGAAAACCGGGTTGATTGAGTAGGTAGCGCACAACCACATTGGCGCCCAATGGGTTGCCGTCCACCACCTCGGGATAGATGACGATCGGCTCCACCTTTTGCGCCTTGTGCAATGCCGTCACGTCGTTGGTCAGGCGCGGCGTCATCAGTCGCGGGTTCAGGACCGCGGACGAAATATAGGCTTCATAACCCGAACGAACCAATGCATCGCACAACATGTGCAGAACACGAATACCCGCTGAGTTGCGCCGGTAATCCGGCGACATGATGTAGTAGGGACTCGGCCTCTCGGCAAACAATGAACGATGCATCTAAGCGCTCCTGACTTCCTGGTGCCACATCAAAACCAATGCAATTGTCCGGTCGCTTATCAGCAACGACACCGTCGACAATCTAATCCTGTCCAGCCTGAACATTTGTCGTGACGTCGGCAGGACCGACACGTCACTCCACGGCGGCCATCAGAGCTGTCTGATGGAGTTGTCGTAGTGCTCGAATACCACTTCTCCGGAGTGGTTGTAGTCGGCAAACGACATGTCTTTTTTGGGCACACGCCAATCGCCATACACGAAGTCGAGATAGCCGAAAGCATCATTGGGCGCTTTCAACGACGCGCCGAACAATTGGAGGTCGTCGAAGCCTTCGAAATGCGCTTGCGGGCAAAACCATTCAGGCATGGCGCCAATCACTACCGCCGATCCATCACGCCGGACACGACGGGCAATGTCGGTTTCGAACGGAATGATCTGGTCGACCCCTTCGGCGTTCTCGCAAGTAATCCTGATGGCAAAATCAAACCCATGGGTGGCGATCAGTTCGACATTCCACACCACGCCGTCGCGTTGCGGCAGGCGGTGCTTGTTGCTACGTACCAGCGCAACAAGGGCCTCGAATTGAGCATCGTTCACTGAGAAGTCAATGTCGTCATCCCAAGGAATGAAGTCACCTTCACGTAGCGCACCCAGCAATGTACCGAAGTCGAGGTAGAGGTCAATCCCGGCAGCGTCCGTCAGCGCGCCCAGCGTCACGACCAACTCGCGGGCAACTGCCTTGGTTTGCGGATGGGAGAACGGGTGCACATCGCGCATGCCCTTCATCTCACGCTTACCCGGAATGACGGTAGGTATGTCTCCCAAGCCCAGCGTTTCAAGCTGAGCCAGGATGCTTTGCGACCAGACGCTGGTGATGACGATCACCTCACACCCACTGGCGACGATCTGATCGGCAGCGATAACCGGATAACCAAAGAATGCCTGCCCCTGCTTTTGCGGGTCGTTATCCACGATAGCGAGAATGTTCAGGTCGCGGTTTTGTTCGATAAACAGCCCCCCGCTCTTGCCTGCGCCGAACAGCACGAGTTTTTTGCCTTGCAGATCCTGCATGATGCCTTCCCCGGACGCGCCCATGCGCATCAACGATTCTAATTTTTCAATGCGACGCAGCGGCCGACCTTGGCGTCTTCGTCACGAAATTTCGCCAGACCACGGCCCTCGATCTGGTAGGTCACGCGAAAGCCGGCACGCTCGATGTTCGCCAGCATGTCCTGATGGTTCACATATCGCCGGTAATGGTCGGTTCCGAAGGTTTTGTCCTGGTCGGCATCATCGATCGTGCGGTATTCGAAAAACACCTGGCTCTGCGGCGGCAATAGCACGCTGAGCAAGTCCAGGAATGCATTGGCTTCGTTTTCATCGATTGCATGCAGGAAAAACCGCGCATAGACGGCTACCTTGCGCTTGTTGACCAGGAACCCCTTGATCTCGTCTTTGGCCGCACCAGCGAGGCATTGCACATAACGAGTGTGTTCATGGGCACTTCTGGAGCGACACAATTCGATCGCTTCTACCGACGCATCGAGTCCCAGGAGATCGAACCCGCAGGTCGCGAAAAACTCACTGTCGCGGCCATTGCCACAACCGAACTCGATCACACCGTCTACATCGGTCAACTCGTTGACGGCGAAGGCCGCGAATTGCGACGGATAAGCCGGCGCACCTTTTTTTCGGCTGCTATAGAACGAATCCCAGTAGCTCGATGTTTCTGCTTGGCTCATGGTGTGACCTCAAGGCTGTTCACGGCGTACAACACGGTGTCGAAGCTGCTGTGGGCATGGCAGCGCAGGTAGTAGCGGTATGGCAGGCCATAACCTTGCAACTGCTCGAAGATGCTCCATAGATGCTCTGCCCGGTGATAGATGCTGATGGCCAGGTTCGGCCTGTATTGACTCAGCATGTTCCTGGCACCTTCCAACGCCGCGGGCTCTTCGCCTTCGATGTCCATTTTGATCAGGTTCGGGGCGAAGCCTGGCAAGGCATCATCCAGGCGCACGCAGGTCACTGTGTCCCCTCCCGACTCGACGAGGTGACCGCCTGCGCCCAGCGCGCCATCGAATCCTATTCGCCGATTGCCGTCGGAAACGCCACAAGGGAAATTCACCGCGTGAAGATCACTCAGGGTGGGGACAAGTACGGCGTAGTTCTCAAGGTTGGGTTCAAAGGTGGCTACGGCTTCGAACGCCAGTCCTGCAGCGCGCATCTCCTGCACGGTGTCTCCCGTATAGGCACCGCAGTCGACAAAACGCAGCGGCTGCGGCCAGGTCGGCAGGTCTTCAGGAAAATACTGTCGGGGCGAAGGCGCAGGCAACCGCGAATAATCACCCGAGATCCGAAAATCAACGATGCGATCCAGCAGCTCCCGACTGGTTTCATCGGCAAGGTTTTCACGCAGGTGGGCTATCCGATCAGCATTCGCCTCGTAATAACGCGGGTCCACCAACCAGTAACGAAACGGCTGCCCTTCGGGAAAATGACGAACGAACTCGACAAGGCTGACCACATAGCCATAACCCAATTGCTGCAACTGGGTCACGACTTCGCCGACATCCACATAATTGTTGAACAGCCCAATGACCACGCAAGCAGTTGCCGGATCATGGCGGGTCGCCCAGTCCTGGGCACTGGCGACAGAGATGCCATCGACCTGATTCAGGGACGTATCACGGTCCAAAAAGGCGCTGACCCTGATCTCTTGATCCTCCAGGTAAGCCTGGACCCGCTGGCCGGCCAACCGTGCACCGTAGACCAGCACATGATCGAAGCGCTGGCCCTCAAACATGCTGGTCTCCCGAGGCCACCCGTATCAATACGGCGTGACCATTGAGGTTGTGCACAAAACGGAAGTCCCGGTTGTCCACCATGAACTCGTTGACCAGTCGGGTCACGCCTTCGCAACCATAAAAACCATAATCGTCAAACACCACCACGGCGCCTATCGCCAAGCGTGGCAACGCCCAATGCAAGACACTGCGGGCCGACTCGTAAACATCCACGTCGATGTGCAACAGCGCCAGCCGCTGGCTGACGTGCTCTGCATTATGCTCGGGGAACATGCCCTGGAGTATGTGCACGCTGTCGACTACGCCACAGCGCTCAGCCAACGCCTGGACTCGCTGGATATCGGTGTCGCTGTGCTCACCGCCGCTGTAGCCGGTATCCAGATGGCTGGCTTTCACCACACCGGTGAACGTATCGGCCAAAAACACTTTGCGTCCAGATCGTTGACTTGCCAGTGCCAACAAGCAGCCCGAACCACCGCGCCAGACCCCCACTTCCAGAAAGTCGCCTTCCAGGTCATCCAGTTGCCGAGCCAGGGACCAAAGTTCGAACAGCCGGTATTTATCCACCAGCGTGTTGCGCTCGACCAGGCCCAGGGCCTGCTCGAATGATGGGTCCTGGCACCACGGCGCATAGCTCGAATACGGCAACAACCGCTCATGGCGAATTTCAGGTGACTTGGCATGCGCCCAGGAAACCGTACCGCGCAGATAGCGGTAGCTGAGACCGGTCAATTTTTTCTTCAGCCAGGCCATTTCAGTTGCGCTCCGAAATCGCCATCTGCGCATTGAATTCGTCGCGCGGCAGGAATGGGTAAAGGTCTTCCAGCGCGCCGGTCTCCGGCTTGCCCTGTTCGTTGATACGGGTCATCACACGCGGCACCCGGGCCTCTTCGACCTGGACCAGCACCTCGCAGATCACCGGACCACTGCGCGCGAGTACTTCACTCAACGCGGCGTCCAGCCCCTCATGGGCGTCAATGCGTGCATAGCCCACGCCATAGGCGGCGGACAATTGCTGCAGGTCGGGAAGTTTCAGGCCGCTGGTGTCATCGGCGCCGACCAGCAGTTTGAAGTGCATGTTCTGCGACGTACGGATGGAGGCGTAGCCCTGGTTGTTGATCACGAAGCACTTGATCGGCAGGTTCTGCGCGGCCAGCGTTGCCAACTCCTGGATATTGAGCTGCACGCCGCCATCGCCTTCCACACAGATCGTCTGCTTGCGACCTGAGGCAAGACACGCACCGATAGCCGACGGCACGCCGAAGCCCATCGAGCCGGTGCCGCGGTTGTGGAAGCAGCGCTGATCCTTCTTCAAGCGCAGATTGAGCAGGAACAATTCCGAGGCGAAACCGGAACTGCCCGGGGCGATCACATCGCCTTCGCTCAGCAGGTCCGACAGGCGATCGGTAAAGTGATACATGCTCACGCCTTCGCTGTCGTCGGCGTGCTCAGGTTGCAGCAATGGATAACGCTCGCGCCAGGCCGCGATCTGGGAACGCCAGGCGGAATAATCGGGCAGTGCGGCGGCCTTGATGCCCGCCACGAGCCCTTCGATGAACGGCTTGACGTCAGCCACGACTTTGACTTCAACCGGCATTTGCAGCTTGGCGATTTCCGCCGGGTCGATATCGACCACGACCTTCCTGGCATAGGGTGCGAAATGCGCATGATTGTAGGCAGTGAGCGCCATGTCCAGGCGCGAGCCCAACACAATCAACAGGTCGCAATTCTGCAGGGTGAAGTTCGCCCAGCGCGGCGCGATCGAGCCAGGACGACCGCCGAAGAGTGGGTGATCATCTTCGATCAGGTCCATGGACAACCACGTCGGCATGACGGGGACGCCCGCACTCTCGATCAGTGCGTTGAAGGCCTCGACCGCGCCGGCCATGCGAATACCGCTGCCGGCAATGATGCCCGGACGTTTGGCGGTCTTGAGCAACTCTAGCGTGCGGTTCACCGACTCGCTGACGTCGACGGCGGCGGCAACCGGTGGCAATTTGGCACGGCGCAATTGAGCAGGATCGATCTGGACCGCTTGTACATCCAGCGGTACGTCGAGCCAGACCGGACCTCGACGGCCAGTCAGCGCGGCATGTTCAAGTTCATCGAACACTTCAGCGACCGCCAGTGGGTCGGTCAGGGTCACGGCGCCCTTGGTAATCGAGGAAACGATGGAGACGATGTCGGCCTCCTGCACGCCCAACATGCGCAAGCCGGTGCCGGCCTTCAAGTCGGCGGTCTTGACCTGGCCGGAGATAAAAAATACCGGCGTGGAGTCGAGCCAGGCGCCCAGGGTCGCGGTGACCGCGTTGGTAGCGCCCGGACCGCACGTGGTCATGCAGGCACTCGGCCCCCCGGTCAGCTTGCCCGCCGCTTCGGCGGCGATGCCGGCGGCCTGCTCATGCAGGCAGAGGATCGGCTCCAGGTCGGGATGACGTCCCAGGGCATCGTTCAAATGCATGGCGCCGCCACCTGGCAGAAAATACACCTGCTTGATGCCCAGTCCCGCCAGTCGATTCATGATGTAGTCAGCTACACGCATTTTGGTACTCATCGTTCAAAACCTCAGTTCGCCGAGCGCTCGGCTCAATTCAATTCGTTCAGGAATTCAAGCGCCGACCAGAATCCGGCACCGTGGTCCTTGTGGCCTTGCCACACTTCGGGAATAAAACTCACCTGTGGATAATCCTTGAGCTGCGCCCAAGTGGCCGGCCAGTCCACGTCCCCGGTGCCCATCAGGACACCTTCGCCGTTACTGCCCTTGGCATCCGCCACATGCAGGTGCGCCGAATGCGGCAGCAACAGGGCCAGCGCCGCCTGGAAGTCCAGGCCGAAGTGGAAACAGGCCATTTGCAGATGCGAGAGGTCCAGGCACAGGCGCATGTTCATGGCCTTGGCCTGCTCGGCCAGCTCCTGCGGCATCATGAAAATGTTCTGGTGGCGCTGCCCGCCGAAGTGCCACGGGAACGGCGCCATGTTTTGCGGGATCAGTTCGGTACGGCCAAAATCGATCTGGGCGCAGGACTCGCGAAAGCGTCGATACAGCTCGGCCCGATGACTGACCGGGAAGGGTTCGTCAGCCGAGAAGCCACCGATGTTCGCCACGATCAGCAGCGAATCGGCGCTGGGAAAGAACTCGGCGATCTGCAAGGTCGCATCCACCACCCGTTGCAGGTTGGCAATGGAGCGCTGACGGTATTCCAGGTCATCGGCCACCAGGTCCAGCAGTTCGCTGTTTTCGAACAACTCGGGCGCATGGACCACCAGGCGCGAGCATTCCACGGTTCGCAGGTACGCGTGTGGCGCCATACTGAGGTCGCGGTAGGACAAATGGAATTCGAACAGGTCGGGCTTGATCCACTGGTCGTATTGCAAAAAGTCGTGATAACGAACCGGCACGCCCCAGAGAATCGGCATGGCGTATTCGCGACGGATCACTTGCTGGGCAAGCAGGTCGCTGTCGAACAGGAAATCGCCCTGGGCAATGGCCCGTCCGGCTTGCTTGCCCAGCAGATCGGCCAATCGATACGGCGGCAGGCCCTGGCCCGGACTGGCGACACGCAGCATGTCCTGGGTGAACGTTTCGCCAGGCTCGATGGCGCGGGCGGCGATCACGCTTTTGCCGAGGTTTTCGCGGTTGAGCAATTCGCCCTGGCTGGCGTGGCGCCCCGGTCCGGTCCACGGCAACGCTTTCTCGACCTGGCGGATGCCTTCGACCAGTTGACGGAATTCTTCGGGTTCCAGGCTGGCGAGGTGGTCCGGACCTTCCATGCCGCGATCGAGGGTGATGTGGCGCTCGATCAGCTTGGCGCCCAGCGCCACGGCCGCGATGCTGATGGCAGTGCCACGTTCGTGACCGGAGTAACCGATCAGGCCGTGCAGCTCGCGCAGACGTGCCAGGTAACCGAGTTGGATATCGGTTTCCGGTGCCGGGTAGGTGCTGTTGCAATGCAGCAATGCGAACGGTACGCCCAAACCGTTCAACTGCTCGATGGCGCGCTCGATCTCATGCTCCAGGGACATGCCGGTCGACAGGATCAACGGCTTGCCCAGGGACGCGGCCTTGGCGATCAGGTAAGGGTTGCAGAGGTCGGCGGAGGCGATTTTCAGCGCTGGCACGTCGAAACCGGCCAGCACGTCCACACTCGGCTCGTCCCAAGGGGTGCAGATATAACTGATGCCCTTTTGCGCGCAGTAGTCGCGAATCAGCCGATGTTCATCCACGCTCAGTTCGACTTTATCCAACAGGTCTTGAATGTATTCCACACCCAAGTCTTCAGCGCGCGAGCCATCGGCCTTGCGCCGGTACAGGGCTTCGCGGTTGCGCAGCTGGAACTTCACGCAGTCGGCGCCCGCCTCGATGGAGGCGTCCACCAGTTGCCGGGCCAGCTCCACCGAGCCGTTATGGTTGTTGCCCACTTCCGCGATGACAAAAGTGTGGTCCTCACCAATGGTGATCCCATCGATGCTGAATATCTGCTTGCTCATTGAATTTTGGTCCGCCAGGAAGTGACACCGCTGGATTCAAAACGGAAATCGGTGGTTCGGCAGCCAAGCGCTCTGACCTTTTCGGTCACGGCTTGACGGTGCTGGGGTTGTACGAAAAACAGGAAGAAACCACCGCCACCGGCGCCCAGCAACTTGCCACCCAGGGCGCCCGCGTTAAGGGCGCACTCATAGATCTGGTCGAGCACGCCATCGCTCACGGCTTGGGAAAACTGTTTCTTGAGCATCCAGCCGTCGTGCAGGCAGCGCCCGAAATCATGCAGCTCGCCCCGGATCAAGTGATGGTGCATGCGGCGGCACAGCGACACGCTTTCTGTCAGCAGCAGGCTTTGCTGGCCCTTGCTGCTCATTTCTTCGCGTTGCTGGACGTGGAGCTTGCCGGAGTCATGGGAGATGCGGGTATCGCAGAGCACCAGGCACTCTTCCAGCTCGTTGCAAATCGAATCTTCAAGGCGGATCGGGTGCACCAGGTTGCGACCTTCCTTGAACTCGATCAGGTTGAAACCACCGAACGCCGAAGCGTACTGGTCCTGCCAGCCACCGGCGATGCCAAAGCACAGGCGCTCGGCCTGGAATGCCAGCTCCGCGACCTCATAGGTGCTCCAGCGATCGCGGCGCAGTTCATTGAACGCGGCAATGATCGCCGTGGCGACCGCCGACGAGCCACCCAGCCCAGAGCCCACCGGAAAATCGGAACGCATGTACAGATCCAGCCCGTAGTTGGGTTGGATGACCGAAACGATGGTCGCCAGCAGCCCCTTGTCGGCATGGTCCATGAGGTCATCCAAGGACTCATAGGACTCGCGGGTGCACAGGTCTTCGGAGAAAATCCGGATCACATTGTCGGTACGCGGGATCAACGTCGCGTGGGAATACAGCCCGACCGTGCAACTGAGCACAGCGGCCGGGTTTTCCACGAAGTAATAGGTCAGGTCCGAACCACCGCCACTGAAGCTCATGCGCACCGGCGCCCGCGCCCGGGCCAGCACCGGCACTTCCTGGTTGGCCGCCAGCCGTGCGGGCGTGACGACATCCACCAGGCAGCCGGAATCGTCCACGACCGGAATGGCGTTGTAGCTCAGGTCGAAGATCTTGAGCATTTCTTCGCGCGATGCACCCACTTTTACCGAACGGTAAGCGGTGTTCATGCACTCGGTGACCGGCACGTTCGTCGCCCCGCCCTGGAGCAGGTAACGACGCAAGTCGCCGTTGGTCAACACGCCTTCCAGGCGCCACTGCTCGTTGACCACGAAGACGATTTGCAAATCGCCCGTCTCGATGCACTCGACGGCATCGAGAATGGTCTGGTTCAGGTAGACCGTTTGTGTTCTGGCCAATTGATTCATGAGTTGACGGCCTCCTTGAACCCCGACTTGAATGCGCTCAAGGCGTCAGGCGTTCCAATATCGATAAAGGGCCCGGTGTAGGCACAGACCTTGAGTGACTGCCGGCGGATAAGCATCGGCAGGATGTCCTGCTCCATCGAGCAGGCCTGGACGGTGCATGCCTGCAAAGAGTCGGCGGCGAAGGCATAGACACCAGCATTGACCCGGCCTGGTCCGCTCAGCCCCTTTTCGTTGAGCGCCAGCAATCGCAGATCCTCGGAGCAGTCCAGGCTGCCGTAGCGGGAACGATCCTCCACCTGCACCCCCACCAGCACGTCGCCGGTGGCGGCCATGGCCAACCGATAGGCCTGGCGGTCGAGCCAGGTATCGGCGTTGAGTACCAGGAAGCGACCTTCGGGGGGCATTTGATGCAAGGCGTGCAGGACCGCGCCACCGGTGCCCATGGGTTGTTTTTCCACCACAATCTGCAGGTCCAGCCCGGTTTCGGCCATCAGCGACGGCAGCAGCTCGGCCAATTGATCGGCCCGATAATGTGCGCACAAAACCGCCTGCGTGATGCCCGCCTGCTTGAGCTCAGCCAGCACCAGCGCCAGGAATGGCCGGCCGTGAATATCCACGACGGCTTTCTGCGAGCCTTGAAGCACGGCACTCAGGCGAGTACCGAAACCTCCACAGAGGACATAGGCGCGCATCAGCGATCCAGCCCGAAAAAGTGTTCCAGGCAACGTGCCGCGTGGCCCAGGTGCTCTTCACCCAGGCCCGGCCAGACGCCGATCCAGAAGGTGTCGTTCATGATCTTGTCGGTGACCGTCAACTCGCCACTGATGCGGAAGTTGCGGCCCAGCATGTAGGGTTGACGCACCAGGTTGCCGGCGAACAGCAAGCGGGTGCCAACGTTCTGGCTATCCAGGTAACGCAACAGCTCGACACGCTGGATGCCGCAGCCGTCGCGCAGGGTCACGGGAAAACCAAACCACGAGGGGTCGCTGTCCGCAGTCGCCTCGGGCAGGATGAGGAAATCGGCGCAATTGGCCAGGCGCTCGCTGAGCCAGCGGAAGTTGCGCTTGCGCGCAACCGTGAAGTCTTCCACACGGTCCATCTGCGCCAGGGCACAGGCAGCCTGCATGTCGGTAATCTTCAGGTTATAGCCCAAGTGCGAATAGGTGTACTTGTGGTCGTAACCCTCAGGCAGTTCGCCCATCTGCTTGCAAAAGCGCTGCTTGCAGGTGTTGTCCTGGCCAGGCTCGCAGTAGCAATCGCGGCCCCAGTCACGGAAGGACTCCATGATGCGCTTGAGCAGCGGGCTGTCGGTGAACACCGCCCCGCCCTCGCCCATGGTGATGTGGTGCGCCGGGTAAAAGCTCAGGGTGCCGATGTCGCCGAACGTGCCGACCATCTGGCCCTTGTAGGTCGAGCCCAGGGCATCGCAGCAGTCTTCGATCAGCCACAGCTTGTATTTGTCGCACAGCGCTCGCACGACACCCAGGTCATAGGGGTTGCCCAGGGTGTGCGCCAACATGATGGCCTTGGTCTTCGGCCCGATCGCCGCTTCGATCTTGGCCGGGTCGATGTTGTAGGTGCCCATCTGGACGTCGACGAACACCGGGACGGCGCCGAACTGCAGGATCGGATTGACGGTGGTCGGGAAGCCAGCGGCAACACCGATCACTTCATCGCCGGGCTTGATCGCGCGATCGCCCAGGCGCGGGGAGGTCAAGGCAGAAAATGCCAGCAGGTTGGCCGACGACCCCGAATTGGTGGTCAGCACACAGCGCCGCCCCAAGTACTTGCCCAGGCGTTTTTCAAAGGCCTCGTTGAACCGTCCGGTGGTCAACCAACCGTCCAGCACCGCCTCGGTCATCGATTGCAACTCAGCGGCGCCGATTACCTTGCCAGCCGGCGGTACGCTGCTCTGGCCGGCAACGAATACCTGCGGAGCGAGCGCCGACTGCGCGTAGCGCCCCACCAGCTCGACAATTTGTTGGCGCAACTGCGTAGTACTTTCACTCATGGATATCGCCTTGGTAATCCGCGATCTGGTTGCGGGTAAAGGTGTGCATGTCCTGGCCGTTCTGCCAGGCCAGGTGCCAGGCCAGCGTGCGTTCAAGGCTGGTTGCCAGCGACCAGCGCGGCCTCCAGCCAAGCTCTTCGCGTGCCTTATTGGAATCGAGTGCCAATAAACCAGCCTCGTGGGGTTGCGCTTGCGGATCCACCGACCAGCGCACCGGTACCGGCCATTGCTCGGCGAGCAGGCCGACGATGGTTTCCACCGAAGCGACGTTGCCGCTCTCAGGGCCGAAGTTCCAGGCGCCGACGTGACGTTCGCCCTCTTCCACCAGCGCCCGGGCCAGCATCAGGTAGCCCATCAACGGCTCGAGCGCGTGTTGCCATGGACGGGTCGCCTGGGGATAACGCAGGACCACTTCTTCGTTGTGTTGCCAGGCGCGAAAAATATCCGGCACAAGGCGCTCCGGCGACCAGTCGCCGCCACCGATGACATTGCCTGCCCGAGCGGTCGCCAGTGCCACGCCAGACTCGTTCAGGAACGAGTTGCGGTAAGAAGCACAGAGCAACTCGACACAGGCCTTGCTGTTGCTATAGGGGTCGAACCCGCCCAGGGCGTCATACTCGCGATAAGGCAAGACCCATTCGCGGTTCTCGTAGCACTTATCGGTCGTCACCACCACCACTGCCCGCACGCCAGGGCAATGACGAACGGCTTCAAGCAGATTGACGGTCCCCATGACGTTGGTGGCATAGGTCTGGGCAGGGTTGCGGTAGGCCTCGCGAACCAACGCCTGTGCGGCCAGGTGCAGGACCACGTCCGGCTGGAATGCCTGGAGCGCCGAGGACAACGCCGCACCGTCGCAAATGTCCGCCAGATCCCCCGGAACCAGGCCCTCCAGCCCAGCGACAGACCAGAAGGCTGGCGTGGTGTCGGCCGGCAAGGCAAAGCCACGGACCTCGGCCCCCAACTGACGCAACCACAACGCCAGCCAGCCGCCCTTGAAGCCGGTATGGCCAGTCAGGAAAACTTTTTTACCCGCCCAGAATGCATTCACGACCAGAGTTTCCATTCGGCTTGGCCGCTGCTCCAGCGCTCTTCGAGCAATACACGGTCACGTAGCGTGTCCATCGGTTGCCAGAAGCCATGGTGCAAGTGGCTCATCAATTGACCTTGCCGGGCCAGGTTGCGCATCGGCTCGTATTCCCAGGTCGTCGTGTCATCTTCAATGCCATCGAGCGCCGCGGGCTCCAGCACGAAAAAGCCACCGTTGATCCAACCGCCATCGCCTTGGGGTTTTTCTTGAAACCCCCTGACGCAAGCGCCTTCGAGTTCCATCGCGCCAAAGCGGCCCGGTGGCTGGACGCTCGTGACCGTCGCCAGCTTGCCGTGCTGTTGATGGAAGGCCACCAGCTCACGGATGTTGACGTTGGACACGCCATCGCCATAGGTCAGGCAGAACGTCTCGTCGCCCAGGTAGTTGCGCACGCGCTTGAGTCGTCCACCGGTGCCGGTGACTTCACCCGTGTCCACCAGGGTCACGCGCCATGGCTCGGCCTTGCCCTGATGGATATGCATGCTGTTTTCAGCCAGGTCGAACGTGACATCCGACATGTGCAGGAAGTAGTTGGCGAAATACTCTTTGATGACGTAGCCCTTGTAGCCAAGGCAGATCACGAAGTCGTTGATGCCATAGTGAGAGTAGATTTTCATGATGTGCCAGATGATGGGCTTGCCACCAATTTCAATCATCGGCTTGGGCTTGAGATGCGACTCCTCACTGATGCGAGTGCCCAATCCTCCAGCCAGAATTACTGCCTTCATATATCTCTCTCAAAAGGTGAACCGCATCAGCGTCAAAGACGCTCGGACTACTCACAAGAGACGCCAATTATTCGGCGTCCCCGCCGGTAATACAGGCGCTGATACCTAGAAAGCAATTATGGTGCCACTGGCTGGAAGCCTGTATTTACTGGGCCTTGAAGAAAAAACGACGCTCGCTCTGGAGAGAGAAAGCGCCGTTTTTTTGGGCTTCGTTTCGCTAGGATTTCAGGATTGGCTGATGTGTACAGAGAGGGTAACAAGCGCGGATGTTGCGTCCGCAGGGGAGAATAAGCGGGGGAGCAAGCTTGCTCGCGATGACGGCAACATAGTCACCTTCCCCATGAGCTGAACCACCGCTATCGCGAGCGGACTTGCTCGCGCTAGCGGTGGTTCAGCGATAAGCCTGGGCTCCTACGCGCCTGCCCGGCCAATGAGCTTCGACCACGGCACCGGTACCACCGGTCCAAGGATAAAACCGGGACCGGTCGTCGCCAGGTTGGCGTTGTAGTTCGGATCATGGGACAGCGCGTCCTGCCATTTCCCGACCAGGGCCTGGCGGGCTTCGTCCGAAGACGACAGGATGCCCGGATTGACGACCTGAACGTACGGCGTCCACACCGTGAGATAACCGGCCTGTGCGATTCGCAGGCACAGGTCCACGTCACCCAGCCCCTTGGCGAACAAGGCGTCATCCACGCCATCCGCCGCCTGGAACAGCTGCGCGGAGACCATCAGGCAAGCAAAGGACACCGCAGAGCAATCCTGTTCGGCCACCAGGCGGTTCATGTAGCCCCGCGCATCCGCCGCCTCACCGACGAACGCCGAGCCCACCACGCCGTTGAACCCAAGCATCAGGCCCGCCTGGGTCGTACGTCCCTGACGGTCGATCAATCTGGCACCGACCACGCCGACTTCCGGACGTTGGGCCTGGTTGAGCAGGAGTTCGATCCAGTTGACGTTCACCACTTCGCTGTCCACCGCCAAGGTGAGCAGATACTCACCCTTGGCCTGCTGGCTGGCCTGGTTGATCAGGACCGCCGTGGCAAGCCCCGGCTCGACATCGATGAACCGCACACGACTGGCCTGATGACCCTGGCTGCGGAGCCAGTCCTTCAATGCTGCGCCGTGGACCGGATGTTCGGCCACCAGCAGTTCGAAGCGCTGGTAGCGGGTACGCTGCAGCACGTTGATGATGCATCGCTGCAGGGTGACCAGGTCGCCGTCGCCATGCAGGATAATCGACACCAGCGGACGTTCGATAAAGCGGTAGTCGATCTTGTAGACACCCGGTACCGCCGAACTGACGTCAGCCTTGTAGCCCCGTGCCGCGAGGTGACGAAGCAGGGCCTTGCGCTCGTCGGCGTTGTCGCTGTCCGACTGCGCCTGGCAAATCAGCAGCGGTTCGTCCAGATGCGCCAGGCCGCCCATGCCACCCTGTTCGATCAACCGCAGGAGCAATTCGAACTCCAAGGCGTCCTTGAAATCGCGCGAATACCCCCCGGCCTGCACCAGCACCTCTCGCCGTACCAACCAGTGTCGCGCCATCAACGAAGGTACGCTCAACAACAAATCGAGATTGAAGCCGGGACGGAACACATCGCTCAGGGTTTCATCGGGCTGGCGCTGGAATTCATCCATGGCCACCGCCCGGCATTGCGGTGCGTCAAGCAGTTCCAGGCTGGCATGCAACAGACCGGATGGCGTCAGCTCATCTCCCGCCTCGGCCAGGACCACCCAGTCGCAATCGCTCTGGCTGATGACCTGGTTGATCCGATCCACATAGTTGCTTTCATTGACCTTGACGAAATGCAGGGTGTTCTGGAGGGTCGTTTCGGCCGGCAGGTCACCGGTCGTGAACACAATGATCTTGAATGCCCTGCAAGCCCCGTTGATCACACTGTCGAAGGTGGTCTGCAGGCGGGTGAAATCCGCCTCCAGGTCCAGCAACAGGAGGCCGAACGTCGGTCCGCCCTGATGGCGAGCCAGGTAGCGGGTGATGTCCTTGACCTGGCCCGCGCTCGGCTCACGCCCATCCAGCCAGCGTAGCAACTGGCCGGACCGCATGGTTTCGAAAAGACTGGCATGATCTTGCACCATGACGTCCTGGAGACGCTGCGCCCATTCCTTCAACTTCAGGCTCACTGCTTCGGCACCGCCTTCTTCGAGGATGGCGGCCAACTGTTGCACCACATCGAGGTTGAAAGCGTTGAGTTCGAAAGCCTTGAGCAAGCGTTCGTTAAGCGGTTCGGCGCCGGTGTTGCGCTGTGGTCGCGTCAGTTCTTTTTGCTTGAGCAGCACCGCTTCCAGCTCTTGCAGTTGCACGCGTCCGGCAGGCATCGCATGCATCAGGAACTCGAGCCTGGACAGGCATTCGAAAAACGGCTGATTATAAAACGGCAACTCGACAAACTGCGTCGGCTCGAAACGGCAGACCGGTCCTTCCAACTGCGAAAGCCAGCCCGACTCGAACAGCTTGGCCCGAGCGAAAGCGGCGCGCTGACTCAAATAATCGCCCATCCCCACCAGGCTCTCGACGGCCTGCGATGACTCGTCCTGATCCATCTCGAAAATCGAACCCAGCATCGCCACAAGGCGCTCACGGATCCCCGCTGTGGTCGCATCGCGATAGCTCAGCATGGCCGCCAGTTGGCCTGCTTCAAGTGTCGAAGGGATTTGCAACGCGTGTACCGCGTAAGGAATCGGCAGGATACGCACCTTCGCGGCTGCCATCAGCGCACAACCATGACCAAGCTCTTGCCAGGTCAGGTCGAAATCCGCAGGTAATACGGCGTACCAGCGCCGCACGGTCTCGGTCCGAATGACAGCATTGATCAACGACGGGCAGTGGCTGGCGTACGTCGCCAAGCGTTCCAGGGCACAAGACTCGGCAAAATCCTCGACGCCCTTGCGGTCACGGCGGTAATAATCGACACGAGCGGCGTGGGCCTCGAAGGTCAGCGCGTAACCTTGGCAGGCCGAATAATCGCTGTGGGCAGCCAGGAACTCCAACGACTGATCAAGCGCTTCGGGCAGCAGGAAGGCATCGACATCGACCATGGCCAGGTACGGCGTCGCAACGAGCTCCAGCCCCTGACGCAGCTTGCCAGCGAAGTGACCGGTGTCGGGCCGATGCACATAACGCACGCCGGACAATGTTGCCACACTGTCGGCATCCGGTTCGGCAGACGAATCGAGGACGAGCACAGCGCAGGGGTAAGCTGCGTAGTAACGCAACGCCCTGCGCAAGGCTTCAGGTTGCTCATGGGCCAAAAGCACCAAGGTGAAACGCTCGTTCAACGGAGCGGATGAATCATTGGCAGTACTGCGTTGCATATGAATTCCTATAACGAGCGAGTCGCCTGGTCGGCGGCATCATGTTCATGGCGTCCCGGTTCGAAATCCGGTCGTCGTTCTGTCGGTCAGACTAGGCCGCGCACGGATACTGTCAATCAATCCGGCAGCCAGCCATCGGCCCAGTAGCGCAGGTTATCGCCGCGCAGCATGAAATCGCGCAGCACCATCTCACGTAGCTGATCACCCATTCGATAACTGGCCTGCGGGTCTGACAGATGCATGCGAATCGCCTCCAGCCACTCCTGCGTGCTGTTGGTCTTCACCTGGGTACAGGGTAGATGACCGCGGTAGGCTTCGGTTTCGGTACAAATGACCGGATAGCCGCAAGCACCGTATTCCAACAACCTAAGGTTGCTTTTGCAGTCATTGAAAATATGCTGCTCCAGCGGTGCCAGGGCCAGGTCCAGGTTCAGGCCCGCCAGCTTGGCCGGGTACGAAGAGAGCGCGACGCCGCCATGGTATTCGTGCACATAGGGCCTGAGCGAATCCGGACACATACCGAAAAAAACCCATTCGACTTCGTCGGCCAGCTCGCGTACCACCTCGGCGATGACTTCCAGATCGCCCCGGTGGCTGGTGCCGCCGCCCCAACCGACCCGAGGCTTGATCGAGGTGCGACGCCGGCTGGAGATGCCGTTCCACAGGTGAGGCGCCAGCATGTTCGGCACCACGCGAATATCGTGATGCAGGTTCGACAACGCGTCAGCCAGCGGAAACGTCGAAACCACCACCCGATCGCACAAGGCGATACCGCGTTCCAACAGATCCTGGATATTGTCCGGCATGTTGCGAGTGTGATCGTTCTTTACGGGGATCCGCGCCACATAGTCATCGAGTTCGTAGATGCGCATGGCGTTCGAATAGGTTTTCACCTGGACGAGGTCATTGAACTTACTGTTGTTGTAGCGCCCCTGGAACACAACCACATCCGGCGCTTCGCGCTCGATTTCGATGATCGATGGCATTTCATAGGACACCCGTCCGACGATCCGTCCAGCGTTATGCAATTCAATCAGCGGCTGGCTGATGCGATAGTGGCCGATGGCTGAACTGTTGAGGGCCAGGCCCAGGATGGACGGCAGCGGCTGGCTGCAGAGGGGGTTCCATCCAGTGCGCTGGCCCGGTGCCAGGATGAAGCTGTTACCGGTCAGGCTAAGGTTGCGGTTGTAGGCCGGGTCATTGGCGATTTTGGGTAACCAGCGCTGATAAAACGACTCTTGCTCCTGCTCCACGCGCTGCTTCCAGGACGCCTCGCGGGCAACCCCGACGGAAGGCTTCAGGATCACGTTCGCATAGGGGGTCGTCACCACCAGATAACCTTGCTTGCCAATTTCCAGGCACAGTTCAAGGACATTGATGCCTGGCGTGTCGATGGCAGGCGACAAGCCTCCCACGCTATCGAACACGGCCCTGCGCACCAGCAGGCAATGACCACTCACCGCGCTCCAATTCTGCACGACCTGCAAACGCTGCATGTAGCCGCCGGCAGTGGGTTGCTCGTTGGCAAACGGCCGACCGGCCAGGCCATCGAGCCCGAGCACCAGGCCGGTGTCGATCACCTGGCCCTGCAAGTTCAGGGTTCGCGGGCCAACGATGGCCACTTCAGGACGCTGGGCATGATTCAATAATTCGTCCAACCAGGCCGCGTCGTGAATCACACAAAATGGACTGAGCAACAGCAGGTAATCACCGCGAGCCTGCCGGGCCGCGCAATTCCTCACCTGCGCTTCGTTGCCCTGCTCGTCAGCGACCACTATTCGCAACTTGTCGCTGCCCAACTCGGCCATGGCCTCCAGCCAGTTGCGCATGTCATCGGTTTCGCTGCCATTGTCGACGATGATGACTTCGTAATGCCCATAGTCGGTGGTGGTCAACAAACTGTTGATGCAACTTTCCAGCGCTGCCAGTTGATCCTTGACGCTGATGATGATCGAGACCAGCGGACGCTCCGGATGCAGGTACTCGATCCGCGGGATCAACGGCAACGGTCCAGGATGCAACTGATGCTCCACACCAATGCGCTGCAAGTGGGTCGTCAGCAGACGAGGCCCCTGCTCGATCACCTGCGGTAGCGAAAGCCATTGGGCGAAAGCCTGGGTCGACTCCACCTGGATCTCCGCCAAGTGCTCGATGGTCTGCGGGCCATCGGTTTCCACCAGGCGCCAGATCAGATCATGGGGCGCCAGTTCGCCCAGGTCCGCGTCAAAGCCACCCAGTTCCAGCACGCGCTGGCGCGAGAAGGCCAGGACCCGGCCCACATAAGGGTAGGCACGCATCAGGTCGAGATTGAAATCAGGCTTGAAGATCGGTTCCAGCGATTTGCCGTCTTTCAGCGCACCTTCGTCGCTGTAGACACAGGCAATGCCAGGCATCGCATTGACTCGTTCGGCCAACACCAACAGCGCCGAGGTTCTCAAGCGATCACCGGCACGCAGCAGATAGAACCAATGGGCGCCGTCCAGACGTGGCAACAACTCATTGAGCGCACGAACCCAGTCGGGTTGCAGCGCCAAACGCATCACATTGCCTTCGATCGCACCCCGGCCATTGGAAAACAGCACCACCGGTTCGCTGGTGTAAATCTGCGAGGCAATACTGTCCAGCGTCAATGCCACCGCCTCGGCGTCCCCATCGAAGTCGAACACCACCGGCACAATGCCCGGGCGTTGTGCCCAGAGTTCGACTTGCCGCAGGACCACCCGTTGGCGCGCCTTTTCGAACTGTCGATACTCCAGCCACTGCCGGTAGACTTCGTCGTAACTCTCGGCGTCGGTGCCGACCTGATAGGCGACAATGGCTTGCCGACTGGCCATCAACGAATACAGGTTCAACTCTTCCCACTCGTGGGGCTGGTTCGGCTTGACCTGATCCAGGTTCAGATAACGCACCCAACCCGACGCGGGTGCCGGCTCGCCACTGCGCTGGGCCAACATCTGGGCCAACCAGGTCCACTCGACAATCGAGGCATCGACGATGTCGGGACGGTGAGACAACCTTTGCGGGTACAACCGTTCAAGGCTGCCAAGGCTGCACAGCTCCACCAGGTTGCCGCGCCTTAACAGGCAAATGAACAATGCAAGATCAAGCAGCGCGACAAATCCTTGGCCGACCTGGGCCAAGGCGGGCAGCAACGACACAATGTCCGCCCGACGCATCAGGGCACCGCTGAAACCACCAAAGATATTTCTCGGCGTATCCTCGACGGACGCCAGCAGGTCTTCACCCTTGTATAGCCCTTCGAACAAGGCGATGCCGACGTTTTCCAGGCGAATCGGCAGCACGTAACCGTCAGCATCGATAAAGTGACGCTTGCTGATGACCAACTGAACGTCGTCATGCGCTGCGAGGACCTGTGCCTGTTGACGCACGCAGGATTGGAACAACTTATCGTCATCACACAAGAATTTGATGTATTCCCCACCCGCTTCCTCCAGGCAACGCAACAGGTTCTGCTGGAAGCCCAGCCGCTGGGGATTGCACAGATAGCGCACGGTGATCTTCGAATCATCCTGCAACGAGTCGACGATCTGGCGGATATCGTCACCCAGGCAGTCATCGCACACGATAACTTCCAGGTTTTCGTAATCCTGATCCAGGGCACTCTTGAGCGCCTCGCGGAAAAAGCGAGGGTTGAACGCGGGGATGACGATGCTGACAAGAGGAGTTGGTTTCACGCGAAAGACTCTCGGCTGGCCGGTGCCGCCTCACACGAGAGTCGACCTCCTGAGCCGTAAAAAAAGAGGCTGGGGGGTTACCTCATTCAGACATAACCCCAAGCCCATCAGATCTTGTTGAACAGGCCTAATTGACCGATTTTGCTGAACGCAAGTTGCGACGCTTGCAACATCGTTTGTTGCAGGGTCAAACGTGTCATCACCTCGGCTGGATCGGAATCGCGAATGGCCGACTGAGTCTGTGAGTTGGCCAGGACAAAGCTCTGGTTGGTATCGCTCTGGGTGTCGAGCGACTGGCCGCGCCCGCCGACCGAACTCAACGCGCTGGTCAATTGGTCGGTGCCGCTGGCCAGGTTACCAACGCCCGAAGCCAATGCCGCGTTCAGTTTCTGCCCGGCGATCGCGTTGCCATCGACTGGTTGGTTCAGCGCGCTCCGCAACTGATTAATGGTGTCCAAGATGTTCTGGGTTTCGTGGGTGTTGACCGAAATACTGAACTGATCGTCAGCCGCCGGAGCGCCATTGAGGGTGAAACTGACCCCCGATGCGGTGGCGACGTTGCCCGCCAGGGTGCCGCTGGACACCGGTTTGCTGTCAGCGGTCAGTGGCGCGGCGTACAGGTCGAAGTCCGTGGCATTGGTAAATTTCAGCACCGCCGAGCCCGTCGGAAAGCTGGCGTGGTAGGCCGCTGGATCAGTGATTGAGCTACCGGTGATCTGGGTCGCGGTGGCGTTGCCCGGTGCACGAGCCGGAGTGAACGTATCGGGTTTGGCGGCCAGGGTGAAGGTATGGCCGGGCAATACCGTGCCCGCCGCGTCACCGGTTTTCAGGTTCACGTTCAAGGTCAGGTCGACGCCGCGAAAGACCACGCTCTGCCCTGCCTGGGAGCTGGGGTCTATGACCCCGCCCTTGCTGGCTTCGGCGGTCACATCATTGCCGCCCGAATCGGTGATTTTCAACTGGGTGCCGCTGACAAATTCCACTGTGTACGGCTCGCCACTGCGGAACTGGCTGTTGTAGGTCACGCTGGACGACACTTGGCCGTTGGTCAACACCACGCGACCATCATCCACCGCCGGCGCGGTCATGGTGACCTGGCTGCGACTGGTGTTGACGGCTTGCTGGAACACTTCCCAGCCAGTGCTGTTGGTGGCCATCGACATGGTGTCGCCGATCGGCAGGTCCAGGGTCACCTGGTCGCCGTTGTAACTGTAGGTACCATCGTCGTTGCGGGTGAACGGTACGACATCGCCCTTGGAACCGGAAAAGATGTATTTGCCGTTTTCATCCTTGGTGTTCATCAGGCTCAGCAACTGATCTTCGATCGACCCCAACTCCGAGGCAACGGCTTTACGGTCCGCGTCGGTGTAGGCGGCGTTGCCGGCACTGACGGCCAATTCCTTGGCGCGCTGCAGCACGTTGCCGATGCTGGTCATGACCGCTTCGGTCGTGCCCAGGGTCGCCTTGATGGTGGTGACGTTGGCTTCATATTGGGAAAGCATCGAAGCCTGGTTGCCCAACTGCAACAGACGCGAAGCGCCCACCGGATCATCGGCGGCGGTGTTCACACGTACCAGGCTGCTGGCTTCTTCGCTGGTCTTGACCACCTTGGCGAAGTTTTTCTGGTAGTTCGCAGCCGTGCTTTCGTAAAACTGAGAAGTAGAAATGCGCATGGGCTACGGCTCCTTAAAGACTGTTGATCAAAGTGCTGAAGATTTGCTGCGCCGCCTTGATGATCTGCGAAGACGCGGTGTAGTACTGCTGGAACTTGACCAGGTTGCCGGTTTCTTCATCCAGGTCCACGCCCGACAGCGAATCGCGGGCGGTCTTGGCATTGTCCAGGATCGCACCAGTGGCGGCACTGTCGAGCTTGCCCTGGGCGGCCTTGGCGCCGACGCCTTCCACCAGCTTGCCGTAGGCATCGTTCAGGGAAATACCCTTGCTGGAGGAACCGGTGTCCACGGTCTTGGCGGTCTGCAAGCCGGCCAGGACAGTACCGTTACGGTTGTCCAGGCTGCCGGGCTGGCTGAGGCTGACATTGATGGACGCTCCGTTGGACGGAGCACCGGCAATGGACATGTCGAACGTGACGGTGCGTTGTACCGGTGGCACGGACGAATCCATGATCGGGGCGCCACTGGCATCCTTGAGCGGAACACTCAAGCTCAGGGTGTTGCTTTCCCCAGGTTTGATCGTGCCATTGCTGATCTGAACGCCCTTGGCATCGAGCAACTGATAAGCCTGGCTGGTGCCATCGGCGGACGTCGCGCCGAACACCACCTTGACCGGCATGGAGTTCTTGATGCCGTTCTGGACGATGGTCGTGGTGGCGGCGTCGTAGATGTCCAGCTTGGTGGTCATGCTCGGCTGGCCGTTGGCCGGAATGGTCAGCGTACCGCTGCCCCCTGGCACGATGGCGGCACCCAACGGCGCGGCAATCGCCAGCCGCTTGGAGTCGGTCATCTCGGTCTTGATATTGGCCGCCTCGTTGCGGGTCGGCGTGAGTTTGAATGTATCGCCGGCGGCCGCGGTGCCGTTGGCGAAGGTCATCGAGAAACCGTCAATCACCGGCGGCGGCGTGGTCGCGGTGTTGAACGCGCCCATCGAGGTGCCGTCGGGCAGGCGCTGGACGGTGTAGTCCGTACCGCTGGTGAACGTTACCTTGTAGTCGTTGGTGGTCAGCTTGCCGGAGTCTTTGATGGCGATGTTGAAGTTGCCGGAGCCGGCGCTGTTGTTCAACGACGCAACGCTGCGCTGGCTGATCTGCGCGGCGCTGTTGATGTTAGTGAACAGGTTGGAGCCGAAGGCCCCGTTCATGTCGATGCCCGAGGCCTGGATGCTGTTCATCTGGTCGGCGACCACCAGGGCCACGCGGCCCAGCTCGTTCATGGCCGGATCGAGCACGGTGCTGCGGTAGCGCATCAGGCCACCGATCTCGCCGCCGGTGAGCACCGACGTCAGGTCCATGGAACTGGAACCGCTGTTGAGCTGGATACCTATGCGCCCCGGATCGTTCTTGTCCGGCACCGCTTGCAGGGTATTGACGATGTTGCCCATCACCAACGGTTGGCCGGAGCCCAGGTAGATGTCCAGGCTGCTGCCGTTCTCGACGACCTGCGTGCCAGTGAACGTCGAGAGTTGGCGAATGGTTTCGCTGCGGGCATCGAGCAGGTCATTGGGCGCGCCGCCGGCGTTGGAGACTTCGGCGATTTTCTTGTTCAACTGCGCAACGGTAGCCGCCAGGTTATTGACCTGGTCGACCATGTTCGACAGGTTGCCGTTGATGTTCTGGCTCTGCTCCGTCAACTGGTTGGCAACCGAATTGAAACGGTTACTCAAGGCCTGGGCGTCGCTGAGCAGCAACTGACGGGATGCATCGTCACCCGGCTTGGCGTTGACGTTCTGCACCGAGGCGAAAAACTTGGTCAGGGCACCATTGAGACCGGTGCCGCTGTCCGACAACAGGGAGTCGAGCGGAGTGATCTGGCCCTGATAGGCCGCCGCGTCACTGTTGAGCGACGTGGTGGTTTTCAGTTGTGCTTCAAGGAAGGCGTTATACACCCGGCGCACATCGGCCAGGGTCGTGCCGGAACCAATGAACACGTTGCCGTACTGGTTCGAAGCCTTGGTGGTCTGTACGGTCTGCTGGCGCGAATAACCGGCGGTATCGACGTTGGCGATGTTGTTGCCCGTGGTCACCAACGCAGTCTGGCTTGCTGACAGACCCGACATCCCTATATTGAGCAAACTCATGGTTCAGACCTTATAAAGTCGTGGTGGCGCCTGCAGAAGCGTAGTTTTGGTAACTCGTCATCTGCCGGGCTATGTTCGAAATCTTGCTGGCGTAGTGCGGATCGGTGGCGTAACCGGCCTTTTGCAACTCGCGTACAAACTGTTCCGGGTTATCGGCAGACTTCAGCACATCTTGATAGCGACTGTTGCTTTGCAGCAGGTTGACCAAGTCGTGGAAACTGTCGCGGTACGAGGCGTAGGAACGGAACTCGGCCGTCTCCTTGACCATCGCGCCATTGCGGAATTCGCTGGTGATCGCCCGGGCCGAATCGCCCTTCCAATTGGCGCTGGCCTTGATACCGAACAGGTTGTGACTGCTGCTGCCATCGGGCTGGCGCATGACCGATTTGCCCCAACCGGTTTCCAGAGCGGCCTGGGCCACCAGGTAACGCGGGTCGACACCGATGCGGTCGGCCGCTTCCTTGGCCATTGGCAACATGGCGTTGACGAATTCGTCGGCATCGCGGAAGGCCTTGCGTGCCGGTGCCAGCGGTGGCTGGGCCACGGCGCGGCCATAGACCTGCATGTCGCCTTTCGGCTCGGCGGCCTTGAGTGCGGCCAACCAGTCGCCATTGGCCAATTCGCCAGTCGCCGGCTTGACGGCGGCGATGGCGCGATCCGTCAGGACGTTCTGTGCAGGCACATCGGCGTTGGCCGCGGCCGAAGGCACCAGCCCGGCAAGCAGGCGGTCAGCCAGTTTCGGCGGCAAGGCCAGGCGGCGCTGGTTGATCAGCTCCATGTCATTGCGATGAGTACCCTCGCCCGCCCCTTGCGGCACGTTCACCGCCCGGGAAGCCCACAGCGGACGCTGGCCGTTGGAGCGTGAAAGAGGACCGTCGGGCAGCGTGCCGGCGGCCACTGGCGTTGGCACCGCTGCCTTGGCGACCTTGTCCAGCGCCTCTTGCTGCTTGGCGGCCGACAAGCTTGCCGCCTCGCCTGGCGCCAGCGGTTTGTTCTTGGACATCTGGCGCAGCAGCACATCGGCCAGGCCGATACCACCGCCTTCTCGGGACATGGAGACGGCCAACTGCTGGTCGTACATTTCCTGGTACTGCTTGGCTTCCGGCGTGTTCATCGGATTGTCCTTGCCCAGCGCATCGGTGGCCGAACGCATGGACTTGAGCATTTCGCCAAGGAACAGCGACTCGAATTCCTGAGCCACTTTACGCAGGTTGCCGTCGCTGTTCTTGTCGCCAACCTTGAGTTGGTTCAGTCGGTTCAAGTCCGAGTAGGAGCCCGAATCCCCGCTGATCAAAGTGCCCTTGCGCATGTCCATGGACCGGTCCTCAAATCACGATCAGGTCGGCTTGCAACGCGCCGGCCTGTTTCAAGGCTTCGAGAATCGCCATCAAGTCGCCTGGCGCCGCGCCGACCTGGTTCACCGCCCGGACGATTTCATCCAGGGTAGTGCCCGGGCCGAACTTGAACATCGGCTTGGCTTCTTGCTCGGCATTGACCCGCGAACGGGGGACCACGGCTGTCTGGCCGTTGGACAACGGACCAGGCTGGCTGACGATCGGGTCTTCGGTGATGGTCACGGTCAGGCTGCCGTGGGTCACGGCGGCCGGAGACACCTTGACGTTCTGGCCGATCACGATAGTGCCGGTGCGCGAGTTGATGATGACTTTCGCCACCGCCTGGCCCGGGTCGACCTCGAGGTTTTCCAGGATCGACAGGTAATCGACCCGCTGGCTCGGATCCAGTGGCGCGGTGACGCGGATCGAGCCGCCGTCGAGGGCCTGGGCCACGCCTGGGCCGAGCATGTCATTGATCTTGTCGACGATACGCTTGGCGGTGGTGAAGTCGGAACGGTTGAGGTTCAGCGTCAGGCTGTTGCCCTGATTGAAACCGCTCGGCACTGCACGTTCCACCGACGCACCGCCAGGGATGCGACCGGCCGACGGAACGTTGACGGTGATCTTCGAACCGTCGCGCCCTTCAGCATCGAAACCGCCCACCACCAGGTTGCCCTGGGCGATGGCGTAGACATTGCCGTCGATACCCTTGAGCGGCGTCAGCAGCAGGGTGCCGCCACGCAGGCTCTTGGAGTTACCAATGGACGAGACGGTGATATCCACCAGTTGGCCGGGCTTGGCGAACGCCGGCAGATCGGCACTGATCGACACCGCCGCGACGTTTTTCAACTGGACGTTGCCGGAACCGGCCGGCACCTTGATGCCGAACTGCGACAACATGTTGTTGAAGGTCTGCAAGGTGAACGGGGTCTGGGTGGTCTGGTCACCGGTGCCGTTCAGGCCCACGACCAGGCCGTAGCCGATCAACTGGTTGGAACGCACGCCGGAAATGCTGGCAATGTCCTTCAGACGCTCGGCTTGAGCGGTAAAGGCTGCCGACATTACCAGGGCACCGAGCAACAGCTGCTTAAGATTCAACTGGGCCACCTAGAAAGGGAACTTCGGGCTGAGGAAGAAACGGTCGAACCAACCTGGCTGGCTCGCATCGGCAAAGGCACCGGTGCCCGAGTAGGTGATGCGTGCATCGGCCACCCGAGTCGAGGAAACCGTGTTGTCGGTGGCGATGTCATCGGCGCGAACCATGCCGGCGATGCGCACCAGTTCGTCACCGGTGTTGAGGGTCAGCCACTTCTCGCCACGCACGACGATGATGCCGTTGGGCAGCACATCGGCGACGGTCACGGTAATCGAGCCGGTCAGGCTGTTGCTCTGCCCGGATTTGCTGTCGCCCTTGGTGGCACGGTCGGAGCCATAGCCGGCGTTGAGGCTCAAGTCGCCGCCACCGATCGGGTTATTGGCGGTCAGGCCGGAGCCGAACAGCGAGGTCAGGCCAACGCTGGTCTTGCTGGTCTTGTCCAGTTGCGAGTTGGCATTCTTGCTGGCCTGGGTCCGCTCGTTCAGGGTGATGGTGATGATGTCACCGACCCGGAAAGCCTTGCGATCGCTGTACAGGTTCTGCTCGAAGCCAGCCTGGTAGATCGAGCCATTGTTGGCCGCAGCCGGCAACGGCGTGCGCGGCAACACCGGGGCGTAATACGGGTCATTGGGCCTGGGTGTCGGCGCGACACAGCCCGCGAGTGCGGTGATCCCACTCAGTGCCAGAATAGATACGAAGCGTTTCATGACCCTACCTCTTGGTGTTGCAGGCGCCCCTGGGGCCGCCCTGTCTACGTAATGACGGACGTTGCGACGTGATTACAGATTCTGCGTAACGAACGAGAGCATCTGGTCGGCAGTGGAGATCACCTTGGAGTTCATCTCGTAGGCGCGCTGGGTGGTGATCATGTTGACCATCTCCTCCACGGTGCTCACGTTCGACGTTTCCAGGGTGTTCTGCAGCGTGGTACCGAAACCGTTCAGGCCGGGAGTGCCGACTTGCGGCGCGCCACTGGCGGCGGTTTCCAGGAACAGGTTATTGCCCACTGCTTGCAGGCCGGCCGGGTTGATGAAGTCGGCGGTCTGCAGGTTGCCGATCACCTGGGAGGCCGGGTTGCCCGCCACGGTGATGGACACGGTGCCGTCGCGGCCCACGGTGAAGGTCTGGGCATCGTTCGGGATGATGATGGCCGGCTCCAGGGCGAAACCGCTGGCGTTGACGATCTGGCCGTTGGAGTCGAGGTGGAACGTACCGTCACGGGTGTAGGACGTGGTGCCGTCCGGCTGCAGGATCTGGAAGAAACCGCGACCGTCGATGGCCATGTCCAGCGGCTGCTCGGTGGTTTGCAGGCTGCCGGCAGTGAAGTTTTTCTGGGTGCCGACAATGCGCACACCGGTACCCACTTGCAGGCCCGACGGCAGTTCGCTGTCCTGGGTCGATTGGGCGCCAGGCTGGCGTTTTACTTGATACAGCAGGTCCTGGAACTCGGCACGATCACGTTTGAAACCCGTGGTCGAAACGTTCGCCAGGTTGTTGGAAATGGTCGTCAGGTTGGTGTCCTGGGCGGACAGACCTGTTTTGGCAACCCATAGAGCCGGAAGCATTCGATTCTCCTCGTACGCCTGTTTTTCGGCGCAGCGCTGTAATTAATAGTTAGATCTGCAAGACCCGAGCCATGGCTTCATCGCCTTCTTTGGCGGTGTTCATCATCTTGACGTGAAGCTCGAACTGCTTGGCCAGGGCCAGCACCGAGGTCATTTCATCCACGGCATTGACGTTGCTCGCTTCCTGGAAACCCGACACCAACTGCACGTTGGCATCGATGGGCGCCGGCTGGCCGTCCTTGGTCCGGATCGAACCGTCCAGGCCCTTGGTCATGTTCTTGAGGTCCGGGTTGACCAGCTTGATGCGGTCCACTTCAGCCATCACTCGCGGGCCTTCGCCCATGGCGCGGATGCTGATGGTGCCGTCCTGGCCGATTTCGATTTTCTGCTCTGGCGGCACGGCGATCGGACCGCCGTTGCCCATCACCGGCATGCCGTTGCCGGCCCGCAGCACGCCCAGGGCGTCGACATTGAGGCTACCGGTGCGCACGTAGCTTTCACCGCCATCGGGGTTCTGCACGGCCATCCAGCCCGGCCCACTGACCGCCACGTCGAGGTCACGACCGGTTTCCACCAGTGCACCCGGAGTGAAGTCCGTGGCAGGCCGTTCGGACAGGGCAAACGCCCGCGCCGGAAAGCTGTCGCCGAATACCGGCATCGAGCGCGCCTGTTCCAGGTCTTTCTGAAATCCGTTGGTGGAGATGTTCGCCAGGTTGTTGGCATGGGCCCGCTGCGCCAGTGCGTTCTGGCTGGCGCCGGTCATTGCCACATAAAGGTACTTGTCCACTGTCGTTCCTCTGCATGCCGGACGTTTGCCGCCCACTGCTGTGTTGCACAGCCTCAAGCAATTTGCAGACCAACTTTTTTCTGGCGCTGATAGGCCCGGTAAACAAAGGGCTTGGAGACACAGGAAGGGATTGTGCAAATGTATCGAAGACGAAAAACCGGCGGTGTCGTGCCGGTGCAAGGCAAAGGTTTACCCATCCGGCAACTGCACCCCATTTGATTACGCTCCAGGCTCCTTGCCAACTTCATATTCGCGCAACTTGTTGGCAATGGTCGTATGGGAAACCCCCAGCCGCTTGCCCAATTGCCGGCTGCTGGGGTGCTCGGAGTACAAGCGCTCCAGCACCGCTTTCTCGAAACGCCCAACGATCTCGTTCAACCCACCTTCAAGGGAAAAATCGCCAAGGGGCTGGCGCACCCCGTAATCCGGCAGGCGGATATGCTCGGCCTTCACCGTGCCGCCGTCACACAGGGAAACGGCCTGGAACAGCACGTTTTCCAACTGCCGGACGTTGCCCGGCCAGTGGTAGTGACTGAGACGGTCCATCGCCGCCGGGGCCAGCTTGGGCAAGGCGCAGCCGATCTGGCGGCTGGCCTGGTCGAGGAAATGTTCCACCAGCGGCGCCAAGCCATCGAGGCATTCGCGCAGCGGGGGGATGTGCAAGGAAAGCACGTTCAAGCGGTGGTACAGATCCTGACGGAATTCGCCCCGGGCGCAGAGTTCGGACAAATCGACCTGGGTGGCGCAGATGACCCTGACGTCCAGGTACACCTCTTCGTCGCTGCCGACACGCCGGAAGCAACCGTCCTGCAGGAAGCGCAGCAATTTCACTTGCAGGCGCGGGCTCATCTCTCCAACCCCATCGAGGAACAGCGTCCCCCCGGCGGTCAGTTCCAGCAGGCCGAGCTTGCCTTCGGCCCGAGCCCCTTCGAAGGCCCCCGGGCCATAGCCGAACAGTTCGGTCTCGGCCATGGACTCCGGCAGCCCGGCACAGTTGAGTGCCATCAATGGCGACTGGCCGCGCGGGCTCGCCAAGTGACAGGCGCGGGCCAGCAGTTCCTTGCCGGTGCCGGTTTCGCCTTCTATTAGTAGCGGCGCGTCCAGCGGGGCCATGCGCCGGGCCTCGCGCACCACCGCCGCCATCACCTTCGAACTCTGGAAAATACTGTCGAAGCCGCGCAACTCCTGCTTGCGCACGTTATAGATACGTTCGCCCACGCGGTCGGCCCGGTGCAGCGTCAGCACCGCACCGGCCATGGCTTCGCTGTCGTCGTGTTCCGATTGCAGTGGCGCGATGTCCGCCAGGAACACATCACCCTTGACCTTGACCCGCAGGCCGTTGATGCGCGACTGGTTGGCGCGCACCAGTTCCGGCAA
This sequence comes from Pseudomonas brassicacearum, assembly GCF_918698105.1. Taxonomy (GTDB): domain Bacteria; phylum Pseudomonadota; class Gammaproteobacteria; order Pseudomonadales; family Pseudomonadaceae; genus Aquipseudomonas; species Aquipseudomonas brassicacearum_F. Next base: position 509 of record NZ_CAKKMI010000047.1, on the reverse strand, counting down.
GTCGAAATCCTCGGCGTAGCGGGACAAGGGGATCCCCGGCACCTCATCGACACGCACCCCGAGCAACTGCGCCGCCGCCCGGTTGGCCGCAACGATGGAGCCGCCCATGTCGATGGACAGCACCGGGAATTCCAAGGCGCCGAGCAAGGCGTTGAGTTCCATGTGCCGACGCTCGCTGGGCATCAGGCCTACACGCTTGACGCCAAATACCCCGGCAATGCCTTCGAATTTCGGACGCAACGCCTGGAACTGGATGTTGATCAGGTTCGGGCAGTGTAGGTAGATCGCGTTGCCATGCTCACCACCGACCTCCCCCCGGGCGACGTTGATGCCGTACTCCACCAACAGGTTGAGAATGTCCCGCAGGATGCCGATGCGGTTCTGGCAATGGACTTTGATGCGCATGAAAAGGCCCGGGTGCGTATGGAATAGAAAGGCGCGCCATTCAAGTCCCCTGTGGCGAGGGAGCTTGCTCCCGCTGGGGCGCGAAGCGGCCCTGTTTTTGGGGC